>NZ_JBFAAA010000002.1:0-165015 GCF_040639475.1 Kribbella sp. NPDC023855
AGCCTCCTAGAACGACTGCCGCATTCCTATCGAGCCCAACCACCACTGACCCGCCCAACACGCATCCTCTGAATCCTTGGTCCGGTCAACACATCGCCGGCGGCCGGACGTCCGCCGTCGCTGCCCGGCCTCGACCGGTTCGACAACCGGCGCGCCAGCTCCGACCACTTCACCGGCCGGATTGTTGCAGCCCATCCGTGTTCCTCCCGTTAACACCGAGACTAGAACATACGTTCGAAGATGAGCTACCGTGGAGGCATGCTTGGACGGTTCACGGTGCGTCCCTCGGACGACGGCTCCGGCACCTTCGGGGTGTGGGACGGAGCGGTCAACGGCTGGCGCGTGACCAATCTCGACCTGGCCGCGGCCGAGCAGATGAAGACCGATCTCGATCTGCAGTTCAACGCTCATGGGCCCCGGCCGGCCGATGAGATCCGCAGCGTCGACCCGCCCCGACCCGTCGAACGCCTCACCGCGTGGGAGCCCGGCGAACTGGACGCCTGGATCCGCGACGGCGGCCAATGGCTCGGACGAGTCCGCGACCGCGGGGGCCACGTCGGCTGGATCCCTCAGTCCGATCTCCGGCCGGCCGGACAGGAAACGCCGTGAACGCCGACGTCAACGCGGTAGCGGACTGACAGTGAACTCATGATCCGGAGGAGGGTGACCTGATGGCAGGTGGACCGACGATCAGGCTCGACGGCGGGCCGGGCCACGGACAGATCTACTTCGAGGCAGACTTCCGCGACCGGATCAAGGCCGCGCAGCGGATGCACCGCACGGAACCGGACGCGGCTGGCTGGGCGCTCGGCTACGCGCCGGGCGGCCTGTCAGCCAGCGGCGGGCGGCTCTGGACCTGGCAAGGGATCAACTGCCACCCAGCCGACCCGCGCGACCCGGATCTGGCCCACTTCGGCGCCGCGTTTGCGACTGAGCTCCTCCCGGCACCCCGAACCGCCGCATAGCCAGGTCCGCCGCGCCTAGTTCTGCCAGGCTCACTGATAGCTCGACCGGGATGCACCGCCGTGTCTGTTTACGCGTGGTGGCAGCGGTCCTGACACGCGGCGCACTGGCAGCGGCCAGCACCTGTGGAACCGGACTTCGCCTCGCTGATGACCGCCACCCCGGCGCCGCGACGGGCCTGCCAGCTCGCCTCTGGCAGGCCCATTCGCAAAGTCGGTGGTTCGGCGCGGGGTGGGAACGGCACCCGCGCGCCACAGCGCTATCTCATGCGCTCTTGCGGCCGAAGTAGAAGGCCAGTGCTGTGGCCATCGTGTTCAGCAGCATGTTGGTGAGGACCATCAGACGTTCCACACCTTGGTCGGGCGGTAGGCGAAGGCTGGTGATCACGGCTCCAGTAAGAACCAGACCGAACAAGCAGAGCAGGATGGTGATGGTCCTGCCCCGGTTGCCTTCCTTCTTGAGTGCGAGCTGCCACTGATCGCCGTTAGCGATCACCGGGTCGGCGAACGACTGTGGGTTTTCGTCCTCGTGGACATCGCCGGTGAGTGCGGCAGCGTGACGAGGATCGGTCTGTCCCTGGCTGTGGCCGGGGATCACACCGAGCTCGCGAAGTACTGCTACGACGTGGGGTCGTAGCTGTTCAGGCGTTGCCCCTGGGACTGATGCGATTCCATTGGAATCACTCCCGCCGCCGTTGGGCCCCGTCGGCGGGCCCTGGGCTTCGTCATGCACATCTATGGGCATGGCCCCGTTCTCCTAACTGCCCGACGACACGGGAGACCCTCGAAGTTGAAGTAGGGGATGGGGCGAGGGTCGCGCCGGACTTTCAACCGAGCCAGCATTCCACACGAGAGGTGGATTCTGTGAAGCGAAACACCTGATCACGACTTGATATCGTGTTGATCAAATCCACCACAAGAGCGTTACTCTAGCGGTGCGTAGTCGTTGTCACAACACTGCGTAGTTGAAGCGGAACGTAACGCAACAGACCGCACCAAAGTGAACAGAACTACGCACAGAACGGAGCGTTGAAGGACGCTTCCGGGTGAGCCGCTCGGAGGGAGGGCTGGCTCACTAACTCGGAAGATCACCCACACCCGACTGGGGTGAGTGCCCGGCTCAGGGGCCGGAGAAGGGGCATCCCAACATGCCAACGACCTTGGAAAAGGAAGCTGAAGCAGGAGCAAGTGCCGGCGTCGCGAGGCTGTCGGTGAATCTGGCGCACGACACGATGGAAGTACTGCGCTGGCTGGCCAGCAGGCGTGCCGCCTCGGTCACCGAAACGATCAGACGAGCGATCTCGGTCCTGAAGTTTGTCGAGGACGAAGTCGCAAAGGGCAACAAGCTCGCCGTCGTCGAAACCGACGAGAACGGCGAACAGCACGTCCGCGAGATCGTTCTCGTCGGTTGAACGTGACCCTGGAAAACGGCCCCGGAAACTGAACCTGGGCCCGAGCCCGCGGTGGGGACTCGGAACCCGGCGGCGCGCCCAGCCGCCGGGCCAGCCTGCTGTACTCAGCCGGCGCCACTCCGACGTCGAACGTCGTCCGGCTGGACCTCGCAAGGTTGATGCGATGCGTCGGCTGGGCGTCTTTCCCGGCCCTGCCCCATCTACTGCCTTTCTCGACTAACGATCACGGCCCGTCGTGATGCGGATCGGCGTTGGCCGGAGGGGGCCGCGCGGTGACGAATCGTGAGAACGGCAAGGGACACGAACATCAGTCGGTGGTCCTGGCAGGCGGCCGAAGCCCCACATGTCGTGAGTGGCACCAATCGGAACGAGTGTGCGTCTAAGCACGCATCTCCAACGAAGGAGGCATGCATGTCAACGTCGCCCACTTCTACCGCTGCCGCATCGCCAGGCCCGCCGTGGCTGCAATCCGCCCTGACGATTGCAATCGTGGCCGCAGTAGCTGGCATCCTCGGCGCGTGGATCACCGCGAATGCCACCAAATCTGGCGCTGACGCATCGCTCGCTGGATCGAGATACGGCGCTGAGTCCGCGCAGAAAACTACCCAACTCCAATTGGCGGCCGATCAAGCCAAGGAGACCCGCAATCAACGAGCGCAAGTCTACGCAAAGTATCTGACAATCGTCAGCAAGTACTACACCGGCGCGAGACTGATGCGCGAATACGCCGGAACGAAACGGGGCGTTCCGGGCTGTGAAAACGGCGAGACACCTATCTGCAAGCAATCGCTGGAGACGATGGTGCAGACTGAAATCGCTTTCCTCGACTCTCGAGTTGCATATCAGGCGCAGATCGACCAACTGACTGTGTACGGCAGCGAGGAAGCCATGAAGGCACACCAAGTCCTGGCCGCTATGTTGCCGCCAACCTTGGGACCCGCACCATCGCAGATAGAATTGGGGACCTTGTCGCTACCCGGCGCGACGGATCCGAAAAAGTTTGCCGCCGCGTACGGCGCTTTTCAAAAGGTCTTCTGCAGAGAGGCTGCTGCGCAGCCTAGGAGCAGTTGCTGACCGTGGTCAGGTAAGGAGCTCGTACAGCTGCCGACCGGACTGCTGAAAGGCCCAAACGAGGACGCTCGGCGACAGTGCAGTGCTCGCAACCATGTCAGCGCTCCCTCCTTGGCCGTAGACCACGATCCTAGCGCGGCCTGGCCTCCGGAGACTTAGCCTTCCAGGGACGCTCAATGGCGAACAGGAGCCATGATTCCCCACAGCCCTGGAGTTCGCGTGAGTTGTAGAAACTGTCGGATCGGCCTGGGATCGTGGTGTGGCATGGAGATCACCGAGGAGATGCTGTCGTCGATTCCGCCGGGGAATGTCCGGGTACCGGTGGATGAGTTTGGCTCGTTCTGGCGGAAAGCTGAGAGCGAGCGTCGGCGCCTCGTGCTCGCGACGCCGATCGACCAGACGCCGTGGGAGCTGTCCTACGCGTCGGCGGTGATGAAGACGGTTCGTTGGCTCGCGGGGGCGGAAGTGCCGATGGGTCCGTCGTTTGCGCCGATCTGGAAGCCGGCTGCTGCTCCGCTCGTGCCGTACTCCGGCGAACTACTGGGCCGCGCGGACCGGGAGGCGATCCAGGCGGCGTACGAAGAGTCTGGACGGCTAGCGGCGAAGTTTCCTGATGGCTACGAGACGGCCGGCATGCCGCCGCGGCCGGGGTACCTGGAAGGCGTTCGCGCCGCCCTCGGCTGGGCTTGCTTCCATGGTCCGGCGCCGCGCCTCGAGGTACACCAGCACGACTCCTCTCCTGCGTAGTGCCACGAACCAGCCGTCAAGATTGAGTCGCTGCGGGTGACGTTCATCTTGCCATATAGTCGCATGTATGTTCGATTGCCGTGAGCGCTTTCGGGTGCAGTCTCCGAAGGGCCCGTACGTCGGCTATGGCGTGTGTGATGCCGAGAGTGGGCGGTTCTTGACGGAGGTGGACCTGCGGGCTGAGCAGGCACTCACGACCGCTGCGGCGCTGATGGTCGCTGCGGCCCCGCGGGAGGTGCGGTACGCCAACCTCATTCGTGCTGTCGTACCGCCTCGCCCCGTTCGGGTCGCCTCGGGCTCTGGTCTGCTCGCAGCGTGGGCCGCCGGCGCGGATGACTGGCGCGGGTACGTCTTGGTCGATGGGGAAATGCAGGCGAGCTGGCTGCCGCAGAACGACCTGCAGCCGGAGGCATGATTCCGGCAGCCTGTGGATAACTCACCTCTGCCGGTCGCCTGCTGGTGCATCCTGGAATCGGCGCCCCAGGGATGAGGCCACCGCTATCAGCAGTCCGTCATGAGACCGCAGATGAACGGCTCCGGGTCGCGCTGGTGGCGGCAGTGCAATCCCTGGGGCGGCCTTGGCTTGCGGTCTTCGAGGTGAGGGGAGCATCGTGACGGTATGAACGACGATGTCGTACCGGTCGATGCGGTCCGGGTCGGCCCCGGTCATTTCCTCCTGGCAGCGGAGCGCGTCACCAGCGGCCTGGTCTTCATCGTCGACGGCGCACGCTTCGAGGTTCTTGGGGAGCCGGTGAGCATCGGTGGCGATCGGTTCCTAGCGACCGTCCGGGGTCCGATCGGTCAGCTGAGCGCGCAGCTGAAGGTCGGTCACCGCGTCGCCTGACGCGGCTTGCAGGTAGCTGCAAAACAGTTGCCTTTGGCGCCCAGCCGCTGCCTAGCCTTTCTGAGTGACAGGGGCCCGGAGCAACAGACCGTACAACCAATCCGACCTGCGCCCGCAAACGCCAAGCAGCCAGGTGCAGCAAGGGCCGCCGATGACTGGACGCAACCAGGTCGACCCGCTCGAACCACCGTCCATGCCTGGCCACCGGCCGGCGCGGGGCACGCAAGTATTTGGGGTTGCCCACAGGCAGCCGCTGCCCGATCCGCTGTCGGTGATGCCGACGCCGACCAGGCCAGCCTCCCGGCACGCGCCACAGGCGCGCCCGGTCCCGGCGGCGCGCGGCTGGAAGCAGTTCGCCGGCCTGACCGAACTGCTGATGGCGCTGCCCTGGCTGTGGTGGTCGTGGCTCTCGATCCAGTTCCTCGGCCTCTTCAACGACACCTTGTACGCCGTAGTCCTGACCCTCGCCCTGCTGTCGGGCGTCGGGATCTTCTTCCACCAGTACGAGACGTTCCTCGCGAAGAAGTGGTGGCGGCTGCGGGAACCGTCCGAGCTGGAGCTCGGCCGCATGGCGCCGGCCTGGTTGTCGGTCTGCCAGGCGGCCGGCGTCGACCCAGACAGCTTCCGAATCTGGATCCACGAGGGCCCGGAGGTGACCGCGCCGGCCACAGTTGGTCGCACGATCGCCTTGACGAACTGGAGCCTGTACACGCTGCCGCAGCGAAACCTCGAAGCGGTTCTCGCACACGAGTTGGCGCACCACCTCCCGCTACCGCAGAAGGTGTCTCTGTTCCTGTACTGGCTGTCGCTGCCTGCCCGGATGACGGGCGTGGTGATCGACGCCGGCCTGAAGCACCGTGTCTTCAAGAGGCTGATTGGAATCGTCATCGGGATTCTGACGGTGGGTGTGTTCGTGCTCTGGTACGTGACCGAGTTCGACTACTTCACGGTGATGATGCTGTCCCCGTGGGCGGCGCCGTTGCTTTTGCCGTGGCTGTCCCGCAAGGGTGAAGAGATGGCCGACCGGACCGCTGCGGATCTCGGGTACGCCCATCCGTTGCGGGAGGTGTTTGCGAACCGCGAGTTCGAGCGGGCCCGCTCGGTGTGGCGCCCGCAGCGCTTCAGCGTGAGCGACTCCCAGCCGATCGAGACAACCCGTCTCCGGCGGCTCGACAACTACCTGAAGCGGGTTGCCGAGAGCACCCACCAGCCGTACCGGATCGACTCGGCGTAGGTGAGCTGCCTACTGCGGGAGGCCCCAGATATGCGACATTCATTGCTTGACTTCGGTCTGAGCCGTCTGATTCCGCCATCTGCCCAGGGGCGGCTGTGCAGAACACCTACTGCACCTCCAGCAACGTACCCTTCCCGAGCCCGACGGACTGCAAGTCCTTCCAGAGCCATCGTCCAGCGACGCTGCACGCCGGGCGCGCCTTGGACATGTCCTCCGCGACCGAGCTACCCCACCCAAGACCGCCCAGCAGCTCGCGGTGATGTTCAGCGAGCCAGGAACGCACGGTCTCGAGAGTGGCGTTGTAGCGGTCCCAGTCCGTCGAGCTCTCGCGCCTCCGGGTGATAACCGCCCGCCTGGACACCGACCACGTCGCCTCCGGCCCAGTGGGAGCAATCGATGGCAGCAACTCCATCGGCACCCGTATTGCGGTCAATCCAGGTATGTCGCCGAGGCGACCGGGGGTGAAGTCCACTTCCAGGATGACGCCGAACGGCGCAAACGCTGAGTCCGGCATGGACCATCCAAGCGGAGCGAACGAGTGAGCCATCGCCTCGTCGTACGCGTCACACGCGCGCCCGTACACCTCAGCCTCGAACTCCATGAGCCGCTGCGGTGAGTACAAGTGCCAGATGAGGCCGCCCTCCGGAGGCGGCACGTCCTCCTTCGGAAGGTGCCACACGATCTGGCCGACCGTGTTGGCATCGATCCACGAGACAAGATCGTCAAGCTCCCCTCCGGAATAGATCGTGTCGCCGTCGAGGACGATGCCAGCTTGTCGGTCGCGTCCCATCTGCTCAAAAATATCCGCCGCGCGAACCCGAACCCTGTCGGCGGGAAGGTCCCCGTGGAACGCAGACCCGAGGCTGAGGAGGCGGCGAGCAAGATCGAATCGACGCTCCTCGACCCAGACCCCGTCCGGGGCGCCGAGGAAAGGGTCGCGGTACAGCTTGTTCAGGGTCTCCTTTGCAATCCTGTCGCGCACCATGATCCACGGCCAGGCGTCGCCCTCCGGCGGTGCACCGCCGAACCACGGCTGCCAATCCGGAACCGCGTCCGGGCGCAAAGGGAGTACCTCCGGTGGGACCTCAATGACGTGATCGGCCGTCGGCTGAGAGGTCGAGATAGCAACGTCGATCCAGTGCCCGCGCACGATGACACCCAGCCCGACCGGGCCCCGAACAAGGCGGTACGGCAGAACACGGTCAGCAAAGGGGCCCAGAGCGTTGGCCCAGATGCGTAGCGCCTGGAGAAGGCGGCTTCCGCTCGTCGTGACGTCGAGGTCGTCACTGCCTTCGGTACGCCACTGCCGGTGTTCGCTGAACGCCGCGTTGATGACCCAGGCGGCAGCGCCGGGATTCCCGGTGACCCATGTCCCCAACAGGTCATCCACTTGCCTCGCGCCGGTAGCGCTCAACGCGGCCACGGCCGCCGCCCAACGCCACCGGTTGAAACTGCGAGCGTCAGCCACAACCTCGACCGCGGGGACGTCGCCGGCGAGAATCGCCTGCGCCGCGAACCAGTGCTGGAAGATGGGCAGACAAAACCGGACTGAGCCGTCGGCGTTGTCTGCAACGAGGCGGCTTGAACGGGCGATCTGTCGATGGCTGAACGACAGACCGTCCCTGCCCGTCCTGGTGAGCGCGACGGCAAGGTTCTCAAGGATCGACCGCGTCTCGCTAGAGGTCACCGCCAGACGCTCGGTGCCCTTCTTGAGAGCATTCTCGACCAGCCCTCGAATCAAATCCGCCTCTCCGCGGGCAGCTTCGTCGCGCCTTAGCATCGCGCCCGCTGCGAGGGCAAAGAACGGCCTTGTCACTGTGGCCCGCATGTCGGCAGTCCAGCGCCAGGTGTCACGCGACTTCCCGCCGGCCAGCTCGACGAGTTTTAGCGCGTCTTCCTCGGTTAGGAGCGCCGCAGTTGCCTCCTCCGTCGAAGTTGGAGACAACACGCCAGGACGAGCGGTCAGCAAGACACGAACATTCGACTGGGCTCTGGCGATGATCCGGACGGCATCCAGCAGAGTCTGCGCTGTGGCGGGGTCGGTCTCATCCAGGCCGTCAACGGCTATCGAAGCGCCTCGTCCGTAGCGCCAGGCCGGACCTAGCTGCCGATCGACGGCGTCTTCGAGTCTCTGGCCAAGCAGATCTCGGGCGCTCAACCACACTGGGAACGGCGCATCCTCCCCTGCGGTCAGGTTCTTGATCCCGACCCGGTGCCAAGCCTCCGCAATCTCGGACTTCCCAGCCCCGAAGTCGCCGAGCAGCACCACAACTCCGCCGGCCGAGATATCCGGGAGCTCGACCTGGGCGAAGTACGAAGCTAAGGCAGCCTCGTCAACCTCGAACACTTGCAGTCGAACCGCTCGGCGCGCCTCAGACCGCCGGTGGAGGACCATCGCGAGGTCAGCAGAGCCCATCGCAGCGCCTGGACCCGCGAGCTGCAATAGCCGGTCCCGCACGTCAACGCTGCGGCGCTGCGCCCAACTCTCAGTCAACTCGACTCGTTCAGTATCTCGGAGTGCCGCCGCAACGGCAGGGTAGGTCACTTCAACCAGCCGCAATGCGCGGGACAGATGGTCGTCGGAGGATGCCCAGTCCTTCGATGCTCTTGTCAGCGTGTCATCGAGCCTTTTCGCCAACGGCCCGTGGATGTCTTCGACCGGCGTGGCGAGCTCCTCGGCGGTGATGGTCTTGAGCCACTTCCGGTAGGTCCGCCACCGGCACCTGAAGTCGACCCGCTTGCGCACCTGCCACCACACGATCCACCGAAACGACAACTTACGTGCGAGTGCCCGCGCAGCGGGCGCGGCCAAGCCCCCGAGGAGGCGTCCACCCCCAGCGACAACGGCAGGCTCCACGCCGCTCATCAGCCCTCCTTGATCTGATGGCACTGCCTGGCATGCGCGGGATCCGAACCCTCAGAGCGTCTCACATACCAAGCGTTCCAACCTGCTCTAGCTCAGCCGCTCGACATTGGAGGCACGCAAGTCAGCTCGCACCCGGAGGGGATGCCGGTGGCCGGCCTGCAGCGCCGCGTCCGCAGCAACCTCGACCACGATCGCCGGGCGGACCTTGACGATCGGCGTCTAGCTGTCCCAGCCCAGTGGGTGCTGATCTGGTCCGGCCACGGATGCCGCGCTGCGGCCGGATTGAGCAGCTTCCCGAGCGCGGCCGACTGCGCCTCGGTCAGCTTCACCGTTCGCCCGACCACCTCGAGCTCCTTGCCGCGGTACCGGCCCACGACCAGCACCTCAGGTCGCGCCAGCGAGCCGGTAACCGCGCCCACGATTACCTCGACCGTATTCCTGTCTTCCACTTCCCCCACTCGCAACGGCCGGGCTGGTACCTGCTGGTCGATCCCTTGACCACCAGGCCCTCCACACCGGAGGCCTTGAACGCCTCCAGCCACTCGCGCGCCTCGTCGACGTCCGCTGTGACCGGCGACAGCTGCAGCGGTGGCCGCCACCCCTGCGCGAGGCTCTTAACCTCGCGCGCCGTGCGGTCCAGCGCATCGGCCGGACGTCGACGCTGCCGACCGCGAGCACGTCGAACACCACCAGCGACGCCGGCTGCGCCGGAGCCAGACGGCGCCGTACGGTCGAGGCAGCGATTACCATCCGCTGCTGCAATGCGTCGAAGTCCATCCGCTCACCGGGTCCACACCACCAGCTCGCCGTCCAGCACACAATCGGTGCCGACCTGCTCGGCGAGCGCGGCCTGGACGTCGGGAAACTTCGCGGTGAAGTCCTTACCGCTGCGCGACCACAACCGCACCTCGCCGCCCCGGCACACCGCGCCTACCCGGCTAGTTGACTGAACTCTTCCCCGCATCGATTGCCCTAACAGATGTGCGGCGCTAAGCGCAGTGTCGAGATCTTTGGTGTTGAAGGCGCAGCCGCTACCATGCTGTCCAACCGCGACGGCTTTTCGGTCAAGCGGAGGGGAATTCTGTATTGAGTAGCCTGTGGGGGGCTTGATGACGACTAGTGAAGCACCGTCCATCAACGATGGCATCACGCCTAGCGACGAGCGGCGCATTGGACCAAGGTCCCGCCTGCTGGCAAAGTGCAAGGAGATTTATCTAGCATTCGAGCTCAATTGGAATTCGGATGAAGACTCGTTGAGATCGCGACCGTTCTCAATTACGGCCTACAGAAACCGTCTCGAGCTCTGGTACGGAAATTGGAAGCCTTTTGAATCCGCCTATTCAGCGACAAGTCCCGAGCAGAGCGCGGCAGATTTGAGGAGTAGATATCTCCAGTTCGCAAGACTCAGCGCAAAAGTCGAGGCGGAGAATTCCGTCATTAGAACACTGACCATTCCCATTGCTTCAACGTACTTTGTTATCACAAATTCTGTTGTATTGATCGCTGCTTTCACATCAGACAACCCTCTCCGCCTGAAATTGCTTTACCTTGCAGGGATCGGCGTTGCGGTCCTTCAAATAATTCTGCTAGTCCGAGTCGTAGATCCGAAAGGAAAGATTGCCGCACCACTTCTGGCCGCCTACGTCTCCATCTTCGTCGGCGCGATCGTAATCCTGCATCCAGAATCTCTGGCGGTAGGTGATATCACCCAGACTGCGACGGGAACCAAAGGGGGCACCGCTGTCCTAATGCTGGGGATAGCTACCGGCGGGATAATATGGATGGCTGGCGTGCTATTTACACTCGGCGCGGCAATACTAATGCAACGCCACAGCCTCAGAGCCGCCGGCCCGGTCGCCGTTGACGATCTGCTTGACGTCGTGGACCTTCTTTCGCGCACTAATCGCTGGGACACAACAGAACGCCAATGGGTGATTCATTTGATGCATCGAGCGGCTAAGACGATTCGATTAGGGTTGCCGAAATCACTTGCACTGCACACCGACGGCCACCAAAATCTACTCCGGGAACGGTGCGATAAGGCTGCGAATGCAATCGAGGAAATGGAGCTATGGGTCGCGCTCCCGAAGAAAGATACTCATCAACAGGCTTCGGCGGTTCTATGCAAGATCATAGCGGCACTTCTGACTGGCGTTTATGATGAACTGCCTCAACATGAACCGATACCGATTAGCGGAACGCAGCGCTTACATCAGGCGGGCAAGTTCCTGAGAACAATACTTATCGGAGCCATTCCGGGTCTCGTGTTTCTTGGGCTAAAGCATCTTGGAATCGAAGCCAGCGGAGGTCCGGCGAACCTCATAATTATATTCTGCATCCTGTGGGCTTCGGTGACCTATCTTTCACTTTTGGATCCGTTGATGAGTCAACGGCTAGCGATGATTCGGGACCTAGCCGAAACAGTTAAGTCCGGCTCTGAGCTGAAATGAGAAAGGCCGTAGTTCAGTGAAGGAACCCGTCCCACTTCAACTCGAACCGCGAACCACCAGGCGTGCCGTGCTCGCCTGGCAGCTGCTCGACCGCGCGAGCCCGACCGGCCCGGCCAGATCCGCCGCCCAAGTGGCCATGCCGCCAGTGTCCACCCGACCCTGCCAATCGGTAGTTGCCCGCAGCCACGATTCTCGCTCGGCCATGTTGCAACCAGAGCCTCTCCCCGGCCGGGGGTGCTGCGCTCCTACGTACGCTGCCGAGTGACAGCCTGCGCGCTCCCGCCGCCAGTCCTGAGGTGACGGTTCGTTCGGCCTCGGCCCTGGGGTGCCTCGTGTACCGCTCAAAGTGGCGGCCGGAGGCATTAGTCCTATGTTGCGGGCTGGCATCTCTGGAAACTGTCGGTACGCCCTGGGAACGTGTTGTGGCATGGAGATCACTGAGGAGATGTTGGCGGCGATTCCGCCGGGCAATGTGCTGCGGCCGGTGGATGAATTTGGGGCGTTTTGGCAGCTGGCCGAGGACGAGTGTGTGCGGCTCGTGCTGGCGACACCGATGGGTCAGACGTCGCGGGAGTTGTCGTATGCGTCGGCGTCGATGAAGACGGCCAGGTGGCTGGCGGCGTGCGAGGCGGATCTGGGACCGGACCACGCACCGCTGGCAACGTCGACCGGGATGGAGCTGGGGCGGGCGACGCCGACGACTATCGGGGTGGCGCACGAGGAAGCCGGTGCGCTGTTGCTGCTGTCTCCTGACGGCTACAAGACACCTGGGATGCCGCCGCGTCCGGGTTACCTGGAGGGTGTGCGGGCCGTGATCGACTGGGCTTGGCGCTACGGCCCTCCACCTCAGCTCGGTGGGCAGCGATCGGAGTCGGCCCCGTCGCAGTGAAACCAAGGCTCTGGCACCCACAACCACGAGGGCCTCAGGAAAGCCGCTGGATGGCTTCCTGAGGCCCTTTCGCATGCCGTTGGTGGGTCAGTGTCGGGCGCGTGGGTTGCGTTTTCCTGCGGTCAGTCCGGAGAGGATGGTGCGTTCGGCTTCGGTTCTGGGGAGCCCGATGCGGCCGGCAGCGGAGATCAGCTCGTCGCGGGTGGTGGCTTCGTCGAGCATGTCTGCACCGATCAGCGTCCCGAGGACGAACGCAGCAGCGTTGAGAGCGTCGTTGCGGCTGCCCTCGGTGGCGGCCAGCAGCTTGTCTAGCTCGCCGGTCAGGGCGGCCAGGGCGTAGGCGTCGGTGTGGCGCGGTACGGGACCGGGCGCCGGCCTGGCGGTGTCGATGGCTTCGGGTGTGGTGAGTGTCTGTGTGATCCAGTCGGGCAGGAAGGGTGCGGGCGGTTGCCCGGTGGCGGTGTAGTGCCGTTGCCCGATCAGCGACCCGGCACCGACGACGTACCCGCCGTGGCCTCTGGTGTCGATCTTCCATCCGATCCTCCCGGCACTGTTGCCCAGCTCCCGGCCGGCTGGCTGCTGGAAGTACAGGTGTTGGCCTCCTGACGGTGTGATGACGGTGTAGGTGCCCGGCACGCCCACCGTGTGATCGGCTGCGACCAGGGCCAGCACCTCGGCACCGGTCGCGGCTCCTCGAGAACCCCACTCGGCCGGTGGGAGGTCGTCGGGTGTCTTGGGAAGGTCAAGATCAACAACGAGTAGTCCTGACGGGCCGGTGGCAACGCCGATGTTGTAGGGCGCTTGCTGCCAGGTCCGCGCGATCCTCAGGTGGTCGGTGGTGGCGGCGCTCTCCCAGTCCTTGTCGACGGCGGGCACCTTGCGGCCTGGCGCCAACGGGAACACGAACAGTCCTTGGTCGGCGTGCCAGTGAGCGGCCCGGCACAGCAGTTGGTGCACCGGGTCGGTGACCGGCCGCGGTCTGCGGCGCCGGCGGGCGGGTGCACTCACGCCTCGACCTGCGTTCCAACAATGTCGGTTGCGTCTTCGGTATCGCCGTTGAACAGCACCCGCAGCCGGCCACGCGAGGCCAGTAGTCCGGCGAGGTCGTAGCGGCCCGGTGTGCTGGTGTCGGGGCACTCGACGGTTACGGCGTAGGTGTCGCCGTCTTCGGTGCAGTACAAGATCCACGGTGTCGCGTACCGGTCGAGCACGACCGGGCACCTGCCGCCCGGTGCCCACCAGATCAGTCGGTCCAGATCCTGCTCCGTCCAGACGAGCGCACCCACCGGAACCAGGCTCGGCCTGTGCTCGTCGGCGCTGGATTTGTTGTCATGGCAGGGCCAGCCCTGTCCGCAGTCGCGGCAGGTGACACCGCACCGTGCGGCGTGGCTGTCGGGGTGTAGGTCGTTCATCGTGTCGCCGGCCAGGTGCGGGTCGAACACGCTCGGGGAAACGTTGCTCATCACGGTCAGCTCTCCTGCTCGGTCGTCGCGGCGGTGGGGGTGGAGTAGTGGGCGAGTTCGGGGACACGCAGGTGCGGCCAGTGGCCGTCGACCAGCAGGGTGTCGACGAAGCCGGGCGACCAGTCCGGCTTCGCGTTGCTGCCGGGCAGCAGCGTGTTCTGGCGGGCATGCTGGTAGAGCTGGCTGGCCAGATCCAGACCGCATCCTTCGGTCAGGGCACGGTCGTTGTCTCGGTCGTCGACGAACCTGACCGTCACGGTCAACTGAGCGGGGTAGCGGTGTGGTTCCTCGGTGCGCAGCTGCCTGAGTCGTGCCGCCACCTCGGCGGTGAACCGCTCTTCGTACTCGGCGCGGTCTTGGACTTCCAGGTCGTACAAGTAGTCGTGAACGTCTTCGATCTGTTCCAGCTCACCGGGGGTCAGGTTGCCGCGCGCAGGTGTCCAGCGGTCACCGAACAGCACTTGGCCGATGTGGGCCAGGCTGGCTTCGTAGGTCTCGTAGATGCCGAGGTCGTCGAGTTCGTAGGTGCTGCTGGCAATGATCTCGACCGGTTCGGTGCGGTACGCCAACAGATACTCGTCGTCGGAACCGACCGTGCTGTGCAGCAGTTCACCGACGCCGGCGGCCTCCCAGGACCCGGGCCGTGCCCTGGTGACCGCGTTGGTGCTGCCGAGGTTGGCGGCCACGGTCGCAAGTACATGGGTGATGAACTCGGCTCCGTCTCCTCCACGTTCGTCGTTGTTGATCGCGCGGATCGCGCGGGTGATCGCGGTGTGGGCGATCTCGAAGTCGTCCAGCCCGGCCTGGACGCTGCCCTCGTCGCTGCCCTGGGTGATGTTGTAGTCGCTGGTGCTGCCGGTTGGTGGGGTGGTCATCTCGGGTTCTACCTTGTGTCGTTGAAGATTGGGGAGGATCGCCGGTGGCTGCGCAGCCCTCCCCCGGGGGTGATGGGTCTGGGTCAGGCGGCTGTGCCGTAGCCGAGTGATGCTGCGACGGCGCTGATCAGGTCACGCGCGGCCGGTGGTGTGACTGCGTTTCCGGCCATCTTCACGAGGTCGCGGTTGCTGGGCGGTTTGCCTTTCGCGTTGAGGACGTCCCACCGGTAGTCGGCTGAGAACGCCATCCCGCCCGCGACCTCGCGTGGGGTGAACATGCGTGCCGAGCATTCGGGCACCATCGCCTCGGCCTGCTTCAAGTCGGCTGGTGTCACCCTCGGGCGGCCACCGCGCGGCGCTGCCTGGATCAGCGACTGGTGCCCGGCGGTGGTCAGGGTGCGCATGTACTCGGTGACCGGTGTGGTCATCTCCGCGCCGCCGGTGTTGTTGCGGTGCACGAGCGCGTACCGGTCGACGGTGGTCAGGGTCCCGATCGGCTCAGTGGCGGGCTTGGCGTACTCGGCGTTCCCGTAGTACGGCGAGACGAGCGGGTAGGCGTCACGGGTCGTCAGGGTTCGCAGCGGTTCACTGGTCGGGCGTGCGTCGTCGTTCCAAGATCCACCCGCCGGGGTGACCAAGGCGTGATGGTTGCCGCTGGCACAGAACGTCGCGGCGGGCTCCATCACTGTGCGGGCATCCGACCCACCGCCGCGCAGTTCCGCCACGAATGGCGTCACCACAGCTGTCTCGGCTCGGGTTGTCTGGGTCCGCAGTGGCGCCGAGAGCGGTTGGGCCGTCTTCCCGTCGCGGCCTTCGACTGGTACGGCGAGCGCCTTGGATTCGGTGGTGTGCAGGGTCCGCAGTACGTCGTCGGTCGACCAGGCACGGTAGTAGGCTTCCGGGTCGCCGAAGCGGGGGTGGTTGGGGTCGGCGGCGTCGTACTGGTTGCCGGTAGCTTCGAAGTGGAATGGTCCCCAGTAGCGGGCGATCCCGGCGGCGATCCGTGCGCGGGTCTTGGGCTTGAGTCGGTCGCCGATCAGCTTGCCAGGCAGCGTCCAGTCGATCGCGGCAGCGGCGGGCAGGTAGCCCGGCTCGACGACCGTGCCGCACACGGCGTGCACGTAGACGTAGGACTGGCGGTAGCGTCCCACGGTCTTGCCTGGTTTGAACGCCTGCTGCGACTCGATCATCACCGCGCACCGCGTGCAGTACGCGCGCGGCCGAAGGACTCGGTCGAGGTCCGGGGCCGGCGTTCCGGCTAGCCAGCACACGATGTAGATGCGGTCCCTGGACTGCGGCGCGGGTGCACCGAACGCCTGCGCGTGCATCGAGTTCAGCGACACGACCCGGAACTTGTAGCCCAGCTTCATCAGGTCTTGGCGCCACACCTGCCAGGCGACCCGGTACTTCGGTTGCGTCGCGATGTCGACGACATTCTCGACGATCATTGCCTGGTAGCGGTGGTGCTCGGCGAACTTCAGCACATCGAACATCAGCAGCCGTGAACGCTGCGCCGCCTCGTCCGACAACGGGTCCTCGAACAGCCCCTCCTCGATCGCGGGAAGCGCCTTGCCATTGGCCTGCGACCACTTCGTGCACTCCGGCGACGCCCACAGCAAATCGGTGCGCGGGAAGAACCGGGGGTCTTCCTTGTGCAGGTCAGCGGTGGAGTGGTCGGTGTTGGGGTGGTTCAGGTTGTGCACGGCAACGGCGAGATCCCAGTGGTTCGCAGCGATCCGCACCGAGACTCCCGGCACCTGCACCGCTCCGGAACTCGATCCACCGGCACCGCAGAACAAGTCAGTCAAGGTCAAAGTCATATCCAGCTCCTCCTCTTCTGAAGTTGGTGCGGGGAACGCCGTGAGTGCGTGGTCCTTCACCACGGCGCTCCCCGAGTCGGTGGTCAGCTGGCGGTCTCGGTGTGCTCGTAGAGAGCGAAGTCGGCCTCGTCGGGGTCGTTGCCGGTGAACTCACGGCCACAACTGCAGAGGCTGACGAACATGCCGTCGACGTAGGGCTGATCGGCCGGGGTCACGTCGCGGTGATCGGTCCCGGTGGCCATCGTCGTCACCAGCCCGACCGGCTGAAGGCCTTCTTCGGCTTGCGCGTCTGGCGCTTCACCTCGTACACGTGCGGGCAGCACAGGGGCCCTCCGCAGACCCGGTGCTTCCTCGGGTCGCACCACGGCTGGCACGGGGTTGGGGTTCCTGTGGTCTGGTTCTTCTTGGTCATGGTGTGACTCCCCTGGCGCGGTCGCTGGTGGGCGTTGTGTTGGCGGCAGCCCCGTTCTTGGGGGCCTGCCGGCTACTGCCGCCTAACAGGCCGTCCAAGAGGTCTCCGCCCAAATCGGTGCCGGCCGTTGTCACGTGGTGGACAAGTGCGAGGGAGCGCAGCGACCGGTGAGCGCAGCGAGCGCCGCCGTCCTCCAGGTGAGAACTGCCGGTGCCGGTTTGGGTGGAGGGGGACGGTCTGTTAGCCGCCCGCCGGCCCCAGCCACAGGGGTACTTGCTCCGGCCGAAGGCCGGGTGCTCTCCCGCCCGCCAGGGGCGGGAGAGCCTGGGAAGCGCTTTTGCTACTCGCCGCCGTGCACCGCGGCGCTGTCGTGCGCGGCAGTGTCGTTTGCGGCTTGTTGTGCTGTGGTGTCGTCGGCGTGCCAGCGGGTCAGTTCGTCGTCGCGTTCGGCGGCTGCTTGCTGCTCGATGGTGTCGAGTTGCTGGTGTGCCCGGTCGATCGCGCAGTGGGCGCGGGTGACCGCGATCGCACACGCCGTCGTTCCGGTGGCCGCGACCGGCTCTACTTCGGCAGCATGAGTCGGCGTAGCGTCGGCGTCTTGGGTGAGCTCCGAGACGCCACGATCGTCCGTGGCCGAGTTGCTGTCGTCGTCGCTTTCTTTGGTGGTTTCTTCGTCGGCCTGTTGCTCGGGCTTGTCCGTGTGGCTGTCGCCGGCCGAGTGCGACTTCGACGGTGCCCTGGTTGCGGCCTTCGCCTCGGCAGCCAGGTCACCGGCCCGGTCGCGAACTGCGGAGTCGACGGCGTCTGCATCGGACTGAACCTCGGTGCGACGGGCGTCGCCAGGGGGCGGGAAGTCGCCGTACGGCGGCTCCTCCGGCGTGCCGATGGAACGCCAAATGGCGGCTCCGTCCGCGTCGGTCAGTGGTTCACCCAGCCAGTCGTCGGCGTCCTCGAGTTCGGCTCGGGGGTCGACGCCGCGGGCTGCCAGGTGGTCGAGGTAGGCCGCGTCCATGGCCTCCTCGAGCAGCTCCTCCGAGCCCTTCCACCGGTCGTCGTCGACATCGTCAGCAGGTGCGTCAGCATCGTCGCTGTGGTCGGCGTCGGCGTCGCGGTCCGCGGTGTGCTGTCCGCCGTCGTCATCGGCGTCGGTGTAGACGCTGCCGAGACCGGATTCTCGCGCAGCTGCTCGGCGGCTTGGGGCCGGTCGGCGTGGTCGAGTCGTTCGGCGTCGAACTCGGCCTGTTCTGCACGGCCCATCAGGTCATCGAGGCGCCGGGCGAGCGCCTCGTCGTTCGCGTTCGTTCGAGCGGCCTGCGCATCGGCGTGACGGTCTGAGGGCAGTTGCAGGGTTGCGCCGCCGCCTAGATCAATGAGCTGGAAGATCTGGACGGCTTCGGGGTGGTGTCGCAGGTGGGCTCGGCCCTTGGTCTGCCACTCCTCGAACGCAGCCGTCATGTCGTCGGCGGCGAGTTGGCCGGTGTCGATGTCGCGGGTGAGGAACGCGAGTTCTTCGCCCATCTCGCGCCACACCGACTCGTAGTACGACGCGGTCAGCGAGTTGTGAGCGGTTTCGGCCATGTCGCGGAGCTGGCGGAGTTGCCTTTGGAAGGTGCGTAGCCGCACGTGCCGCTCGTCGAGTTGGGTCGCGGGCTGCGGTGAGCGGGCGAATGCCTGGGTCACCTTGTGAACCCAGCCGGGTCGGTCGGTCATCGTGGGTCTCCTTCGGGGCTAGTTGTCGTACCGGGTCAGGGCGAGGTCTGCGTCGTGCTGGGCCTGGCGCGCGGCTTTGCGTGCGGCCTGGTCGTCGGCGTGCCACCGGGCGAGTTCGTCGTCGCGGGCGGCATGCTCGGGGTCGTGCTCTTGGTCGGTGGCGCTGCGGTGCTGGATCTCGATTAGCGCCCTCTTCGCGCGCCGGGCCGCCTCCGAGGTTTCGTCGGCGCTCGGCACGCGGGGGGTGTCGGATTCGGCGACGGTGGGCTCGGTGGCCGCGACCTCGCGGATGTCGGTCGGTGCCTGCATCTCCCGCGCCTGCTCGTGCTCCTCGGCGGCGTCGCGGGTCTCGTCGTCATCGCCAAGCGCCGTGTTGTCATCGGCAACGACTTCGGCGTCGATGTATTCGCTGTCGTCTTCGTCGTCGGCGGTGGTGTCGGCGTGCTGGTCCGGCACCAGCTCGGCTTCCACGTATTCGTCCACGAAGACAAGTTCGCCGCTGCTCGCATCAGGGTGCTCGTGGACCGGTTCGGTGTCCGCGTACTCGTCGTCGATGGTGTCGGCATCAAGGACCTCGGCATCGATGTAATCGGCGTCTTCCTCGGTGTCGCTGCTGGCGACACCGGTCGGGGTGTGGCTCCGTTCGGTGTCATCGACCAGTTCGGCTTCCACGAACTCGTCGCCTGGCTGGGCCACGGCGAAGTCGCGGGCGCGGGCCTCGGCGACGTCGGCCAGGTCGAGTTCGTCGACCACGTGCAGGTCGTCGACGGCCTCGGCCGCGTCGAGTTCGTCGGCCCATTCCTCCACGGTCGGGCCGGTGTCGCTGTTGTCGATCCCGCGCGCCTTCAGTTCCTGTTCGGCACGTTGAGCGGCGGCCTGGGTCGCAGCGGTGTGGCTCAGCCAGACCGCGCGGGCGTCGTCGCTGATCTGCAATTGCGCGGCGCGGGCATCGAGTGCGACCGCGAGGGCTTGGCGTTGCTCGGCTTCGGTGAGCAGTCGCTGCCGCGCGGCCTCGTCGGGCGCGGTGTCGGCTTCGGCGGCCCGCAGGGTCGCGGTACGCCGTTCCCGCTCGGCGGCCTGCCGGGTCCCGGCCAGCTCGTGAGCAACGAACGGCGGCGCCCAGGCCTGTTCACGCTGGTAGGCGCGCACCCGGACCCGCAACTGCCCGACCGACATCGACGCCTCGGCGTGGTCCGCGTCCGGGCGGCCCAAGGCCCGCCACGCGGTGCGCCACGACGCGTACTGCTCGACCTGTCCGGCCTTGGGCGCCGGCCCCAGCGGGTCGTCGGCCGCGTCGTGTCCCATCACCTCGCGGTGCGCGGCGACCTGCCCCGCGCGCTGCACCCACGCGTCGCGGTCCTCGCCCGGTTCGGTGGGCAACTCACCCAGTGATTCCAGCGCCCACTGCGGCTGATCGGCCGCGACCTGCTCGCCCAGGTCGGCGGTGCGGGCGTCGGCTTCGCGCGCCAGATCGGCCAGATAGGCCGCCCACTGCGGATCGTCGACCTGCGGAAGACGATCGGTGTAGGTGTCGCCGATCGGATCGAGGCCGCCGTCTCGCTGCGCGACGCGTTTGATCCGGTCCTGGATCACATAGCTGACCTTGCGGGCGTCGTCCAGGCTGCGCTGCTCGATCGCCTCGGTCAGCACCTGGCGCGGGTCGTGCCCGGCCAGCTCGACTTGCCGGAGCAGGTTCGCGAGTGTCCCGGCGCCGTCCTCGGTCGCCAGCGCGCACCGCTGCGCCTCGCTCAGCACCCCGGTACCGGTGAGAACATCGAGCCACCGGCCAGTGCGGTTTGCTGTCGCGAGCGCGATCCCGTCGGCCAGCAACTCGGCCGGCGTACGAAGCCGGTGCGCTTCGGTTGCGGACTCGGCCGCTGCCTGCAACGCCGACATCTGCGGGTCGTCCAGCTCGAACGTTGCCCGCAGCACCGACAACGGCGAGCGCTGCGCTGCGTCGTTGGTCTCACCGAACTCGGACTCGGCAGCCAGCGACCGCGTCACCACGTGCGCGGTGTTGGCGGCCCGGCCGCGCGTCAGCCCGACATACAGCGCATAGACCGACGTGTTCTGCGTCGCGACCACGTGCGCCGAGTCCACCGTCACGCCCTGGGACGAATGCACGGTGGCGGCGTAGCCGAGCGCGACGTGGTCGCGCACGTAGGCGGCCGGCAACACGATCGACCCGGTCGGCGCAGGGTTCCGGGTGCCGCTTTGCAGCGGCAGGACCCGCAGCGACCCGTCGTCCAGGACACAGTCGACGAGAAACTCGTCGCGGTTGAACACCGCGCGCGTGTTGCCGCGGTACCCCTTGAGGTGCCAGGCGTTGAGCCGGGTCTGGATCAGGTCACCGGCCCCGACCCGGTTGCCGGTGCTGTGCAAATCGACGGTGCGACGGTCGTCGACCTTGTTCAGCTCGACCAGCCGGGCGCGCAGCTGCGCCGACACCTCGGCGGCCTGCACGTTCGTGTCAACGATCAGCAGCGCGTGCAGCCCGGCCAGGTGATCGGCCAGCCACGCATCGCCTGCTGAGCGTTGCGCTGACTCGATGTGCCCGCCGTCGATGATCCGGCCCTGCTTGTGGTACTCCATCAGCGCTGCTGCATCGCATTCGCGCAGCCGCAGCGACGCCGGGCCTTCCCACCCGGCCGCGAAGCGGCGGGTCTCGACCAGTTCGTGGGTGAGCGCGTTCTCGGTCACCAGTTCCATGCCGCCACCGGCGCCGACCGCGGCGAGCTGGCGATGGTCACCGACCAGCAGCAGCTTCGCGCCAGCCTGGTCACAGCGGGCCTGGATCTCGGCCAGGTCGGTCGTGTTGGCCATCGCGGACTCGTCGACCACGACCAGGTCACCCTCGCGCAGCCGCCACACCTCGTGCTCCGGTCGGGCGGTCGTCTCGCTGGTCAGGGCCTGCTGGGTTTGCAGCCAGCGGGTGATGTTCATCGCGGTCACGCCGTCGGCTGCCAGCACCTCGGTCGCGACCTGGGACGCGGCGAGCCCGACCATCCGGCGCTGCTTCCCGTCCCACAGTTCCGGGTCCTCCCACGCCTTCGCCAAAGCGCCGACGACGCGGGACTTGCCGGTGCCGGCCGGGCCGACCAGCGTCTCGACCTTCGCACCAGAAGAGAGAATTCCGCGCACGGCGGCGGCCTGGTCGGCGCCGAGCTCCATCCCGGCAGCGGCCAGCTGCTGGACGAACTCCTCCGTCGCGCCCGTGGTCATCGCGACCGCGCCCCGGGCATAGCCCGCGTTGGCCAGCGTGCGCTCAGCGCGCAGGTGGTCCGGCGTCACGTACCGAGCCGCGCCGGGCGCTTCGTAGGCCGACAGGCCATCGCTGCGCACGAGCTGTTCGGGCAAGGCACCGGCCTGTCCCCGGTTCTTCGTGTCGACCTGCTGGGCCATCGCCAGACCGCGCTCGGTCAGCTTGTCCAGCAGCCGGGCGATCTTGTCCGGGCGCATGTTGCCGAGGTTGTCGGGCAGTGCGTCGTTGATCGCGCGTGTCAGGTCGGCGGCGCGCCAGGTGGCGTGCTTGGACTGCACCTCTGCCAACGCCAACTCGAGGACCTTGGTCTTGTTCACCCGCCCCGGCAACCAGCGCCGCTGCCGCACCGCCAGCACATCGGCCGCGACCTTGCCCAGTCCCCCGCGCAACTCGGCCCGCAGTTCGGCGTCCCAGCGCTGCAACCGCGCCTCATATGTCTCGCCGTCGTGCGACTTCGCCTTGCGGGTCGCCTTGGTCGCTTGCTCCTGGATCCGGTCGAGTTCGAGGTTGTTCGGTTCGCGGCCCCACTTCTTCTCGAACGCGGCCACCAGCGGCGCGGTCTTCTTCGTGATCGCTCGCCGCCGCTTGGAGAACAGATCCATGACCGCCTGGTCGACGCCGGCGATCTCGCGGGACTTCCCGTCGGGGCGCATCACGAACTGCACGCCCAACGCGCGGGTCAGGTGCTGTTCCATCACCCGCTCCCCGACCGCCGCAGCGGCCGGCTTGAAGCGGTGCAGCGCCTGCCCGTCAAGGGTGCGCCACTTGCCGTCGGGTCCCTGGACCCGGTTCAGGATCGCGTTGTGGATGTGCAGCTGCGGATCGTGCTCACGGCTGTCGTGCTGGAAGAACGACGCGATGGTCAGATCAGGTGCCTCGGCCCACCGGCCTGCGGCACCGCCGTGGTGGCCGACGCGGGTATATCCGGCCTTGTCCTGCAAGTACGACAGTGCCGCGTTGTTCCCGGCCCAGATCGCGTCCTCGACCGCCTGGCGCCGCTGGCCCCACTGCACCGCCTCGCGCTGCGCGGTGCGCACCGCACCGACATAGCGGTGCACCGCGGTGCGGTCACCGGTGCGCCGCGCCTGCACCAGTGCACCGCGCGCCGCCGCGGCTGCACCGAGGGCCTCCACCTCTTGCGCCTCGAACGCGGTGTGCAGCACCGTGATCGACTTCTGCGGCGAGAACGTCGCATCGTAAAACGCGACGTTTCTGCGCACCGATGCACCGGCCTGCGCCTGCAATTCCTGGCGCCGCTCCGGTGATGCACCGGGCTCCTTGGCCAGTGCAGCGGCCAGTGCTTCGTGCTCGGTTTTGTAGGCCCGGCCGGTGTGACCCAGCGTCGCCGCCTCGATCCGCCGCGCCGGATCGTGGAACGCCGGATCGCGCGGGTCCAGGAACCGCTCATAGAGCGCGGTCATGTCCTCGGCGTCGACTTCACCGGCCAGCCCGAACGTCGCCGCGCCCCGGCCGAACCAGCGCCCCGGCGGCTCGCCGGCCGCAACCGCGCCTGTGTAGTAGTTCTCCCGGCCTGTCGCCACCGACCCTGTCAGATAGCTCGCGGAATGGCCGCTCTGCATGCCCATCACCGCCATGCCGCACCCCCCGCGCGGACCGGCCCGAAGGCGCCGGAAACCGCCGAAGGCGGCACACTGTCCCGACGACGCGAAGCGGAGCCGGGACTCCACTTGATCGTGATGCAATGGTGTGTATCAGAGTTCTTGGTCTTGCTGTTTGCTGCCGACGGCTGCTCGATCGGGTTGTCCGTGCTGGGTGCTGAGGTCTGGTCGCTGTCGTGCTGGGTGTGGGTTGATCGGTTGCTGTTGGGCTTGGTCATCGGCTGCTGCTCGTTTCGAGTTCGCGGTCGGTGGTGACGTCGTCGTGGTCTTCGCTGGGGTTGTCGGTCGTGTTGTCGCCGGTGATGGTGACGAGGGGCAGTTGTCCGCGCGTCTGTACGGGGCTGTCAGCGGCCTCAGGGGTCGTAGCGACCGCACTGGGCGCGTCGGTGGGCTCTACCCACCCAGCAAGCTCCTGGAGGCGCTTAGCGCGGCCAGTGCCGACTCCCTGACCGAAGGCCTCCTTCGTGACTCTCCGGATTGCCTTCTGCCCGAGCGGCCCACCCCCACACCGCGCCGCTTCGGCCTGCACCACCGCGAGCAATTCCGCGTCGCTCGGCTCTTCGGGGACCACCTCGGCGGGCTCGCCGCCCGGATGCGGTGCGGCCTCGGGGTGCACCGGTGCACCCTCCGGTGTAGGGGCACCGGTGACCGGGTCGTTGGCCTGCACCGTGGGTGCACCGGTGCCGTTACCGGGGTGCACCGGTGCAGGTGACGGCGACACCGGTGCCGTGCGAAGTGCACCGATCAGAAAGGCGATCAGCCACAGCGGTGCAGCGGTGTGGCTGAGTGCGGGTCGGTCCAGTGCCTCGGCGGCCTGGTCGTCATCGGTGCTCGTGTCGGCCGGCTGACCGGGGTTGGCCAGACCGAGCGCTGCCGAGTCGACCAGGGCCAGGAGCTCGCCCGGAGTCAGGCGCCCGGAGCCCGGCAGCAACGAGGCCAGCTCGGAAGCCGACAGCAGCCCGTCGCGGATCGTTTGTAGGCATGCAGTCCGGGCGGCCCGCGCCGCGTCGAAGGGCCACAGCTTCCGGCTCGGGCACAGCGTCGCCAGCCGCGACGCCATCCGGACAACCTGCTGCACGAGTGCCCGCGCGGCGGCCGGGTCATCGGACCCGGTCCGCGACAGGTGCAACCACACGCGGGTCGTGATCACCGGCGAGGTGAACCAGGTCAGCGCCGACAACCTGGGCTTGGCGGGCTGTGCGAGCTTCATGTGCAGGCGCAGCAGGTGCGCGAGCATCTCGACCAGGACTGCGTAAGCCAACGGAGCGAGCGCGTGCGCGACAGCGTCAGCGATCCCGGTCGCGGTGTCGATGTTCAGCCACACCGTGCCGCCGATGAACACATACGTCGTCACCAGCGCACCCGGAATCCGCCACCCGCGCGTCAACGCAGCGAGCCGCAGCGCGGTGCAGGCCACGATCATGCCGTCGGCAACCAACGGCACCAGCGGGCTGTCGAACTTCTCCGACACCGCGCCAAACGACCGCGCGCCACCGATGCCGGCGACACCAAGCGCCGCGACGATCGCAACCACGATCAGCACACTGCGGGTGGTCAGCCGACCGGCCTCGATCGCCGCCGCGACCCCGCGCAGCGCGCGGCGGGCCGACCACAGCGCACCGGTGACGAGCGCGGCCAGCACCAGCAGCGCTGCGGCGCTGGCCGCGATCACCGGCCAGGTCACGACACCGGCCGGGGTCAGGTCGGGTAGGTCGATCAGGTAGGTGTGCAGTGCCGGGTTCACCGGTTGCCTCCAGCGGTCTCGGATACGGCGGTCAGGCCGCCGCGGCGGCCTGCCTTGATCTGGTCTTGGGTCGGCGCAGGGCCGTTGTCGTCGCGGGCGGTGGCCCACCACGTCACGAATGGGTCCGCGTCGGCGGCCAGTGGCACGGTGACGGCGCGTTGGTCGGCGTCGTCGCGGTGCTGGAGCACGTCGCAGTCGCCGGCGTACTCGCCGATGCGCCGCGTCACGCCGGGTCGCTGGCGGTCGTGCCAGTCCCCGACGAGCTTGTTGGACGCCTCGGGGCCGTCGTAGGCAGCCGTCCACGCATCCATCAGCCAGACGAGTTCCTCGACGACCTCGGGGTGCCACAGCCAGCACTTCGGCAGCCCGTCACGGGCGGTCGAGTAGCGCAGGTAGATCGACTCCATCCACGGCAGCAACTCGCTCAGCACCGCCTCCACCGCGCCCGCGTCCTGCTCGGGCAGCCGCAGCCACGACCGCACCGGCCCGGCGTCGTCGTCGCTGTCGGCGCCGCTGCCCGGCTTGGCGGGCTTGGCGGTCAGCCGGGCCAGCAGATCCTCGAACGACGTCACGGTGTTGCCGAGCGACTCGACCGACTTGGCGAGGTTCTTCACCGTCGCCTTGGACGCCGCGTCATCGGCCTTGCGCTTCAGCGTGTAGACGTCCTGGTTGATCGCCTCGACCTGACGCGCCAGCCCAGCCACCGCCGACATGGCGGCGGTACCGGGGTCAACGTGATCGGTGTGGTCCATCAGTCGTCTCCTTCCTCGTACAGGTCGTCGAGCCAGTCGCAGAACTCGTCGGCGTCGAACGCGACCTGGCCGGTCGGCCGGCCATCGCTGTCGAACGCCGCAACCACGCGCAAACCGGTGCGCGACTCGACCTGCTGGCAGCCGTAGTAGGCGCGCAGCTCGTCGCCGGGCGATCCGGGCGGAGCCGTCATGCCACACCTCTCTCGTCGTAGTTCCAGTCCTGGCCGTCGGTGCTCTGGGCCTGCTCGCTGTCGCGGCGGGCCTGCCCACCCCGGCAAAAGCCCCCGCGCGCGCAGTTGCCGCCGGGTCGACAGACCGGCCGGTGCCTGCCCGAACCCGAACTCAGGCAGGCCGTTACGGACCCGGCCCGGCCAGTGCCGGCCGTCCCACAACTGCACCCACTCGACACCTGAGCGCCTGTCGTGCCCGGTCATGGCCTGGCCTCGATCCAGCCGCCGTCGGCGATCCGGCGGGAGCGGGCCGGGAACGGGACGGCGAGGAGCAGGAGCCCGGCGAGAACACCGGTCGGCTCGGCCGGAGCGAGGTCGTAGCCCGCAGCAACGAGTGTCGCGGTGTCGCTGCGGTTGTCGAGGGCAACCAGCAGCACCGGTTCACCATCGGCGTCGAGCCGCGCATCGCGGACCCGGCCCGGCACCGTGACCGGGCCGTCGGCGCCGTCGGGCGTGTAGGCGATGACGACGCGCTGGTTCAGTTCCAGGCCGGCGCACTCGGCCATCAGCGCCAGGGCGTAGTCACGGCGGCGCTGCGGCTCGTCCGGGTCGCCGCCGAGTTGTTCGAAGTGCTCGGCGGCGTACTCGGCCAGCGGCAGCGTGAACAGGTCGTGCAGCGTCTGGACGGTGTCCTGTGCCAACCGGTCGCGGCGGGCCTCGGCCTGCTCGACGACGGCGTGGAGCTCACCGACCCGGCGGCGCAGCGCGACCAGCAGTACTCGCTGTACCTCGATCGTGTTGTCGCGTACTCCGCACGCCGTGCAGCCCGGCGCCACGTGGCGGCGGCTGCGGCGGCGGGACATCACCGCACCTCCCGATCTACCGGACGCCCGGTGCGGGCGGTGGCGCGGGTCGACTCGCGGGCAGCCAGCGCCGCACGAGCCTGGCGGGTCGACCGGTTCAGACGAGTCCGGGCGACCAGTTCACGTAGCGGGTCGGTGGCGTCCAGCCAGGACAGGCCCGCCGACACGCGGCCACGCCAACGACCGAGCGGCCCGGTCTGCTGGCGGGAGATGGTGTCGACGACCTGGCCGCCGGCCGCGACCTGGGCATCGCCGGTGAGCGGGGCGAGCATCCACGAGCACCGGGCCAGCAGCCACTCCCCTACCGCGTCACCGGTCTTGACCGCTGCGGCGGACGCCGCCCGGACCAGCCCTGATTCCTGGATTGCGGCGCGGGTGGTGGCGTACCGCTGCGCGTAGCGTTCGGCGCGCACGTCCCAGGTCTGGTAGTACATGCGCGTCTTCACCACGACCGGCGGCATGTTGTTGCTGATGACAAGCATCTGCCGGGCGCGGAGCTCGCCGACCTGTCCCGGCGTCAGCACCTGCGTGCGGCGCACCGATTCCTGCCGCGAACCGGTCGCGCGGTCGCGGGTGACGGCGGGCTCGTCGCGTTCGCCGGCCAGCGTCGACCAGTACTGCAAGTCGTCGGCATCGCCGGAGCCGCCGAACACGACCTTGGTCGCGGTGTTGGTCAGCAGGGCACCGGTGGCGGCGTCACCGAACCGTTTACGCAGCTGCGCACGGGACTGGGCCGCGATGTGCATGCAGATCCCGCGCGACCCGAAGTCACCGGTCCACCGGTCCAGCGGGATCAGGCAGATCAGCGCGGCCTCGTCCAGCACCATCGTGAGGAACGGGTCGAGCCGCTGCCCTGGCAGCCCGGCCGCGATCGTCTCCGCCCGGCGCGCTAGATCAGCAGTCAGAGAAGTGACCAGCGGCGCGATCTTGTCGTCGTCCTTGCCCAGCAGATACACCGAGCCGCCTGTGTCCAGCAGTTGCTCGATGTCGAACTGCTGACCGCCCGGCGCGGACGCCTCGACCGCGGCCTCGACCGACAGCCACGACAGCGCCGGCATGATGCCGGTGGTGATCGACGACTGGGTGGCGGGGTTGTTCTTGAAGAACTGGGTAGCGTCCGACACCATGCCCTCGGTGGCCGCGCCGGACAGCTTCAGCTCGAACAGCACCTCGCGCATCGCCTCGTCCGACGGGTTCGCGACCCACCGCTGGACGTCGTACATCGAGTAGCCGCCCAGCGCGGCGGCGTGCAGCAACGACTTCAAGACGTGCTTGGCGAACCCGTCCCACCGCTCACCGGCGCTGTCGCCGCCCCGGCCGACACCGTCGATCAGGTCGGCCGCGCGGTCCATCGCGGTCGCGGCGACCTCGCACCCGGTCAACGGGTTGAACCGAACGAACGTGACCCGGTCGTCGGCGGCCAGCTCGGCGGCCAGCTTCGAGCCCGGCTGGACCACGCCCGAAGGGTCGAATACCCACACGGGGCCGCGCTTGGCGCGGTGCTGGTAGGTGTGCTCCAACAGGTCGAGCTTGGTCGACGTGGTGATCAACGCGCCCGGCGCTTTGCGGGCGTACTTCATGATCTGCTGCGTCTTGCCCTTGCGCGGGCCACCGAAGGTGATCGTGTGGTCTTCTGCCGACGACCACACCCCGAACAGCCCGACCCGGGCGATCTTCACACCCAGCTCGCACAACGCGACCTGGCGGCGCTGCCACCGCGACGCGGCGGCCAGGTGCGGGCGCAGCTGGGCCGCCTTGGCTCGCAGGACCCTCGCCGACGCGCCCCGCCACACATCGATCGACGACGCCATCCCGTCGGTTTCGCGGCCGGCCCGCCCCAGCCTGCGCAGCAGACCCCGAGAACTCGACCGCGACATCACCAACCTGACCGCCGTCGCAACCAGCACCACCACGCCGGCCGCGACCAGCAGCCACCCATACCCGTGCGCGTCGGCCTGCTGCGGCAGCGCTCGGGCAAGCAACCCGCCGTACAGCAGCCACCCGGCCACGGCGATCCCGGCGCCGACTGCGCGGTTCAAACCGACCAGCCCGATCGACACAGCCGCCAGCACACCGGCAGCGATCAGCCACCCGCCCGCGCCGCCCGGAGCGTTCAGGGCCGACGCGATCAGCCCGGCCAAGCCAAGCCACAACGGCACCGCCAGCACCAGCCCAGCGCCGACCCGCCAAAACACCAGCAGACCCGTCACCACCCCGACACCGCCGATCCCGGCCATCCACACACCGGCCCGGACCGCCCCTGGCACCAGCCCCGGGAACTCAGCCACCAGATCAGCCGGGGCTGACGGCGCCGAGTTCATCAGCACGAACCCGGCGATAGTCATCAGCACCGACACGGCCAGAAACTTCGGCATCACCACGCCCTCGCGGGCAGTCGGTCGCCTGTTCATGCCTGAACCTCCCCGTCGTGGTCGACGTCGTTGGTTGCGGTGGGCAACGCGGCGAGCGGGGACCTCCGGCCGGGTGCCGTGGCCCGCACCCCGGCCCAATCGATCCCCGGTGCCGTCAACAGCGCGTCCAGGTCCACGACCCGGTACAGCGCCACCTCCGGCTCGTCGCGGCGCCGCTGCCACCCCGACCGAACCCATCGGCTCGGCTCCACGAGTCCCGCGCGAACCAGGTGGTCGAAGTCGGCGCGCCGGATCCGCAGCTGAGCGGCGGCCTCGTCGGCGGTTACGCAGCGGCCCGCCGAGATCGCTTCCTCGAGAACCGCGAACCGCTCGATCGCGCCGCCGTCGAACAGAGGGTTGCCCTTGTAAAAGTCCGTGATCGCCAACACCTCACGGCGACCCAGCTCGAACACCGCGTCAGCGGTTACCTCGCACCCGAACCGCTCGGCCAGCTCCCGCGCGGCCCGGGTCGCTCCCATGTCCGGCAGGGACCCGACCTCGGCCCCGATCTCGTTGGCGAGCGGCTCGAACTCCTCGACCAGCCCGGCCGACCAGCGGCTACCCAGGTCCGGTCCCGGGATCAGACCGCGCCGCACCGCGCGCGCCACCTGGAACTCCCACAAGTCAAGGTGCCGCGCCAGCTGCACCGGCCCGAACGAACCCCGCCGGGCCGTCATCGCGCACCACCGATCAGCACGCCGGCCACCGCGAACACAGCACCGGCCAGCGCCGCGACCAGCGACACCCGCACCCACTGATGCTTCGTCCACGCGATATCGGCCAGCCGCTTCGCGTGCTGCACAACCGCCGACACCGGCTCCGCCACGTCATACCTGTCGACGGAGATCCCACGGTTGACGATGTGGTCGTGCAACTGCTCCACCGACCGGCGACGGACCGCACCGAAGTACAAGAACTCCCCCGGCACCAACGCGTCAGCAGGCTTGTGCAAACGAGGCACCACCACCAGCAACGCCGACCCCAGCGCGACAGCCAACGCCACCAGCGCCACACCGAACAACACCCGCGACACCACAGGCGCCGAGTGCGACTGCGACACCAGCGTCAGTACCAGCGCCGCCAACGCGGTCTCCACCGTCGCCGCGAACCCGGCCTTCGTGTCGGCCTTGTCGATCGCCGCCGCAGCCGAATCGTGCATCCGCCACGCCAACTCAAGCTCCATGCGCCCGCTCACCGCGACTCACCCGCCATCGGCGCGGCCGGCTGCACGTTGTCGCTGTAGGACATGCGAGCCCGGTAGTGCGCCTTGCGCTCCGGCGAGTACGCGATCGCGAGAACCTCGACGGCTCCCATGCGGCCCTTGGCCTCGATCTCGCCGTCGACAGCCTCGGTCTGATCGACACCCAGCAGTTCGGCGAGGGCATCCACGACAACCCGAGCGGAGACAAACGTCTCGGCGTCGTCCCGGCCGAACGGCCCAAAGAACCGAGCCTTTACATCCGGGACCGGCAACTCAGGGTGATCCGCCACGAACGCGGCCAGCTCGAACAAGCCCCGGATCAGCGCCGCGCGCTCGGCCGGAACCTCCAACATCCCAAACCGCGGCACCCACTCCATGCCGCCCTGCACCTCGTCAGTCATGCTGTAGACCTCTCGAACTCGTACCTGAGTGATGGGAGAACCGGCCCTGTTCTGGTTGGCGCCTGTGCGGGGCCGGTCCATTTCGTTCGTGGCACTGCCGCTGCCGAGCTGCGCGTTTTGCCTTGGGTCTGGGCGGAGCGTCATAGCGCGACGTCTCCGTCCGCGGGCGGCTGCCACTCGTCGATGTCGACGACTCCCCCGCCGTTCATGGCGGCCTGGACCAACTGGTCGACGACCTTGGCTGGGATTACGAAGCGCCCGCCGAACTTCAGCGACGGCAGCCGCCCCGCGTGGATGGCTCGATAGACAGACATCTCGCCGATCCCGAGCGCCTGCGCGAAGTCGCCTACGCCGTAGAAGGCACGCGGCGCCGGCTGACCCTGACTCCCTGTCGCCACTCTCATATCTCTCTCCGATCGCATAAAAGTGCATACGTCACATGAGTAAGAGTATGCAGTTTTATGCGGAAGTCAAGGAGTGGCTGGCTCTCCGGGCGGACATGCGATAGGCCCCGGTCCAAGGGGACCGGGGCCTATCTGGAGCTGCGTGGCGGCTACCGCAAAGTTCGCGAGCGCATGAGGTACGGCAGCAGGACTATTGCTGCGATCGCGAGGATCGCACTAGCGGCAACCAACGTCCCGCGCAGCCCGACGACGTGAGCAAGTACGCCACCGATGAGCGCGCCGAGGGGAGCCGCCCCGTTGCCAATCGTGCGGAATGCTGTGACGACCCTGCCGAGCAGCGGCCGTGGGCTGAGTTGCTGCCGTGCAGAAGTCACGGTGACTGTGACGAACGTCGACGCAAACCCCGCCACGACGAGCGCCAGGCCGGCGACGACTGGCTGGTGAGTCAGAGCGATCGTCGGCCAAACCAGGATCCGTGCGACTAGGGAGCCTGCCACAAGATTTCGGGCTCCCCAACGCCGGAGTACGCGGGGAGCAAGAGGTCCCGCGACAACGCCACCGACTGCAAGCGCAGCGATCAGGAGACCGTATCGGGCGGCGCTGAGACCGAGACCATCCGAGTCGACGGCATAGAGGACGAGCACGACCATGGCACAGTTCGTCGTAAGGTTCGCGATCCCGGTGAGGAGCGCCAGCGTGCGAAGTTCACGGTGACGCAGAAGGAACGCGCCGCCCGCCCGTATGGCCCGGCGAACGGGTTCATGACGACTAGTTGCCTGAGGCTTCGATTCTGAGCGGACAGTCGCGAGGAGAGCGGCCGAGAAAGCGAACGACAGCGCATCTGCCAGGAACGGAAGCCAGGCGCCGGCGGCGAACGCTGCCGACCCAACCGGAGGGCCGATCAAAGAGCCACCTGCGACATCGAGCGAGGACATCCTTGCGTTGGTCGTGTCGCGAGATGCTGGGTCACCGTCGGTCAGATCTGCGACTAGCGACTGCTGAGCTGCGCCATGGAAGATCCAGCCAGAGACCACCAAAAACGCCCCAGCGGCAAGGATAGGAATGGTGATGCTGTGTGTGAGGAAGGTCGCCACTAGAGCCGCGATGACCAACGCACGAAGCAGATCACTGAGCACCAGGACTGGCTTAGTGGGCCACCGATCTACGAAGGCGCCTGCCACCGGCGCGACCACAAGCCATGGCAGTAAAGCTATCGCCGAAACTACCGCGACCGCCGATGCGGAGTGATCGATTGCAACAGCTGCGAGAGGTACCGAAGCTGTCCACATGCCGTCGCCGAGGGACGAGACACCGGAAGCCGTAAGCACGAGCCGCCGACTTCTGGCGGCTCGAGTCTGGACCTGCTGGTGCCCCGCGCCCTCGACGCTTGTCATTAGATGTCGGCAGGCTTCAGGGAGCCGTTCTGGATGCCCAGAACCATGTGCTCCCATGACCTCCGGGGAATCCGGACGACGGCACCGGACGGGTCATCGCTATCGCGCAGCGCCACCCAACCGTCTGGCCCGTCCGCGATGTAGACGCATGCGCCGTCATCGCTGGTGCTGCTCTTCCGCCAGCCCGCGAACTCTTCGAGGCTAGGGGCATCGGGCGTCATGTTACTGGCCATCTTTGCTAGCTCCTTCGGTTCGAATCAGTTGCCGGATCAGCCTAATCGAGTCCTCGGGATTGAGCGCGGCGTCGGCCATTCGCCTCCACGTCAGCTCGAACGCTGCAACCTGATCAGCCCCGGAGAACGCCATATGTATTGCAGGGGTTTCCATCCGGACAACCGGCGGCTCGTCCGGATCTTTAAGCGTGACCATGACAAAGCCGATCATTGGAGCCACAACCAACTCCGCATCGAGGGGGATCACCCGTACGCTGATGTGGGGGGAGTCTGCGAACTCGAGAAGCCTCTCCCACTGTTCTCGGCGGGTTCCTGGCGGACATCCCTTTGGGCGCCACCGGATACCGGCCTCCATCAGAATCGCGTCGTACCGCGGGCTACGCGCCTTCATGATCCGCCGGCCACGTTCCATCCGATCGGCGACTGCCTGCTCAACATCGATCTCGCCCGTTAGGTTGCTGCCCGTGATCGCGGCGCGGGCGTAGCTTGGGGACTGGAAGGGTCCGGGCACCAGGTACGGCTGGAAATGCCGAATCTCCTTGGCAACCTTGTCTGTTGCCATCAGTTCGCGTTGGCGGCCGGCCAACGATCCCTTCAGCACTGCCTGCCACTCGGACAGCTCAGTAAGAGCGCCCTCTGCAAGTTTGAGTAGTTGATCCCGCTCAGGTCCCGTCACTGACGTGGCGTCAGCCCACGCGCGGACGTCGGAGATCTTCGGCTTCACCACCGAGTTCTCAATCCGACTGACGCGGGATTGGGTGGTCCCCATGGCCTTCGCTAGTTCGGGGCCGGTGAGCCCCGCCCGCTGGCGAAATCTCCGCAGCTCACGTCCAAGCTTCCTACGCTTGTCCAGCGGTGTGTCGTCAGCCATTCGCTCGTTCCCGTCGCCGATCGGTATGCAATTCTATGCGAGCCCGACGGTGCGACGCTAACTTAGGCCTATGGTCAGCAGCCAGTCAGACACCCGAATGGTCGACGTTCATGCCGGCCGCCTCGCCGTCCACACCTGGGGCGTCGGCGCTCCAGCTGTCGTCTTCATTAGCGGTCTAGGGGACCCGGCGAGCGTGTGGCAACCCGTCATCGCCCGGCTTGGAAAGCTGACCACCTTCCTGACGTATGACCGTGCAGGGGTCGGGGAGAGCGGCGATCTACCGCCTCGCGACGCGGAGACGCCCATGCCTGCCAGTTGGGCGGCAAGGCAACTACACGACCTGCTCACCGCCACCCTCGCCGGTCAGCGGGTGGTGCTCGTTGGTCATTCGCTGGGCGGCCAGATCGCCGACGCGTTCGCCATCAAGTGGCCGGAGCTAGTTGCGGGACTTGTACTCGTGGATGCGGTGGATGCTGAGCTCTACCTCAAAATCAGACCGCAGAGGCCAGTGTTCGACGACGCAACTCCGGATCGCGCTGGCCGTGGGTGGAAATGGGACGTGGCAGCTAGCGCCGCGGAATACGGCGCAACAGAACCGGCGGTACATCCCCCAACTGTCGTGGTCACAAGCGCAATCTGGCGCTGGTTCGAAGCCAAGCAGCCTGAGCTCTACCGTCCGCTCTCCCTAGCTGAGGTCGACCAGAGGTGGCAACTGGCGCAGCTACACCACGCCCGTCGATGGCGCGGCGAACTGGTGGTAGCGCACGAGGCCGGGCACCGTTTGCATGAGGACACGCCAGGGCTCCTTGCGGCGGTAATTGCTCCTGTCGTCGAAGCGGCGGCATCCGGAGCAATACTGAAGCTGGACCGCGAGCGCATTCGTCAAGAGGGTGGCGGGCTCCGACCAACCCGACATGCAGGCGAGTCCTCTCCGCCCCCGACGTGACACGGTTCATGACGCGAAGCGGAGGCAACTGGTGGGAAATTTCGCGATCGACGGGGTTGGGACCGATACGTTTTGCGCCTGGAGAGGGCAGATGACACGCCGAGCGGCAGCCTTTTAATCCGCGGGTTGTCGGTTCGAGTCCGACGGGGCCTACCTCTGTACGGCGGACGCCCACGCGTGCTCCTCCGTCGCCCGCTCCCCACCCCCCAGCTACCTCGCTCCTCCGTCGCTCGTCCCGCTGCCGCGAAGACAGGCGTCCCGGGCCGCGGCCCGTTTCCAAGGTTCGACTGGATCATCGCTGCGGAGGACTCAAGTCGATTGGCCGCCGTGGGTAAAGGGGTGAGCGTCTGCGCCCCGCCGGCAGCGCCTTTCCCGGGACGCCGGATCGCCGCTCCAAGTCGGAGAGATGAGCCCCGGCCAAGCCGAGGTCATTCACCCGAAAGCGGTCACGAAGATCGAACATGCGTTTTGGGTATCTGCTTTAGTGCGGTGCTCGACTCGTTCTCCTCGAGCGCTGATCGGTTGCTTCCCGAATACCAGGACGAGGACTTGGCCGTCGGAGGCATCATCTGCGACGGGTACAACTACCGCCGCCGGATGTGCTATCCCACCGGCGGCACGGGCACCCGTACCACGGTGGCGGTGCCGTCCGGGCCCGTCACCGTGCAGCTGACCGCGTTCGAGGCAAGGCCAGTCTTCTTGCCAAATGTCTTGGCGACGATTTCTACGCCCCCGGTAGGCGTAAAGGTGATTGACAGCAGGACCATGTGCTGGTCGTCGACCCACCGGCTCGCCGAGTCGCCGGGCGTGCCGACGACGGTGACTGCGCCCTCGGCGCAGGCGACGGTGAACGTCTCCAGACCATGTCCGGGCGGGGCGTCGGCGACGGCCGGCAACGCGGGCAACGCGACCACGGCGGCCGTTAACGCGCCAAGTGCGAGAAGTCGCTTCATGTGTGTTCCCCTCCGGTGAGTGTGGCTTAGACATCCACTATCCCGCGGGCAACGTGCTCCAGCCGGTCAAGTCTCGGGTTTGAGCGATCGCGTTCTACTTCCGCCGCTAGAGCGTACTTTCTGTGCATCTCTCTTAGCGGAGTGCTCGCTGCTGGCCCGGTTTGAGGAGTGTGTTGACCGCCCGCTGGAGGAGTCGGTAGAAGAGCAGGTCGCAGCTGCGGGCGGTGCGGCAGTTGAACCGGAAGGTGTACTCGTCGAGGTAGTAGGGCAGCTGGTGGTTGGCGACCGCGTAGTGCAGGGAGCCAGTGAGCCAGTGAGCCAGCGCTTGAGCAGTGAGGCGATCAGGTGGATCCCGGGGAGCACGGCGGTCGGGTCGGGCGCGTTAGAAGACTCGGCCGGATCCGGCTCGAGGTTGCCGAACGACCCGCCACGCTGGAGCTGGTCGAGTTCGGCCGAAGCAATGGTCGAGCCCGGGTCGACGATCCGCACCGACGGCGCCCAGATGATGCGCCGGCTTGGGCAGTTGAGCTATACGCACGAGTACGCCACCGGCGAGTTTGGGCGGAAGCTTCGCGCCTGGGCGGTGACCGCCGGCGGCGTGAGCGGCGACCCCGCCTCAACTCACTTCAACGACCAGGGAAGGCGCTACGCGAGCGGCAACCTCCGGCCGGGCCACATTGAACGCACCACCGCCCAGGCCTCGACTGAAGCCTGGGCGAGATGGGTGCTATCCGCTGGAAGACCAGCGGGTGCTAGAGGGTGCCGCTGGTGCGGTAGGTGTTGTCGTAGTAGCCGCTGATGCGGGTGCGGTAGTCGTCGTTGAGGCCGGCGTCGGGGTCGTAGTCTGGGGAGTCTTTGATTTGGTCCTTGGTTCGGTCTACGTAGACCTTTTGGTCCTCGTGGTCGATGCGGTCGATCACGCCTGCCGGTAGGAGGACCTTGCGGCCTAGGATCCAGGGGCCGGTGTCGACTACCAGGCCCGCTGCGCCCGGCTCGTACGTGGCCTCGTCGACCTTGCCGATGTCACCGTCGGTCGCGGCGATCTTGTAGCCCACCAGGTCGCTGCCCTCGGTGTAGCCGGCGTCCGGACGGTAGTTCCACGGGTCGAACGCGCTCATCGTCATTGCGGTTCATCGCCTTCCTGCAGGGGTTGGGGACAGGTCACTCCACCCCGGAAGTCCGACGCCGCGGGCTTCCGGGTCGTCTGCCCCCTGGTACCCCGAGACGCCGACCGCAACCGCTCGAAACCCATACCAGGCGGTACTGCGATGCCTGCGATCAGCGGTCATCTCGCATTCTCACGCCGAGCTGACAGGCTTGCTAGTCACGGTGGACACTTTCGCCGTGCCTGCGCTCTGTCGCAATGGTGGATAGCCTGACCGGTAGCGCTTGTGACCTGGGAGGCAAGGCTATGTCGGGAGTCTGGAGCCAAGGCGGGGAAGGACAATGGCGACCTCTGACCGCCACGGGGTTCGTCAAAGAAGCGGATCTTCACGGATTGATCGAGGGTACGCCGGGGATGTTGCCGCTCGCCGGCGCGCCGAGGCTCGCGATCATCGGACGGGAAGTTCGCTGTGGGCGGGAGTGGGCCGACCTGCTGGCGGTCGAGGTCGAGACTGGGCGCCCGGTGGTCATCGAGATCAAGCTGGCGGCGAACACCGATCGTCGACGAGCTCTGACGCAGGTACTCGGGTACGCCGCCTACCTTCGTCGGCTGGATGGGAAGGGCCTGAACACGGTCCTGCAGGACTACCTTCGCAAGCAAGAACTCGCCTCGGTCACCCACGCCGCCAAAGTGGCCGCAGAGGTTGATGCCGACTTGACCTTCGATGAGACCGCGTTCGAGCTTCAATTCGAGGACGCGCTGGCAGACGGGAGGTTGCGGGCCGTCATCGTGCTGGACGAGGCGCCTCCGGATCTGGTGGATCTGGTTGGCTATCTCCAAGAGGTCACGAGCGACCGGCTCGCGCTCGATCTGGTCGTGGTGACGGCATACCAGATCGCCGGCCAACGCATTCTGGTTCCGCAGTTGGTTGAGCCGGACCGCACGCAAGTGACGGCAGAGCTGGCCGGGACCAGCAAGCCGACAAGCCGCAGCGAGATAGTGCCCGGCGCTGAAGAGTTCGCCAAGCAGATTGAGACAGCTCCGCCGGACCAACGGTCCGAGCTCCGCCGACTGGTGCAGTGGGCCCGGGAGCTAGAGGCCGAACAACTCGCCAAGCTCTTCACCTCGGTCGGCAAGGGCCGATGGGTGCTCAATCTGCGGCTGCCTGGACAGGCTCGCGGCATGCTGTCGATCTGGAATGAAAAGGGCCTCTCCGTGTCGCCGTACCGCAGTGTGTTCGAGCAGGAGGCACCCAATACGCTCGACAAACTTGACAAGTTGATCCCGGGTGAGATCGGCCGTGGCAACTACATCAGAGGTGGTTGTGGCGAGGACGTTTTACGACTCCTGCGGGAGGCGTACGTCGAGGCAAGGGACAGCCGCGCCTGACAGTCCACCTCGCCGGCGAAGTCCGATCGGTGCAACCGAGCTCTACGTGATGGATGGAGCTGCGTTGTACTCCTCGTCGGTTACTGGGGTTAGCCAGTGGACTAGGGCGTGGGTGGGGTCGGATTCGTTGAGGGCTAGGTGGGTCATGAGGCGGGTGGGGGTGGCGCCGTGCCAGTGTTCTTCGTTGGCTTCGAAGAGGACTCGGTCGCCGGGGCGGATGATCTCGATGGGGCCGCCGCGGCGTTGGCAGAGGCCGATGCCTTCGGTGACGAAGACGGTTTGGCTGAGGGGGTGGCTGTGCCAGTGGGTGCGGGCGCCGGGCATGAAGTGGACGAGGTTCGCGGCGACTCGGGACGGTGGGGGTGCTGCCGCGACGGCGTCGATGTAGACGTCGCCGGTGAACCAGTCGGCCGGGCCCTTGACGGTGTCGATGGAGCTTCGGGTGATCTGCATGGGTTCCTCTGTTGTCGGAGTAGTTGCGTCCGGCTTCGACAGTAGTCCGTGGCGAACCGGTGAAAGGTGCCCTGTTGGTACACCTCTCGAGAGGGACTTCTTGCGCGGCATTCTGCCGAGTTCACTGGGTTGGTGACCCCTTTCGAGACAGCACGAGGAGGAGCGCCGCGATGCGCCAGGTAGTGATGCACGGGCCGGGGGACGTACGAGTCGAGGATCGCGAGGAACCGAAGATCCTTGCGCCTACCGACGCGATCATCCGGCTGTCGGCGACGTGCATCTGCGGTAGCGATCTCTGGCCGTACCGCGGCGCCGAGCCGGTTGACCATCAGGTGATGGGACACGAGTACGTCGGCGTGGTCGAGGAGGTCGGCGCAGAAGTTCGGACCGTCAAGGTCGGTGACTTCGTCGTCGGGTCGTTCTGGGCGTCGGACAACACCTGCGAGATCTGTCAGGCCGGCTATCAGGCGTACTGCGTGCATCGCGTCCTGATGGGCACCATCGGCACTCAGTCGGAGCTTGCCCGGATCCCCTTGGCTGATGGGACTTTGGTCGCCACGCCGGGAATGCCAGAGCCCGATCTGATCCCGTCGTTGATGGCGGCCTCTGATGTTCTGGGTACGGGGTGGTTCGCTGCCGTCGCGGCCGAGGCTGGTCCGGGCAAGACGGTGGCGGTGGTCGGTGACGGCGCCGTCGGGCTGCTGGGGATCCTGGCTGCCAAGCAACTCGGCGCCGAGCGGATCTTCGCCTTCAGCCGGCACGCTGATCGCCAGGCTCTGGCCAAGGAGTTCGGTGCCACCGACATCGTCGAGGAGCGTGGCGATGATGGGGTGGCGCGGGTCAAGGAACTCACCGATGGGCTCGGGGCTCATTCGGTCATCGAGGCGGTCGGTACTCAGGAAGCGATGATGCAGGCCATCCGCTCCACCAGGCCGGGCGGGCATGTCGGGTTCGTCGGCGTTTCGCATGAGGTGGCGATCCCGGGTGACGAGCTGTTCATGGCAGGCGTCCACATCCATGGCGGGCCGGCGCCGGTGCGGCAGTACCTACCCGAGCTCGTGCAACTCATCTGGGATCGAAAGATCAACCCGGGCAAGGTTTTCGACCTCACCCTCCCGCTGGAGCGCGCCGCCGAGGGCTACCAGGCGATGGACGAACGCACCGCGATCAAAGTCCTTCTCACAACATGATCAGAACCGCCTCCGCGCTGCTTCCAGGCAACGCTCGACGACAGCGCCGCCGCACGCGACCTGATCGCCCAGCTGCCACTCACCATCCGGACCCCGAGGTCGGCGACATCGGCTACTACGCCCCCGGCAACGATCTGGTTCTGTACTACGGCAACCAGTCCTACTACGACGGCATTGTCGTAGTAGGACGGCTGCAGGGTGACGCCGCTCAGCGCATCGCAGACCTCGACGGCTCCGTCGAGGTACAGGTCCAGCGAGCTTAGATCTCCGCCGCGGCCAACAGTTCCTGCAACGACGCGCGGCTTATCGGGCGGCTGAGGAGGTCGAGGGTGCCGCGTTCGGCGGTGTCGGACTGGTCTGCGTCGGTGGGGTCGATTGCTTCGCAGATGGTGTTGTACGTCCAGTTGAGCCAGCCGCTGATCGCCACTGCGAAGGACGAGATGTCGAGCTTGGGCCAGCTACCGGCGGCCTCCGTGTAGCCGTCGCGGAAGGCCGTCACGGCCTGCCGGTTGAGGGTAGGCCGCAACGCCCAATGGGTGAGCGCATAGCCGACCTCTTGTACCGGCGAGAGGGAGCCGGCGAAGTCCCATTCGGTGATGACGAGTTCGTCGTTGTGGCCGATGCGAACATGCTCGGGAATGAGATTGCTGTTGCAGAGAATGAGATCGGCAGGGTCGGCCTCGAGCTCGATACGCCGGAGATCGGCCAGTACGGGCAGCGCTTCGGCGAGCTGCTCCGCCCACGACTTGCCCGCGACGCGAGCTCGGTCGAGGAGCTTTTCCCAGTCCGCGTCGGACTTTCGCGTGGTCAGGTACCAGCTGATCGGCGTCTCGCTCGGCAGAGCAAGCGAATGCAACAGCCCGTACGTCGTACCGACGCGGCGGGCGACGCCGGCTGAGGTCGGGATGACCGGCGCCGGGCCAACCTCGATCCACTCGTGGACTCGCCAGCTTTGGTCGCAAACGGTTTCAACCAGCTCACCGCGCGGACTCCGCACGGGAGTCGGCGCAACGACACCGGCGGCGACGGCGGCGTCGCGAAGGCGAGTGCCGAGTTCGGCTTGGTCGTTGGTGATCCAGGCGTAGACGGTGACGGCCAGCCAGCGCCCGCGGTCCGTGGTGATCGACCAGCAACGGCCCATCGGCGTAAACGAAACAGGCGACGGCGGAGCCGTCACAACCCCAAGACCGAAAGCCTCGGCCAGCGCTTCGGCGAGTCCATCAGGAGCGACCGGTACTGCGGCCGCGCGGCGCTCCACCTCGCTCTTCAGCTCGGCCCAGTCCCGCATCCCGTACTCCACCGCAAGCGCCCGCTGCGCATCGGCAAGCGATGCCGAAGGGCTCGATTCGCGGAGTGCGGCGAGCAGGTCTTTGGCCTCTTGGCGCAGAAATCCGAGGCTCGGTTTGTCCGGCAGGAATCTCACAGTGCGTCCTCTCGCACCCGGACTCGCACGGGTCGCAAGGAGCACAAGTGCCCTGACCAGTGAAGACGAACAGAGGTGGCTTCCAGCCTTCCGGCGAGTCTCGACGCGGCCCCAACCACGTTGCCTCGACGCTAGCCGACGACCCACAACCCGGTCAACGCCGCTTTCACTGGTTGGCAGGAGCGGGTCGCCGCTTGGTGAGCAGCGCGACGGCCCAGCCGGCCAGATATGCCGCGCCCAGGAGGAAGGCCTCGGCGATGAAGCCCCGGACGGAGGAGGCACCGTGGGAGAACGCGAAGGCCGTGGCGAAGAATTCGAGGAGGTTGTCGGGCATGGCGTCACAGGAGTTGCGGAAGGAGCAGTCGTAGGCCTGCTGCTCGATGACTTGCGAACGAAGGAAGTAATTGGCGCCCAAGGCCACCAATCCGATTCCTTCCGCGACCTGTCCCGCGAAGACGTGGTGTTTGTAGCCGTCGTGAACGAGAAACGACCCGACCCCCATCGCACCGATTGCCACGACCGTTGCCAGCAACGCAAAGGTTTCCATGACCGCCCCTCCCCCACCTCAGATCATGCGCCCGGCGGCGCCCACTGGCAATGATCCGCAAGGGCGACTCACCGGTGGCGCGCCCGGGGCGGCGGGAGCGTTCGTGTTACCAAGGTCTGATGGGTGATGCAGATGGTGACGGCCGGCCGGAGCTGTTGGCGGACGTGCCCGGCGCCGATGTTGCTGGTGGCTCCGAGAGTTTGACGACTGTGCTGGTCGCGTTCGGGGCCAACGTGGTGATCGCGGTGGCCAAATCCGTGGCGGCGGTGATGACGGCGTCGGCGTCGATGCTGGCCGAGGCGGCGCATTCGTGGGCCGATGCGGGGAATGAGATCTTCCTGCTGATCGCCAATCGGCGGGCACACAAGAAACCCGACGACCTGCATCCGCTGGGGCATGGGCGCGAGGCCTATGTCTGGTCGCTTTTCGCGGCACTCGGGCTTTTCGTGGCCGGCGCCGCGGTATCGATCACGCATGGCATCCAGGAACTGATCTCCCCCGCGCCGGCCGAGAATTTCGTCATCGGGTACGTCGTACTGGGTGTCGCCTTCGTGCTCGAAGGGATCTCTTTCCTGCAGTCGGCACGGCAGGCTCGTGCCGAAGCCACGTCGCTCGAGCGGGATCTCATCGAGCACGTGCTGGCCACGTCGGATCCGACGCTACGAGCCGTCTTCGTGGAAGATGCTGCCGCGCTGACCGGGTTGGTCATCGCGGCTGCCGGTCTCTTCGCGCATCAGTTGACCGGCTCGTCGATTCCCGACGCGATCGGCTCGATCCTGGTCGGTCTGGTGCTCGCCTGGGTCGCACTGCTCCTGATCAACCGCAACCGCCGGTTCCTGGTCGGCGAGGAGGCCGACCCGCGGGTGCGCAAGGCTGCGCTCGAAGCTCTGCTGAACGCGCCGGAAGTTGCCCGAGTCACCTATCTCCGCCTGGAGATCGTGGGCCCGCGGATGATCTCGGTGATCGGCGATGTCGACCTCACCGGCGACGACACCGAAGCTCACGTCGCAGTACGGCTGCGCGCCCTCGAGGCCAGGATCAGCGCCTCCCCCGCCGTGGCGGGCGCAGTGCTGAGCCTGTCCGCCCCCGACGAACCCACCCTGACCGTCTGAGCCAGGGGCCTATCGGTACGGGTCGTCGGCCGGGAGCCAGCAGGTGGTGAGGTCGGCGCAGAGGGGTGGCACGTCGTGGGTCAGGGCTTCGATGGTCGCCCGGACTGCCGTGCGGGGGTCGGAGCGGCGGGAGATGAGGGACCAGGTCCAGTACGGCGCTGGGTCGGTCACCGGGCGTTCGGTCAGGTCAGGTGGGAGCTGACTGGTGGTGCGTTTCGGGTTGTTGAGGACGGGCCGGCGCAGGCGGCGTACGTGTTCGTAGAACGCCGGGCCGGTCAGGCCGCCGTCGTCGATGTATTCGAGGCGCGCACCGGTCGCCTGCGCGAACTCCTCCGCGTAGGCGTTCCACGACGACCAGGTGGCGAGGTCGGCGTCGACCAGTACTACGACGTCCTTCGCGCGCACCGGCGAGTCGCCGGAGGAGCCGGCCGCCACGGCGTACAGGCGGTCCGCGCCGATGAAGCGGCCCTCCAGGTCGAGTTCGGCGAGCGAGCCGGCTGAACTCCAGGCGATGGCCAGGTCGATGCTGCCGTCCGCGACGCGGGCGGCCTGAGTGTGCGACGGCATCACCCACGCATCGATGCGGAGTTGCGCGATGCCCGAGACGCGGGTGATCAGGTCTGGCGGGTGCCAGCTGACGTAGCCGAGGCGGACCGGTTCGGCCTTCGAGAGGCCGGCGGCTGAGCGCCGGAGCTCGTCGGCTTGCTGGAGGAGGTCGCGGGCCGGCCCCAAGAGCGCTTCACCGGACGCGGTCAGGGTGACCGAGCGGCGGTCGCGGTCGAACAGGCGGATGCCGAGGTCGCGTTCGAGCGCCTTGATCTGCTGCGACAGCGACGGGCCGGCGATGTGCAGGGTGGCGGCCGCGCGGCCGAAGTTGAGTTCCTCCGCCACCGCGACGAAGTACCGGAGCTGCCGCAATTCCATCTGCCGATGGTAGGCGCTGCCTCTCAGCAGGGAGACAACAAGTCGTGGAGAACGCCTCCGCGCCGCGCCACCATCGAGGCAACGGAGAACGATCGCTCTCCCTGATTACAGAGAAAGAGCTGGCACAGTGAACACACAGAAAGTCGCCGTCGTCACCGGGGCCTCACAAGGCATCGGCGCCGGGCTGGTCACCGCCTACCGCAAGCTCGGGTACGCCGTGGTGGCGAACTCCCGATCCATCCAGCCCTCCGACGACCCGTTCGTCCTGGCCGTACCGGGCGATATCGCGACCCCCGGTGTCGGCGAGCGGATCATCGAGCAGGGACTGGAGGCCTTCGGCCGGATCGACACACTGGTGAACAACGCCGGGGTGTTCGTCGCGAAGCCGTTCACCGAGTACACCGACGAGGACTTCGACCTGGTCACCGGAGTGAACCTGCGGGGCTTCTTCGAGGTCACCCGGCGCGCGGTCGAGGCGATGCTCGGCCAGGGCGGCGGACACATCGTCAACGTGTCGACCGCGCTGGTCGAGCACGCCAACACCAACGTGCCGTCCGCGCTCGCGTCGCTGACCAAGGGCGGACTGAACGCCGTCACCAAGTCGCTGGCGGTCGAGTACGCCACCCGCGGCATCCGCGTCAACACGGTTGCCCTCGGCATCATCAACACCCCGATGCACCCGGAGGAGACGCACGAAGCGCTCGCCGGCCTGCACCCGGTCGGCCGGATCGGCGACATCTCCGACGTCGTCGGCGCGGTCACCTACCTCGAGGACTCCCCCTTCGTCACCGGCGTCATCCTCCCGATCGACGGCGGCCAGACCGCCGGTCACTAGTACCAAGGAGCTCCACCCATGAGCACCACCAGCATTCTGCGCACGGTTCTCGACCAGTGGAAGGCCGGCGTCGACACACACGACCCGGCCGCGGTCGCGAAGGTCTTCACCGATGACGCCATCTTCCAGGGCCTGCACCCGTACAGCATCGGTCCGGCAGGCGTAGCGCAGTACTACGAAGCGCAACCGCTGGGGCTGAAGGCCGACTACGACATCCTCGAAGCCCGGCAACTCACCGACGACCTCGTCCTCGGCTACCTCAAGGTCGCCTTCTCCTTCGTCGACCGCCCGACGCTGGAGGTCTACCTCAGCATCATCGCCCGTCGCACCGGTGCCGACTGGCGCATCGACCACTACCAAGTCTCCAAGCTCACCTGAGTTCCCCCGCTGGGGTGAGGGAGATCCGTCTGGCGCGGGAAGGCAGCACGGACCACGCAGTACAGGCTGGTGGGTGTGAGCAAGCAAATGCGACGGATGCGTCTCCTGGTCGGCTGGGGCGCGGTGGCTGCGTGCGGGCCGTACCTGACCTTGAAGCTGGCCTGGCTGACCGGAAGCGGCGTCGGAACAACGGGTTCCGGCGCCGCGGTGATGGGCGACACGAAGCATGTCGTCGGCAACCTTCTCACCGTGGGCATGGATCTGGTGGCGATCGTGGTCGCGCTGGCCTTCACTTACGTATGGGGCCAGCGGCTACCAAGTTGGCTGGTCCTCGGTCCGATCTGGATCGGGACCGGCCTGCTCGCTCCGATCGCACTAGGCCTGCCGCTGGGGATGGCTGTGCAAGGCTTCACCGGCGGATCGCCCACCGCATCGGACAACGGTCTCGAGGACTGGGTTTACGGCATCGTGTACGGCGGTTTCACTCTCCAGGCGATCCTGCTGGTGACGGCGTTCGTGCTAAATGCGCGGACGCGCTGGCCGGACGTGTTTCGCCTGCGCACAAAGGAAATCCGCATCCAGAACCGCTTCATCGTCATCGCCGCCGTGGTCGCCGCGGCGTACGGCCTCCTGTGCGTCGTCTGGGCATTCACCGACGGCGGTCACCAGGCGGTGGAGACCGCCGCACAGAAGACCTTCTGGGTAACCCAGGCCGCACTGAGTTTCGCCGGAGCCGTCGGCCTGCTGACGCTGGCGTATCGCTGGGCCGCGGACGGCTGCTCCTACCGTTGACGGCGGCCTGGCTGGGCACCGGCGTCGTCTTCGCCTCCGGCCTGTACGCCGCACTGGCGCTCTAAGCCGTCTCGCCCGGCAGCCGGTCGAGAACCTTCTCGGCAATGTTGCCCAGCGCAACCAGTTCCTCGCGGGACAGCAAGTCGACGAAGTGACGGCGTACGGAGGCAACATGATCCGGCGCCGCCTCCTCAATCGTGCGCAGACCGAGAGCAGTCAGTACTACGTCCGCCCCGCGCCCGTCGTCCGGGCTGTCGGTGCGGGCGACCAGGCCGCGCTCCTCCATCCGGCCGATGTGCCGGGACAGCCGGCTCTTCGACCACAGCATCCGGTCGGCGAGACCGTTGAGGCGGCGGCGATGGTCGGGTTCCGCCGACAGGGCGGACAGTACGTCGTAGTCGGCCATCGACAGGTTCGCGTCACGGCTGAGGTCCCGGGCGATCTCGGCGTCCAGCAGCAGCCGCATCCGGCGATAACCGATCCAGGCGCGGAACTCCTCGTCGTCCAACCAGTGCGGCTCCGTCATAGCGACCACAGTAGTTGACATGTAATCGAAGTGACTCCTAGGGTCAAGGTTTACATGTAAACGAAATGAGGATTCCATGACGCGGCTTTTGTTCGGACTCGGCATCTCACCGGGCGCCGGGATCGGCGCCGACCCGGTCGGACTGGCTCGACGGGCGGAGGAGCTGGGCTTCGACTTCGTGAGCATCTCCGACCACCCGAGCGGCACCGATCCGACGTACGAGACGTGGACGTTGCTGACCTGGCTGGCCGCGGCGACCTCGCGGATCCGGATCGCGCCGCGGGTGCTCGGCGTTCCCTACCGGCCGCCGGCCATGGTCGCGAAGATGGCCGAGACTCTCGACCGGTTGTCCGGCGGGCGGCTCATCCTGGGACTGGGCGGCGGGTACTCCGACCACGAGTTCCGCGGCTTCGGGCTCCCCATGCCGACGCCCCGCGAGAAGGTCGACGGGCTGGAAGATGCGATCCGGATCGCTCGGGGACTGTGGTCGCAGGAGTCATTCAGCTATGCGGGCCGACGGTTCCACACCGACGCCGCCGAGCTGGCGCCCAAGCCGGATCGCCACATCCCGATCTGGCTGGGCACCTTCGGCGATCGCGCGCTGGCACTCACCGGGCGTGAGGCGGACGGCTGGATCCCGTCGCTCGGCTCGGCGCCGCCCGAGCAGGCCGTCGTGATGCGCGACAAGATCCGCGCCGCTGCCGATCGGGCCAGCCGGGACCCAGACAGCATCACGTACGCCTACCACGTACAGGTCGAGCTGGATCGCGACCTGCACGACCAGTCCGTGGTCAGCGGCTCAGTGGACCAGATCGCCACCCGGCTGGCCGGCTTCACCAAACTCGGCTTCACCGCACTGAGCCTCACGACCACCAACCCGGAATCGATCGACCGGCTGGCCACGGAAGTCATCCCCGCCGTCCGCGCCCTGGCCTGACGGCCACCGCTGACTACTTGGCGATCTCCCAGACGTGGCCGGCCGGGTCGGCGAAGGCCGCGGTACGGATGCCCCACGGCCGGTCCATCGGGCCGTTCAGGAACTCGACGCCGCGACCCGTCAGTTCGGCGTACAGGGCATCGACATCGGCGACCGGGATGGTCAGCTGGAACCGCCGTCCCGCGTCAGCACCGCCGACCGGCGCCGGATCGATCAGCTCGGCTGCCTGACTCACCGACAGCAGGTTCACCATCAACTCCCCGAACAGGTAGACCGCCGACACGTCGTCCTCGTGCGCCACCGGCAGCCCGAACACCTCCCCGTAGAACCGCTTGCACTCCGCAAAGTCCTCCACGAACAGCGTGATCGCGCTGACTCCCTGCGGCCAGCCACCCTGCGTCGTCTCACTCATGGTCTTTTCCTCTCGTCGAGATCGCCCTTGCGACCGCCACGTCGGAGCGGCCGGGGTGGCCTCGACATTCTGACCCGGCATGATGGAGCGGTGAGCGAAGACCTGACGCCGGAACTGGCCGCGACGATCGCTGAGGCGTTCAACCGGCGGGACCGGGACAACATGCAGCCGACGATCGACTTCTTCGAGGACCTGCTGACCAAGCACCCGGGCAACCCGTACGTGCTCTACGAGGTCGGCGGCGCCTACGACACCGATGGCCAGGAGGAGAAGGCGCTCCCGTACTACGAGCAGGCCCTGCCCGGGCTGACCGGCGACACCAGGCGGCGCTGTCTGCTGCAGTACGGGAGCACGTTGCGCATCCTCGAGCGCTACGACGAGTCGCTGGAGGTCTTCAAGGCGGCGAGCAAGGAGTTCCCGGAGTCGGACTCACTCCGCGTCTTCAAGTCCCTCACGCTGCACGACGCCGGCCGGCCGAGCAAGGCGCTCGCCACCCTCCTGCTACTGATCGCCGACCGCCTCGACACCCCGGAACTCAAACGCTACGAAGCAGCCATCCGAGGCAACGCCGACCACCTCGCCAACCTCGAGCCCTGACTCGGGGCATCCAGCCGAAAGCCCGCCGGCTGGGCGGGCGGCATCAGCAGGCGCAGGCGATCCCCGTTGGGGCGGTCAGCGGGTCCGAGGGCCGGCGGGTGATGCCCTCGGCGGTCTCCACCGGAAGACCTTCCCGGGTCCAGTACTCCATCCCGCCGATCATCTCCTTGACCGGATAACCCAGCTTCGCGAACTCCAACGCCGCCCGAGTCCCACCATTGCAGCCCGGCCCCCAGCAGTACGTCACCACAGGCGTCCCAGCCGGTACTACGGCCGCGGCGCGCTCGGCGATCTCCCTGGTCGGCAGATGGATCGCGCCTGGCACGTGTCCTTGGTCCCAGCTCTCCTGGCTGCGGCTGTCGACGAGCACCCAGCCGGTCACTCCAGCGCCGATGTCGGCCGCCACATCCGACGGGTCGGTCTCGAACCTGAGCTTCCCGGCGAAATGCGCCACCGCGTCATCGTGCGCCGCCGACAATCCCTGCAGTACCACCGACATCTCGAACTCCTCTTCGGCCAACCCGTGCGGACACCCCAAGCCTCCGGCCAACCCCTCCCTCCCACCAGTGGCAGAAATGACCTACTACAACAAATTACTGCCAGTACCTTCTCAAGCAACAATTCGGGGGTCCGGCTAACACTTCGGGCGGGTGAGGCTGCATGATTGCGCGGAAGGTTCACTCCAGCCACGGGGTGCCCTGACGATGACTCATGTCTGGAGCCCGGATGGCTGACTACGACATTGCCGCGCCCGCGTCGGCCGACGCGTTCGCGCGGCTGGCCATCGAGCTGCACGATGCGCCCGGTGTCGAGGAGACGGTCGACGCCGTCGTCCAGTTCGCGCTCCAGGCCCTGAACTGCATGTACGCCGGGCTCGCGCTCTACACCCGCGGTTCGAAACCGGAGATCGCGGCGGTCACCGATCCCGTGGTCTCCGACGTGTACGGCTTGCAGATCGACTCCAGCCACGGGCCGCTGATGGTCGCGTTGCGGGAGCGCAGCACGGTCCTGATCCGGGACACCACCCACGACGACCGCTGGCCGGAGTGGGCGGCGAAGGTGGCCGGCCTCGGCGTCCGGAGTGTGCTCGACGTCCCGCTCACCACCGGCGACCGGTCCACGGTCGGCGTCCTCGGCCTGTACTCCGCCGACCCGGACGCGTTCGGCCCGGACGACGAGGCGATCGCGCAGATCCTCGCCCGGCACGCCTCGGTCGCGGTCGCGTCGGCGCGGCACGAGGAGACGATGGAGCAGGCGGTCGACGCCCGCAAACTGGTCGGCCAGGCGATGGGCATCCTGATGGAGCGCTTCGACCTCGACGCCGACCGGGCCTTCGCCATCCTGAAGCGCTACTCCCAGGACACCAACACCAAGCTCCGCGACGTCGCGCAACAGCTCATCGACACCCGGAAACTGCCGCACTGACCGGAAGCGGCCGCGCGCCGGGGCGGTAGGTTTTGTGGCGTGGGCGGGACAGCGGTGACTACGGGGGCATGGCGGCCGTTGAGCGGGCCGTCGCAGCGGGTTGCGCTGGAGATCCTGCTGGACGGGCCGTTGTCCCGTGCCGAACTGGCCCGGCGGGTAGAGTTGTCCGCCGGGAGCCTGACCCGGCTGACCAAGCCGATGCTGGAGTCGGGGCTGCTGGTCGAAGTACCAGTGGAAGCCGGTGATCCCAAGGTGGGGAGGCCTTCACAGCCGCTGGACGTGATTCCCACTTCGCATCACTTCGTCGGGGTGAAGCTGACCGGCGACACGGCGCTCGCAGTACTGACCACACTCCGGGCCGAGGTGATCGCGACCGAGGAACGGCCACTGACCGACCACACACCCGCGGCGGTCGCCGACGTGGTGGTCGAACTGGCCCGCTCACTCAGCGACGGCCGGCCACCGATCACTGGGCTCGGGATCAGCCTGGGCGGCCACGTCGACGAGTCCGGTGACGTACCGCGTGGCGACTTCCTCGACTGGCACGACGTACCGTTCGGCCGGCTGGTCGCCGAGCGGACCGACGCCCAGGTCGTCGTCGCGAACGACGTCATCGCGGTGACCGAGGCGATCCACTGGTTCGGCGCCGGTCGCGGGATCAGCCGGTTCTGCCTGCTGACCATCGGAGCAGGCGTCGGCTACGGCCTGGTGGTCCACGACAAGCTGGTCGACACGAGCGAGGCCGGGCTCGGGCTGGTCGGTCACTACCAAGTCGATCCCGCGGGGCCACCGTGCGAACGAGGCCATCGCGGCTGCGCCAGCGTCATGCTCACCACCGACGCCATCACCGGTCAGGTCAGCGCCGCCCTCGGCCGTCAGATCGGGTACGACGAATGTCTCGACCTGGCCAAGAACGGTGACCCCGAGGCCCGTCGCGTCGTCGGCACGGCGGGGCACGCGCTGGGTCGTTTGATCGCGGCGGCGAGCAACTTCACCATGCCCGAGGCCGTCGTGCTCGGCGGCGAAGGGGTCCAGCTCGCGACCGTGGCCCAGGATGAACTGCAGGCCGGGCTCCAGGCCGACCGTCACCCGTCAGCCGCCCCGCCGCCGATCATCCTCGAAGACCCTTCCTTCACCCAGTGGGCCCGCGGCGCCGCCGTGATCGCCATCCAGACCTTCGTGCTCGGCCGCTGAATTTCGTAACTGACTATTTCGATATAAACAGTTACACTGGTCGCCATGGAGGAGCTGGTACGCCGCTGGCAGCACGGCTGGGGACTGTGTCGAGGACTGGCCGCGGCCCAGGAGCGCGATGGTGTGCTGGATGTGAAGCTTGGACTCCCGGGGCGCGACCACGAACTCTTCACGCTGACCGACCGGACCGAACTGGTCAGCGCGCTCGCCAATGAGGTCGCGAGAGCAACTGAGCCGACCTGGCTGACCGTGACGACCCACCGGCAGGACGCAGCAGCCGCAGTACTGGAAGGCGCCGGGCTGAGAGTCTTTGCCGAGCCGAGTCTGCTGATGTCGATCGACCTGGAGAAGCATCCGGATGCGGCCGCGCCTGCGGAGTACAGGCTGGAGGCGTGGAGCGACGGACCCTTGGAACACGTCCGTCTCATTGATGCCCATGGCAACGTTGCGGCGCGAGGAATGGCGGCGGTGGTCGGCCGGGATGCGGTGATGCATGACATCCAGACCGACCCGGCGCACCGGCGCAGAGGTCTGGGCAGTGTCGTGATGGGGAAGCTCAGTCGGCGCGCCGTCGAGCGTGGTGCCGCCGTCGGGTTGCTGATGGCAACGACCGACGGCGGGCACCTCTACACCAAACTCGGCTGGTCGACGGAAGCACCGATGCTGACGGCAACCAGTCAGCCGAACTGACCGGCCACGTAGTCACCGGCCGGCTGCCGGGTGATGACGTTCAGCCGGTTGAAGCTGTTGATCAGCGCGATCTGCGAGACCAGCGCGAAGAGCTGCTCCTCGTCATAGTGCTTGGCGGCGTTCGCCCACACCTCGTCCGAGACGCCACCGCCGGCGTCCGCGATGCGGGTGCCCTCTTCCGCCAGCTCCAGCGCGGCCCGCTCGGCCTCGGTGAAGCAGGTCGCCTCACGCCATGCCGCGACCATGTTGAGCCGCTGCTGCGACTCCCCCGCCGCGATGGCGTCCTTGATGTGCATATCGGTGCAGAAGCCGCATCCGTTGATCTGGCTCGCCCGCAGGTTCACCAGCTCGAGCGTCGCGCCGGGCACCGACGAAGAGTGGACCACGTGGGTCGCGGCGACAAGGTGCTTGACGAGCTTGCCTGCGATCGGGCTTCCGAACATGCTCAAACGGGCATCCATGACTGGACTCCTCTGTCGTGTGATTTGTTGTCTACATCCCTTACGACAAAGCGGGCCGGCGATCTGTGACGTCCGTGGACGTGACGTAGGTCTCTACCCGCGCGAGCGGAACGCGGCGACCTTCGTCCGGTTCTGGCAGGCGGTCGAGCAGAACCGCTGCGTGTGATTCCGGGTCGCGTCCAGGAACAGGTTGTCGCACCGCTCAGCTCCGCACCGGCGCAGCAGGTTCAGCTCCGAGCTGCCCAGCAGCATCGCGGCCGCCGTCGCGAACTCCGCCAGCCACCTCGTCGCGACCGAAACCTCTGGTCCGGCGAAGTGCAGATGCCACAGCTTTCCCTCGTACTGCGAAAGGCGTGGCGCCGCCCGAGTCGCCTCCAGCAGCTCGTTGAGTTCGCGGGCACTGGCATCCACCGAGCCATCCGCGAGCAACCCCAACGCGGAGTACAAGCGCACACCACCGGCCGCGAACTCGGCCAGGGCCGGCTCGTCCACCACGGGCTCGAGGTTGGTGGTCAGCCGCAGTACGGCCTGTACTGCGTCGGTGTCGCCGGGAGCCTGCAACCGGCCGCGACTCCACTCGGCGCCGAAGCGGTTGGCGAGGGCGATCGCCGCTTCGAGTGAGTCCTTCAGATGACTGGTCGCGTCCACCGGTCCGAGCCTAGTGGTCAGAAACCCGCACGACACCAAAGCGGTGCCGTGTCAGGATGCCGGTATGTCGCGTGCCCTGAGCTTCGGTGTGATCGCGGAAGCCTACGAGCGGTTCCGTCCGGGGTACTCCGAGGAGCTGCTCGACCTGGTGATGACGTACGCCGGCCGGCCGGTGCGGACCGCGCTCGAGATCGGCGCGGGCACCGGCAAGGCGACCCGCTTGTTCGCTCAGCGGGTGGACAGCGTCACCGCGACCGAGCCTGACGCGGGCATGCTCGCCGAGTTGCGCAAGCACGTGCCGGCCAACGTGCAGAGCAGGCAGGCCGCGTTCGAGGACTTGGAACTTGGCGAGAGGTATGGGTTGGTCTATGCAGCAGCGGCGCTGCACTGGACGAAACCTGAGGGCCGGTGGTCCCGGATGTCCGCGCTGCTGGAGCCCGGTGGGGTCTTCGCCTCTTTCGGCGGGCCGTTCAACCTGGCCGACCCGGCTGTCGCGGAAGCTGCTCAAGCGGCCAGGGCACCCTTCCTGGACAGCGATGATATTCCTTCGCCTGACGGCACGCCTGCGGATCAGGCAATGCAATGGCCGGGCACCGAGCTCGAACAATCCGAGTGGTTCATCGACGTTCGGCAGGTGGAGATCGAGCGGCGCTTGACGATGAGCGCGGACGACTATGTCGGTCACCTCTCGACCATCTCGGCCTATCTGGTCCTGCCGTGGTCGGAGCAGGAGCAGGTGTTCAGCCAGATCAGGCGGGTCCTGCCCGAGACGGTTGAGTTGATCGCCGACCTCACCGTGCATCTCGCCCGACGCCGCTAGTTGTTTGATAGTTGAGGGCTATCACGTCATAGGCAGGTTTGCTTTGACCCCCGACTAATAGCCAAGGACAGTCGTTGGTATGACGACTGAGGTCATGCCCCCCGCCCCCGTCCCGGTTCCCGGGCGCGCCGACCGTGTGCGTGCGATCGCGACCGAGCTGCGCGGTCTGCGCGGCGCTCTGATGCCGATCCTCCATGCAGTGCAGGAAGAACTCGGCTACGTCGACCAGACCGACATCCCGGTGATCGCCGACGTCCTCAACCTGTCCGTCGCCGAGGTCCACGGCGTCGTCACCTTCTACCGCGACTTCCGGCGCGCACCGGCGGGGCGCATCACCGTGCGGATCTGCCAGGCCGAGGCATGTCGCTCGGTCGGTGCGGTGGAGCTCGCCGCCCATGCGAAGCGGCGTACCGGGGTTGGGTTCGGGGAGACCACGTACGACGGGAGGCTGACCGTCGACGAGGTGTTCTGTCTCGGCAACTGCGCGCTCGGCCCGGCGGTCCAGGTCGGCGACAAGCTGCACGGCCGGGTCACGCCGGCCCGGCTCGACGCGCTGCTCGGGGAGGCACGATGAGAGTCTTCGTACCCCGCGACGCCGCGGCGCGATCGGTGGGCGCGGACGAGGTCGCCGAACGGATCGCCGTCGCGGCGGAGGCGACCGGGCGCGAGGTCGAGGTCGTCCGCAACGGATCTCGCGGCATGCTCTGGCTCGAACCGCTCGTCGAAGTCGAGACTGCGGAGGGCCGCGTCGGCTACGGCCCGGTCGCGCCCGAGGACGTCGACGGACTCGTCGCGGCCGGAATGCTGGACGGCAAGGCGCTGACGGTTGGCGCATACGTCGGGCTGGTCGAGGAACTGCCCTGGATGAAACGCCAGCAGCGGCTGACCTTCGCCCGGGTCGGTGTGATCGACCCGCGCTCAGGTGACGAACATGCGGAACACCAAGGAAACAAGGGCCTCAAGGCCGCGCTGGCCATGTCACCGGCCGAGGTGGTCGAGGAAGTGGTCAACTCAGGTCTGCGTGGTCGCGGGGGCGCCGGCTTCCCGACCGGGATCAAGTGGCGCACGGTGCTCGGTGCCGAGTCCGACCTCAAGTTCGTCTGCTGCAACGCCGACGAGGGCGACTCGGGCACCTTCGCCGACCGGATGCTGATCGAGGGCGACCCGTTCACGCTGATCGAGGGCATGACGATCGCCGCGTACGCCGTCGGCGCCACCGAAGGCTACGTGTACCTGCGGTCGGAGTACCCGGACGCGATCGAGACCCTGAACGCGGCGATCCGGACGGCCCGCGACCGCGGCTGGCTCGGCGCGAACATCCTCGGTTCGGACCTGACCTTCGACCTCCACGTCAGGGTCGGTGCGGGCGCCTACATCTGCGGTGAAGAGACCTCGATGCTGGAAAGCCTCGAAGGCAAGCGCGGCATGGTCCGGGCGAAACCTCCGATCCCTGCACTGGAAGGACTTTTCGGCCGGCCGACAGTCGTCAACAATGTGTTGTCATTGGCGACGATCCCGACCATCCTGGCGAACGGCGCGGCGGCGTACGCGGCGTACGGGACCGGCCGATCACTGGGGACGAACGTCTTCCAGCTCGGCGGCAACGTGGCCCGCGGCGGCGTCGTGGAGACGGCGTTCGGCATCACCCTCGGCGAGCTCGTCAACGATCTCGGCGGTGGCACCGCTTCGCGGCTGCCGGTGCGCGCAGTACAGGTCGGTGGACCGCTGGGCGCTTATCTGCCGGTCGAGCAGTTCAACCTGCCGATGGACTACGAGGCCTTCGCGGCCGCCGGCGCGATGGTCGGGCACGGCGGCATCGTGGTGTTCGACGAGACCGTCGACATGTCCGCGATGGCCCGGTTCGCCTTCGAGTTCTGCGCGGAGGAGTCCTGCGGCAAGTGCACGCCGTGCCGGGTCGGCGCGGTCCGCGGGGTCGAGACGATCGACCGGATCCGGCGCGGTGAGGACCGCCGGCAGAACCTCGTCCTGCTCGACGACCTGTGCGACCTGATGACCGACGGCTCGCTCTGCGCGATGGGCGGGCTCACCCCGCTGCCCGTCCGCAGCGCAGTACGCCACTTCGGAAAGGACTTCGGCGCGTGACTCTGCTCAAAGAACCCGATTTCGGTACGCCGGCCCGCGAGGGCGAGGCCACTGTCGAGCTGACCATCGACGGGGTGAGCGTCGCCGTCCCATCCGGTACGTCGGTGATGCGTGCGGCTAAGCAGGCCGGTCTCGAGATCCCCAAACTCTGCGCAACGGACAGTCTGGAAGCGTTCGGCTCGTGCCGACTCTGCATCGTCGAGATCGACGGCGCCCGCGGTACTCCGGCCTCCTGTACGACGCCCGTCGCACCCGGCATGGTCGTGCGCACCCAGAACGAGAAGCTCGGCAAGCTGCGCCGCGGGGTGATGGAGCTCTACATCTCCGACCACCCGCTCGACTGCCTGACCTGCTCGGCCAACGGCGACTGCGAGTTGCAGGACATGGCCGGAGTGACCGGGCTGCGCGAAGTACGGTACGGCTCGGGTGTGGATGCCGGCGCGAACCACCTCGACGCACCGACCGACAGCTCCAACCCGTACTTCGACTTCGACGCCTCCAAGTGCATCGCGTGCTCGCGCTGCGTCCGCGCGTGTGACGAAGTCCAGGGCACGCTGGCACTCACGATCGAAGGCCGCGGCTTCGACTCCAAGGTCGCCGCGGGCGCCGGCGTCTCCTTCATGGAGTCGGACTGCGTCTCCTGTGGCGCCTGTGTGCAGGCCTGCCCGACCGCAACCCTGCAAGAGAAATCCGTCATCGAACTCGGCATGCCGACCCGCTCCGTCATCACGACCTGCGCGTACTGCGGGGTCGGGTGCTCCTTCAAGGCCGAGCTGCGCGGTGACGAGCTGGTCCGGATGGTGCCGTACAAGGACGGTGGCGCGAACGAGGGCCACTCGTGCGTGAAGGGGCGGTTCGCGTTCGGCTACGCGAGTCACCCGGATCGCGTGCTGGAGCCGATGGTGCGGGACGCCATCACGGATCCGTGGCGGAAGGTCTCGTGGGACGAAGCGATCGGCTTCACCGCACGACGGCTGCGTGAGATCCAGGCTGCTCATGGTCAAGGATCGATCGGTGCGATCACCTCGTCGCGGACGACGAACGAAGAGGTGTACGCCGTACAGAAGATGGTGCGAGCGGTGTTCGGCAACAACAACGTCGACACCTGCGCCCGGGTCTGCCACTCACCCACCGGCTACGGGCTGAAGCAGACCTTCGGCGAGTCGGCGGGCACCCAGGACTTCAAGTCGGTCGAGAAGGCGGACGTCATCCTGGTGATCGGCGCCAACCCGACCGACGGGCACCCGGTTTTCGCGTCCCGGATGAAGAAGCGGCTGCGGCAGGGGGCCAAGCTGATCGTGGTCGACCCGCGCCGGATCGACCTGGTCCGCTCGCCACACATCGAAGCAGCCCACCATCTGCAGCTGGCGCCCGGCACAAATGTTGCCGTGATCAACGCGATCTCCCATGTCGTCGTCACCGAAGGGCTGGTCGATCGGCCCTTCGTCGAGGAGCGCTGCGAGGACTTCGAGCAGTGGGAGACGTTCATCGCGCAGCCGGAGCACAGCCCGGAAGCCGTTGCCTCGATCACCGGTGTCGACCCGGACGAGTTGCGCGCGGCGGCCCGGCTGTACGCCACCGGCGGCAACGGGGCGATCTACTACGGTCTCGGCGTCACCGAGCACAGCCAGGGCTCGACCACCGTGATGGGGATGGCCAACCTCGCGATGGCGACCGGCAACATCGGTCGCCGCGGCGTCGGGGTGAACCCGCTGCGCGGGCAGAACAACGTGCAGGGTTCGTGCGACATGGGCTCCTTCCCGCACGAGCTACCGGGGTACCGGCATGTGTCGGACGACGGCGCCCGCGACGTCTACGAGCAGCTCTGGGGTACGCCGATCCTGAACGAGCCGGGCCTGCGCATCCCGAACATGTTCGACTCCGCGATCGACGGGTCGTTCAAGGCACTGTTCGTGCAGGGTGAGGACATCGCGCAGTCCGACCCGAACACCGCGCATGTGTTCGCCGCGCTCGGCGCGCTCGACCTGCTCGTCGTACAGGACCTGTTCGAGAACGAGACGGCCAAGTGGGCGCACGTACTGCTGCCCGGTACGTCGTTCCTGGAGAAGGACGGCACGTTCACCAACGCGGAGCGCCGGATCAACCGGGTCCGGCCGGTGATGGCGCCGCAGACCGGCAAGCAGGAGTGGCAGATCGTCTGCGAGATCGCGCAGGCGATGGGCTACCCGATGCACTACGACTCGGCTTCGCAGATCATGGACGAGATCGCGCTGACCACGCCGACCTTCATGGGCGTCTCGTTCAAGAAGCTCGACGAGGTCGGGTCGGTGCAGTGGCCGTGCAACCTGGAGAACCCGGACGGTACGCCGATCATGCACGAGGACGAGTTCACCCGGGGCAAGGGGCGGTTCATGGAGACCGTCTACGTTCCGACGACCGAGCGGTCGACGCGCAAGTACCCGCTGATCCTGACGACCGGGCGCATCCTCTCGCAGTACAACGTGGGCGCGCAGACCCGGCGTACTGCGAACGTGGCCTGGCATCCCGAGGACATCCTCGAGTTGCACCCGCACGACGCGGAGGTGCGAGGCATCGAGGACGGCTCGATGGTCGCGCTGTCGAGCCGGGTCGGACGGACCACGCTGCGGGCGAAGCTGGCGGACCGGATGCCGGTCGGCGTCTGCTACACGACGTTCCACCACCCGGTGACGGGCGCGAACGTGATCACCACCGAGAACTCCGACTGGGCAACCAACTGCCCGGAGTACAAGGTCACCGCCGTACAGGTCGACCTAGTGGTGGAGCCGGTGTCCACCGAGAACACCCGCGAGGCGGTGCCGGCGCAATGAGTGGGCTTCCCCCGCACACACGACTGGCCAACGAGATCGCCCGGCAATTCGTGCACAAACCCCCAGCAGAAGCAGCCACCGCCATCGCCAACCACATCAAGACAGTCTGGGACCCCCGCATGAAGCGGGCCCTGGTCGCCTGCCTGGAAGCCGGCGCCGACGGCCTGGACCCGGTGGCCGCACTAGCAGCCGACCAAGTCCGGGCAACGCTGAAGTGATGAAGGTCGAGGAGGCGGTACGGTGGCATGCTGTGGCTGCTGTGTCGTGGGATGAAGCGCGGGCGCTGGCACATGCGGCGGCCGTTCCCTTGCCACCGCGGCGGGTTTCCCTGGCGGACTCCGTGGGGTGCGTTCTTGCTGGTCCGCTTGTTTCGCCTTCTGCAGTGCCGCCTGTGGACCGGTCGGCCATGGACGGGTACGCCGTGCGTGGGGGCGGGCCGTGGCGTGTTGTGGGAGCTATCTTGGCGGGCTCCCCGCTTGCCGCGCCTTTGGTGGATGGGCAGGCGTACAGGATCGTCACCGGCGCTAGCGTTCCGTCCGGCACCACCGCTGTGCTGCCCGACGAACAGGCGACGCTCATCGGCGGGCGACTCCACGGCAAAGTTGCTGCTGGCAACCATATTCGGCGGGCCGGGGAGGAGTGTGCTGCCGGCGAGGCGGTGCTCCCCGCGGGCACGCTGGCGAGTCCGCAACTGCTTGGCCTGGTGGCGACTCTCGGGCTCGACCAGCTGACCGTCATCCCCAAACCGCGTGTGCTCGCTCTGGTGACCGGCGACGAACTGGTGCATCACGGCGCCTCCGCGCCCGGTCGGGTCCGCGATGCGATCGGCCCGATGCTTCCCACCTTGATCACCAGCTCGGGCGCCGAGGCGAGCGCCGTGGTCCACCTGTCCGACTCCCGTGAAGCCTTGGCAAAGGCACTTTCCGCGGCTGATGCCGAGGTGGTTCTGGTGTCCGGCTCGTCCGCCTCGGGACCCGCCGACCATCTGCGCAGTGTGCTGTCAGAGCTAGGAGCTGAGCTCGTCATCGACGGTGTGGCGTGCCGGCCAGGACATCCGCAGGCGTTGGGACGATTGCGCGACGGGCGACTGGTGGTCGGGTTGCCAGGGAATCCGCTCGCCGCGTTGACCGCGTTCCTCACGCTAGGAGTGGCCGTCATCCGGCGGTTGCGCGGCGAAGGGCTGGACCGTCTCACGGTGGCTCCAGTGGCCGGCGGGCTGGCGTGCCACCCGCGCAGTACCAGGCTGGTACCGGTGCGAGTCGGCCCGCAAGGCGTAGTACCGGTTGGACATGGTGGGTCGGCGATGTTGCGGGGTGCTGCGGCAGCGGATGCGTTTGCTGTGGTCGATCCCGGGCCCGCCGAGGCGATCGCCGCGAGGTTGCTGCCACTCGATCCGGGGGTGCGGCCATGGGGCGTTTGATCGCGCGCAAGAAGGTCCTTCGGCTCACGCCCGACGGCGAGCGTTCGCGACCTGACTCGATCGCCGTCGAGGAACCACTGGAGCTTCGCGTCGACGGCCGGCCGTTGGCTGTCACGATGCGGACGCCGGGGCACGATGTCGAGCTCGCGCACGGCTTCCTGCACACCGAAGGCGTGATCGGCAGCGTCGACGACATCCGCCATGCCCGGTACTGCGACTCGCGCGACGACGACGGTCGCAACACCTACAACGTGCTCGACCTCGGACTCGCCCCAGGCGTGCCCTCCCCGGAAACGGGTGTCGAGCGCAACTTCTACACGACCTCGTCCTGCGGGGTGTGCGGCAAGGCGTCGCTGGACGCAGTACGGCTGAAGTCGCGACACTCACCCGCGGGCGACCCTGTGCAGGTCTCGCTCGACGTGCTGGCCGGCCTGCCCGATGTGCTGCGCGAACGGCAGGAGGTGTTCGACCGAACCGGCGGCCTCCACGCAGCCGGTTTGTTCACCCCCGACGGCGAGCTGCTGGTGGTCCGCGAGGACGTCGGCCGCCACAACGCGGTGGACAAGGTGGTCGGCTGGGCCTTGCTCGGCGGTCTGATCCCGGCTCGCGGTCACATCCTCATCGTCTCCGGGCGCACCTCGTTCGAACTCGCCCAGAAGGCCGTCATGGCCGGGATCCCCGTCCTCGGCGCGGTGTCGGCCCCCTCGTCGCTGGCCGTCGATCTGGCCGACGAGTGTGGCCTCACCCTCGCCGGCTTCATCCGCAACGGCTCCCTGAACGTCTACGCCCACCCCGACCGCATCACCCACTCCACGGTCAGCGCCATCGCCAGGTAGGCGTCAGACCGCCTCGTCCTGGGAGACCGTGGACGGCGCGACCCACAAGCACTCGGCCGTGCCGCGTTCGAGGTGCTCGGTGTAGATGTCGACCTTGTAGGTGATCACCCGGAGGCACTCGGTGAGTTCCTCGAGCTGCGCGACCACGGACTCCTGGTGGCTCTTCAGCAGCGCGAGCCGCTCCTGCTCGTTGCCCGGGCCCTGCTTCACCAGATCCGTGTACCGCCGGATGGTGTCCAGCGGCATCCCCGACGAGCGGAACTTGATGCACATGTCCAGCCAGTCGACGTCGTCCTCGCTGTAGACGCGGCGCCCGTTGGACTCCCGGCGTACCGGGTCGGCGAGGATGCCCTCCCGCTCGTAGAACCGCAACGCGTGCACGCTCAGCCCGGTGCGCTCGGAAACCTGCCCGATACTCAATCCCTCAGCCATGCCGACACCCTAACCGCCGCCTAGAGTCAACTCTAGGTTTTTACCAGCCCGTCCAGGGCCTCGAGCGCGAGCTGGACGTCGGCCTGCGCCGAGTACACATGGAACGAAACCCGCAGATTCCCACCCCGTACCGCGGCCCGGATGCCCGCCGCCGCGAAGGCCTCGTCGGCGCCGGGGATCGCCGCACTGACGATCGCCGAGTTGCCGGGCGGCAGCCCGATCCCGGCGCGGAACTCGTTGGCCAGCGCGAGGTTGTGCCGGTGGATCGTCTCGACGCCGATCTGCTCGATCAACTCCAGCGCCGGGGCAGCGCCGACGTAGCAGAACCAGGCCGGCGACTGGTCGAACCGGCGGGCGTCATCGGCCAGCTGCATCTTCGGTGCGTAGTACGAGTCGCCGATGTCGCGACCCGCGTACCAGCCCGCATGCAAGGGCCGGCACCGCTCCTGCAACCGGGGCGAGAGGTAGCCGAACGTCGCGCCGCGCGGCGACATCATCCACTTGTATCCGTGCGCGACCAGCGCGTCGACCCCGGTCACGTCGAGCGGCAACCAGCCGACCGCCTGGCTCGCGTCGATCACCAGCAGCGCATCGATCTCCTTGCAGGCGGCAATGACTTGGGCCAGGTCGAGAACAGTGCCGGTCGCGGACTGAACCGCACTGACGGCCACCAGGTCGATACCCGGCCGGATCGCGTCGACGAACTGATCGGTGCTGACGGCAACCACCTCGACGCCGCGATCGGCGTGCACCATCCAGGGGTAGACGTTCGAGGTGAACTCGATGTCGTCGACCAGCACCCGCGCACCGTCCGGCAACGAGGCCGCGATCGGCGCGACAGCCGCCGACACCGTGCTGCCGACGAACACATCGGCGGCATCGGCCCCGACCAGCCGGGCGAACGACTCCCGGGCACGAGTGGTCGACTTGTCCCACGGCTCCCAACTGGTCGCGCCGACCTGCCAGTCGCGCAGCGCCGCCTGCAGCGCCTCCCACCCCGGCCGCGGCGGCAACCCGTACGACGCGGTGTTCAGCCACCCCGGCCGCGGATCCCACAGGTCCGAGAAATCTGCCACAGCTGTCATCCGCGCACTCCTTGCCTCGGTAGCGTCGGACCAGGGTAGTTCGCGGGCGGGCTTGACCTAGACAGCGCTCTAGCTCCTAGGTTCGGGCGCACCAAGACCTGAATCTAGGAGCTACCCCATGCGCTACCGCACACTCGGTGGGACCGGTATCGAGGTGAGCGTGCACTGCCTCGGCACGATGATGTTCGGCACGGTCGGCAATCCCGATCACGCCGACTGCGCCCGGATCCTGCACGCCGCCCTGGACGCCGGGATCAACTTCGTCGACACCGCCGACATGTACTCCCGGGGCGAGTCCGAGGAGATCGTCGGCAAGGCGCTCCAGGGCCGCCGCGAGGACGTCGTGCTGGCGACCAAGGTGCACTTCCCGATGGGTGAGGGCCCCAACCGCGGGGGCAACTCGCGGCGGTGGATCACCCACGAGGTCGAGCAGAGCCTGCGGCGGCTCGGCACCGACTGGATCGACCTGTACCAGGTGCACCGGCCGGACCCGACCACCGACATCGAGGAGACCTTGTCGGTGCTGACCGACCTGGTCAGCCAGGGCAAGATCCGCGCCTTCGGCTGCTCGACCTTCCCGGCCGAGGAGATCGTCGAGGCGTACCACGTGTCCGAGCGGCGCGGCTACGGCAAGTTCCGCACCGAGCAGCCGCCGTACTCGCTGGTCACGCGTGGGATCGAGCGGTCGATCCTGCCCACCACGCAGCGGTTGAACATGGGTGTGCTGACCTGGAGCCCACTGGCGTCCGGTTTCCTGTCCGGCAAGGTGCGCAAGGACCAGCCGGTCGACCTGGCGGCGGGCCGCGCGGCGCTGACCCCGCACCGGTTCGACCCCGACCTGCCGGCCAACGCGGAGAAGTTCGAGGCGGTCGAGAAGCTGGCCGAACTGGCGGACAGCATCGGCCGGTCGCTGCCCGAACTCGCGCTCGCGTTCGTCACCTCGCACCCCGCGGTGACGTCGGTGATCATCGGTCCGCGCACGATGGACCAACTGACCGGGCTGTTGAAGGGCGCCGACCTGACCCTCGACGACGACGTCCTCGACCGGATCGACGAGATCGTCCCGCCTGGCACCGACCTCCACCACTACCAGTCCGACGGCCTCTGGCAGTCCCCCGCCCTGACCGATCCCACCAAGCGCCGGCGTCCACTGTCGGACCGCTCGGCGGCCTAGACCGTACTCCGGCCGCCGGGGTTCGCCCCCGCGGCCGGGCGGTCTACTTGCCCGCCTGCAGAGCGGACCAGGTGACTGGTCCTACCACTCCGTCGACCACCAGTTGCCGGGTGCTCTGGTAGTCGCGGGCGGCGGTTTCGGTGAGCGGGCCGAACGAGCCGTCGATCACGACCGATCTGCCGAGCGCCGCCGTGAGAGCTCGTTGCAGGCGGCTCACCGCAGTACCGGTTGAGCCGTTCTGGACGGTCACTTTGTCCCCGGCGGCCAGCAAGGCTGTCCAGGTTTTCGCTCCGACGACTCCGTCCGAGGGCAGGCCGACTCGGGTCTGGAAAGCCTTGACCGCGGTCGTTGTGGTGGCATCGAAGGCGCCGCTCGGTTCGCTGGTACCACCTAGCAGGCATTGCGCCGCCTTCACGGCCGCGCCGGTCGAGCCTTCCTGGATCGTCGGGTAGCTGGTGAAGTCGAGGTTGGTGGCACCGCAGGTCTGCGTCCCGTTGACGAACGAGGTCGCCGCCGCCTCACCCTTGCTCACGGCATCGGCCGCGTTCTCGATCGGTACCGACTTCACGCCGGGGAAGAGCACGTAGGTCACGACCGCACCCGAGACTCCGCCGGTCGCTGGGTTCGGGTTGATGCCGAGCTGCTGAGCCAGCTTGTAGGAGCCTTCACCGATGATCCCGGTCGGCCCTTGGTCACCGACCACGGCGTACGCGACCTTGTCCTGGTAGACGACCGCGGCGATCGTGCCGCCGGTGATGCCGGCGGTCTGGTAGTTCCAGATCGTGCTGGCCAACGGGACAACGATGAAGGGCAGCCCGGCGGAGTTCAGCGGTCTGCCGTCGGACTGGTTCCACGAGGTGTTCGGCTGGAACGACGGATCGGTGTTCTCGTTGCACTGGGTGGTTCGCTGACCGTCGCAGTCGATGTCGAAGTCGGCCGTCCAGTGCACGGCCGTGCCGCTCTGGCAGACCGCGATGGTCCGCGCTCCACCGGAGTCCTGGGCGTACTTCCCGTTCGACAGTTGCGTCGGGCAACCCGACGTTTTCTCCTTCAGCTGCTGGGCTGTCGGCCCGGCCAGCTCGGCGGCCTGGGCCGGTGCGGCGACGGCCGGCAGGCCGGCGACCAGGGCTGTGAGCAACGTTGTGACGAGCAACAAGCGGGGCGGCTGATGCATCGTTTCCTCCAGATCTGAAGCCCGAAGACGAAACTTTCTGGCCATGACGGTACAGATGGCCGTTAGATTTTGACAGGGCTCAGTGGTCTACCGTGAGGGTTCGGGAATCCGGCGGGAGGGGTGACACGGGTTGGCAGTGACGATGCGGGATGTCGCGCGGCACGCCGGGGTGTCACCGAAGACGGTCTCGAACGTGCTGAGCGGCTACCCCTACATCCGGGAGTCCACCCGGCTGCGGGTGCTCGCGTCGGTCGACGCCCTCGGCTACCAGCTGAACCTGTCCGCCCGGAACCTCAAGTCCGGCCGGACCGGCATCATCGGCCTGGCCGTCCCAGGGCTCAGAATCGCGTACTTCGCCGAGCTCGCCGACGCCGTCATCCAAGCGGCCGACCGGCACGGCCTGACGGTGATGATCGAACAGACCGGCGCCGTCCGGGAACGGGAACTCGCCGCCCTCGCCCGGCCCCGCGGCCACCTCGTCGACGGCCTGTTGTTCAGCCCGCTCGGGCTCGGTCACACCGACGCCGAGCAGCTCCGCATCTCCACCCCGATGGTGCTGCTCGGTGAGCGGATCTTCCACGGCCCGGTGGACCACGTGATGATCGACAACATCCAGGGCACCCGGTCGGCCGCACAGCACCTGCTCGAGCTCGGCCGCCGGCGGATCGCGGTCATCGGCACGCACCCCGGAGAGCTGGTCGGCACGGCGGCGATCCGGCACGGCGCCTTCGCCGACGCCCTGGAAGAAGCCGGTGTGCAGCCCTTCCCAGAACTGGCGATGCCGGCCGATCCGTGGCACCGGGCCAACGGCGCCGAGGCGATGGAACAGCTGCTCGCCTCGGGACGGAAGTTCGACGCCGTCCTCGGCCTGAACGACACGCTCGCGCTGGGCGCGATCCGGGTACTGACCAAGCACGGGATCCGGATCCCCGACGACGTCGCGGTGGCCGGTTTCGACGACATCGACGAGGCCCGCTTCAGCAGCCCGACGCTGACCACGGTGGATCCGGGCCGGGAGCAGATCGCCGCCACCGCGGTCGATCTACTGGTCGCCCGGATGAACGGCGACGACTCCGAGCACCACGAGATCATCTCCCCGTTCGAACTGCACCGCCGCGAATCCACCCTCGGCTGACCCCCGGCATTCGCTCGATCGACGGGTGCCGGCGAATTTTTGTTAGCGCTATCACTTGAGGTCTTGACGGTCCGGAAGGGGCCGGGCATCATCCTTCTACACCGATGTAGAAACCTGCACCGGAGCTCCTGACCAGGGAGCCGGTGTGGCATTTCAGCTTCCCCGCACCCGTGCTCCACCCCCGCCAGGAGGACACGCGAGATGACTCCCCGCACCCCCAGCCGGCGCTCCTTGCTCACCGGCGCGCTCGGCCTTGCCGGCGGCCTCGCGCTGTCCGGAACACTGTCCGGTTGCGGCGCTTTCAGCCACGACGCCAGGGTCCGCCAGTGGAACCTGTTCGGCGGCGGCGACGGCGCCCGGCTGCTCCAGATCCACGAGAAGTTCGCCGCCGAACACCCCGACATCGCGTTCGAGGCGCACACGCTCGCCTGGGGCCCGCCGTTCTACACCAAGCTCGCGATGTCCGCCGCCGGCGGCCGGGCTCCCGAGATCGCCACCCTGCACCTGTCCCGGCTGAAGGGATTCAGCCCGACCACGATGCTCGACCCGATCCCGCTCGACCTGCTGAACAAGGCCGGCGTCACCGAGCAGGACTTCCTGCCCGAGACCTGGAGCCGCTGCCTGGTCGACGGCCAGCTGTACGCCGTACCGCTGGATCTTCATCCGTTCGTCCTCTACTACAACGTCGACATCTGCAAGAAGGCCGGGCTGCTCGGGCCGGACGGCAAGATCAAACCCGTCAAGGGCGTCGACGCGTTCCTCGAGATGCTCAAGGCGGTCAAGGACACCACCGGCAAGGTCGCCGCCTCGGTCGAGACGACCAACCCGTGGCGCCTGTGGTGGACCCTCTACGGCCAGCTCGACGGCAAGTTCTTCGACGACTCCGGCACCCGGCTCGCGCTCGACGACGCGAAGGCGCTGGAAGCCCTGCAGTTGATGGCGAAACTCGCCGCCGACGGTCTCACCCCCAAGTCGTCCGACTACGCGTCGCTGGTCGCGCAGTTCACCAACGGCGACGCCGGGCTGAGCTTCAACGGCGAGTGGGAGGTGACGACGTACCAGACCGCGAAGATGCCGTTCAGCATGGCGCCCTTCCCGGTCGTGTACGACGTCCCGAAGTACGCCGGCGACGCCCACACGTTCGTTCTGCCGCACCAGGCCGACCGCAACCAGAAGGACACCGAGGCGACCATCACCTACATCGCCTGGATGCTCAAGCACAGCGCGGAATGGGCCGCGGGCGGACACATTCCGGCGTACCAGCCGGTGGCCTCCAGCCCGGAGTACCTGAACCTCAAGCCGCAGGCCGAGTACCGCTCGGTCGCGCCGGACGTGCTGTTCGACCCGGACGCGTGGTTCAGCGGCTCGGGTGCTCAGCTGCAGAACGAAGCGGGGGCCGCGTTCGCAGGGGTGTTCTCGGGCCGAACGACGCCGCGGCAGGCGCTCGACCAGTTCAAGGCCGCCACCCAGAAGCTGCTCGACACTCCCTCCCCGGTCTGACAGGAGCTGACCCCGATGGCAGTTCAGACACCGACCCGCAGCAGTACCACGCAGTCGCGTCGTGACCAGGAACCACCGCGGAACGGCCCGCCCTGGACCGAGAAGTGGGGCGGCCTGTTCTTCGTCGCCCCGTTCGGCGTGCTGTTCGCGTTCTTCCTGCTCTGGCCGACCGTGGCCGGCCTGTGGAACAGCTTCTTCAACGCCAGCCTCGCCGGGGTGAAACAGGAGTTCCTCGGCTTGCAGAACTGGCGCGAGCTGTTCGGCGATCCCGCCGTCTGGGACTCGCTGAAGAACACCTTGGTGTTCACCGCGATGAGCACCCCGCCCCTGGTCGTCATCGCCTTGGTGATGGCCCTGCTGGCGAACCGCAAAGGCGTGCTCGGCTGGCTGTTGCGTTTCTCGTACTTCGCGCCGTTCGTCCTCCCGGCGACGGTGGTGACCCTGATCTGGGTGTGGATCTACCAGCCCGGCTTCGGCCTGGTGAACGGGCTGCTGACCGCCGGCGGTTTCGCCGAGATCGACTGGCTGAACGACGAGAACCGGGCCATGCTCGCCGTCGTGATCACGACCGTCTGGTGGACGATCGGGTTCAACTTCCTGCTCTACCTGGCCGCGCTGCAAGGGATTCCGGAGCAGGTCTACGAGGCGGCCTCGATCGACGGCGCGAGCGGACGGCAGAAGCTGTTCCGGATCACCTTGCCGCTGATGAGCCGGACCACCGGGCTGATCATCGTGCTGCAACTGGTCGCCTCGCTGAAGATCTTCGACCAGATCTACCTGATGACGGACGGCGGCCCGAACTACGCGACCCGGCCGATCATCCAGTACATCTACGAGAGCGGCTTCACCAGCTACCGGATCGGCTACGCCTCGGCGATCTCCTACCTGTTCTTCGCGATCATCGTGATCGTCGCGGTGGCCCAGTTCAAACTCTTCTCCGGCAAGAAGGAGGCGGTGTGATGAGCGGGACCGTGGAACGCCGCTTCACCTTCCCCAAGGTCGCCATCGTCGTCGGCGCGATCCTGCTCGCCCTGGTCTGGCTGGTGCCGTTGCTCTGGGCAATAGATACGTCGCTCAAGCCGGAGCCCGAGACCACCCGGACCCCGATCACCTGGTTGCCGGGCGCACCGACTCTGGATGCCTACCAGAGCGTGCTCGAACAAGGCTCGATCCTGCGCTGGTTCCTGAACAGCACGATCGTCGCGGTCCTGGTGACCAGCCTGACGCTGATCGTCTCGGTGCTGGCTGCGTACGGTTTCTCCCGTACGACGTTCCCGGGCCGACGGGTGCTCTTCGGCGTGCTGATCGCCGGCATCCTGGTTCCGCCGCAGGTGCTGATCGTGCCGCTGTTCCAGGAGATGACCAGCCTCGGCCTGGTCGACACCTACTGGGGCATGGTCCTGCCGCAGGTGGTCGCGCCGGTGATGGTCTTCGTGCTGAAGAAGTTCTTCGACGGGGTGTCCCGCGACTTCGAGGACGCCGCCCGGGTGGACGGCGCGAACCGGTGGCGGATCGTCTGGTCGGTGATGGTGCCGATGTCGCGCCCGATCCTGGTTGCCGTCGGCATCTTCACGTTCATCGGCGCCTGGAACAACTTCCTCTGGCCGTTCATCGTCACCACCGACCCGTCGATGATGACGATCCCGGTGGGTCTCGCCAACGTGCAGGGTTCCTACGGTCTGCGGTACGCCCAGATCATGGCTTCGGCCGTCCTCGGTGGTCTGCCGCTGCTGATCGTCTTCGCCCTCTTCCAGCGTCACGTGATCCGCGGCGTCGGCGATGCGGGGATCAAGGGATGAGGCGCCTCGCGGCACTGGCCGCCGCCGCCCTGCTCCTGCTGACCAGCACGGCGCACGCCGAGCCGATGCGTGAGCGCGCCGTACCGGTGTTGAGTGGTGACCTCCGCACGCATGATCCGGCGTTGATCCAGGACGGTTCCGACTGGTACGTGTTCTCGACCGGTGACCCCGCCGTCGCGGGCGGGACGGTGCAGGTGCGTCGCTCGACGGACGGCAAGCACTGGACCTCCGCAGGGACCGTCTTCAACTCCATCCCGGCCTGGTTGCGTACCGAGGTACCGGGAGTCTCGAACCTGTGGGCTCCGGAGATCATCAAGCACGCCGGCACCTTCTACCTGTACTACTCCGCATCCACCTTCGGCTCCAACCGGTCCGCGATCGCGTTGGCCACCAACACGACGCTGAACCCCAACGACCCGGCGTACCGGTGGGTCGATCGAGGCCTGGTACACCGATCGGTGTCCACCGATGACTACAACGCGATCGATCCCGGTGTGGTGACGGATCACAACGGCGTTCCCTGGATGTCGCTCGGCTCGTTCTGGAGCGGGATCAGGATGATCCGACTGCAATGGCCGTCCGGGCTGGCCGCGCCCGGCCAAGGCGCGCCGTTGCGACTGGCCGGCGGCCGGCCCTCCCCGAACGCGATCGAGGCGCCGTACGTCGTCCGCCGCGGCTCCTGGTACTACCTGTTCGTCTCGCTGGACTTCTGTTGCCGTGGATCCGACAGCACCTACAAGATCGCGGTCGGCCGCTCCCGCTCCGTTTCCGGCCCGTACGTCGACCGGCAAGGTACGCCGATGCTGCAAGGCGGCGGCACGGTCATCCTTTCCGGCTCGGGCTCGATGGCCGGTCCCGGCGGCCAGTCGGTGTCCGGCGACTGGCTGGCTCACCACTACTACGACACCCAGGCCGGCGGTGACTTCAGGCTCGGCCTCCGCCCGATCACCTGGGGTCCCGACGGCTGGCCACGCGTCACCTGATTCCCCCTGCCGTTCCATGCCCGAACCCCATGACAGGAGCCACCTCGTGCCCTCTGCCTCACTAGTCCTCGATCCCGCCTTCGTCGTTGCCCCGGTCAACCGCCGGACGTTCGGCAGCTTCGTCGAGCACATGGGCCGTTGCGTCTACACCGGGATCTACGAGCCCGACCACGCCACCGCCGACGAGGACGGATTCCGCAAAGACGTCCTGGAGCTGACCCGGGAGCTGGGCGTCTCGCTGGTCCGCTACCCCGGCGGCAACTTCGTCTCCGGCTACCGGTGGGAGGACGGCGTCGGCCCGCGCGACCAGCGGCCCCGGCGGCTGGAGCTCGCCTGGCACAGCATCGAGACCAACCAGTTCGGCCTGGACGAGTTCATGCACTGGTGCGCGAAGGCCGGGGTCGAGCCGATGATGGCGGTCAACCTCGGCAGTCGTGGCGTCCAGGAGGCACTGGACCTGCAGGAGTACGCGAACCACCCGGGCGGCACGGCGTTGTCCGATCTCCGGGTGCAGCACGGCGCCAGTACGCCGTACGGGCTGAAACTGTGGTGCCTGGGCAACGAGATGGACGGGCCCTGGCAGATCGGGCACAAGACGGCCTCGGAGTACGGGCGGATCGCGGCCGAGACGGCGCGCGCGATGCGGATGATCGAACCGGATCTGGAACTCGTTGCCTGCGGCTCCTCCAACTCAGGCATGCCGACGTTCGGCAGCTGGGAACGGGACGTCCTGCGCGAGTGCTACGACCTGGTCGACCACATCTCCTGCCACGCGTACTACGGCGACGACGCGGGTGACCCGGCCTCGTTCCTGGCCTCGGCCGTGGACATGGACCGCTTCATCGACTCGGTCGTCGCCACCGCGGACCACGTCGGCGCGGAGCTGAAGAGCCGCAAGCGGATCGACATCTCCTTCGACGAGTGGAACGTCTGGTACGGCGACCGCTCCCGGCGGACCGACGGTCCGGGCGACCAGTGGGAGGTCGCGCCACGCCGGATCGAGGACGAGTACAACGTCACCGATGCCGTTGTGGTGGGCAACTTGCTGATCTCGTTGCTCCGGCACAGCGACCGGGTGGCGGTTGCTTGCCTGGCGCAACTGGCGAACGTGATCGCGCCGATCATGACCGAGCCCGGCGGCCCGGCCTGGCGGCAGCCGATCTTCCACCCCTTCGCGATCACCTCGCGACTGGCGGCCGGCTCGGTGCTGCGGGTCGAGACCTCCTCGCCGACGGTCGACACGGAGAAGTTCGGTGAGGTCGCGGCGGTCGACGCTGTCGCGACGTACGACGACGGCAAGCTGGCCGTGTTCCTGGTCAACCGGTCGCTCGACGAGTCGATCGAGGTCACCGTGGACATCAGCAGGACGCCGGTGACCGGTGTACTGGAAGCGCTCAGCGTGTACGACGACGACCGGCTCGCGGTGAACACCGCCAACCAGCCCGACCGGGTGGTCCCGCGGCAGAACGAGTCGGTCCGGCTGGAGAACGGCCTGCTGACGGTCACCCTGCCGCCGGTCTCCTGGACCGCTCTCAGCGCGAGCCGCGACTGAACTGAGTGATGGTGATGCCGGGGGCGATCTCTACCTGTCCCGTCGCCGCATAGCCGCGGGACAGGTAGAGGGTGGTCGCCGGAGTGTTGGCGGTGCCGGTGGAGACGAGGCTGATCGGTCGCGGTACGAGCTCGTCCAGGTGATCCAGGAGGGCCCGGCCGTGACCGCGCCGGGCGTGGGCGGGGTCGACGACCAGGCGGCTGATCTCGATCGTGTCGGGGTCGGGCAGCTCGTAGGCGACCGCCGCGACCAGCTCTGCGCCGACGTACCGGCCTAGCCAGTACTCCGTGGTCGCCATCAGCGCTTCGAGGTCTTCCCGCAATGGCGGGATGCCGTCGAAGCCGATCAGCTCGGCTTCCACCGCGTAGGCCAGGCGCTGCACGCGCAGAACCCGCTCAGCCGTCTCCACATCGGTCAGGTCGAGAGCTCGGATCACGGCGTCACCCTAGCCGTCGGCGCGGGCTGTAAGTTGGCGGGGCCGAGACTCCAGCGACGTGAGGATGCCGAGTGAACGCGACGGTCGACCGGGACGCCTGGGGTGTGCCGCACCTGAAAGCCGACGACCCGCTCGCACTCGCCTATCTGCAAGGCCAGAACGCTGCGACCGATCGAGCGTGGCAGATCGAGCTGCAGCACCGGCGCTCGCGCGGCACCAGCGCAGCGTTCCTCGGCCGGGAGGCACTCAGCTGGGACGTCTTCGCCCGCCAGGCCCGCCTCGACGACACCGCCCAGCGCTGCTGGGAGAACCTCGACGCCGGCACACGCGAGTGGGTCTCGGCGTACGTGGCCGGTGTCAACGAAGCCCTGCCCGGTGCTGCCGATGGAGCTCCTGAGTTCGGCCAGACCGGTCTCGTCCCGCAGGAGTGGCAGCCGTGGACGCCGCTCGCCAACTGGATCGCGATCCACGTCCTGTTCGCCGGCTTCCCGACAAAACTCTGGCGCGAGCACGTCGCCCAGCACCTCGGCGACGCTTCTCTCGATCTCTTCAACTCCGAAGGTCCCAGTACTGCGGGGAGCAACGGCTGGCTGATCCCGGGCCACCGGACGGCAACGGGCCAGCCGATCATCGCGGGCGACCCGCATCGCTACATCGAGAGCCCTGGCGTCTACCAGCAGATCCGGCTCACCTGCCCGTCGTACGACGTCATCGGATTGGCCGTGCCCGGCATCCCTGGCATCGCTCATTTCGGTCACACCGGCGAGGTCGCCTGGGCGATCACCAACGCAATGGCCGACTACCAGGACCTGTACTCCGAACAGCTCCGTCGCACCGACTCCGGGGTGGAAGCACTCGGCCCGGACAGCTGGGAGCCGGCCGACTTGCACACGGAACTGGTCGAGGTCGCCGGCGCGGAACCCGTCGAGATCGAGGTCATCGAGACCGCTCGGGGCCCGGTCATCATCGGCGGTGCCGGCGCACCCGATGACGTCGGCGCAGCCGACGAATCCGGCGCGGGCGCAGCGGGTCCAGCGATCAGCCTGCGCTATCCGCCGCGGGTTTCGCGCCGGATCGGGTTCGAGGCCCTGCCTCGGTTGCTTCGGGCAACGACGGTCAAGGACATCGACGATGCTTTCGATCCGTGGGTGGAGCCGGTCAACGTGGTGATGGCGGCCGACACCGCAGGCGGTTTGTTGCACCGGACGGCGGGTCTGGTGCCGACCCGGCACAACGACAACCGCCTGCGCGTAGTACCGGCTTGGAAAGCAGATCACCAGTGGCAGGGCTGGCACTCGCCGATGCCTCGGGCAACGGTTGACGACGTCGCCGTGATGGCGAACAGCCGTGAGCTGGCCGAACCACTGGGCGTCGACTTCGCCGCCCCGCATCGCTTCCGCAGGATCCGTGAGCTGCTGGTCGAGCGCGACGACTGGACCGTCGAGACGATGCCGCTGATCCACACCGACACCCTGCTCGGCTCGGCCGACTCGTTGCTCGGTCTCCTCGTCGACCTGCAGAACTTGTCGCCCGAGGCAACCACCTTGCGCGAGCAACTCCTCGCCTGGGACCGCCGGATGGAGGCGACCAGCACTGTCGCCTCCAGCTACGCGGCCGTCCGCAAGGCGCTGGTACGCCGAATCGCCGAGCACCCGGCACTCGCGGTACTGGAGCAGGACGCCGGCGTACCGGAGCTGTTCGTGCCTTATCTGGACACGCTCTCGCACGTGTACTTCGCGCTGGAGAACCTGATCGCCACCGACCTGCTCCCCGACGTGAACGTCAACTGGCTGGCCCAGGAAGCCCTGGAGGAAGTCGCGCACCGCAAACCGCGCGGCCCGTGGGGCGAGACCCACCAACTGACGCCGCTGCATGCGCTCCGCGGGCCGGTCTTCGCGCCCGGCGAGGAGCACTACGACCTGACGCTGTCCGGTGACCACCACTGCGTGATGTCCACCTCGAGCCTGCCCGGCCTGACCGACACGTGCATCCGGGCGTCAGCGGCTCGCTACGCCTGGGATGTTGCCGATCGCAACGACTCGGCGTGGATCGTGCCGCTCGGCGCTTCCGGCGTACTGGGCGATCCGCACCACCACGATCAGCTTCCGCTGTGGCTCCGGGGCGATCTCGCCCCGGTTGATGCGCCTTAGCGGGCGCCGTCGGCGAGGCGTTGGATGAGGTGCCCTGTGACGGTGGCCGCGGCTACTGCGGCTGCGCTGAGCAGGAGAGTGGCGATGCCGGTCAACCACGAGGTCGGCGTGATGGCGAGCATTCCGCCGACAGCGCCGAGGTACAGGGCGTTGGTCAGGCCGGCCGAACCGGCGACCAGGATCGCGCGCTTGATGGCGGGGCGGTCGAGGTTGAGTTCATCGGCCGCGGCCAACAGGCACGCGACGAGTCCCGCGGTGACGGGAAGGGTGTAGAGCGCCGCCATCAGGAAACCCCCGCCGACCATCAGATAGAGCAGGTCGAAGAGGACAGCGGCTCCGGCTAGGACGCCGGTGTAGAGGGCGAACATCGGATGAAAGGCCCCGGAGAGGCTCCGGGGCCGGGGCAGGTACTCGGTGTGCAAGACCGTCCTTCCTTGAGTTGTGCCGAGGGGTGTCAGGGGCGCGGTCGTCCGGTCCGGCCCATTCGTCTGGGGAAGACTGCGGTGTCACCGCACCGCCACCGCCAGGACCGGACGACCGCAGGTATGGTCGAACGGCTCAGGTGCTGAGCTGCTTCTGGCCGTTGTCGGTCGTGGTGATCGCGATCTTGCGCGGCTTGGCCTGCTCGGCGATCGGGATGCGCAGCGTCAGGACGCCGGCGTCGTACACGGCCTCGATCCGCTCTGCGTCGAGGGAGTCGCCCAGGAAGAGCTGCCGCGAGAAGGCTCCGAGCGGGCGCTCGGCGACCTGCATCTCGACGCCCTCGGGAAGTTCGGCCGGCCGGCGCTCGGCCTTGACGGTCAGAACGTTGCGTTCCACGTCGAGCTCGATCGCGTCCTGCGGTACGCCGGGCAGGTCGAAGGCGACCACGTAGTCGTCACCCGCGCGATAGGCGTCCATCGGCATCGGGTTCGGCCGGGACCACGTACCGGCCGCGGCGGAACCGCCGAGCAGCTGCTGGGTCCACCGGTCGAGCTCACGGAACGGGTCGGTGCGCATCAACATCGTCATCCACCTCCTGATTCACCAGTTATCGGTGTCAACACGCACTCCCGTTATACCGCGTCATCCAAACGATGACAAGTCCATACGTCGTCGTTCCGATGACGGCAAAGGATGCGTGACACGGCGAAGAGCTGCGGATCAGGGCAGGCGGGAGCGCGGCGAAGGAGCCGCGGAGGGAGATCTCGACCGCCCGGCGGGGTCGAGTGGCGTGGGGGTTTCGGCGTGACCCCCAGCGCCCCTGCCACAAGAGTCAGCTGCGGACTTTGTCGTCCTTGTGGTCCCGGTTGAGGGGACGGCGGTCGGTTGGTGGATGGTCGGCAGTGCGGGGGGCGGGGCAGACCGGGCCGCGGCGGATCGGGCCGCCTCCCAGTCTCCTGCTCTTCCACTGCTTCTCTTCGTAGTCGTAGTAGGTGTCAACGCCTCCGACGGTCATAGGTTGTCCTCCCGGTCAGCCCCCCGGCTACGTGGCCCCTGCTTGGCCTCCTCCACAGTCCGTCACCTCGGGCCCGGAATACAAGCAATTCTTGAACTACCTTCGACATGCGGACACAAACGCCCCATGTCCAGACTTATCAACGAGCAAAGGCGTTACGGGCAGATTTCGTCAGGACGCTACGGTTCGCAGGAAACTTTCAGCCCGCGAAGATCGCCACGGTGCGACCCGCGAGCCGAACACCCTCCGTCACCACGGCGGCATCGCCGAACACCATCACCTGGTACGCCGGCGCGGCTGCCAACGGCACCACCACCTCGGTGTCGTCGAGGTTGACGATCACCCGCAGAGCCCCGCGGCGTACGACGAGCCACGAGTCGGCGTACGTCACGTCGACCGAGGAGAGCCGGTCATTGCGCAGATCCTCGTTGCGCGCCCGCAGCGCGATCAGATCCCGGTACCAGCGCAGTAACTCCGCATGCGGCGACTCGTCCAGTTCGGTCCAGTCGAGCACCGATGATCGCCACGTCTCCGGGTCCTGAGGGTCAGGAATCTCCTCCGCGTCCCACCCGTGCGCCGAGAACTCCCGCCGCCGCCCCTCCCGAACCGCCTGAGCCAACTCCGGCTCGGTGTGGTCGGTGAAGTATCGCCACGGCGTAGACGCACCCCACTCCTCACCCATGAACAACATCGGCGTGTACGGCGAAGTGAGAACCAAGGCCGCCCCGATCGCCAGCTGCCCCGGCGTCAGTGCCGGCCGGTCGCCGAGGGCGCGGTTGCCGACCTGGTCGTGGTTCGACGTGTAGGCGAGGAACTCCCAGCCGCTGTGCCGCTCAGGATCCACCGGCCGACCCCAGTCCTGCCCACGGAAGGTCGAGAACGACCCGTCATGCAGGAACACCTGAGTGAGCGTCTTGGCAAAGACAGCCGGATCGCCGAAGTCCACGTAGTACCCGGCGCGCTCGCCGGTCAGCAGAGTGTGCAGCGCGTGGTGGAAGTCGTCACTCCACTGCGCCGTCATCCCCAACCCACCGGCGCTCACCGGCTCGACCATGCGCGGATCGTTCAGATCGGACTCGGCCACCAACCCCAACGGCCGCCCCAAAGACGCGGACAGCTCAGCGGTCTCCACCGACAACTGCGCCAGCAAGTGCTGCGGACTGTCGTCAGCAAGAGCGTGGACTGCGTCCAGCCGCAACGCGTCGATGTGGAACTCCCGGAACCACCGCAACGCGTTGTCACAGATCCACCGCCGTACCTCGGAGCAACCGTCGTCGTCCAGGTTGACCGCCGGACCCCACGGCGTCGTGTGCTTGTCGGTGAAGTACGGCCCGAACGAATCCAGGTAGTTCCCGCTGGGCCCGAGATGGTTGTAGACCACGTCCAGACACACAGCCAGCCCGACCGCATGACAACGATCCACAAACCGCTGCAGCTCCCCAGGCCCGCCGTACGGCTCGTGTACTGCGTAGAGGTCGACCCCGTCGTACCCCCACCCGTGCCGACCGGGGAAGGCCGCAACCGGCATCAGCGAGACAACCTCAACCCCCAATGCCACAAGGTAATCCAGGTGCTCAGCCGCGGCCTCCAACGTCCCCTCAGGGGTGAACGTCCCCAGGTGCAGCTCGTAGAACACAGCACCCCGCACATCACGCCCAGCCCACCCAGCGTCCGTCCACGCGTACAGCGAGGAGTCAAACACCCGGCTGAACCCATGCACCCCGTCAGGCTGCCAAGCACTCCGGGGATCCGGCATCGGCTCACTACCGTCGACCGAGAACGCGTAGGAAGTCCCATGCCCCGCCTCGGCAACCGACAGCTCCCACCACCCACCGTCACCCCGCCGCATCTCCGAAGAGCCGTCCTCGAGTACCAGCGAGACGGCGGACGCGGCAGGAGCCCAGACAGTGAAGGTGTGCACGCATCAGCTCCTAGCGAGTAGCGCTACGGGTAGGTCGGCTAGTAGGTCGTGGATCCGAGCCGCTCCACTACCCACAGAGCGCCCGGTCAACACGTCCTTCCAGTCACCGTCCGGCAGTACTACGGTGCTGTCGCCCCAGCCGCCCAGCCGGTGCAGAGCGACCGGCAGTCGCGTTGCGATCGTCAGGACGTCATCACCACGGCTGAAGGCCACTGCGTGACCGTTAGAAGTGGGCAGCGGCGTGTAGCTGCCCGCAAAAGCCGCAGGGTTCTGCCGCCGCAGGCGAAGCGCCCGGGACGTCACCAGCAGCTTCTCCTCGGCCAGCCCGCGCGGATGGGCACCACTGTCCAGCCTGGCCAGCTGCTCGATCCGCTGTCCGTAGTCGACGGGCCGACGGTTGTCCGGATCGACCAGTGAGAGGTCCACGAGCTCAGTGCCCTGGTAGACGTCGGGCACGCCCGGCATGGTCAGCTGCACCAGCTTCTGCCCGAGTGTCGCCGCCCGGATGTACTCCCGCTGCCCATCCGCAAACCGCCCGATCGCCGCGAGCACAGCCTGGTCGCCCAGCACTCCGCTGATGAACGACGCGACATGCCCCTCGTACTCCTCGTCCGCCGACGTCCAACTCGTGTGCCGCTTGGCCTCCCGCACCGCCTTCAGCACATACGCCTGCAGCCGGTCTTCCGCGATCGGCCCGTCGTCCCAGGTGCCGAAGAGCGTCTGCCAGATCAGGTACTCCGTGCTGCCGTCCAGCTCCGCGTCGCGATGCAACTCGGCCAGGGACCGCCACGAGCGGACAGCCTCGGTCCAGGCAGCCGGCTGCTCCGACAGCACGCCCAGTCGCGCCCGAACGTCCTCGGACCGCTTCGTGTCGTGCGTGGACAGGGTGGTCATCGTCCGCGGCCAGCGATCGTTCAGCCGGGCGGCAAAGGCGTGGAACTCCTCCGGCGACACCCCGAAGTGCTCCGGGTCCCCACCGACCTCGTTCAACGACGTGAGCCGGAACCAGCGGTAGAAGGCGGTGTCCTCGATCCCCTTCGCCATCACCGGTCCGCAGGTCTGCTGGAACCGCACGATGAGCTCATGCCGCGCGTCCTCGTCGATACGGCTCGCAGTACCGGCCTCGCGGCCCAGTAGCAGGTCGCGGACGAGCTCCAGCGTCTCCTGCTGGTCCTCGTCCAGGTTGCGCCGGGCCCGCTCGGTCGCCTGCTCCAACGCTCGGACAGCGGTCGGATCAGGCTGCTCACCCGGTACGACGTAGGCCCGGTACCGGTCGAAGTTCACCAGCAGCTCGACAACCACCAGGTGGAACGCCCGGCGAGTGTGGTCGCGCAGCCGCACATCGTCCTGGCAGATACGCGCCAGGAGCTCCACCAGCCGGTGCACCTCGGCGTACTGGCCGTGTTTCACCACCTCGCGCTTGGCCTGCTCCACGACCGGCGCGAAGTCGGCCGGCTCGCCCGTGAGCTCCGAGTGGAAGGCAGACAGCGGTGCGGCGCCGGCGGGGTCGACGAAGAGCCCACCGACGCGCAGGAGAGCGTCGTACCCGGTGGTGCCCGCGCACGGCCAGTCCCCCGGCAGTTCCTCGTCACCTTCGAGGATCTTCTCCACTACGACCCAGGCACCGCCCGTACGCTCGGCCAGGCGACGCAGGTAGCCGCGTGGGTCGGCCAGGCCGTCCGGGTGGTCGATACGGAATCCGTTGAGCTTGCCCTCGTGCACCAACGAGAACAGCAGCTCGTGGGTAGCCTCGAAGACCGCCTGGTTCTCCACTCGGACCGCAGCCAGCGTGTCGACGTCGAAGAAGCGCCGGTAGTTCAGCTCCTCGTCCGCGACCCTCCAGTGCGCCAGCCGGTACCACTGCTCGGTCACCAGCTCGGCGATCGGCAGGTTCTCCGTCCCTGGGCGCAGCGGGAACTCGTGGTCGTAGTACCGGAGTACGTCTCCGTCCACGGACAGCTCGCCGTCGGCCAGGACCTTCCCGATCCGCTGGCCGAGTACTGCCATCAGCAGGGGCTGGTTGCCCGCTCCCCAGTCGACGTCGAACCACTCGGCATACGGTGAGCCCGGGCCGTCCCGTAGTACCGACCACAGAGCCGTGTTGAGCCGAGCAGGAGTCGGCACAGCGACATGATTCGGTACTACGTCCGCGATCGCCCCCATCCGGTGGTCCGCCAGGCTCGTGGCGAGCCGGTCGAAGGCAGGGCGCCCACCGGCCGGCTCGGACAGCCTGCTGTGGTCCACGACGTCGTACCCGTGCGTGGAGCCGGGCGCGGCCTGCAGGATCGGGGACAGGTAGACGTGCGAGACCCCGAGGTCGTGCAGGTACGGAACGACCTCGGCAGCGGCATCGAAGCCGAAGTCGGCCCGCACCTGGAGTCGGTAGGTGGCCTGTGGGACCGCCGTCACTGCGACGCCTGTCGGGGCCGGGTGAGGACCAGTGTGCCGCGGGCCTCGATCCGGATCGTGCTGCCCGCCGCGTGCTCCTCATCGCCGTGGACGCCGGTGGGAGTCGTGGTGTCGACCACTACCGTCCAGGACTCGCCGTACTCCTTCGAGGGCAGCAGGAAGTCCAGCGGCTGGTAGTCGCTGTTCAGCAGGATCAGGAACGAGTCGTCCACCACCGGCTGGCCACGCGGGTCGGGCTCGGAGATCGCGTCGCCGTTGAGGAACACGGCCACCGCCCGGGCGTCGTCCCGGCTCCAGTCGCCGTCCTGCATCTCCTTGCCGTTCGGGCTGAACCAGACCAGGTCACCGAGCCCGTCGACGCCGGTGTCGCCGTGGAAGAAGCGGCGGCGGCGTAGTACCGGGTGTTCGTGGCGGAGCCGGACCAGGCGGCGGGTGAAGGTCAGCAGGTCCTTCTGCGACTGCGTGAGGTCCCAGTCCACCCAGGCCAGCTCGTTGTCCTGGCAGTAGACGTTGTTGTTTCCGCTCTGCGTCCGGCCCAGCTCGTCGCCGTGCGCAATCATCGGCACGCCCTGCGAGATCAGCAGGGTGGTCAGGAAGTTGCGCTGCTGCCGGCCGCGCAACTCCAGGACGGCCGGGTCGTCGGTCGAGCCTTCGGCGCCACAGTTCCAGGACCGGTTGTGGCTCTCGCCGTCGTTGCCGCCCTCGCCGTTGGCCTCGTTGTGCTTGTCGTTGTACGAGACCAGGTCGCGCAGGGTGAACCCGTCGTGGGCGGTGATGAAGTTGATGCTGGCGATCGGGCGCCGGCCGTCGTCCTGGTACAGGTCGGACGAGCCTGTCAGCCGGGAGGCGAACTCGGCCAGCGTGTACTTCTCGCCGCGCCAGAAATCCCGCACGGTGTCGCGGTACTTCCCGTTCCACTCGGTCCACAGCGGCGGGAAGTTGCCGACCTGGTAGCCGCCGTCGCCGACGTCCCACGGCTCGGCGATCAGCTTCACCTGGCTCACCACCGGGTCCTGCTGGACCAGGTCGAAGAAGGCCGACAGCCGGTCCACTTCATGGAACTGGCGGGCCAGCGTGGCGGCCAGATCGAACCGGAACCCGTCCACGTGCATCTCGGTCACCCAGTACCGCAGCGAGTCCATGATCAGCTGCAGCACGTGCGGGTGCCGCATCAACAGACTGTTACCGGTACCGGTCGTGTCGTAGTAGTGCGACTTGTCCGAGTCCACCAGCCGGTAGTACGCCGCGTTGTCGATCCCCTTGAACGACAACGTCGGGCCCATCTCGTTGCCCTCGGCGGTGTGGTTGTAGACCACGTCGAGGATCACCTCGATATCGGCCTCGTGCAGCGCCTGCACCATCGTCTTGAACTCGGTCACCTGCTGCCCACGCGTCCCGATCGACGAGTACGCGTTGTGCGGGGCGAAGAAGCCGATCGTGTTGTAACCCCAGTAGTTCGACAGTCCACGCTGCTGCAGGTGCCCGTCCTGGGCGAACTGATGCACCGGCATCAGTTCCACCGCGGTCACCCCGAGCTCCTTGAGGTGCTCGATGATCGCCGGGTGCGCCATCCCGGCGTACGTGCCGCGGATCTCCTCCGGCAACGCCGGGTGCGTCTCGGTCAGGCCCTTGACGTGCGCCTCGTAGATCACCGTCTCGTGGTAGGCGTGCCCCGGCGGCCGGTCGTTGCCCCAGTCGAAGAACGGGTTCGTCACCACCGACAACATGGTGTGCTCACGGTTGTCCATCGTGTTCAGCTCAGCCGGCTCACCGAACCGGTAGCTGAACAGCGACTCGTCGGCGTCGACCTGCCCGTCGATCGCCTTGGCGTACGGATCCAGCAACAGCTTCGACGGGTTGCACCGATGTCCGTTGGCCGGGTCGTACGGGCCGTGCACCCGGTACCCGTACCGCTGACCGGGCTGCACCGACGGCAGATAGGCGTGCCAGACGAACCCGTCCACCTCGGTCAGCTGGACCAGCTGCTCCGACCCGTCGTCGTCGATCAGTGCCAGGTCAACTTGTTCGGCAACCTCCGAGAACAGCGCGAAGTTCGTACCGGAGCCGTCGTACGTGGCTCCGAGGGGATAGGGACGACCAGGCCATTTCTGCACCCGACGACAGTAGCCACCCCAGGCCGTTGGTGCCGAACGGTGGTGCGTTTCGCCGGCCAGAGCCGGGGCAGAGCCGGGCCGGGCCGCCCCGCTAGGACGGCCCGGCCATCGCTCAGTCCGAGCAGGCCACCGGCTGGTCGAAGTGACCGGGCGTAGTCGGGTATGCCGGTCCCACCGCGTGCTCGTTGTAGTCCGGGTTGTACGCGAAGGCCAGCTCCCGGTACGCCGAGGTACCGGCTGTGGTGACGTCCGCGGCTGTCCGGCCGGCACCCGAGCCCCAGGCGACAGCGGTCAGGAAGCTGTGCATCGCCGGGGAGTGCTGCCGTACGTCGTTGAACCCGCCGTACGCCGCGTTGCAGTGGGTGTAGAGGTTGAACGCGCCGTTCCAGTCGATCAGCCGGTCGCCCGGGTTCGGGCCGTTCTCCGCGACGTCGGCCTGCATGACGTCGCGGTCCCAGCCGCCGTAGATCCAGTCCGTGCCCTGGTGGTGCTGGTTGTTGGCCAGGGTCTCCGGCGCGGCCGTGTCGTCGTCCTTGCCGGTCAGCTGGAACCACTCGCACGGGTCGACGGTGACGCCGGCCGTGGTGACCGGCCAGGCACCCGGTGCACAGTTGCCCGGGAAGGCGCCCCGCGGGTTGAAGTCGAGCAGGTCCGAGCCGGCCACGTCCTGCTTCGCCGGGTCGAACTCGCCGACGCCACCGAACACGTGGTCCAGGAACCGGTCGTTCGTACCGCGCGAGTCCGGGTCGAAGACGCCGTTGGTGAGACAGTCCGGCGTGGCCGCGTCCAGAGCCGGGTCACAGCCCTTGCCACCCCACAGCACGTCCTCACCGTCGCCGCCGAACACCTGGTCGCCGCCACTGTCGCCGTTGGCCAGGTCGTCCCCGTAGCCGGCGTGGACGTTGTCGGCGCCCGCACCGCCCCGCAGCCGGTCCCGGCCACCCACGGTGATCCCGTCGTGCGGCATCTCGGGCGAGGTCGACGTACCGATCCACTGGTCGCCGTCCACGTCGTGCTCGAGGTCCACCCGCCGGTCGTAGAGCCCGCGCCGGAGGCCGACGTAGGTCTCGGCCGGTGGCGAGTTCAGCGAGATGGTGAACTGCGCCGGTGCGTCACCGGTGTCGAGGTACTGGTTCACCACGCCACCGCGGTCGCCGAGGATCGCGTCCTCGCCGGCCTCACCGAACACGGTGTCGTCGCCGAGCTCGCCGTACAGGTCGTCGTCGTCCAGGCCGCCGTAGATGGTGTCGTCACCGTCCTGGCCCCAGACTCCGTCGTCACCGGCCTCGCCGTACAGGGTGTCGTTGCCGAAGGCTCCGGCGACCTCACAGGTCGCCTGTGCCTCGGTGCAGAACCGGGTACTCGGGTCACCGAGGTCCGGATCGTGGGTGCGCGCCACCGTGGCTCCGGCCGGCGGTGTGCCGTTCGGGTACCGGTCGGCGTAGACCCGCTCGGTCTGGCCGGTGATGGTCCGCATGAGCGAGCCGTTGTCACCCAGGACGACGTCGTCGGCGCCGTCGGCCTCGACCGTGTCCCCGGTGTCCCGGAAGCCCTTGGCCGAGCTGCCACCGATCAGGTCGTCCTGACCGTCCGGTGCGGACGCACCTTCCAGTACTGCGGCCGCACTCGGCGTACCTGGCCAACCTGGGTCGGCCAGCGGGGTCACCGTCGTAAACGGCGACTCCCCGGCCAGCGACAGGTCACCGCGCAGTACGTCGGCACCGCCGTTGCCCTCGACGTAGTCGGCGTGGGCCCCGCCGGAGACGAAGTCCCCGCCGTCCTGACCCCAGAGCGTGTCCACGCCCTCGCCGCCGGACAGCCGGTCTGCGCCGAAACGGTCGGCCGGTGCAGGGAGCAACTTGTTGGCACCGAGGTCGTACAGCTGGACGATCCGCCCTGCCATCGGAGTACCGGCCGCCTTGGTACCGAGCCGGACGGTCGCCCGGGTCGGGGTCTGGCCGGCGGCCGGCCGCAGGAGCTGACCGTTGTCACCGGTGACCACGTCGTCACCAGGACCACCGAAGATCGCATCGGCGGTGTCCGGCTGACCGGCACCGGCCGCCAACGGCGTCGAGCTACCACCGACCAGGTCGTCGTCGGCCAGGTCACCCTCGACCCAGTCGCTCGCCTGTCCGCCCTCGACGTAGTCGTCCTCGCCGTCGCCCTTGGCGCGGTCCTCGCCGCCCTGGCCGTACAGCACGTCCTGCCCGTCGCCACCGGACATCTGGTCGTTGCCAGACGTGTTGGCGGGCGGCGTCAGGCCCAGGTCGAGCAGCGTGACCGTGTGCCCGGAGGCGAAGCCGCGCTGCCTGGTCACCGGAGTCGTCGCGGCCGGGTCGCCGGTCAGAGCGAGTACCGCGTTGTCACCGGTCATCAGGTCCGGACCGGCGTCACCGAACAGCACGTCACCCGTGTCCGGACGACCCACACCGGCTTCCGCCTGCTCGAACGAGCCACCCGCGATGGCGTCCTCACCATCGTTGCCGTGGACAACATCCGATCCGTTGTTGCCTTCCAGGTGGTCGTTGTCCCCGTTGCCGTTCACGAGGTCGGCCCCCAACCCGCCGTACGCCGTGTCGTCGCCGTCACCACCGTTGATCCGGTCACCCGCTCCGGCCGTCGCGGGGGTCCCGTCGAGGTCGAGCGGGATCGCCGGTACGTCGTCCGGGTTCGCCGGGTCGTCCACGGTGCCGTTGTCGCCGATCAGCCGGTCGTTGCCGGTGTCGCCGTACAGGTCGTCGTCACCGTTGTCGGTCCGCCCGGCAGCACGGGTACCGCCGTAGACCAGGTCGTTGCCGGCTCCACCGGTCGCCCAGTCCTTGCCGTTGTTGCCCTCGATCACGTCAGCCTCGGTACCGCCGTACGCGACGTCGTCACCGGTGTTGCCGAAGGCCTGGTCGAGCCCAGCATCGCCGTACAGGACGTCGTTCTCCGCGCCGCCCCAGAGCCGGTCGGCGTCGCCGCCACCGCGCAGTACGTCCTTGCCTTGCTGGCCACAGGCAAGGTCGTTGCCTCCGGCAAGCTCAGCCAGGTCGTTCGCGCCACCGGCCGAGACGGTGTCGATGCCCGCGCCGCCGAGGATCCGGTCGTTGCCGTCACCGGTGCCGGCGCTGGTGCTCTCCTCCACCGGGTCGGACGTCACGGTTGCTCCCGGCTTGCAGAGCTCGTCGTCGATCCGCTTGTCACCGAACATCTTCGCCGGACCGTCGCCACCGACCAGGTGGTCGTTGCCCAGGCCACCGACCAGCGTCTTCGCGTTGGACGGTACGCCGGCCGGCAGTGGCAGCTTCGTCACGTTCCTGGTCGCGCCGAACCCGTCATTGGGTCCGTCGGCGGCACTGACCTCGGCCGGTTCGGCGATGACGTAGTCGTCACCCGGACCGCCGTACACCTCGTCGGTTCCGTAGCCGCCGAGCAGGATGTCCCGACTGCCGCCACCGATCAGTTTCGCGGTCTGGTCACCCTGTGAGTGGCTGGTGATGTTCTCGAAGCCCTGGCTGCCCCAGACCTTGTCGCTCCCGGTGCCGGTGTCGACGGTGTTCGTCGCCGGGTCGGTCCCGACCTTGTCCTCCGGGCCGGCCTCGTCGACCCCGAACTCCTCCTCGGCCGCGGTGAAGATCCGGTCCGCGTTCGAACCACCGGTGATCCGGTCGTTGCCCTGGTTGCCGACGATCGTGTTGACGCCGGCCTTCAGCGCGCCGTCCGGCTGGTCGGCCGCGACGCCGATCTTGTCGGCGCCGCTGTTGCCGACGGCCTTGTTGGTCCCGAGACCGAGCCCGATCGTGTCGTCACCCGGGTTGGCCCCCTCGGCCTGCGTGGTCGGGTTCGCGATCGACTCCCAGTTGAACACCTGGGTCAGGTCCGAAGTACCGCCGCCGTCCTGGGCGTTGTGCGTCACCTTGCGGTCCTTGCGGGCCGAGCCCAGCGACGCGTCGCCGGCCACCAGGTTGTCGCCGTTGCCCACGGTGATGGTGTCCTTGCCCGGACCACCGGCCACCATGGCCTTGGAGGTCGCGCCACCGGTGTCGCCGGTGACGATGATGTCGTCGCCACCGCGACCGTCGACGTACGAGAGACCGCGTCCGGTGGTGATCACGTCGGCGGCGTTGCCACCGATCACCACGGCGTCCTTGTCGTAGACCGCCGGGGTCTTGCCCGCGCTGTCGCCGGTCTCCTTCTTGCCGTCGCCGATGAAGGTGATGTTCATCGGTTTGCCGTAGCCCTCACCGTCGACGACCACGCGCTTGAGGTTCGGGTCGAGGTACTCGCGCCGCTCGCCGAGCATCTCCACCGAGAACCCGTCGAAGTCGCCGTTCGCACCGGTCGCGTCACCAGGCTTCTGCGCGTAGTGCAGGGAGACGACCTTCACCGTGTCCTTCTCCACCGCCGCGGCCTCGTTGCCCCACGGATCGCCGCGCTGGGCGTTCTTGCCGAACTGACCGGCGAAGACCACCACGGTGTCGCCGACCGCGCCGCCGAGTTTCGGCGGTGGCGGTTCACAGTCGGGTTTCACCGAGAAGTCGAGCAGCGTCACATCGGCCAGCGTGAAGCTGAACGAGACCGAGAAGATGCTGACCCCGATGGTGATGTAGACCCGCAGGAACAACGACAACCGGCCGCTCATCGTGAACAGGCACATCGGGTTGTTCAGGGCGGCGTGCAGGAACTCGCTGACCCGGAACTTGCCGTCGTCGTTCGGGTCGTTCCAGTAGAAGCCGATGGTCAGCCGCAGACCACCCTCGATCCCGACCGTGATGATCACCGCACTGACCGCGGCGCCGGCCGCGATCTCACCGGTCAGCTGGACCACCGGGATCGGCGTACCGGCGTCGTCGACGGTCTTGAAGAACAGTCCGTCCATCACGTCGACCGCGTCCACCGGCGCGCCGTTCTGGGCCGCCTCGACCGCCTTGCGGATGCCGTAGGTGTCCAGGCCGGCGACGATCCGCAGGCTCACGCTCGCCGATCCGGCCAGCGTGACGAACACCGGCGGCGGCGCGTAGACCGGCCCGAAGGACTGCCGCCAGCTGAAGCCGAGCGTCAGCGGGCCGGAGTCGAACTCGACCAGCGTGACGTCGCCGCCCATCAGCAGGTTGAACGCCTTGGCCGGCTCGTCGAGGATCGGGAACTTGAAGCCCGACTTCTCCGCGTCGCCCTTGGCCGGCGCCAGGCCGGTGCCGCCGAAGATCGGGTTGTCGCCCGCGGCCGGGTTCTCGTTCTTGCCGTTGAGGTTGCTCTTCACCTCGGTGCCGGACTTCGCGTTCACCGCCTTGTACATCTTGTCCGCGGTGGTCGGCGAGTTGCTGGTGTCGAGCGCCTTGTCACCGGCGATCTCGAAGTCGCCCAGTGGGACGTAACAGTCGTTGTCCACGTCCGGACTGCAACTGGGCAATCGGTTGATGAACTCGATCACCGACTTGATCGTGTCGACGAAGTCGAGTCTCGGTCCGCCGGCCAGCGTGCTGAACGACTTGGCCAGCGTCATCAACGTGACGTCGTCACCACCGGCCATCCGGCTCAGGTCGGACAGCACCGGGATCGGCGCGTACAGCGTGTCCATCACCGGCTGCAGCGGTCCCGTGACCCGCTTCATCTCCTTGACCACGTCACCGAGCAGCCCTTCGAAGAAGCTGCCGGCACTGATCCCGACGTCCTTGAAGGCGATGTACGGCGCACCCGAGTCCTGTGGCGCCTTGTTGTCGAAGGCCCAGGTGAGCTGGAAGTTCGCCCTGACTCCCGGGAAGGCGGAGTCCACCTGCGCTTCGACGATCCAGTCGATCGTGAACCCGCCGGCCAGCGAGACCCCGAACAGCTCGCCGCCCTTGCCGAGATCGGTGAACTTGATCTTCGCCGTCTCGTCCGCGGTACAGGCGGCCTCGTCGCCCTTGAAGCAGCTGTTCTCGCCGGGCGCCTTCAGGTCGATCTGAAACGCGCCGGCGAACAAGGACTTGCTCGCGTCGTGGCCCGTACCGGTCGCCTTGTCGACATTGATCTTGATGAAGGCGAGCTCGGCGACCATCGTGTCCGGCAGGTCGAAGGCGAGGCCGACCTGCAGCTCGGGCAGCGCCTTGTTGTCCGGACCCCAGCCGTCGTGGGTGTTGATGAAGAAGCCGTCGGCCTTGGTCAGCCCGAGCTTGAAGTGCAGCGCGAAACCGGCGTCGACGGTGATGCCCTCGGTGCCGTCCTTGCCCTGCCGCAACGCCAGACCCGGGATGCCGATGTCCAGCGGCAGCGAGGTGTGGAAGCACGGCTTCGGTGCGCCGGTGTTCTCACAACCCTTGGCCGAGCTCACCTTGCCGCGCTGGGCGGTGAACTCCAGGAACACCCCGGCGATGTCGCTGATCCCGCAGATCTCGAGATCGGGTGCCTGGGTCGCCGCGGTGTAGTCGGTCGCGGTGTCGGCGCCCTTGTCGTCGTAGACCAGCGCGTTGCCGACCTTCTTGACCAGCTTGAACGCCGAGTCGCCGGGCGCCTTGCGCAGTACCTTGTAGCCGGTCGCGTTCGGCACCGAGGCCCAGGTGACGTGGTTGAAGTTGGTGGTGTCCAGCGTCGCGGCGCCCTTGGCCGTCTGGCCCGGATCGCTGGGGATCGTGTCGTCGGCCGTGCCGTCGCCGATCCCCTGATACGCGACCACCTTGTACTCGTACGTCGCAGTACCGACGTCTGCCGGGTTCTCCTTCACCGTCGGCGCAGCGGCCTGGGCCAGCGTCGCGGAGCAGTCGAAGTCGACAGTCACCTCAGTAGCGGCGATCTGTACTTCGGCGAGCGCTGCCGCGAGCTTGGTGTTGATGAAGTCCTTGAACTCCTTGGAGTTCGCGGGCCGGCCGCCACCGGGCAGTTCGTTCCAGATCGAGCTGCGCAGCTTGGTCCGCAGGTCCCCGATGAAGTCCGCACCCTGCTGCAGGTCCTCACCGATCAGCGGGAGCTTGCCCTGGAAGCTGGCGGTCCGGAAGGCCTGCTCGATCGCGGCGAGGTAGCCCTCCAGCCCGTCGCCGAAGTTCTTGAAATCGAGCAACGCGTCGGCCAGCCGCTGACCGAGGTCCGCGGGCAGCTCCAGTTCCTTCTTGGCCGAGTCCGCACCGGGCAGGTTGTCGTCGAGATCGACCAGGTCGGCCGGGTTCGTCGAGTCGGGAACCCGCAAGGCGATCTGGCCGATCGGCACCCAGCCGTTGTCCGCGCCGGAGTTGTTCAGGTAGATCGGCAGGCTGCCGCAGACCATCAGCGGTGTTTCCAGCGTCTCGCCACAGCTGACGGTTCCGTTGGTGGCGTTGAAGTTCACGCCGACCGCACCGATGAAGTCGCTGAACGAGACCGGAGTGTCCGCGGTCGCGCCGGACTTGGCCAAGGCGATGCTGAGGTCGGCCCTGGCCTGTGCCTTCTCGGCGTCCGGCGCGCCCGCAGTCGGGTTGCCCAGGGCAATGGACAGCGGACCCACCACGCCCCGGACGATGCCGTTCTTCAACTCGGCCTTCGCGCCCACGCTGATCGAGGAGTCCTCCAGCACCCTCAGCGCCGCGCCGTCTGCCGGACCTTCGCCGGCCGCCAGCGGGATGACCAGGCCGACCTTGACCCGGCCGTCCACGGTCACCTGGGCCATCCCGGTGGCCTGCGCTCCGGCGAAGGTCTGGTCGCCGCCATTGAAGTTGCCCAAGGCAAGCTTGATCGGCGAGGCCGCGCGGTACCCACGCTTCCAGTCGACGTCGAGCACCAGGTTCGGCTTGCCGTCCTTCTCCAGGTAGCGGAACTTCACGCTGTCGGTGCCGAGACCCTTGTTCAGCAGCTTGACGGCGTCCTGGATGTTGTCCGGCGTGTTCGCCAGCAACTGGTCGGTGACGTCGTCCAGCGCCGAGCGCATCATGTACGGCGTACCGGCGGCCGGCGCCGACTCCCAGTTCTTGGTCAGCGTCATGGTTTTACCGTCGGCCGACACGGCCTGGATGATCCCGATCTGCGTGCCGACCACGATCGAGCGGCCGACCAGCGCGGGCGTGAACAAGTTGCCGTCGGCCCTGGTGTTGTCGACTACGGTGTTCGGGCCGTAGCTGACGCCGGTTCCGGCGTTCGACTCGTCGCTCACCAGCAGGTCCCGCAGCGACTTGCCGAGGCCCGGGATGTCCTTGTCGAAGACGCCGCCACCGGCGGACGGGTTCGACTCCGCGAGCTGCTTCGACAGCGTCTGCAGGGTCTTGATCAGCGCGGTGAACAACGCCTTCGGGTCGTCCTTGTCGAAGTCCAGCTTGAAGATCTCGGCCAGGTCGGAGGTGTCGAGGTCGACCGATGTCGGGTCGGTCAGGTCGCCCCACTTCGCGGTCAGCTTGGTGGTCGCACCGGCCGGGAGGAACTGCGCCGCTTCGGGGACGGCAACCGTCAGATCGCCGTACGCGCGGACGTTCGTGTCGATGTCGAGCAGGTTCTGCGGTCCGGACACGAGTTGCTTGAACAGCTCGGACAGCCGCAGGTCGTGTTGTGCGTCGCCCTGTTGTTTCAGGCCGACGGAGAGCATGTGGCTGGACGGTGTACCGGCCGGGCAGGTGTCGCCGAGGTCGGAGTTGCAGACCTTCAGCTGACCGGTCAGGTGCACCTTGAAGAAGCCCGCGTTGGCGGTCAGGTCGACGGCCGTGTCGATCGCGAGGTCCGCGCTGAACAGCGAGCCACCGGTCCGGATCATCACCCGGTCGGTGTTCAGCGGCAGCGACGGTACGACGATGTCGAGCGGGCCGTCGCTCTGGGTGAACGGGCAGGCCTTGGTGCTGCCGAGGAAGCCGTTGCAGTCGGCACCGGTCTTCGGGTCCTGCAGATCCAGCACCAAGGTGACCGACGCTGCGAAGGACGGCTTGACCTTCGCGAACGTCTGCTCGGCGTTGGCGTTGACGATCCCATGGCCGCCGGAGTCGATCTTGTTCGCGAATGTCACCGCACCGACATGCGGCTCCGCCCCGGCGATAACGTACGGCGAATTGACGCCCGGCTGACCACCGGCCCAGTCGGCCTTCAGCGTGATCGTGCTGGCGTCATTGCTGGCCACCTCACCGGCGGAGGTACCCGCCACCACCCGGCGACCGACCCACTGGTTCACGGCCCAGCCGGCGCCCGCGACAGTCAACGTCTTCGGCCCGTACGACGCGGTCTTGCCGGACGCCTCGATGCTCACCGGGTCGAGCTCGACCGGGGTGCCCGGCGCGGCCTTCGTCATCCCCAGGGTGAGAGACAGCTTGCTGGTGGCAACATCCCAGACCAGGTTGCTCAGCGAGATGTCCGAGGCGTCGTCGAGCTTCTTGAGCAGGTCCTGCAACGAGGTGAAGGTCGGCTTGCCCGCCTGCGCCGGGTCCTGGCCCGCGTAGTTGGGATCGGTCGGCCCGGGCACGGTGTTCTTGGCCAGGAAGTCCTTCAGGACGGCGTTGATCTGGATCGCGTCGGCCAGCGTGCCCTTCATGAACGGCAGGTCCAGGTCGCCGATCGTCGGCAACGGTCCTTCCTTGTCCGGGTCGTACTTCGCCTTCTGGATCGCGGTCAGCGTGGCGACCACCTGGGCCAGGCCCTCGGCGAGATCCTGCAGGCTCATGTTCTGGAACCGGCCGACGGTGCTGGCGAGATCGGGAGCGGTGACTGCCGGCGTACCGGTGCCGATGTCGTTCCAGTCGACCTTGACCGTCGCGCTGATGTCGCTCGGCAGGGCAGCCGGGATTCCTGCCGCCGCGGCGCCGAGCTGGAAGGTCGCGTGCACGGAACCGCGCGAGCCGGCGTCGGAGGCGTCGATCGGCTGGGACCCCTCGGGGTCGAGCCCGACGGTGACCAGGCCGTCGAGCGACCCGGCCTGGGCCAGCTCGCCGTTACCGCTGAAGAAGAGCTTGCCGTCGTTGTCGGGGTCGCTGACCGTACCGACGAAGTGGGCGTCCAGGTCGAGCGAGGAACCGGTCAGCGAGACGCCGAGGATGCCGATCGCGGCCTTCGCGCTCGCGTTCTCGATTCCGGCGTGGACGTCCACGTCGAGTCGCGGCGTACTGGCCGAGCGGACCAGGTACACCTTGTCGTCACCGGTGCCGGTCCAGACGACGCTGAGGGCGAACCGCGACTTCAAGCCGACGGTGACGCCGTCGGAGACCGACAGTTCCACCTTCGGTGAGGCGTTGCTGAGCCGCAGGTCCTGGCCGGTGGCCGTCTTGTCGACGGTGGCGACGATGTCGAGCTTCTTGCCGTTGCCGAGGTCACTCACCGAGGTCTTCAGGTGGCCGGCCCGGCCGCCGTCGATGGTGATGTCCTTGTCGACCTCGAGATCCCCGAAGTCCGTTGCCGACTGCAACTCGTCGGTGATCGCCTTCGCGAACAGGTCGTTGACGCCGAGCAAACCACCCGGACTCGCGCCGACCAGTGGCAACGGTTCCTTCAGCTTGTCGACGGCAGCGAGCCCGGAGGTCCAGGCGGCCAGGCTGTCCGGCGCACCCCCGACTCCCAGCAGGCCGAGCAGATCACCCACGCCGTCCTCGGCCGCACGGGCTTTTGGAGCGGTGTAGACGAGCATGCCCACCAGCAAACTGATGGCCACGGCAACCGAAACAAGGCGTGACGAACCGACGCGCAACAACCCCATAGGACACCCCCGCGGCCCCGGGCCCGCGCTCCCCCCACGGTAGCGCGACGGGCGACCCCCCAGCCGCTGCCGAAAAAGGTAAGCGACACAGAGTAGTCGCGCAATACCTCAGATCAACTTGCCCGTTCCGGCCAAGTCAATCGCCTTCGAGATGCAACTCCGTCGACGGTTCCGCGGCACACCACTCAGCCAGCCTGCGAACCTCCGCCAACACGCCCCGCTGAGGCTCCGCCGCCCGCCCCCACTCAACCTCCACCTCAGCGATGAACTGCGGCATCTCCTCCCCGGTCAGCACGAGATCGCCATACGGATCCACCCGACTCAACATCGGCAACCCACTGCCCGCACAGACTCCCGCAAACACGTCAGCCTCGTCCAGCACGACATCAAGCTGGGTCAGCCGGCGCTTCTTCGGACTCGTCCCAGCCCGGCCGACCCGCTTCAACACCACATCTACGCCCATGCCGACAGCACCCTACGTCCCTCCCGTCACGGCGCACCGGAGGGGAACGCCGTGTGGATCCTGCCCTTCCGGACCACCACCCGGATGTAGTACTGCGGATCGCCGGCGGCCGTCGTACCGATCGACGACGGGAACCGGTAGTAGTACACGCCGTCACCCGTCTCTCCACCCAGCGCCCGGTTGATCATCCGCTCGATCTTGGCCTTGCTGGTGGTGTTGAACTTGCTCTTGTGCGGGTACTTCGTCCGGTTCACGTGCCGCTTCCAGATGTGGTCCCAGCGGCCCTTCGGGATCGGCACTCCACAGGTGTTGTGGACCAGCAACTCGTCGGCGCCCACGTGGTACGTGTGGATGCCTTCGACACTGAGGTTGTACGCCGTCGCGGCGCGCGCGCCGGCCGTCCGCAGCCCACCGATCGTGAAGCGCCGGCCGTCGGCGGACTGCACCTCGTCGCCGCGGTCCAGCTCGGCGGCGGGTTCGAACCGCTGGTCGGTCGCGTTCCAGAACGGATGGTTCGCGGTCGTGGTGACCAGCTCACCGGCCACTTCGAGGTCGATCACCTGATCGGAGTGCTCGAAGATCTGGGTGACCTTGTGCCGGCCTTGCTCGCCCGTCTCCGGATCAGTGGCCAGCACCTCGTCGCCGACTTCGACCTGCCCGATCGGCTTCTTGGTGCCGTCGGCCATCAGGACCAAGGTCTCGCCGGTGAAGCTGCATGCCTTGGCCGCTGTCTCGGCGGCGTCGTCCAGCAGCTTGGTCAACGGCCTGGTCGAGCGCAGCCCCACGCTGAGGAACTTGCCGACCCCGAACATCAGGACGCCCTCTGCGCATCCCTTGGCCAGTCCGCGCAGGTAGTCGCCCGCGGTGTGCTTGCGGCCGAGCAGTACTCCGGCCACGGTGTTGACGATCGCGCCACCCGCGCAGGCGGCGATGATCTGCGGCACCGCGCCGGTGGGGTCCGTGGCGTCGACGGGGTCGCCGTCGACGTACGAGTACAGGTTCGGCCCAGCGGCCTCGAACCCTTCCGGGTCCTCGGACAGGAAGCGGCCGGTCCCTGGCTCGTACCAGCGGGCACGATTGAACTGCAGGCCCGCCGGTGTGCCGGGCCCGGACTCGCGTCCCGTGTAGCGCACCGGGTTGGTGTCCCCGGTCAGGCTGGATCGCGAGGTGCCGTACGGGCCGTACGTGTACTCCGCCGCCAGCGTCGCAGTACCGGGAGCCGTCCTGGCCACGACTGAACCTTGCCGGTCGGTCAGGAGGGCTGATGCGCCACCCGTACCGTCCAGACCGTCGACCCGCGCGACTGCCGAGTCGGTGTCGAGACCGGCGAGGTACGTCGCGTCCGCGGTCCCCGGACCGTCCTCGACCAGCAGGTTGTCCCCGTCGTAGCGAAGGTTCCAGGACTCACTGCCGACCGTGGTCCCGATCCGCCGGCCCAGTGGGTCGTACCGCACCTGCGAGGCACCGACTGCGCCCGTGGTCGACGACAGTTCGCCCCGGGCGTTCCAGGTGTACGTCGAAGTGCCGTCTGAGGTCAGGTTGCCTTCTGGGTCGTAGGTGCGCGTGACGCCGTCCAGAGAGGTCAGCCGGTTGGCCGGGTCGAACTCGGCCGACGTGACCGGCGTCGGCAGATCCGATCGCGCCCACGACCCCGACGACCGGTCCAGCCGCCCAGCGGAGTCGTAGTGGTAGGTCAGGTCGCCCAGCACCTGCCCACCCGACGTGAAGGTCAGCCGGGTCAGCGCACTGTCCAGGTCGTAGTCGGCTGTGCGGACCACACCACCGGGCAACGTCTGCGTCTTCAGCCGCCCGGCCGAGTCGTACCCGTACGACGCTGTCACCGTCCCGCGAGTGACCGACGTGAGCCGGTCCGACTTGTCGTACTGGTAACTCGTGTCCGGCAGCCCTGGCACCTTGAGCGTCTTCAGCCGATCCGCGGCATCCCACTCGCGCGTGATCGTGCCCTGCGGAGTGGTCTCGGTGGCGAGCCGGTCCTGATCGTCGTACGTGTACGCGACCGCGCCCGCACCCGGCGTGGAGTCCGTGAGCGACTCGAGCCGACCCTTGTCGTCGTAGACCGAGATGAGCGTCGACTGGTACTGATATGCGCCAGGCGAGCCGGTCCTGCCGTACCCGGTGAAGACCTGCCGCTGCAGCTCGTCGTACCGGTACTCCGTGGTGAGCCCGCGCCGGTCGGTCACGGTCTCCGGCCGGCCGAGCGCGTTGTACGTGTAGACGGTCTTCTTGCCGACCTGGTCCGTCACCTCGTGGACCCGGTCCATCACGTCGTACGCCCAGCTCGTCGTACCGTTCCGTGCGTCCTTCAGCGATTCCAGGTTGCCGTTCGCGTCGTACGTGTACGTCGTGACGGCACCCAGCGGATCCTTGGTGGACAGCACCTGGTTGGCGGCGTCGTACTGCACGGTGGACACCCCGCCGTCCGGCCCGACCGTCTCGTGCACCCGCCCGGCCGGGTCGATCCCGTACGACGTCTTGCGGCCGAGCGGATCGATCGTCGCCGACGTCATGCCGTCCAGGTACTCGTACGTCGTCGAACCCGCGCCATCGGGTGTCAGCTTGGCCAGCAGACCGTCGGAGTTCCACTCGTAGGTGGTCTTGCGCCCCTCGGCGTCGGTCGCGTTCGCAACGTTGCCGGCGGCATCGAACGTGTAGCGGATAGTGTTGCCGAGGGCATCGGTCGTCGAATCCATCGCGCCCTCGGGACCGTTGTAGGTCGCCGTTTCCTGCTGCTGCCCGGTGCCCATGCTCACCGTGGTCGAGGTGGCCTGCTGGTTCGCGTTGTAGGTGCTGACCATCGAGCGGCCGTTGGTGTCGGTCGTCTTGGTCGGCAGGTGACTGGCCGGGTCGCGCTCGACGCTGTAGCCGCGTTCGGCCGTAGTACCGGTGGCGCTGGTGTCTTTGACCAGATAGCCGGAGGCGTCGTACTCGACGGTGCGCTTGGCGCCGGCCGGGTCGGTGACGGTCGTCTTGGTGACCTTCTTGCCGGTGCTGTCCAGAACGTAGTCGAACTTGTAGAGCCCGCCGTCGGCCAGCTTCTGCTGGATCACCCGGTTGTTGGTGTCGTAGGTGTTGGTGAGGAAGAGTTGCTGCTTGGCGTCGGTGATCGTCGTCAGCCGCTTGGCTGAGTCCCAGCCGTAGGTCGTGACGCCACCGTTGACATCGGTCACGGTCTTCAGCAGGCCGCTGTCATAGGTGTAGGAGACGGTGCGGCCGGCGTTGTCGTGGATCGCGAGGACCTGACCGGCGGTGTCGTAGTCGTAGGTGAGCCAGTAGCCCTCCGACGAGGTGATCGAGACGATCGCGCCGATCTGGCTGCCGTAGACGTTCTTCGCGATCCGCTTGATCGCCACGGTGTGGCCGAACCGGTCCCGGATCCCCTGCAACGGGGCCTCGTCGCCGTAGATCAGCACCGTGCCGTCGCGCAGCCGCAGGTCCCAGCCGCGACCGTTCCAGGCCATCGTGGCGCCGGCGAACTGCCCGACCGTGCCGCGGGCCTCGAACGAGGCATCGGTGAAACTCGTCCCGGGCGAGGTCCGGACGAAGTGCACCTGACTGCCGTCGATCAGGTTGAGATCGGCTTCCTGCCACTGCCGTTTGGAGGTCAGGAACGTGTCGTACGTCCCCATCGTGCCCATCCCGAACGGCCGGGCCCGGCCATCGCCCGAGCTGTACGCGCGCTGCACCTCGATCGGGACGAACCCGCCGAGGGTCAGGTCGGACTGCGTGTAGGTGAAGCGTCCGGTGCCGAGGTCGACCGGGTCACCGGCCGAGCCGAGCGCCTCGAGGATGCCCTTGGTGAGACCCTCCAGCCAGCCCGAGACGTTGATCATCGCGCCGTCGAAGTTCTCGATCGCGGTGTCCTCGCCGGGGATCACCTGGGTCCCGTCTGCCGTCACCGTTCCCTGGCCGTAGACCTCCCAGCCTTCGGCGTACTTCTCGTGGGTCCAGAAGTTCAGCCGGGTACCGGGCTTCTGGTCCAGGTAGTTCGGGTAGTGGATCTTCGCCACGCCACCGTGCAACTCACCACCGGCCGGCTGGACGGTGAAGTAGACCGGTACCTGGACGCCCTTCGGCATCGGGATCGGGGTCCGGTCGACCGGGATCGGCGTGATGCCCACCCGGGTCACCGGCTTGCCGTCGGCGTCGGTGATCGTCACGCCGGCCGGGATGTGCACCTCGAGACCCTTCACCTTCGGCGTCTTGATCACCACCGGGGTGGTGGTCGGGCCGGCGATGCTGATCTCGTTCGCGGTGTCGAGAATCGGCAGGTACGGCTGGTAGAAGAGCTTGTTGCTCCCCTTGCGCAGGTTCACCTGGACGTCGAAGTACCCGTACTTCGTGGTCCGCGTCGACGCCGTCCGGCCGTCCATCGCGAACAGCCAGGTGCCGTGGGGCAGACCACGGAGTACGAAGGACCCGTCGGCCTTCGTCCGGGCCGCCCGGTCGGCCACCTTCACCGTCACCCCGGCGAGCGGTTTGCCGTCCGTCCGGAGGATCCGGCCGGTCAACGACGCGTCCCGCTTCCGCGGATAGACCGGTGGTGGCGGTTCCTCTTCCTCGTCCGGCTCCTCTGTTTCGGCCACCGCCGGAACAGCTTGCTTCGTGCGGGGAAAGTCCTTGCGGTCTTTCACGGACGGCATGGCCGCGGCGGCCGTGTTGTTGGTGACCGCGATCGTCGCGGTCCCGGCATTGAGGTCCGCCGGATCGACGAACAGCGTGTAGGTGCCCGCGGCCGGCAGCGTGTAGGTCAGGTAGCCGTTCGCCGTCAGGCAGGTCGAGGTGAGGTTGGTACCCGCCGAGTTCCGCAACCGCAGGAAGCCGCCGCAAGACGGATAACTCGACGCGGTCAACGTCGCCTTGATCTTCTGGCTCGCCGTACCGGTGAACGTGATCGAGGCCGACTGACCGACCACGGTCGTCACACTCACGCCGGCGCCACCGACGGTCGTCGTCTTCGTGACATCGGCCGGCACGGAGTACAAGCGGACGGTGGTACTGGCGGTGACCGCGTAGTCCGGGTCGACGAACAGCTGCCAGGTCCCCGCCTGCGAGAGGGCAAGTGTGTCGATCAGCATGCCCTTGCTGGACTCGTAGCAGCTGGTGGTCTTCTCCGTGGTGCCGTCCGGCCGGAGCAGTTTGAACGACACGTCGTACTGCTTGGCGGTCCAGTCGGCCAGGCTGCAGCCGATCAGCACCCGCTGTCCGCTGGTCGCGGTGAAGGGGATGGTCGCGTTCTGCCCGACCACGGTGTCGAAGGTGACCGCGGCCCCACCGATGGTGGCCGCCGGTGCGGCATCGGCCGGTACGGCGTACAGCTTGATCGTCGCGCCCGCGTTCGCGTTGAGCTTCGGGTCGACCTTCACCGTCCAGTCACCGCCGGCCGTGGCGGTGACCGTGTCGAACAGCTCGCCCTTGAAGGAGGTGTAGCAATTTCCGGTGTCAGCCTTTGTCCCGTCCGGACGCAGCAGCTCGAAGGAGATGTCGTACTGCTGGTTCGGATCGGTCAGGGTGCAGCCGACGAAGATGCGCTGGCCGGCCGTGACCGGGAAGACGACAGTCCCGTTCTGACCGGGGACGAGGTTGACCACCGGGCTCGCACCGAGCGAGGAGCTGACCACCGGATCGGCCGGGACGGAGACGGCCCGCAGCATCGGGGCGAGCACGAGCGCGCGGCTCGGGTCGGCGAGGACGGTCCAGGTACCGGCCGTCAGGGCCCGGGTGTCGAACAGGATGCCCTTGTCCGACGAGGCACAGGTGCCGGTTTCGACCTTGGTGCCGGCCGGGTTGAGCAGCTGGAAACTGACGTCGTACTCGTGACCGGTGATCGCCACGCAGGAGATGAAGACCCGCTGTCCGGCCGTGGCCGAGAAGGTCAGCCGGGCCAGCTGGCCGGGCTTACTGTTGCCCACAGCAACAGCTGCGGCGTCGACGGTGGTGCTGACAATGGCATCCGCCGGAATGGTGTTCACCGTGACGTCGATCGTGCCGGTCTGCGCGCCCGCGGGCTCGACCAGCAGCAGGTACTCACCTGTCTGCGGCAACACGTAGCGGTCGGCCTGGTAGTCCATGAAGTAGGTCCAGGACTGGTCCCGGAACAGGAACGATCCGTCCGGACCGCGCAGCGTCACCTTGCCGGTCGCGGTGCTCGTCAGCTGCGGAGCGACATCGACGTGGACCAACTGTCCTTGCGTGCCGGTGAAGCTGACCGAACCGGTCTGACCCGGCTTGCTGATCGTGAGCCGGGCGGCCGGGCCATCGAGCGTGGTCGTCGCGGAGATCGGTGACGGCACCAGGTTCACCTGAGCCGTGTAGGTCCCCACGTCGAAGTTGTACGGGTCCACGTCGACCGTGTAGACGCCATCCTCGGGCAGCAGGACCGAGGCGAGGAAGCCGCTGGTCGTACCGGAGTACGTGTTGGTGGTGACCAGCTTCTGGCCGTGCGGGCCCCAGAGGACCGCTCCGCTGGCGAGCTTGTTCGGCGCGGTCAGAGTGGTGAAGACGAGTTGACCCTTGGTACCGGTGAAGGTGAAGACGGCGTGTGAGGGCGCTGCCGTAGTGGTCAGGCTCGCGGCGGCACCGTCGATCGTCAGCGGGCTGGTCAGGTCGGCGGCCTGCCGGGCCAGGACGGTGAAGCTGCCGGTGACCGGGTCGCGTGGGTCGAGCTCGACCAGGTAGGTGCCGTTGGTCGCCGGCCGGGGCAGCTCGAAGAAGTCCCGGCCACAGACCGTCTCCTCCGCGACCACCGCGCTGCGGTCGGGCGCCCAGACGTGCGCTTCGTAGCAACCGCTGATCGTCTCGTCGACCTGGAAGCCGAGCCGCTGTCCGGCCGTCGCGTCGATGCTGAACAGCGCGATCTGGTTGGACGTGACCAGGTTGATCGTCGAGGCAGCGTCCGGAGTGAGCTGGACCGAGGCCGCGACATCCGCCGCCAGGAAGGGGGCGGGCGGCACGGTGAGCTGCCCTGCCGAGCTGACGGTACCGGCTCTGGTCCGCACGCTCAGCTTGCCAGCAACGCCGAAGCCGGGTGCGCGAACCGTGAGCGTGCTCGAGGTCGCCGAAAGCACCTGCAGCTTGGTGCCGTTGACCGATACGGTGTTCGCCGTCGTGGCCGGAGCGAAGTTGCTGCCGGAGACAGTCAGCGGCGCACCGCGATCGACGACGGCCGGACTGACACTGGTGATCTGTGGTGCCGCGAGCAGAGTCACCGAGCCAGCGGAGACCGTCGTACCAGCGACCTTCACCAAGGCCTCGCCGGTCGCCGCCCCGGTGGGGACGGTGACGACGAGGTGGTTGCGGCGCAAGGACGTGATCGGCGCGGCGGCACCACCGATCGTCACCGACACCTGCTCGGCGTCCAGCCCGAACCCGGTGCCGTAGATCTCGTAGGAGTCGCCGACGACCGCGGTGGAAGGTCCGGCCTGCGCGACTGTCAACTGGCCGGCCGGCAGGTTCTGCGTCGCCGTGACGTTGCCGACGGCGTCGTACTGGTAGGAGACGCCGGCGCCGTCCGAGGTGAAGACCGCCTTGACCCGGCCGGCCGCGTCGTGGGCGTAGAGCACCTCGCCGCCCATCGGCACCACCGGCTTGGATGCGGCGGACGCGGCGCTGGTGCCGGCGGCGTTGATGGCCTGCACGGTGAAGGTGTACGGGACGCCGTTGGTCAGGCCGTTGACGGTCGCCGTGCTCGTCACGCCGACCGTCGTCTTGATGCCTCCGGGGTTGGCAGTCACCGTGTAGCCGGTGATCGCCGCGCCGCCGTCCTTCGGGACGGTCCAGCCGACAGTGGCTCTGCCGTCAGCTCCCGCGACCGTCAGGCCGGTCGGAGCCAGTGGAGCGGTCGCCTTCTTGTAGTAGCCGCGGAGGCGCAGGATCAGCTTGGTCGCGCCGCTTGCGTAGAAGGTGGTCTGCCCGGCGGCGGAGATCTTGAGAGTGTCGTGGGCGGCGGTGTTGGTTGCGTTCGCGTAGTAGACGGAGGCATCTGAGGGCCGGGTCGTACCGGCCGCATAGCCAGTCAGGTAGCCGGCAGCCGTAGGAGCCGAGGCCACCACGTTGGCGTCAACAGCGGCGAGGTTGGCGGCCGCAGGGATGCCGTTGGCGCCGGCGAGCGTTGCGGTCGTAGTACCGGCTGCTGCCAGGGCAACGCCGTTCACCACGGTCGCTCGTGCGACCGGGATGTAGGACGCGGCTGCTGTGGTTGCTGTCGGCTTGGAGTAGTAGCCGCGAAGCCGGACCGTGAGCTTGGTGGCGCCACTGGCCGAGAAGGTGACCTGACCGGTACTGGACAGCCGGACCGTCTCGTAGTTGGCCTGCGACTGGGTGACCGGGTAGTTGACGACAGCGTCGGCTGGTGCGGCTTCGCCGGTCGGGTAAGCCTTGAGGACTCCGGCTGCGGTCGGGGCGGCTGACACGACGTCTAGGGCCATCGCAGCGACGTTGGCGGCTGCAGGGATGCCGTTGGCGCCCGCGAAGGTGTAGCTGGTGGTCCCGTTCGCCGCTAGCGCCAGGTTGTTGATCACCGTGGTCGCCGGGAGCGGGACGAAGGTCGAGCCCGCCGTCGTGGCCGACGACGAGGTGAAGTAGCCGCGAAGCCTGACCCACACCTTGGAGGCCGCACTCGAGTACACGCTGATCTGCCCGGTCGCGGAGACCGGCACGACGTCGTAGCTGACTGTGTTCCGGCCGGTGACGAAGTTGGTGGTGCTGTCCGTTGGCCGCGTAGTACCGGCAGCGAAGGTCTGGATGTAGCCGGCTGCCGTCGTACCGATCGCTGTCACCTGCACGGCGACCGCACTGACCTGCGCGGCCGACGGAATCCCATTAGCCCCGGCCACCGTGACGGTCGAAACCCCTGCCGCGGCCACCGCGACCCCGTTGATCACCGAGGCGGGGGCTACCGGTACGAACTGCCCCGCACCGGGCTGCAGCTCAGGAACTGCCGCCGTACTCGCCGCGGCCGTCTCACCCCCTACCGGCTCGGCCGCGACCTCCGGCACCACCAGCAACGACCCCAGCAACGAAACGCAAACGAGCATGACGATCCGACGACGCAACACGACAACCCCCAGCAGAGACCTGCAGCGACATCCCCCGACGACCACTCCGGCCGCCGCGGAGTCTATGCGCAACCGGTAGCTTTCCGACAGCGATTGCCCACAACCAGTAGCCCCCTGCCCAGATCAAGGCACTACTTGAAGGACGCCACGAAAATCCGACAGTTCGGGAAGTCGAGGGCGACAGCCAAGACACTCCGGTGCACAACGCCGAGGATGTCCTCCTCGATACCTCGAGGACTGTCGAACCGTTCGACGTCCCAGCCCCGGCTGAGACCAGCGGAGTACACCAGGGAGGGAACAACACCGGCTCGGGGCGGCGTCGTGAAACCACTGGCCGTCAAGAACTCCTGCACCGACGAACAGGCGAGGTCGAAACTCAACTGAAAGCTGTACTCGCAACCGCTGAAGGCACCGAAATGCACACCCGATACAGCCGCCGGCAACTTCAGCGCGTGGTCGTCAACGCAGTTTCGAGCGTGACGCGCGGCACGGTGCCGGCGTAAGCCCTGGCGTCCGGATTCGACTCTTCCTCCAACGAGCAGCCGACCAGTACCGAAGCAGCGATGCACACCAGCAAGAAAGCTCGGACCATCGCACGGACGACTATCACCTCATGCTGCCTGCGGCCCGGACTTGTTCCCGTCAGTCCGGCGCAGCAGTCCTGCGTCGACAAGATGGGCGCGAAAGCGCTCCTCCTCGTCAGGCGAGAACTCCGAGAGGGGCAGGACGATCAGGGTGCGGCCGGCTCGGAGGATCCAGTACCTGCGAGTGCGGCGGACCCGCGAAAAGCTCGCCCATGGGTAGAAGGAGAAGTTGTTCACCTCGGTCCGCCGAGCGACCCCGGCCGCATCGATCACATTCACGAACTGGCGTCCGAGACGGCGAGACATCCACCAACTGATCGCGGCTGTCCACTCCGGCAGGGAAAGCAGCACCAGACCTTCGAGGGCGCCGACGATCATCGGCCCGGGACCGCTCGCCGTACCGACCACCCAGATCGTGAACAACAAGCCCGCAACCCGCACTATCCACGCTCGCCACCCGAGCCAGGCCAGAAGCGCTTCCGTGCCAGCCCGGCAGGTCCCTTCCCACCTGACCTCAACCGACGCCGCCTGCGCGCTCATCCACTCTCCGTCCTACCCACCACATCGCCAGCGTTCTCGCAGGAGAGTAGACCCTTCCCCCCGACCTCGTGGCCGACCGGCCTCCGGTGGAGCAACTGGCCCAGGCGATCGACGCTCGCATCGAGCCGGTGCTGATCCCGTGGGACTGCGCTGACGGCTTCTTCGAGGCCTACTGGCGCAGGCCCGAGGCGTACCTCGACGAGCCGGTACGCCGGGCCGTGTCGGTCTGGACGAGAGTCGGACCGGACGCCGAGCGGCGGGCAGTCGACAACCTCCGCGCCGACCTTTCCTCAGGCCGGTGGGCCGAACTCAACAGCGAGCTCCTCGCTCTCGACGCCGCAGAGCTCGGCCTCCGCCTACTCGTAGCCTGAGGAAACTTCGACGTCCGCAGGTCGAGCGGGTGGTGGGGATTGGGGTACCGCGGGTGGGGGGTGGGTTACTGGGGGTGAAGGGGGGAGCGAGGGGCTGGAAAGGCGGGTAGGATGCCGCGACTGTGAGGTCGGAGCCGGTTCAAACGCCTGTTTTTGTTGATCATTCCGGGCATCGTCAGCGCCGGATTCGGCGGGTCGGGGCTGGGCTTGCCGTGCCGGTGGTCGGGTACGTCGTGCTGCTGGTCAGCAGCGTGCTCGGTGGGCCGCGGGTGGATACGCCGTTGATTCCGTTGCCGGAGGCGGGGAGGCAGTTGCCGAAGCCTCGGGTGACGCCGGCGCCGGGGCGGGTCACGGAGACTCCCAAGCCGGGCGAGTCCGAGAAGACGAATGAGAGCAGTGTGCGGCCGGTTGCTCAGACGAGCGCGCCGGAGACGGAGGGAACTCCCACGCCGGGTGAGCGACCGACACCGTCGGCGTCGACGAAACCGACCGTGACACCCACGGCTCCCACAGTCACACCGACCATCACGCCAACCGTCACGCCTACTATCACTCCGGGGCCGCCGACCAAGACACCTGGGCACGGTAAGCCGACGACTCCGCCTGGACGCGGCAGCACCAAGACCCCGTCCAAGCCGTGACCAGGGCCCGTAGAGCTCGTCAGGTTCCGCTGCGGACCCACTGGATCGTCCTGACGCTCCTGCTGGTTTGTCTGTCCGGTTCGCTGCTGCTGCACGGCTACACGCACCACATGTTCGGCACCGAGCCGGACGGCGCGGTCATCGCGACCGGCCCGCACAACGCGGTACCGGCTGCTGTTTCTGGTGGTGGTCCGCTCATCGACGCGACCGGGTCGTCGCCGCGGTCGGCGCGGCCGAAGCCGAAGACGATCGCGATCACCTTCGACGACGGGCCGGATCCGGAGTGGACTCCGAAGGTGCTCGACCTGCTCAAGGCGCAGGGGGTCAAGGCGACCTTCTTCGTGGTCGGCACCGAGGTCGTCGCCCATCCCGAGCTGGCTCGGCGAATTGTTGCCGAAGGCCACCAAATCGGCGTGCACACCTTCACCCACGCGAACCTGTCCTCCGCGGCAGGCTGGCGGCGGTCGCTCGAACTGCGGCAGAGCCAGCTGATCCTCGCGGGCGCGACAGGAGTCAGTACGCCGCTGCTGCGACCGCCGTACTCGTCCGAGCCCGACGCACTCACCAACGCCGACTGGAACGCGATCAAGCACGCCCGGGACGACGGCTACCTGACCGTCCTGACCACCCAGGACAGTGAGGACTGGCGCCGGCCGGGCACCACCCAGGTGATCGCGAACTCGATGCCGAAGAGCACCGCCGGGCAGGTCCTGCTGATGCACGACGCCGGCGGCGACCGGACCCAGACGCTCGAAGCACTGCAACGGCTGATCCCCGCCCTGAAGGCACGCAACTTCCACTTCGCGACCGTCAGCGACACCGTCGGCATCGCGCAGCCGGTCCATCAGGCGAGTGTGGTGGAGCGCGGCCGCGGACTGGCCGTGATCTGGGCGATGCGGCTGAGCGACGGCACCCTCGGCATCCTCACCTGGCTCCTGTACGCCGCCGGCGCACTGAGCGTCCTGCGAGCCATCACCACGATCGTCGCGGCCAAGCGGCACGCCCGCGAACGGTACTGGTCATGGGGCGAGCCGGTCACCGAGCCGGTCTCGGTGATCGTTCCGGCGTACAACGAGACGGCGGGGATCGAGGCGGCGGTCAGGTCGCTGGTGGCCTCGGACCATCCGGTCGAGGTGATCGTCGTCGACGACGGCTCCTCCGACGGCACCGCCGACCTGGTGGAGTCGCTGGGCATCCCGGGCGTCCGGGTGATCCGGCAGGCGAACGCGGGCAAACCTGCCGCCTTGAACACCGGGTTGCAGGCCGCGTCGTACGAGCTGGTCGTGATGGTCGACGGTGACACCGTGTTCGAGCCGGATGCCGTTCGCATGCTGGTGCAGCCCTTTGCCGATCCGTCGGTCGGCGCGGTGTCCGGCAACGCGAAGGTTGCCAACCGCAAGGGGCTGCTGGGCCGGTGGCAGCACATCGAGTACGTCGTCGGCTTCAACCTGGACCGCCGGCTGTTCGACCTCGCGGAGTGCATGCCCACCGTTCCGGGTGCCGTCGGTGGATTCCGGCGGAGCGCTCTCGAGCGCATCGGCGGGCTGAGTGACGTCACGCTGGCGGAGGACACCGACCTGACGATGGCGCTGTGCAGGGACGGCTGGCGGGTCGTGTACGAGGAACGTGCCCGCGCCTGGACGGAGGCACCGGCGAGCCTGGGTGCCCTCTGGCGGCAGCGCTACCGCTGGTGCTACGGGACGCTGCAGGCGATGTGGAAGCACCGCGGCGCCTGGGTGCAAGGCGGCCAGTCCGGCAAGCTCGGACGCCGGGGACTGACCTACCTGCTGCTCTTCCAGGTACTACTGCCGCTGCTGGCCCCTGCAGTCGACGTGTTCGCGCTGTACGGCTTCGCGTTCCTGAACCCGGTACGGGTCGGACTGGTCTGGGCCGCATTCCTCGCCTTGCAACTGGGCATGGGCTTCTATGCGTTCCGGCTGGACGGCGAGAAGGCAGGCCCGCTGTGGAGCCTGCCGCTGCAGCAGTTCGTCTACCGCCAACTGATGTACCTGGTGGTCATCCAGTCGGTCTTCACGGCCCTGGCCGGCTCCCGCCTGCGCTGGCAGCGGATGGAGCGCTACGGCACCCTCAACGTCCCACCGGCCGCCGCTGACGTCGCTCGCTGATCAGGCTGCGTCCGGAACACGCTGAGCACGGAGGAGCCGAGGAGCACGACGCCGGAGCCGAACCCGGAGACGAGAGCCACCAGGGACCGGTCGTCCTGGGTCAGGACGAGCACGCCGCCGACGACGGCCAGAGCGACCATGAGCAGGCCGATCGCGAGCATCTCCCGCTGGCCGCGGAGCCACCAGATCGAGAAGGCGACGAAGTGCAGCCCGACGACCAGCGCGATCCACGGGGTCACGGCGGACGGCTCGACCTTGTTGATCACCGCGAGACCGCCGAACAAGGCGACCACCTCGAGCGCCACGATCACGAAGTACCCGCGGGCCGACTGGTTCTCCGGCCGCTCCGGTTTGCCCTGCCGCAGGGTCCGGACGAACGACGCGAGCACGATCGCCATCGCCACGACGGCCAGCGCAACGGCGATCGGCCGCCCGGGCGTACCGAGGCGCTGAGTGTTCAGGATGACGAAGACCAGACCGAAACTGGCGCCGACGACGTGGCCTGGCTGAGTTCCTGATTTCACCGAGGGACGACCTTTGCGACGAGGGTTGGCGGGGCAAACGGACCCAGGTTACGGGACCGTCCGGTCAGCGGAGTGCACGCTCGGCGACCGAAGGATTTCCCTAGGTTTCCGCATTTTTCCGGTCGATCGCTTCCGTGGCAGGCAATCGGATCGCATCATTCCGGTCAACCGGCCGCCCGCCCAAGCGGCCCGATCCTGAGGAGCGCGTCCCGCATGCGACCTTTCATCACCCGTCCCCGCGCGCTGGCCGTCCTGCTGGCTGGTACCGCGCTCGCCTTCAGCCCGATCAGTGGGCAGGCCAACGCCAAGCTCCCGGTCGACCTGCCGGTCAACCAGGCAGCCGACTGCTTCGTGCCGTCGGCCGACGCGGCCGCCAAGGGTGGCCGTGGCCCCGACACCCGTGACATCAGCGCGGCCGAGCAGAAGGCGATCGAGGCCCGCACGGCCCAGCTGCTGAAGGCCAAGGCCGCGCGCGGCATCGCCGTACCGCAAGGTGCGCTGGCGGCGGCCACCGTACCGGTCTACTTCCACGTGATGCGGGACGCGGCCGGCAACGGCGACGTGACCGACACGCAGATCTCCCAGCAGATGGCCGTCCTCAACAAGACGTTCGCCGGCCAGGAGTCGACCGCGGCGGCCAACACCGGCTTCACCTTCTCGCTGGCGGGCACGTTCCGCTACAACAACAGCAACTGGCACAAGGACAAGCAGAGCGCCACCTACCGCAAGCAGACCCGCAAGGGCGGCGCGAACGCGCTGAACATCTGGCTGGTGGACTTCTCCTACCTCGGCATCGCGACCTTCCCGTGGGACTACTCCCGCAATCCGGGCGTCGACGGCATCCGGGTGCACTTCGACTCGCTGCCCGGCGGCTCGATCGCCAACTACAACCTCGGTGAGACCGCGACCCACGAGGCCGGGCACTGGTTCGGGCTCTACCACACCTTCCAGGGCGGTTGCACGGCCACGAACGACGAGGTCGCCGACACTCCCGCGCAGAGCAGCTCGACCAACGGCTGCCCCGAGGGCCGCGACTCCTGCTCGCTGCCGGGTCTCGACCCGATCCACAACTACATGGACTACTCGTACGACTCCTGCTACAACCAGTTCACCCCGAACCAGAGCACCCGGATCAGCAACATGTGGACGGCGTACCGCGCCTGACGCCTGACGCTCAAGACGCCTGACGGCCGCGTGCCCCTGAGTCTCCGGGGTGCGCGGCCGTCGGCGTACGGGTTAGCGCCGGGACGCCTCGTTGGACTGTTCCACCAGCGCCGCGGCGATCACGTTGAGTTTGGTGTTGCTGGTCTGGGACAGCCGGGTCAGGAACGCGAAGGCGCGGTCGGAGTCGAGCTTGTAGCGCTCCATCACGATGCCGACCGCCTGGCCGATGATGTTGCGGGTGGCCAGCGCCTCGGTCAGCGTCTGGTCCTGCCGGGCCCAGCCCATCGCGACCGCGATCTGCCCGGCGAACATGCTGCCGAGATGGATCGAGTCCTGGTCGATCGAGTTCGGCTCCTGCGCGTACAGGTTGAGCGCGCCCCGGACGTGCGGTGCGGCCCGGAACTGGAACGCGACCTGCGAACCGAAGCCCAGCGCGGCAGCCTTCGGGCCGAAGTCGGGCCAGCGCGGATCGTTGGCGAGGTCGTTGACCGCGACAACCGGCTCCTCGAGCGCGGCGTGCAGGCACGGGCCCTCGCCCAGCTCGTACTGCAGGTGGTCGGCCCGGGTCACCCGCGGTCCGGTCGGCGCCAGCGTCTCGATCCGGCCTTCCTTGGTGGTGATCGAGATGCTCGCCTCCACGATGCCCGGGATCGTCTCGGCCGCGACCCGGGTGATCACCGCCAGCGTCTCCTCGAGCTCCATCGGCGCCTGCAGGGAAGCAGCCACCTCGGTCATCGCCTCGGCGATCTCGAGATGCAGATCGGCCTGTTCGGTCATCGTTCAACTCCTCGGCAAGAAAAGCCGATTCCCCCCGGGAGTCGGCATGTCGTGACCCCAGTGTGCGCTACGACCGCCAGGACAAGACGGCTCCGGCGCTGCTTTTCTCAACGCCGGAGCCTGGAGTTTGCGGGACCTCGAGTTCCGGCAAGCTCCTGTCGGGTCTGTGCCCCTCCACAGCCGACCTATGCACGAATGAGACGGTCAACTCGTGTCAGCCGGTGATCACCTAACGCATCCGGTCGAGCGCATGCAGTAGGTTCTCGGCATGCTGAAGCGCGCTGTTGTCATTGCCGGAGCCGTTCTGCTCGCCACCGCCGGCGCCGCGACCGCCTCGGTCGGCCACCAGGACCACAAACTGATCGTCGGCGGAACGCTCGCCAGTACGACGGAAGCACCGTGGGCGATCGCCCTGACGAACACGGCCTCCGCGCAGTCGACCGGACGCTGGTGTGGAGCCGCGCTGGTCAAGGCGGACAAGATCATCACCGCCGCCCACTGCATGATCAAACCGATGTCGACGTACACCGCGGTCCAGGGCCGGCGCGACCTGACCGACACGAGCACCGGGCGCGCCTCCGGGATCAAGTCGATCTGGATCCACCCCGGCTACAACACGACCGACAACCGCTACGACTTCGCCGTACTCACGCTCAGCCGCCCGATGAACCGCGTACCGATCCTGCCGTTGGAGACGAACCCGAAGGCCGACCGGAAGGGTGCCGTACCGACGGTCTACGGCTGGGGTGAGACGCAGGGCACCGGCCCGTCGGACACGCTGGGCAAGCTCGCCGTACCGATCCTCGGGGACTCGGTCTGCCTGGCCAACAACGAGTACACGGGCAATGGGTACGCCGCGGCCACGAACGTCTGCGCCGGGTACGTCGACGGCGGGCGCGACGCCTGCCAGGGCGACTCGGGCGGACCGCTCGTCCTCAACGGCCGGCTGCTGGGCACTGTCTCGTGGGGCAAGGGCTGCGCGGAGTCCGGGTATCCCGGCGTCTATGCGCAGGTCGCCGCCGGGGGCAAGGCCCTATTGGCCCAAGTGCGCTAGTTGCCCTAGCGAACGAGTGCCGGCGGTCCTAGAGTCGAACTGCCTGGGGGGCATCGCCACTCTCTTGGATCCAGGGGGCAGTCATGAAGCGGTTCACGCTCGTCCGGGCCGGCGCAGTCACTCTGATGCTGCTGACGACCATGGGTGCCGCACCCGCGGCCAACTCGGCCCCGGTCCCGGAGTCGCCCACCGAGGAGTGCGGCGGGCATGCCGAGTCCGCCACCCTGCTCGGTCGCGGTGGACTGCGGGAACCTGAGCTCGGCCAGGTTCACGAGGATCTACCGGCCAGCGCCATCGGTAAGGCGCCGAAGGGGTTCAAGGTGAACGTGCCGGTGTACGTCCACGTGATCACCGACGGCACGACCGGGGCGCTGACGGACAGCCAGATCGCGACGCAGATCGCAGTACTCAACAACACGTACGCCGGTGGAGAAGGCGGGGCGCGATCGGGCTTCAGCTTCACCCTGGCCGGTGTGACCCGGACCGACAACGCGGCCTGGTTCACCGCGAACCCAGGCGGCACCAACGAGCACAGCATGAAGCAGGCGCTGCACCAAGGCGGGCCGAATGCGCTGAACTTCTACTCGACGACAGCCGGTGACTACCTCGGCTGGGCCTACCTCCCCGACATCGTGACGAAGCCCGGCCAGGCCTATCTCGACGGCGTCGTCATCGACTGGGAGTCGATCCCGGGCACCTCGACCGCGTACGCCGGCCGCTACGACCAGGGCGAGACGGCAACCCATGAGGTCGGCCACTGGCTGAACCTCGAGCACACCTTCTTCGGCGGCTGCAACGCGAAGGGCGACTTCGTCGACGACACCCCCGCCCAGAAGACCCCGACCAGCGGCTGCCCCGAAGGCAAGGACACCTGCCGCGCGCCCGGGCTCGACCCGATCCACAACTACATGGACTACTCCTACGACAGTTGCTACACGCAGTTCACCCCGGGCCAGGTGCAGCGGATGGGGGACGCCTGGTTGCTGTACCGGGCAGGCTGATCGGCTGCGCCGTCGTTCCGCAGTTTTACCTGCTGACGTTGACACTGTCATATGACAGTGTCATGATGCGGGCATGGAACTGTGGACGCTCGGCGAGCTGGCGGAACGGGTGGAGGCGGCACTGGCCGACTCTCCAGGCCCGGTCAACGGTCGGGTGCGCGCGGTTCCTGACCAGCGGGCGATTCGCTGGTACACCACGACCGGTCTGATCGACCGGCCCGCTCAGATGCGCGGCCGGACGGCTCTCTACAGCCGCCGCCACCTGCTCCAACTGGTAGCCATCAAACGCCGCCAGTCCCAAGGCCACGCCCTCGCCGAAATCCAAGCCGAACTAACCGGCGCCCCCGACGAGGCCCTAGAACCCATCGCCGCCCTCCCACCCGAACCGGCGGCCAACCACCCGAGCGAGCCTCCGTCGGCGCCCGCCGACGCAGCCGCCCCAGAGCGCACCCGCTTCTGGACGGACCGCCCGGCTGGCGCTGATGTCGCCGGCGAGCCAGTAGACACCCGCCGCGCCTCCACCCCCTCAACTCATCTGGGGTTTGTGGTGCGGGTTGGGGATGGGGTTCGGGTGGTGGTTGATGGGGTGGATGGCGGGGTTGTGGATGTGGAGCGGTTGGTGGGGGCTGCGGAGCCCCTGGTAGCGGAGTTGGTTCGGCAGCGGTTGTTGCCTCAAGCGTCAGGAGACGAGTTATGACTGTTCTGCCCACTCTCGAACCCGGCGAGCTGCAAGAGGTGGTCGACGACAGCGGACTGGCCGCGTTGCACACCGAGCGGGGGAACCTGCCGCTGGAGCGGATCGACGTTCGCGCCGACATCACCGGGCTGGTGGCGCGGACCGTGATCACCCAGGACTTCCACAACCCACACGACGTCCCGCTCGAGGCGACGTACATCTTCCCGTTGCCCGCCCGCGCCGCGGTCACGGGTCTGCGGATGACAGCCGACGGCCGGACGGTCGAGGCCGAGTTGCGGGAACGCGCCGAGGCCCGCGCGAGGTACGACGAAGCCCTGGCCGCTGGTCAGCGCGCGTCGATCGCCGAGGAGGAGCGCCCGGACGTCTTCACGCTGCGGGTCGGCAACATCGTCGCCGGTGAGCGAGTGAGCGTGCAGCTGACCCTGGTCGCGCCCCTCCCCTACGAGGACGGCGAAGCGACGTACCGGCTGCCGCTCGTGGTGGCGCCGCGGTACATCCCTGGTACGCCGATCCCGGGGTCCAGCGTCGGCGACGGCGTCGTACCGGACACGGACGCAGTACCGGACGCCTCGCGGATCACTCCGCCGATCCTGCTGCCCGGGTTCCCGAATCCGGTTCAGCTGAGCATCCGGGCGGACATCGACCCGGCCGGACTTCCGCTGGGCGGGATCCGGTCGAGCCTGCACGCGATCGGTACGGAGCAGGGCGACCGGGTCACCTCCGTCGCGATCAACCCCGGCGAGCGAGTGGACCGCGACTTCATCCTCCGGCTCGCGTACAGCGAGGCCGAGGCGACCGCGACCGCCTTCACCCTGGAGCCGGACACCGACGACACCCAGGAGGGGACGTTCGAGTTGACCGTCCTGCCTCCGCTCGAGGCTGTCGCGCCGCGTCCGCGGGACGTCGTACTGGTGCTGGACCGGTCCGGCAGCATGCAAGGCTGGAAGATGATCGCGGCAAGGCGGGCGGCTGCGCGGATCGTGGACACGCTGACCGCGAAGGACCGGTTCGCCGTTCTCAGCTTCGACACTGTCATCGAGCGGCCCACCGGGCTGCCGGCGGATTCACTTGCCGAGGGCAACGATCGCAATCGCTTCCGCGCTGTCGAGCACCTGGCCGGCCTGGAGGCCCGCGGTGGCACCGAGATGCTGGCGCCGATGCGCGAGGCGGCCCGGATGCTCGACGCCGACCAGGCCGGCGCGCGTGATCGCGTCGTCGTACTGGTGACCGATGGGCAGATCGGCAACGAGGATCAGTTGCTGTCCGAGCTGGCCGCGCCGCTGACCGGCGTACGGATTCACACCGTCGGTATCGACCGAGCCGTCAATGCGGGCTTCCTCGGCCGGCTGGCGGGTCTCGGTGGCGGCCGCTGCGAGCTCGTCGAGAGCGAGGACCGTCTGGACGAGGCACTCGACCGGATCCACCTCCGCATCGGTACTCCGTTGCTCACCGACCTCGCGCTGTCGGCCGATGGGCTGACGCTGCTGGAAGACACGATCAGCCCGGCCCGGATGCCGAACGCCTTCGCCGGTGTTCCGCTCGTACTGCGGGGCCGGTATCGGGGGGCACCCGAGAACGCTGTCGCTCAACTGCACGGCATCACCGCGTCGGGTGAGGAATGGCACGTGCCGGTGCCGGCTGTCCCGACCGAGAGTGGTGCGGTCGCGGCGATGTGGGCGCGCGGGCATCTGCGCGAGCTCGAGGACCGCTACACGATCGGCACCGGCGACTCGCAAGAGCTGGAGCAGCGGATCGTCGCGGTGTCGTTGAAGCATCGTGTGCTGTGCCGGTTCACCGCGCTCGTGGCCGTGGACTCGCGCGTCGTCGCGGAGGGCGGTCCGAAGCACCGCGTCACCCAACCGGTCGAGCTCCCGTCTGGGTGGGATGCCCGGCTCGCCATGCCGACAGCGGCCGCCGCGTTCACCACTGCACCCGCTGGAATGCCTGCTCCGCCTTCTGGTTTCGCGGCAGCCGGTGATTTCGACGCCCGATCGCAGGGTGGAGTTTCGCTGGGCATGGGCGCCACCCCGTCGTTCGCGCCGATGCAACGGCGTGCCCGCGGACGTGGTGGTCTCCAGGAGGCGGCAGTCTTTGAGCGGGACCCGCTCGCCGAGGCGCGCACTCAAGCCGCATCCGAAGCACACCTGCTCCGAAACGCCGGTACGCCGAGCCCGGTCGAGCAGCGGACCATCCTGGCAGACCTGGCCAGCCGCCTCCGCGCCCTACTCCAGGACGCCGGCACCCAGGCTGACCCGCTTCGCGACCTGCTCACGGCCCTAGCGGCCGTCGAAGGTCGCGGCATCCCCACACCCACTCAACTAACAGCTCTGTGGGAGCTAGCGCTCCAAACCTTGGAGACCTTCGCAGGCACCGGCAATCCAACCCCGGCTGCGCCGGAGACAAAGCGCAAGCGCGACTTCTGGAAGCGAGCGTGAGCCCCTACTCGAAGCGTTCGTAGGCAGGGAGGGTCAGGAAGTCGATGTAGTCGTCGGCTAGGGCTACGTCGAGGAAGGTTTCGCGGGCGGTTGCGTAGGTCGCGGGGTCGCCGTCGAGTTTGGCGATTTCCTCGTCGGCGAGGGTGGTGACCAGTTCTGTGGTCACCACCGCGCCGGTGTCGAGGACGACCTGGTTGTGGCGCCACTGCCAGATCTGCGAGCGGGAGATCTCGGCGGTGGCGGCGTCCTCCATCAGGTTGAAGATGCCGACGGCACCGGTTCCTTCGAGCCACGCGGCCAGGTACTGGATCGCGACACTGATGTTGTTGCGCAACCCGGCCTCGGTCACCGAGCCAGGTGTCGACGCGACATCGAGGAGATCCGCGGCCGTGACGCGCACGTCGGAGCGCAGTACGTCGAGCTGGTTCGGGCGGTCACCCAGTACGGCGCTGAAGACCGCCTTGCACGTCTCGACCATGCCGGGATGCGCGACCCACGAACCGTCGAACCCGTCGCCGGCCTCGCGCGCCTTGTCCGCCTCGACCTTCGCGAACGCCTGCTCGTTGACCGCCGGGTCCTTGCTCGGGATGAACGCCGCCATCCCACCGATCGCGTGCGCGCCGCGCTTGTGGCAGGTGCTGACCAGCAGCTCGGTGTAGGCCCGCATGAACGGCACCGTCATCGTCACCGAGTTCCGGTCCGGCAACTGGAAGTCCGTACCGCGGGTCCGGTAGGTCTTGATCACGCTGAACATGAAGTCCCAGCGACCCGCGTTCAGCCCGGCCGAGTGCTCGCGCAGCTCGTAGAGGATCTCCTCCATCTCGAAGGCCGCCGGGTAGGTCTCGATCAGCACGGTGGCCCGGATCGTGCCGCGCGGCATCCCCAGGAAGTCCTGCGCGAGCACAAAGGCGTCGTTCCACAGTCGCGCTTCCAGATGCGACTCCATCTTGGGCAGGTAGAAGTACGGCCCCTGCCCGCGATCGAGCTGCAGCTGTCCACACGCCACCAGGTACAGCGCGAAGTCGACCAGCGATCCGGACACCGGTGAGCCGTCCACCTGGAGATGCTTCTCCGGCAGGTGCCAGCCGCGCGGCCGGACCACGATGGTCGCCAGCTCCTCGTCGGGCTTCAGCGCATAGGACTTGCTCGCGGTACTGAAGTCGATCTTGCGGGTGACGGCGTCGAGCAGGTTGAGCTGCCCACCGACCACGTTCTCCCAGGTCGGGGTGTTCGCGTCCTCCTGGTCGGCCAGCCAGACCTTCGCGCCGGAGTTCAGCGCGTTGATCGTCATCTTCCGGTCGGTCGGCCCGGTGATCTCCACCCGCCGGTCGACCAGACCCGGCGCCGGCTCGGCCACCCGCCACGACAGGTCCTCCCGGACCGATCGAGTCTCCTCCAGGAAGCCGAGCGAACCGCCGGCCGCGATCTCCGCCACCCGGGCCTTCCGCCGCTCCAGCAACTCCAGCCGACGCGGGTTGAGCTCCCGGTGCAACAGCCCGATCAGCTCCAGGGCCCGCTCGCTCAGGATCTCGTCGTACCGATCGTTCATCGGTCCGGTGACGTCGACTGACACAGGAGTTCTCCTAGCTGTCCCGCAGCAGTGGCAGGACGTCTCGCAGTACGGCGGCGTGGTCTTCGGGCTTGTCCAGTCCGAAGCCCATCGTATTCACGCCCAGATGCGTCGCGCCCAGCTCACGCCAGCCGGCCACGAACCCGGGCCACTCCTTTTCCGGTACTGCGCCCAGCGTGAGCCGCGCCTCGATCCCGACCTCCGCCGGATCGCGGCCGGCCTCCACCGCGGCGGCGCGGACCAGCTCGACCTGCGAACGAGCCCGGTCGTTCGGCGCGCTCTGCGGCATCCACCCGTCACCGATCCGGCCGGTACGCCGAAGGGCAGCGTCCGCGTTGCCGCCGAACCAGATCGGGATACTCCGCCGGGGCGGCAACGGATTGAGCCCGGCCTCGACTACCTCGTGGAACTGGCCCGTCGTGGAGATGACCGGCTCAGCCCACAACCTGCGCAGCAACTCGACCTGCTCGGTCAGCCGGGCCCCACGCTGGCTGAAGGGAACCCCGAGCGCCTGGTACTCGACCTCGTTCCAGCCGATGCCAACCCCCAGCCGCAACCGGCCGCCACTCAGTACGTCGACCTCGGCGGCCTGCTTGGCGACCAGCGCGGTCTGGCGTTGCGGCAGCACCAGGACGCCGGTGACGAGCTCCAGCGACGTGGTGATGGCGGCCATGTATCCGAAGAGCACGAAGACTTCGTGGAACTGCGACTGATCGGTGTACCCCTTCCAGCCGGGCCGGTTCGCCGGGTCGGCCCCGAGCACGTGGTCGTAGGCGACCACATGCGTGTAACCGGCCGCTTCGACGGTCTCGGTCCAGTCGCGCACGACCTTGGGGTCGGCCCCGATCTCGAGCTGCGGGAAGACGGCACCGATCCTCACGAGGCGACTCCTTCGAGCAGGTCGACCAAGCCCTCGATGGCCAGTTCGAAAGGTTCGTTCGACCCGGCCGCGCGGGCCAGCACGTAGCCGCCCTGCAGTACGGCCGCGATCGTCGCCGCCGTCCGCTCCGGGTCCAGCGAGTCCGGGTACTCGCCCGATTCTTTGCCTTCGGCAATGATTTCGGCGAGCCTGCCGCGCAGCCAGCCGAACGTCTCGGCGACCGGCGCGCGTAGTACCGGGTCGGCCATCACGTCCGGGTCGGCGGTGAGCCGGCCCATCCGGCAGCCCTTGAGCACGTCGCGGTCACGCCGCAGATAGGCCGCGATCCGCTCGGTGGCCGAACCGGGGCCGGCGAACTGCTCCTCGGCGGCCGTCCGCAGCTCGTCCGCGGACCGCTCGATGGCGGCTTTGGCCAGCTCGGCCTTGCCGCTGAAGTGGTGGTACATGCTGCCTTGACCGGCGTCCGCGGCGAGCTGGATCGCCTTCGGGCTGGTCCCTACGTAACCGCGCTCCCAGAGCAGTTCCTGGGTACTGCGGATCAACCGTTCCGCTGTCTCCACCTCGGCACTGTACCCAGTCGTAGGTACAGGAATCCCCGGCGCGGCGTTAACAGCACATTTCACGAGGCGTTCGACCCACGGGCGAACTGACGCCTGACCGTGGTCAGCAGATATTGTCGGTCGGCATGAGCACCAGGGTCGCGATCGCCGTCATCACCTTTCGGCGACCCGCTCTCCTGGCAGCCCTGCTGGACAGCCTGCAGGCGCAAGAACTTCCCGACGACGACGATTTCGCCGTCCGGATCATTGTGGTCGACAACGACGACGAGGGCAGTGCGCGCGAGGTGATCCAGCGCGCGGCCAAGGACGCCCGCTACCCGATCGAGGCGGCGACCGAACCGGAGCCCGGAATCCCCTTCGCCCGGGAGAAATCGGTGCTGCTCGCCTGGCACGACGACGCGCTGATCTTCGTCGACGACGACGAGGTCGCACCGCCCGGCTGGCTGGCCACCATGCTGCGCGCCTGGCGCTCCACCGGCGCGGACGTGGTCACCGGGCCGGTCCGGGGCATCCTTCCGCCCGGCGCCCCGGCCTGGAACCGGCACAGCGACGTGCACGACTCCACCGGGCGCCACCAGACCGGCGAAATCCGGAACAAGGCGTACACGAACAACACCCTGGTCGCCCAGCACGTCTACCACTCGCTGACGCCGAGCTTCCATCCCGCCTTCCGCTACACCGGCTCCAGCGACCTGCACTTCTTCCTCCGCGTGCACCGGGCCGGCTACCGGATTGTCTGGTGCGAGGAAGCCCAGATCCACGAACACGTGCCGGCCTCTCGTACGACGCTGTCCTGGCTGGTCCGTCGCGCCTTCCGCTCCGGTAGCGGCGACTCGATCAGCCGGCTGCTGATCCGGCCGGGCCTGCGCGGCTACCTCCTGGTACTGGCCTATTCTTTGGCCCGGATCGTGTCGGCCGTGTTCTTCGGTCTCGGCGGTCTGGTACTGGTCCGCAAGGCTTTCGTGCTGAAGGCTGTCCGCCGGTTCTTCTCGGGCATCGGCAGCCTCGCGGGGATAGTAGGGATCAACCACGACGAGTACCGGGAGCGGCACCATCCTGACAGTGACGACGCTGTGCCAGGCGGTGTGGGCGGTGGAGCGGGAGCTGGACCTGCTGAGCTGGCAGATCGACGGCGTGCGCCCGTGGCCGATCATCCGGATGCGCATCTTCCATGAGTTGACCCGCCGCAGCGGCCTGCATGGCGATCCCCACCCGGTACGCCGTACTCGCGCCGACCAGGCCCGTCTGGTCGGCAAGCACGTGGCCGGCACGGTCACCCGGAACCCCTTCCTGGCCCGCGGCTCGTACGACGCGCTGGTGGTACCGCATCCGCGGAAACCGGGCGGTGTCGAGATCTACACCGACTCACTGCGCGCCGAACTCGGCGACTCGGCTCTGATCCTGGACTCGGGCATCAACGGCATCCCGCTGAAGGGCAGCCACAACCTCGACTTCTTCACCTCGGCCGCCGGGGCTGTCCGCAGCCGAAAGGTGCATGCCCGGTGCGCCGAGATCGCCGCAGCCCTGGAGGCCGGGACGGGCGTCAAGGTACCGGTCGCGGCGCTCGTCGCCCGTGAGGTTCCCAAGCACACCCGGCTCCGCGCGCTCTACCGCTCGCTGCTCAAGCGCCGACGGATCAAGACCGTGTACGTCGTGGTCGCGTACTTCCACCAGCACATCGTCGGGGCCGCCCGCGATCTCGGGATCCGTGTCGTGGAACTGCAGCACGGCGCGATCAGCCCGTACCACCTCGGCTACAGCTATCCCGGCCGCCCCGAAGTGGCCGACCAGCCGGATGAGCTGTGGTGCTTCGGCTCGTACTGGACCGATGTCGCCGAGCTGCCCGCCGGGATGAAGGCCGAGGTGGCCGGCGCCTCCTTCATCTCACCGCTGTCCCCCGCGGAGTTGGCCGCGAAGGACCCGCGCCTGGTGGTCTTCCTGTCCCAGGGCACGATCGGCCCAGCCCTTCTCGAGTACGCCGGTGCGCTGGCGTCCGCCCGGCCGGACCTCCACGTGACCTTCCACCTGCACCCGAGCGAGCGCAGTACGGACTATGCGTTGCCGGCGGGTGTCCGGATGTCGACCGGCAACACCTTGGCGCTGCTGACCTCCGCGACGTACCAGGTCGGCGTCTCGACCACAGCCCTCTTCGAAGGCATGGTCCTAGGCTGCCGAACCGCCGTCGCCGAGCTCCCCGGCCACGAGTACCTGTCGCCGACCGTTGCTCGCGGCGACTCCGTGCTGATCCATAGTCCGGACGCCCTGGCTCCCGCTCTCGAAAGCCTCCCGAGAGCATCCGCTCCCACCACGTACTACGCCCCGCCGCGTCAGGGCTGACGGCCGATGTAGCCGAGCAATCTGTCCTGCAGCGGAGCATCCGCCGGGACGGGGACCTCGGCGCCGAAGACCTCGATGCCGGGGCCGAAAGCGTCCGGAGTGCGGTATTTCTCGATCACGTCGGCTGGGATCGCGGAGGTGCTGGTCCACAACCGCTCCACGTCAACCGGATCCATCGTCTCGTCCTGGCCGGTCGCGCGGGCGAGATCCCAGCCGTGCAGAACCAGGTCGTCACTCACGACCTGGTCGATCTGGTCCTCCACCGTCATCTGCCCGGTCGGCGTCTCGCACAGTTGGGCGGACAGCTCAGGATCGGCAAGCACCGCCTCGACGGCCGCTCTCGCCTGCCGGAACGCCGTCAACGGATCGTTGGCCGCCTCCAGCGTCCGCCCCACCGGCCTGAGCATGACGCCGTGCATCATCACGACGTGGTCGACCACATCCCGCGCCGACCACTTCGCACACGGCGACTGGTTCCCCCACTGCTCAGGCCGCACGCCCGCGACCTTCCGCTCGAACTCCCCCGCCCGCCGCCGATACCGCCCCGCGATCCCGCTCATCCCATCGCCCGGCCGAATGATCGATTATGACCGAGCCTTGGCACATGAACCGGCTCGAGCTCGCGCGCGGGGTCCGGAGAGCTTCTGGGTGACGGTCGGAAAATCGTCGGTCGGTTGATCCGCGCGGACCGGCTGCGAGCGCTACCGTCAGAACTCTCAGGTGATGGCGAGGAAGGGTGGAGCCGGTGCGCTACATGCTGCTGCACAAGACCAACGAGAAACTCGAGGCGGGACAGGCGCCCGATCCGGAGATGCTGGCCCGCGCCGACGAGGTCCTCGAGGAGATGCGTCAGGCCGGCGTGCTGTGCACCGCTGAGGGGCTGATGCCGAGCTCGCGCGGCGCCCGGGTGACGTTCCCCGGCGACGACGGCGCGCCCCGCGTCCTGGACGGCCCGTTCGCCGAGACCAAGGAACTGGTCGCGGGCGTCTCCATCATCCGGGTCGACTCCAAGGACGACGCGGTCCGCTGGGCCCTCCGCTTCGCCGACGCCGACCCGGGCACCGAGATCGACATCCTCGAACTGGCCGACTGAGGTCAGGCCGCGAGGGTGCCCTCTTCGGCGGTGACCAGGCTGTCGATGGCGGCGAAGAAGCGGGCGATGCCGGGGAGGTTGGCGCCCTTTTCGCGGGAGGCGGCGAGGTCTTCGGGGGTTTCCCATTCGACGATGTCCAGCCACTCACCGCCGGGCAGGCGGACGAGCTGGGCGCCGACGAAACCGGTGCGGTCGGCCGCGAAGTCCGCGAGCATTCCGGGCCGGGCGGCCAGCAGCTCGTCGGCCTTGTCCTCCGACACCTTGAACCGGGTCAGCTCGATCGTGCTCATTGCGTGTCAGCTCCACTCATCGCGCAGTCGTCAACCACTTCCCAGAACCACCACTCGGCCCGCGCCATTCCCAGCGCGATCAGGAGGTGTAGAGGCGGACGATGCCGTCGGCGCAGCGGACCGTCCAGCCGTTGGTGTGGTAGGTGATGATCTCGCCGGGTTGTGAGGACTGTTCGCCCGCGGAGATGAGTTCGATCCGGCGTACGGGCTGCTTGGTGCCGGCGACGAGGACTTTGGTCTTGGGTTCGAGGACGTTCAGGGCCGCGGACTTGCGGACCAGTACTGCGCCCGGCTCGGTCAGCCGGAGTACCTGCTCCTCAGGCGTGAACATCGGCGCATCGGAGGCCAGCGCCGGATCCTGCGGCATCCCGGGATCACCCGCGAACGCCCGGGCAGCTCCCTCTTCCAGTACTTCGCGCAGCATCTCGCGCCACGCCTGGAAGATCGCCGGGCCGGTCAGCTCCTCGGGCAGCGGCCGCTCGCGCTGGCTGAGGATCGCGCCGGTGTCGAACTCCGCCTCGGTCCGGTGCAGCGTCGCCCCGACGGTGGTGGCGCCTTCGTACACCAGCCGCACCGGGTTGGGACCGCGCCCGGCGGGCAGCGCCGACGGGTGCAGGTTGACCGCGCCGTACGTCGGGATCTTCAGGATCTCCGCCGGGATCAACCGCGGGAAGGCGGCCGAGATGACCAGATCCGGTTCCAGCGCCGCGATCACGGGCGCCGCGACGGTACGCAGCTTGCCGGTGACCAGCACGTTCGCGGTTCGCGGCAGTTCCACCACGAACGGTTTCGCGGCCGGGTCGTAGCGGTCGCTCGCACCGGCCGGTGGGGTGACCACCAGGACGATCTCGTGGCCGTGTTCCTCGGCCCAGCCGGCGATGTTGGTGTAGCCGGGCAAGAACGCGTTCATCGTCACGATCCGCATGGGACTCAGTCAACCACCCGCTCGGGCCCAGCTCAGTCCGCGAGGTTGGTGGCCGCCCAGGCGGAGATGTCGTCCCGGCGGATCGCGGCCGCCATCAGGTCGGGGAAGAGTTCCGGCGTACAGGCGAAGGTTGGGACGCCGAGATCGGCCAGTGCCGCTGCATTGTCCGCGTCGTACGACGGTGTGCCCGAGTCGGACAGTGCCAGCAGGGCGATCAGCTGGACACCGGACTCGACCAGGTTGCGGGCCCGCCGCAACAGTTCCTCGCGGATGCCGCCTTCGTACAGATCGCTGATCAGCACCATCACGGTTTCGCCGGGTCTGGTGATGAGCTGTTCGCAGTACGCGACGGCGCGGTTGATGTCGGTGCCACCGCCGAGCTGGGTGCCGAACAGGACGTCCACCGGATCGTCCAGCTCGTCGGTGAGGTCGACCACGGCCGTGTCGAAGACGACGAGGCTGGTCCGCAACGCGCGCATCGAGCCCAGTACTGCGCCGAACAAACTCGCGTAGACGACCGACTCGGCCATCGACCCCGACTGGTCGATCGCCAGTACTACGTCCCGCTGGACACTGTGGTTGCGTCGCGCATAGCCGACCAGCCGATCCGGGACGATCGTGCCGAGGGTCGGCGAGAAGTGCTTGAGGTTGGCGCGGATCGTGCGATCCCAGTCGATGTCCGAGTGCCGCGGCCGCCCGGTGCGACCCGCCCGGTCGAGGGCACCTGACACGGCCGCCCGCGTTCGCTCGGCCAGCCTTGCCTCCAGCTCGGCAACCACACGGCCGACCACCTCGCGGGCGGTCTGCTTGGTCTCCTCGGGCATCACCTCGTTCAGCGCGAGCAGCGTGCTGACCAGGTGGACGTCGGGCTCGACCGCGTTGAGCAGCTCAGGCTCCATCAGCATCCGGGTGATGCCGAGCCGCTCGACCGCGTCGCGCTGCATCACCTGAACGACCGTGCTCGGGAAGTACTGCCGGATGTCGCCGAGCCACCGCGCGACGCGAGGCGCCGAGGAGCCCAACCCGGCCGACCGTTTCGTGCCGGGCTCGCCGCGCTCGGCGTCGTACAAGGCCGCGAGGGCGGCGTCGACGGCGCGATCGGGGCCGGACAGTGTCGTGCCGGACTCTGGGTCGGCCTCGCTGCCGAGCACCATCCGCCAGCGCCGCATGCGTTCGGCGTCCGGCATCGTCACACCCCCAGCAATCGCTTGACCACCGGCAGAACAGATGCCGCCAGCAACGAGTCGAGTTCGTTGTCATCGGCAAAGACGGTGGCCGTCGGGTCGCCGAGGGCCCGGGCCCGGTCGCCGATCGAGCGACGCTCCGGCGAGGCGAACGTCCCGAAGGTACGCCGGAGCAGCGGCAACGCCTCCAGGAACGCGTCATCGGGAATCGCGGCCAGCCAGGTGTCGACCAGCGCGAGCAACCGTTCGTCGTGGACCAGCAGGAGTCCGCCGCCGGCCAGGAACCCCTCGACATAGCCGGCCGCGTCGCCCGTCGGAGTACCGGGAGACAAGGCACGTCCGAGCCGTAGTGCGACCTCGCCGGCCTCCAGTCGCGAGGTGTCGAGCATCAGCCGGGTCAGCCGGCCGGCGATCAACGGCGGCACGGACGGCCGATCGCTCAAACCCTCCAGCGTGGCCAGCCATTCGAGCCGGACCTCTTCAGCCAGCAAGGCCGTCGCGTCCTGCACCCCGTCGATGAGTTCGAGCACCGAGGCGGCCGCGTCCGGATCGAGACCGTGCACGGTCCTCCCCAGACCGGCGCACACCCGCGAGACCATCCGCCCGGCGACCAGACCGAGTCCTTCAGCCGAAGATCCCCGTACGTCGCCGTAGCGGGCGGAGCGCGCGAGGGCAGGCAGCGCGGCCATGAGGTGCCCGACATCGGCATCCTTCGCGGCCCGGGTGTCGACGCCTTGCAACAACGTCGGCAACGCATCGGCCAGGTCGGCCAGCAGCGAGCGTTCCAGCGCCGCGGTGACCTCAGCCAGCGTGGCCGACTCTTCGGCCGCCTTGAGCATCGTCGCCGTCGCTGCTCCCAGCACGGTCGTCCCATGGGCGCCCGCAGCAACCAGTTCGACCTCGAGGCCCGGATCCCAGGCGAGCGTCCACATCTCCCGGAAGGTGCCTTGGTTCCGGCGTTCGTCGGCAGTCGGTATACCCCAGTCGATGCCAAGGATCCGCAGCCGATGCAGCAGCCGCGACTTCTCCAGATCGTTCGGCTTGCGCAGGTCCAGGTCCACCACCCGCTCGGCGGCGTCCCGCTTCAATCGCAACCGTCGCGCCTGCGCCGCAAGGTCGGCCGCCACCGGCGCTTGCGGAGTCTCAGCCGGTACTTCGCCCAGCAACTCGCCGACGACCGCTTCGCGAGTCACCAGGTCGAGCAGCACGTCGTTGCCGTTGCACATCACCGCCCGCGTGGCCTCGGTGACTTCGCTCAACCCGGCCAGCGGCCGTTCCCGCAATGCGGCCAGCGTGTCGGCCAACCGGACAGCCTCGATCACGTGAGCACTCGACACGGGGAGGTCTTCGGCGCGTAGTACCTGGGCGACCTTCGTGAGCCAGCGGGTGGTGATCTGGTCGGGCGCGGTGAACAGGTGGTGATACCAGCCGGGTGAGGTGACGCCTGCGCCGTACCCGCTGGAGCTTGCCAGCCGGCCGTGCGTCCAGGGCACCCAGGTGCAGGCGACCTTGCGCTTCGGCAGGCCTTTCAGGATCCGCTGGTCATGTGTTGCCGGGGGCAACGGGATTTGCAGGGCCGGCACGTGCCAGGCGCCACAGACGACCGCGATGCGTTCGAAGCCCTCTTTGATTGCCTTGCGCAACGTCGTGCGCATGTAGGCCTCGCGTTGCGCCTCGCGCCCGGTCGCCTCCTCACCACGCCGCAACTCCGTCATCGCCTCGGCGATCACGGTGAACGGCTCGGCACCGTCGCGCCGGTGCTCGATGACGTCGTCCCACCAGCGCTCGGGATCGTCGTACCCACCCGCTGCGGCGAGCGTCGCCAACGGGTCGGCCGACAACCCCCGGCGATCACCACGCTCCGAGCTGCCGAACTGGTACGCCGCCGGCAGATCGCAGAACCGCACCGGCACGCCGGCCGCCAACGCGTGCCTGATCGCCTGCCACTCGGGACTGAACACCGCGAACGGCCAGAACGCGGCCCTCGTCGAGTCATCCGCCGCATAGGCCAGCAACGCGACCGGCGGCACCATCTCCTCGGACGCGGCCAGCTCGACCACCTTGTCGGCCTCCGGCGGTCCCTCGATCAGCACAATGTCGGGGCGCAGCTCCGCCAGGGCAGCCGCGAGCGCCCGGGCCGACCCCGGACCGTGATGCCTGATGCCGAAGAGATGGACGGTCATCCTGAGATGTCCCGGCAAGCCCGATAGAAGTCCGCCCAGCCGTCCCGCTCGCGGACGACGGTTTCGAGATACTCCGACCAGACCACCCGATCCGCCGACGGGTCCTTCACCACCGCGCCGAGGATGCCGCCGGCCACGTCGTTCGAGCGCAGGACGCCGTCGCCGAAGTGCGCCGCCAGCGCGAGTCCGCCGGTGACCACACTGATCGCCTCGGCCGTCGACAGCGTGCCGGACGGCGACTTGACCGCGGTCCGGCCGTCCTCGGTCCGCCCGGACCTCAGTTCGCGGAAGACCGTCACGACCCGGCGGATCTCGTCCAGCGCATCGTCCTGCTGCGGCAGCTCGAGTGACGAGCCGAGCTGCGCGACCCGCCGGGAGACGATCCCGACCTCGTCCTCGGCGTCGTCCGGCAACGGCAGCACGACCGTGTTGAACCGCCGCCGCAACGCGCTCGACAGCTCGTTCACGCCCTTGTCGCGATCGTTGGCGGTGGCAATGACGTTGAATCCCTTGCGGGCCTGGACTTCCGTGCCCAGCTCGGAGATCGGCAGCGCCTTCTCGGACAGGATCGTGATCAGCGCGTCCTGGACGTCGGACGGCATCCGGGTCAGCTCCTCGATCCGGGCGATCTTCGCGTCGGCCATCGCCCGGAACACCGGACTCGGCACCAGCGCGGTCTCACTGGGGCCCTGGGCGATCAGCTGCGCATAGTTCCAGCCGTACCGGATCGACTCCTCGGCCGTGCCCGCCGTGCCCTGGACCAGCAGCGTCGAGTCACCGGAGATCGCCGCGGCCAGATGCTCGCTGACCCACGTCTTCGCCGTCCCCGGTACGCCGAGCAGCAACAGCGCGCGATCCGTCGCGAGGGTGGCGACCGCGACCTCGACGAGCCGGCGCGGACCGACGTACTTGGGGGTGATCTCCACGTCTCCCGCCTTGCCGCCGAGCAAGTAGGTCACCACCGCGGCAGGCGACAGCTTCCACGCGGGCGGCCGGGGCCGGTCGTCGGTCGCGGCCAGCGCGGCCAGCTCCTCGGCGTACTCGTCCTCGGCGTGCGGGCGCAGTACCTCAGTCATGACAGCTCCTCGTACATTTCCCGACGGAAGATCAAGGTCTCGACAAGACGCCGCCGCCAGGTGTCTTCCTCACCGGTCGGCTCGCGGGTGATCGGATGGTCCAGTACTTCGGCCGGTACGGCGCGGGCCGCGATGCTGGCCAGCCTCGCCCAATTCCTGGCGGTCCCGACCTTGGCCAGCTGGTCAAGGATGCTGGTGGCAAGCGTCGCGGGCCAGGGCACGGGCAGGCCGCCGACCAGGTCGGTCAGGTCCACCCGGTTGCGCAGCATCTCGATCGCCGGCACCCATTCCTCGGACGGTAGGACCCGGAGCAACTCGGCGACCCTGTTGCCGGTCTTCGCATTCGCCTGCAGCAAGGCGCGAGCCCACTCGGCCGACCCTTCCCGGACAGCAGCCTGCGCCCAGGCCACCTGCAGCACCTCAGGCGAACAACCTTCGACGTCGAGCTGGAGATAGCTCACCTCGTAGGTCGACAACGGCGCCGCGGCAGCCAGCTGGCGGAACCACCAAGCCCGCTTGCCGATTCCCTCCTGCGGCTCCGGATCGATGCCATCACGCTCCATCGCCTTGGTCAACCTCGTCGGGAGGTCCACAGCAATGACGCCTTGGCTGACAGTCAGATGCGACCAGACCCGCTGAGCCATCCGCTGCCCGTACTGCGAACCCGGGATCCGCGCGAGCAACCCGGCCGCGGCCCGGCGGACATCCTTGGCACGGTCATCCAGCGCGTGCTCGAGGAACTCCTCGTCGCCGATCGACAAGTTGTCGGCGAGCAGGTTGAGAAAGTCCAGCCGCGATGGAGCCGCCTCGGTCGGCCAGACCTCTCGCAAGGCCTCCAACGCCCCGGCCGGATCGCTCTGGCGACGCGCGCGCAACCAGCTGCGGCGCTGGGTCGGGTTCCCGTGCGTCCAGCGATCGTTGCCCTCGACAACTGCCGCGTGCAGGAACCGCCAGTCAGGGTTGAGATCAGCCAGCCAGCTCGCCCGCCGCCCCGCCGCCCTCACAACCAACGGCCGGTACTCCGCCCTGCCGCGCGCGTAGTCGGCCAAGGCGGGGAGGTGCTCCGGCGGGACACCCCAGCCCTTGCTGTCCGCCACGCGAAGCCACTCGCCGAGAGCCGCGGTCTGGAAGCCGGTGAGCATCGCGGCCAGGCGGCGGATCGCTGCCGGTCTGGGGAGCGGCCTGTCGTCGCCTTGTGCCGCTGGGATCGGCGTCAGGCCTTCCAGCGGCTTACGACCGGCCCGCTTGTAGAGAGTCGCCAGGGCGGCCGCGTCGAGCAGGCCACCTTCACCCAACTGTTCCTGGAGCTGTGGGGGCAGTTCTTCGAAGTGTGGCGGTCGCCGCTCGGTGCCGAGCAGCGCGGAGCTGACCAGGCCGTCCCAGCCCCTCATGACAACACCACCGGGCGGTCGCCGTCCCAGCAGGTCATCGGCTTGAAGCCTGCACGGTTCCACTCGCCGGCCACGGTCACTGGGTCGCCTGCGGAGACGGTCAGCAGCTTCCAGAGGTCTACGCCGGGTAGGACTTCGAGGGCGTCGCCACTGTCGTCTACCAGCGCCCAGTTCTCGCCGTTGCGGGCTGGGCGGACGTCTGCGAGCACTAGTGGCCAGCGCTCGTTCCACGGGTCGGCGGCCAGGGATTCGACGTACGAGGCAAGTGCCTGCTTGGCGTTGAGGCCTGCGGGGGGCGGGGAGGCCAGACGTGGGGATGTCTGGGTCAGCAGCGCTCGCATGGGGAGGACGCCTGGGTAGTAGGAGAGCACTGCAGGGACAAGCTCGCCGGGGCGGGCCGGGAGGGGGTCCAGTTGGCGTCCGCCGGCTGCGAAGTTGAGGATCAGGGCCAGCCGTCCAGTGCTGGAGCCGCGCAGCCAGAGGCGTCGTACAGTCAGGTAGTCGTCCGGCTCGATGACCCGGCCGAGGACCAGCCAGTCGTCCTCCACCTTCTCACCTTCGGCCAGTACCCGGGCGGTCTCGACGGTCCAGCCGATCCGGGACTGGACGGTGTCGGCCAGTGACGGCGGGAGCTCGCTGAGCTGGCCATGCGCGGCCACGATGAGGTGGATGAGGGACAGCTCTTCCAGGAGCTCGCCCGGCCAGCCGTGACCGCGGCCGACGACGGCGGCGGCTCGGCGTACGGCGCCTGCTACTCCTGGAGCCTGGGCGTCCACCATGCGCGCGGCCAGCCGGCTCAGTTCGGAGTACCCGCGCTGCTCGAAGCCGCCGAGCCCTCGGCGTACCTGGTCGTCCAGCCAGCTCTCCAGCTCGGCCATCCCGGCCGAGACCCGGTCCGCCCGTCGCGCGACCCGCTGCTGCGCGGCAAGCGGGTCAGCGACCTCACCCGGCTTCCGCTCGGGGCGGTCGGCTCGCGCTGCCCGGTCCTCCAGCCAGCTCGCCGCCCACTCGGGCTCTGGCGCCTCGGGCACTTCACCGGTCGCGGCCAGCAGCATGAGCCCGAGTGCGTGCTTGCAGGGGAACTTGCGGCTAGGGCAGGAGCACTTGAACGCAGGCCCGCTCCGGTCCACGACTGTCTGGTACGGCTTCTTCCCGCTGCCTTGGCACAACCCCCACAGCGCGCGCTCCGAGCTTCCGAGGCCGGACCACTTGGCTCCCCGCGCCAGACTCTGGGCAGCTTTGGCCGATGCGGGGTCCGGCGCCAACCCAAGCACCTGCTCCACATCCAAGGCCGCCACCACACCCCCTGCCGCTCAACCACCTACCCCGCAGAGCATGCCACCCACACCCGACACCCCCATCCACTGGTCGGCAGCGGCGGACCTTTTGAACTCTGTCGAAACGAATAACCGCCGGCCCGATCCCAGCATCAAGCCGGATGTGGTTGTCCAGAACTTCTGATCAGGGAGCATTGATGCGTATATCCGTCCACCGGTCGGCCGCGATGGTGATGTCCGCGGTCCTGGCCGGGGCCGTCGTCACCGGGGTCTCACCGGCTGCCGCCGAGTCGTCCACCTGTGTCGCGACCGAGCTCAGGCTGCCGGCGGGCACTCCGTCCAACGTCCACAGCAGCCTGGCCAGCTCCGACGTCACCGGCCGGTACCAGGTCGGCCACATCCAGCAACCGGACGGCCGCCTCACGCCGCTGCTCTGGACCGCGGGTGAGCCGAGCCTGCTCGGCCCGGTGCCGGACGGCCGATCCTTTGTGGTCGACGTCAACAGCCGGGGCGTCGTCCTCGGGTTCACCGTGAACCCCGACGGACAGAGGCAGCCCTGGCTCTACTCCGATGGCACCCACCGGAAGCTCGCGATGCCCGCCGGCCTGGTCAATATCTCCGTCAAGGCACTCAACGACCGGGGCGATGTCGTCGGCTCCGGCTTGGACGAGGCCAGCAGCACTTCGAGCGCCATCGTCTGGCCGGCCGCCGGGGAGCCGCGGCGCCTGCTTGCGACCGGCTCAGCGGCCGGCTCGGCGGAGGCCAGAGACATCAACGAGGCCGGTGTCGTCATCGGCAACTTCTACACCGAGGCCGGCGCGTTCGGCATGATCTGGAGGAACTGGGACACCGAGGGTGAACGGGTGACCGGCAAGAATGGGGCATCCGTTGGGCTGAGGCAGGTGCGCGGCAACTGGTTCATCGGCTATCAGAGCCTCGACGGCGGCTACGGTGGCGCCCTCTTCACGACGCTGAGCACGGAGGTCGCCAGCTTCCCGAAGATCCTGGACGGGGTCAACGGCTCCGGTGACGTCACCTACACCGACGACGGCGGCAAGGCGATCGTGGCCCGCCCGGACGGGACGCAGTACGCGATCGATGCCGTCGGCCACAACACGGCCTCCTACCTGTTCGAACGCGGCAGTGCCTACGACGCGGCCGGCGACCGCGACTACGGCTACGGCCGGGCGGTCCTCTGGTCCGGCTGCGCCAGCTGAATCCGGCCGACTGATGTCCCGCCAGCGCTCTCGCTCGCGGGACATCACGGGTCAGAGCGAATCCCAGAAGTCGCACTTCCGCGACCTCCCAGCCGGTAGTTGACCGTCACACGACATTGCCTCGGGCAACCAGTTTGGCAGGATCGCAGAACGAGCCTGCGCCGCTCACCAAGCACCATGCAGAAGACCAACAGCAGGACTGTCAGGCCGTTGGGTGGAGGAGGTCGGCGAGGTCGACTCGGCGTAGTAGTTCGGCGCGTACTCGGTCGGCGACGGCGTTGACTACGGCCGAGCCGTCGTCGGAGGGGTCGATGTGTACTCGGAACGGGCGTTTGCCCTTCTCGGTGTCGACCACGGTCACGATTGCCCGGGCGACCTCGGTCACGTCGGCCCACTCCGGCTCGAGCTCGGCCAGCTTCTGGGAGACCTGTTCCATCAGGCCCGCGTACTTCGTGTCGTAGGCGGCGACCACCGCCGTGTCGGCCGGCTTGCCGCTGTGGGCGAAGTGGTTGGTCCCGCTGGTGAAGGCGCCGGGCACGATGATCGTGGTCTCGATCCCGAACCTGGCCAGCTCCAACGCGTAGCTAGCCGCCAACGCGTCCATCCCGGCCTTCGCGGCGAAGTACGGAGCGAGGTACGGCGGGGTGCCGCCTCGCGTGCTGGAGCTGCCGACCCAGACGACCAGACCGTCGCCTTGTTCGCGGAGCTGCGGCAGGGCCGCCCGGTTGAGTCGCTGGGTCCCGATGACGTTGGTGTCGTACAGGTCGGCCAGCTGCTCTGGCGTGAACGCTTCGGCGGGTCCGGTGACCATGTGTCCGGCGTTGTGGATCAGTACGTCGAGCTTGCCCTGCTCGGCCAGCACGGTCTGCACGGCTTGCCGGGCCGACTCGTCGCTGCTCACGTCGAGCTCGACGGCCCGCAGGTCGACGCGGTGCTCGTCGGCGTACTGCTTGGCGTCGGTGGCCGCTGTCGCGTTGCGGCCGGCGAGGTCGCGCATGCCGGCGTACACGGTGTGGCCGGCGTCGGCGAGGGCGCGAGCGGTGAGCGCTCCGAAACCGCTGGAGGCGCCGCTGATCAGGATCGTCTTGGTGGTCATGCGGCCGAACCTCCGTTGGCGTAGATGACCTGGCCGTTGATCCAGCGGGCCGGGCCGGCCAGGAAGCTGACGATCTCGGCGATGTCCTCGGGCCGGCCGAGCCGCTCCAGCGGGGGTTCGGCGGCGATCCGGTCGACCAGTTCCTGGGGCTTGCCCTCGAAGAAGAGGGCGGTCGCGGTCGGGCCGGGTGCCACCGCGTTCACGGTGATGTCGCGGCCGCGCAGTTCGCGGGCCAGGATCAGGGTGATCGCCTCGACACCGCCCTTGGACGCGGCGTACGCCGAGTAGCCCGGGCGGGCGAGCTTGGTCAGCGAGCTGGAGAAGTTGATGATCGCGCCGCCGGCGCGGACCCGGCGGGCGGCCTGCTGGTCGACCACGAAGGTGCCGCGCAGGTTGGTCCGGATCACCTGGTCGAAGTCCGCGAGGTCGAGGTCAGCCAGCGGAGACAGCGGCATCACACCGGCCGCGTGGACGACCACGTCGACGCCACCGAAGGCTTCCTCGGCCTGGTCGAACAACGCGCTCAGCGCGGTCTCGTCGGCCACATCGGCCTGTACTGCGATCGCCCGGCCGCCGGCCTGCTCGACCTCCTTGACCGCCTCGTCGGCTGCCGAGGCACTGCCGCTGTAGGTCACCACGACGGCGTACCCGTCGCGCCCGAGCCGGGCCGCGGTCTCCCGGCCGATTCCCCGCGAGCCGCCGGTCACGATCGCGACCCGTTCGGCGGCGGTGGTTGCGTTCTCCGTCATCGTCCTTGCTCCTTCAAGATCTGCTGTCCGAACTTGCTGACACTTCGATCTTGTGGCCATCGATGGATCAAGTCCAACGACTCAAGTCGATGGATGAATCAGTTATGTTGATCCATCAGGTCGGCACCGAGCTCGGTTCCTTCGGGGTGACGCAGATGAGCGGTCGCCAGGCCGAGCAGCGCCCGCAGCGCGGCCGACGGCTTCCGCTTGCGCAGGGTGGCCATGTAGAGGGACCACTGGAAGTTCTCGTCGACGATCGGCACCGCGCGGATCCTGTCGTCAGCGGCCACCGCGTAGCCGGGCAGGATTCCCAGGCCGACGCCGTGCCGGACGAACTGGACGCCGTTCTCGATCCGAGCGCCTCCACCACGACGCGCCGCTCGATACCGGCCGCCTCGAACTTCTGGTCGATCAGCGTGCGGGTGCCGAACCCCGGTGGGAAGTCCACGAACGCTTCATCGGCGAGCTCGGCCAGCGTGACGGACGGCCGCCGAGCGAACCGGTGACCGGTGGGCACCGCGAGCACCTGCGGCACCTTGAGCAACTCCCAAGCGGTCAACTCCCGCGGCACGCTGCCCGCGCCGACGCCGAGGAACCCGACGTCGATGTCACCGTTGCGCAGTCCGACGATGACACCGGCCGACCCCTCGGGCTCGACACGCAGTTGCAGCTCGACGTTCGGATGCCGCCGCCGGAACTCACCGGCTGCGGCCGGCAGATCGACCAGTCCGAGCCCCGGCAGCAGCCCGACCCGAACCGTCCCGCGGACCCCCGCGCCCAGCTCGTCGACGACATCCCGCGCCCCCTGCACGGCATCCATGACAGCCAGCGCCTCGGGCAGCAGCGCAGTACCGGCTTCGGTCAGTACGACGCGCTGTGCGCTCCGCTCGAACAGCGTGACCTTCAGATCCCGCTCGAGCGAGGCGATCGCCGCACTCACCGCACTCTGCACGACATGCAGCCGCCGCGCCGCGAGCGTGAAACTCCGCTCATGCGCCACCGCCACGAAGTACTCCAGCTGCCGCAACTCCACCCCCAGAGTCTGGCACCCCTCGGCCGGCTAATCCGTCAGGTGCCTGATCGTCTTGACGATTTCCGCGGGGGCTTCCTCGGCCATGAAGTGGCCTGCTGTGGTGGTGGCGTGGTGAAGGTCGGGAGCCCAGGCGGACCAGAGAGCTGCGGCGTCGAAGCCCAGAGCGGCGCCCCAGTCCTGCTGGAGGACGGCCACGGGCATCTGGAGTTTGTTGCCCGCGGCAAGGTCTTCCCGGTCGTGCTCGATGTCGATGCCGGCGCTCGCTCGGTAGTCGGCGACGATCGACGGCACCGCCTCCCGAGACGCCTTCAGGTAGGCGGCGCGAACGTCGGCCGGGATCGCGGCCGGGTCCTTGATCCAGAGATCGAGGAAGTAGGCGAAGAAGGCATCCGGGGCGGCGGAGATCAGCTCCTCCGGCAGGCCGGGTGGCTGGGCCATCAGGTAGAGGTGGAAGGCAACGGCCGCGTTGACGCCGCGCATCGCGTCCCACATGTCCAGCGTCGGCAGGACGTCGAGGCAGAGCAGGTGCGTGACCTTGTCCGGGTGGTCGAGGCCGGCCCGGAACGCGACGAGGGCACCACGATCGTGCCCGACCAGGGCGAACCGGTCGTGCCCGAGAGCCGCGGCCAGCGCGACGATGTCGGCGGCCATCGTGCGCTTCGAGTACGCCGTACCGTCGGTCTCGGCCGGTTTGTCGCTGTCGCCGTAGCCGCGGAGATCGGGGCAGATCACCGTGTGGTCGCGAGCCAGGTCGGCCGCGACGTGCCGCCAGATCAGGTGGGTCTGCGGGAAGCCGTGCAGCAGCACGATCGGGGTGCCGCTACCGCCTACCGCGGCGTTGAGGGCGACACCGTCGGCCACCTGCACGCGCTGGTAGTCGAAACCGGGGATGGTCATTGCTGTCCTTTCGTTGACACCCCAGGAGCGTGCCGCGCGCCGATGAGCATCCGATGAGCAGCGCTATACGGTGACGGGGTGCAGGTGGTTTTCGGCGTACTCGGACCGGTCACGGCCTGGCGGGACGGCGTGGAGCTCGCACTGAAGGGGCCGCGGCATCGCGCCGTACTGGCCCGCCTGATCGTCGCTCGCGGCCGGGTAGTTCCGGTGGACTCGCTCGTCGCCGATCTCTGGACAGTCCCGCCCGACGGCGCGACCAGCGCGGTCCGCACCTTCGTCGCCGCCCTCAGACGAGCCCTGGAGCCGGATCGCCCACCACGTTCTCCAGCCCGACTCCTGGTCACCGAAGGCCCTGGGTACGCCCTGAGGGCAACTGACGTCGACGCCTGGCGCTTCGAGCAGGCAGTGGCCGGTACTGCGACGCTGCAGGAGCTGGAGGAGGCGCTGAGCTGGTGGCGCGGCCCGGCGTACGCCGGGTTCGCCGACGCGCCCTGGGCTCACGCTGAGCGGTCCCGGCTGACTGAGCTGCGGCTGACGGCCGTCGAGCGACATGCCGAGGCACAGCTCGCACTTGGCCTCGCCGCGGACGCAGTACCGACACTGGATGCGCATGTGACCGAGCACCCGTGGCGTGAGGACGCCTGGCGACTATTGGCTCTGGCGCTCTACCGCTCCGACCGCCAAGGCGACGCACTGGCAGTACTACGCAACGCCCGCACCCTGCTCGTCGAGCAACTCGGTGTCGACCCCAGCCCTGCGCTGCAGCGACTGGAGACGGACATCCTCAACCAGGCCGACCACCTGGACCCCACACCCGCCGGAAACGTCTGGGCGCAAGCCACTGCCGCCTACGACCGGGCAGTGCCCACCAGCGCACGCGCACGGCTGGAGTCGACGGTCGGACTGCTCCGCAACCTCGCCCTGACCGGCGGAAGCGGACTGGAGGCGGCTCGCGAACACAGACTGGCTGCCATCACCGCAGCCGAGGAACTGGGCGACCCGGAGCTGACGGCTCGGGTGATCGGCCTCTACGACGTACCGGCGATCTGGACGCGGTCGGACGATCAGGAGCAAGCGGACGCGATCGTCGCGGCAGCTGCGCGCACCCTGCCTGCCATCACGCAGCCGGCGGCTCGGGCTCGGCTACTGGCGACAGTGGCGCTCGAATCGCGGGGCTGCAACAGCACTCGCGGCCTGGCCGCCGCTCGGGAGGCAGTGGACATCGCCAGGCGGCTGGAAGACCCGGCGCTCCTGGCCTTCGCCCTGAACGGCCTGTTCATGCACACCTTCTACCGGGCCGGACTCGCTCCGGAGCGCGACAAGATCGGCCGAGAGCTGATCGCGCTGGCCGACCGCCTCGATCCGGCCACCGCGGTACTGGGCCACCTCATCCGGCTGCAGGCCCGCAGCGCGCTTGGAGACTTCGAGGGCGCCGACGAGCACGCACGGGCAGCGGACGAGTTGTCGAAGCGGTTCGAGTTGCCACTCGTCGCGGTGTTCACCACCTGGTACCGCGCAATGCGAGCCGCCGACGAGTCGGCGTACCGGGAGGCCGCGGCACTGCTGGATGGTGCTGGGATGCCCGGCCTGGAGCAAGGCCTGCTTCCGCTCGCACTGCACTCCCTCGGACTAGCGCCCGCGACTCCACCGGACGAACCACGCCCCGACCTCCTCCTCGAGGCCCACTGGTGCATGATCGCCCGCCAAGCCATCGCGCGCCACGATCACGCCACGATGCAGCGAGCCCTCGACGCCCTGACCCCCGCCGCAGCCGAGCACGCCGCCGGCAGCGGCCTGGTTACCTTCGGCCCGATCTCGCAGTACCTCGAACAACTCCGCCAGGGCCTGATGCGGGACTGACGGGTGGCTAGGGGGTACGGACGGCTTCCTGGTCGACCCAGACCAGGTGGCCGTGGTGGCTGACCAGGACCTCGCCGCTGCGCCGGGCCAGGGCCTGGCCGGCGATCCAGCGGCCGCCGAGCTTGACGTGAACGGCCTCGGGACGTGCGCTGCTGGGACGCACGGGGGTGGCAACGGGCATGGCACCAGACTTCTGAACAGGGGCGGAGACGGATTTACGGCGTCGTACAGCAGGAATGGGGTGATGGTGCAGATCGGTCATAGTCGTCCTCGGCAGCGACCGCAGTCGTCGACGCATCCAACGCCGGCTGGCTGCTCAACCAAAGGCCACCTTACAACCGGTCACCGCTCCTGACCCAGCCGTATCTCGAACTGTCCGGTCACCGGTTGCCATCCGTTCATTCGTCAACCAGGTAAGGACTTTTCGGAACTGTCCATCTGTAAATCGGCCGCGGATCCGCTCCGCCCGCGGGGCTACCGCCAGTCAGGCAGCTGCTGCAAGGCCCAGCTGTTGCCGTCCGGGTCTTCGAAGAAGGCGAACTTGCCCCAGGGGAAGTCCTGCAGCTCGCTGACCTCAACCCCGCGGCCGGCCAGCTCCTCCCGGGCCGCGGCGACGTCCGCGACGACCATCTGGAGACCGCGCACCGACCCCGGCTCGGCCTGCGGCATCCCGGTACCGATGGCGATCGAGCACGCCGAGCCCGGCGGCGTCAGCTGCACGAAGCGCAGCTCGTCGTTGACCTGGTGGTCGTGGTCGGCGTTGAAGCCGGCCTTCTCGGTGTAGAACTCCTTGGCCCGGTCGACATCCGACACCGGCACCTGAACGAGTTCCAGCTTCCAGTCCATCGTGTTCCCTCCCGATCGTGTGGTGTCCCGAACCTATCGCCGCCGGCGGTCAGTTTCTGTCCTGTACCGCATCGGCTGCTTGGCGTCACCGACCGTGGGTACCAGGCCACCATGACCACGCACCCCGAAAGAATCAGCGAAGACCGTCAGGACCAGCAGGTCGGGGCCTTGGTGGCGCAGCTCAGCAGCGACGTGAGCCGGCTGGTTCGCGACGAGTTGCAGCTGGCGAAGGCCGAGCTCAAGGACAAGGGCAAAGAGGCCGGGATCGGCATCGGGTTGTTCGGTGGCGCCGGCACGGTCGCCGTGTACGGCGTCGGCGCACTGGTCGCAGCGGCCATCCTCGGCCTCGCGACCGCCGTACCGGCGTGGTTGTCGGCATTGATCGTGGCGGTGGTGCTGTTCGCCGTCGCGGCGGTGGCCGGGCTGCTCGGCAAGCGGCACGTCGGGCACGCCTCGCCGCCGATGCCGCAGCGGGCCGTTGAAGGCATGCACGAGGATCTCGAGGCTCTCAAGGGCCACAAGCCGGGAGGAAAGTTCAGCGCATGACCACTACCAAGACATCTGAGACCGAAGCTCTGCGGGCTGACCTGGAGCTGACCCGCCGGCACCTGGCGGAGACCGTCCAGGAGCTGAGTCGCCAGCTGAACGTGCCCCGCCGGATCAAGGAGTCGGCCGCCAGCGCCGGCCACCGCGCGGTCCACGCCGCCGGGAACGCGGCGGGCACAGCGCGCGGCCGCCTGGCCCAGGCAGCGGGGACGACCCGCGGGCGCGCAGTAGAGGCAGCGGGCACGGCGCGCGGACGCGCAGTACAGGTCGCGGGGACGGCGGGTGAGCGGGCGAAGGACGGCGCGCGGAACCTGCCGGCGGTGGCGAAGCAGGTGCCGGCAGCGGTGAAACACGCGCCGGTGACCGTGCGGGAGCACCCGAAGGCCACTGCCGCAGTCGGTGGGGCCGTGGCGCTCGGGGTCGGTGCGGCAGCGTGGATCGTGGGGCGAGGCAAGTGAGCAAAGCCGCCAAGGTCGCGTACCGCCCGTTCGGGCTGCTGTCGGGAATCGCGGGCGGTCTGGTCGCCAGTGCAGTCTTCAAGCAGATCTGGCGCCGGATCAGCGACGAGGACGATGCGCCCGACGCTCTCCAGTCCGAATACCCCTGGCGGGAAATCCTGCTGGCCGCCGCTCTGCAAGGCGCCGTGTACGCCGTGGTCAAAGCCGTGGTGGATCGCGGTGGCGCGAAAGCTTTCGAACGCTGGACCGGCGAATGGCCGGGCAATTGATGTGACCGAACCCTCCGTCCGGCCCGGCATGAATGCCAAGACAAAGGGCACAGGAGGAGTAGCAAGTACAGATTGCCAGAGCCCCGGTGTTGAGCAGCCAGCGCCGGGGCCGCCTTCTGTCCGGGGGCGGCGTGTCGGCCAAATGGCTGACAAACATCCGGACCGGTTCTCTTGCTGTGTAAGGGAAACGTGTTCTCCTCGGCCGAACCCTCGACGCGCGACCACGCAGCGCACTAACGTCGCAGGCTTCTGGCAGTCGAGGCTGGGGAAGGTCCCACAAGAAATGGATGTTGATTTACGGCTGGTGCGGTACTTCCTGGTGATGGCGGAGGAACTGCATTTCACTGCCGCGGCACGTCGGCTTTACGTGTCACAACCGGCCTTGAGCAACCAGATCCGCCGACTCGAAGCGCAGCTCGGCTCCCAGCTTTTCGACCGTTCCCCCCGCGGCGTGACTCTGACCGCGGCAGGCGACGCTTTTCTCCCGCACGCCCGCGGCGCCCTCGAAGCGATCCGCTCGGGCGTAGCCGACGCGACCGCCGCTGCCCAGCGCGATCAGGTACTGCGAATCGACGTCCTGCAGACCAACTTGGCCACCCCTCGCGCGGTGCTCGCCAGGCTCCGCGACCGGCTCCCGTCCTTCCGGCTGGTGATCACCAGCCGCGGTACTCATGACCAGCAGCAACGCCTGCTCGCCGGCGAGCTCGACCTTGCGCTCTGCGGCTCCACCGCGCGCTGCCCCGACGGGGTCATGCAGCGCATCATCCGTCGGGAGGCACTCGGCGTAGCCCTACCCGCAGGTCACCCGCTGGCATCAGCCGAAGCGGTCGCAGTACGGGAGTTGACGGACGAGTTGCACTACCTGCCGCCGGACGAACTGGCGCCGGAGTGGAACGAGTTCGTCATCGCCTGCTGCCGTACTGCGGGGTTCGCACCGCGCCGGCATCCGGCGACCAGGAGTTCGGCGGCCGACCTGGTCCGGGCAGGCGAGTGCGTCGCGCTCGGGCTGCTGTCGACGCCGTACCCACGCGGTGTGGTCGTCCGGCCACTCGCTGCGGGCGTCCCGCCGTACGGGTGGTCGCTGCGCTGGCGGGACTCGCCGCGGACCCCGGCGGCCGCGCTCGCCGTGTTGCGCACTCTCGACTGATCCTGAGCGGTGTTGCCACCGCGTTGCGACCCTGCGGGTTCATTTCGGTCGAACCTCGGATGCATAACTTCGGGATCCATAGGGTAGGAATAGCCATACAGATATTGACCGCGGTCCAGACATGTGCCGCGCCGTGACTCACAGTCGCGAGGTCAAGAATCATGGTTTCCGTACTTGCCGAACCGAAGCAGCACCGCGATCCGCAGCAGCACCGCGATCCCAAGCAGCAGCGAGATCTCACCACCCGGTCCCTTCTCGACCGGCGAGCCCGGTCGACGGACGAAGCAGAGCGGCAAAGACTGCTCGACGAAGCGATCGAGCTCAACCTCGGTATCGCCCACAGCATCGCCGGCCGGTTCCGTGGCCGCGGGGTCGAGGCCGACGACCTCGACCAGGTCGCCTACCTCGGTCTGGTCAAGGCCGCCCGCAGCTACCGTCCCGACACCGAGACGCCGTTCCTGGCGTACGCCGTACCGACCATCCGCGGAGAGGTGAAACGCTACTTCCGCGACTGTTCGTGGACGGTGCGGATCCCCCGCCGGCTCCAGGAACTGCAGGGCTCGATCGCCTCCGTGCGGCCGCAGCTGGTGCAGGACCTGCAGCGGGACCCCACCCTGGAGGAGCTCGCCGAGCGCCTCGGCACCACCGTCTCCGAGGTCGAGGCTGCTCTCGCCGCGGACGGTTGCTTCTCCGTCCTGTCGCTGGACCGGCCGCTGGACGGCGAGTCCACCGCCAGTCTGGCCGACACGATCGCGGACGAGGAGGACAGCGACTTCGAGCGGACCGAAGCGGTCGCCATGCTCGAGCCCGTCCTGAACGACCTCGCTCCGCGCGAACGCAGGATCCTCGAACTGCGCTTCGTCGAGGGTCACACCCAGGCCGACATCGGCGCCGAGATCGGTGTCAGCCAGATGCAGGTCTCCCGCCTGCTGCGCGGCATTCTCGACCGGCTGCGCGACCAGATCGAGCCTCCTGCCGCTGCCGCGGCGTGACCCTCCCGTCACCCCGGTAGCGCCCTCCCCGCGGTGGTCCGCCGTACACTTGCTGCACGGCGGATCACCTGCGGAGGGCTGGGTCTATCGATGCCTGAGGCACCGATCTTCGTGGTCCAGCTGCATGACGCGCGGCGGCTGCACTACGACGTACGGCTCGAGGTCGACGGCGTCCTGAAGTCCTGGGCGGTGCCGCGCGGGCCGTCACTCGATCCGGTGGTGAAGCGGTTGGCGGTGCCGACCGACGACCACTCGATGGAGTACGCGACGTACGAGGGCGTCCACGCCGGCAGCCGGTACGGCAGTGGTGCCGTGATCGTCTGGGACGCGGGCGTCTACCGCAACGAGACGCGGGACAAGCAACGCAAACTCGTCGACCCCGCCGAGGCGATCGAGCACGGGCACTTCCGGTTCGCCTTGCAGGGCGTGAAGTTGACAGGCTCATGGGCCTTCACCCGGACGGGTCGCGACTGGCTGCTCGTGAAGGTTCGCGACGAGTCCGCCGATCCGCTCCTCGACCTCACTCTCGCCGAGCCGCGGTCCGTACTGAGCGGCCTGACCATCGACGAGATGGCAGCCACCGCGAGCTGACCGATTCCGGACACGTCGTTGACGCGTCGCGATCTTGACCGGCGGTCACCCCAGCAACACACTCGTGCACACTTCTGTTCCTTTCGCCGCCCGGAGGACATCAATGCGCACGCTTGCTGGTCTTATCGCCGGGGTTCTGCTCGCCACCCTCATCCCGCTGCCCGCTGCGGCAGCTCCCCCACCTGTCTGGACCCACAGCGCGTCCGACCGATTGTTCGCCGGTACGCCGAGACCCGCCGGCGCACCCGCCGCGATCGACCTCTACGCCGCCCGCAACGAGACGGAAGCCGCCCAGATCGCGGTCCGCCCCACCACCGCCGTCAGCGGCGTATCCGTCGTCCCCAGCACGCTGACCGGACCGGGTGGAGCGACCATCCCCAGCTCGGCCATCACCGTCCGGCGCGAGTACCTGCACCCGAACGTCGTCCTGCTGGGCGACGCCGAAGTGGAGCCGGCGCCAGGCGGCGGCACGGCGTACTACGACGCGCTGGTCGAGAACACTCCACGCTCCCTCGCAGCCAACGTCACCCAGCCGTACCACTACAGCGTGCACGTCCCGACCGCCCAGGCGCCCGGTGTCTACACCGGCACGGCGACCGTGCAGAGCAGCGCGGACGACGTCGTCGTACCTGTGCGGCTGACCGTCTATGCGACGACCCTGCCACCCACCAACCAGTCCACCTTCAAGCTGAACAACTGGACCACCTCGGCCGGCTGGGACTACGACGGCACGGTCAAGTCGATCCCGGTCCAGTACGGCGTGCAGATGTACGACGCCAACTGGTGGAAGGTGATCGAGGCGATGGCCCGCAACCATGCGAAGCACCGCAACAACGTGGTGTTCGCCGACTTCCAGGCCCTGCTCATCCCGGACACCACCATTGACGCTGCAGGCAACTACACGTTCGGCTGGGCGACCTTCGACCGCTTCATCCAGACGTACGCCGACGCCGGCGCGCTGCAGTGGATCCACACACCGCACCTGCTGATCGGCGGCACGACGCCGCGGCTGGAGATGCTCAAGCGCGGGGCCGACGGCACGACCCAGATGGTCCCCGTGCTCACCAACACCGCCGAGGCGAACGCCTACCTGGACAAGGTGTTCCCGGCCCTGAAGCAGCACCTCGACGCCAAGGGCTGGACCGACAAGTTCTACATGAGCGCCAACGACGAGTCGACCCGGCCGGAGGAGATCAGCGCCGCGAACTGGCTCTACGCGAAGTACCGGCAGTACTTCCCGAACCCGAAGCTGAACGAGGCCGAGCTCGCCATCCTCAACCCGGCCGCCACCGTCACCTCCAACACGCCGATCCTCGATCTCTACGAGAACAACGTCGGCCACTTCCAGTCCAAGCGGCTCGGCGGCAACGAGCTCTGGCTCTACAACTGCATCGGCCCCCGCGGTCCTTACCTCAACCGCTTCATCGGTTCGCACCTCAACAAGACCCGGCTGACTCCGCTGCTCGCCTGGAAGACCAACTCGGTCGGCTATCTGCACTGGGGCTGGAACTACTGGTTCCAGAACGTCGGCGGGCCCTACCTCCAGTTCGACACCTTCGACGGCCCGCAGAACGGTGACAACTTTCTGGTCCGGCCCAACCGTGCGGCGTACGACCTCTACGACAGCGTGCGCAGCGAGGCCCAGCTGGACGGCGCCGAGGACTACGAGCTCTTCGCCAAGCTGGCGGTGACCAAGCCCGTGCTCGCCAGAGCGCTCGCCAACTCCCTGCTCACCAACTCCTACACCTTCGACCACTCCGGTACTGCGGTCGACAACGTCCACCGCCAAGTCCTCGATGCTCTCGCCGGCGGCGGACCCGACCGGCGATACCCGTACGCCGACGACTTCACCGCCGGCGCGGCCTCCTGGCAACCCGGCAAGGGCACCTGGTCGGCCTCCGGCGGAGTGCTGAGCCAGACCGACACCTCCCGCTGGGACTTCGTCAACAGCCTGAAAGGCCGCGCGTACGCCGATGCGGTGGCGAGCGTCGACTTGCGGATCACCGGGGTGAACAGCAACGACGGCAACAACAACTGGGCCGGTCTCGTCGTGCGCAACCTCAACGGCACGGACTTCGAGAGCGGCTACCTCGTGGCCCAGCGCAACAACGGCGAGGTGTTCGTCTATCGCAGCGGGACCAATCTCGGTCGCGCGATCGCCACGGGCTATGCGCCTGGTCAGTTCAACCGCCTGCGAGTGGTTGCGCGGGGCAACACGATCACGGTGTATGCGGGCTCAGGGCAAGCACCTGTGCTGACAGTCACCGACAACGCCTTCAGCGCGGGCGGAATCGGGTTGGCCAGCGGTGGCGTCAGCGTCCAATTCGACAACGTCCGACTCAACCCGGAGACGAACACAGCCGAGGCCCGGCCGGTCACCGTCAGCTCGACGTACGACGGTGACGGGTGGAACCCGCGAGCCGCGGTCGACGGCCGGCGGACGTCGGTGGCCGGGGCGATGGGCTGGACGAGTGGCGCGGCGGCGAGTGCGACCGACACGCAGTCGGTCCAGCTCGATCTCGGGGCGGCGCGACCGGTGAGCCGGGTGGATCTTTATCCACGCAGCGACGGGGCCAACGCGGGGACAGGGTTCCCGATCGACTTCACCGTGCAGGTTTCGGCCGACGGCTCAGCTTGGTCGACCGTGGCGAGTCGGCAGAACTATGCACGGCCGACGGCTGTGGCTCAGACCTTCCCGTTTGCCACCCAGAACGTCCGCTACGTGAAGGTTGCCGGGAGCAAGCTCGGGCAGGACAGTTTCGGCAGCTACCGGATGCAGTTCGCCGAGGTGGAGGTTGCCGGGGGCAATCTTGCGGAGGGACGACCGGTGAGTGCGTCGTCCTCGTCGGAGTTCACGGCGGAAGGTTGGCTACGGTCCAACCTGACCGACGGCTCACACCAGTCCCGGTTGTGGAACTCGATGGGCTGGACCAGCGCCTCCGTGCCGGCCGGCAGTCCGCAGTACGCGCGGGTGGATCTCGGCGGACCGAGTCTGATCAGCCGGGCCGACCTGTACGCCCGGTCCGATGGCGGAAACACGGGCAACGGGTTCCCGATCGACTTCACCGTCGAGACCTCTCTCGACGGCACGTCCTGGACCCCGGTGGCCACAGTCAACGATCTGCCGCGGCCCGGCGCCGGAGTACAGGCCTTCACCTTCCCGGCGACGGCGGCGCGCTATCTGCAGGTTCGCGGCACGGAACTGCGGCCGGATGGCGAAGGCGGCTATCGGATGCAGTTGTCGGAGCTGGAGGTCCGGTGATTCACCAGCCGTCGACGTGCAGGACCTCGTCGACGGGCTGGCGCGGGGCCGGCTTGAAACTGTCGCCGGTGTAGTACGCGGTCGGGAGGAGCACGGACTGCCGGATGTCCTCCGGCAGTCCGAGCAACTCCGCGATCTCCTGCTCGTACGTGAGGTGCAGCGTGGTCCACGCAGTACCGAGGCCGCGAGCGCGGGCGGCGAGGCAGTAGCTCCACGCCGCTGGGAGGATCGAGCCCCACGTGCCTGCCTGATTGACCGCCTTCAGCGACTTCGTCTGCAGGCACGGGATGACGAGCGCAGGCACCTCGCCCATCCGCTCACCCAGGTAGGCGACGCTCGACCCGACCCGCTGCTGCACAGGCGCCCGCTCGGGATCATCGGCGTACAGGCGGCCGGCCGCGCCCGAAGACTCCAGGTACGCCGCGACCGCGCGCCGGTAGTACTCGCCGATCGCCGCACGCTTGTCCGCATCGGTGATCACCAGCCAGTGCCAGGTCTGCCGATTGCTGCCGGACGGAGCCTGGAGCGCGACCTCGATGCACTCGCGGATCAGCTCCATCGGCACCGGCCGCTCGAGATCGAGCCGCTTGCGGACCGTCCGGGTGGTGGTGAGCAGTTCGTCGGGGGTCAGGTCAAGAGTGGTCACCTCGCCAGTTTGTCAGCAGGTGTACATGGAGGTCGGGTGGACCTTCTCGCAGTACCGGATGTGCAGGTGGTTGTCGTGGGCCGGCCACTCGGCGGTCAGGCCCTCGCTGATCAGGGTCGGGTCGTTGAACCAGATGAACTTCACGTGGCCCGGTGCGGCCGCCCGGATCGCCTGGACCAACTGGCGGGTCGCGGCCCGGTCGTACGTCGTCGACTGCCAGGTGATCCGGCCGGCCGTGCACTGGCCGTTGTCCGTGCGGATCGGCCAGATGTCGATGTCCAGCCCCTGCTCGTGGCTGCCGTGGCCGGGGATATCGCCACCGTGCTCGAACCCGGCGTCGCCGTACGGGACCTTGCCCTGGCCGGTGCCGGCGAAGTTGCGCGCGGCCGCTTCGAGTTGAGCCACCGCGGCCGCGTGCGCCCAGTTGGCCGCGGTCCCGTTGCCGTCGGGGTCCTGGTCGCAGAGGTTGGCGGTGAAGTCGGGATAGTCGTAGTGCCAGGCGAGGTTGCGCCAGGTGACCGGGCCGACGATGCCGTCCGCGCCGATGCCCGCGTGCGACTGGAACGCAACGACGGCGTCGCGGACCGCAGTACTGAAGACTCCGTCGACCGGCAGGCTGAGGCGGCGCTTGGCGTTCAGCTCGACCTGCAGCGCCTTCACCGCCGCGTTGTTGTCACCGGACCGGATCGTCGGCACGAGCGCACCCCAGGTCTGCGGCCCGACAATCCCGTCGGCACCGAGACCCTTGGCGGTTTGGAACGCCTTGGCAGCCGTCACCGTCCCGGCGCCGAAGACGCCATCCGTGGAGACGGACTGACCGTTGTGCTGCAGCAGGTACTGAATCGCCAGTACGTCGGCGCCGCGGTTGCCGCTGCTCTGAGTCGGGAAGAAGGCGTTCGCATACGCCTGCGCACTGCCCGGAATGCCACCGATCAACAGCACGGCAGCAAGCAGCGCAAGACCTGTTCGCTTGAGGGAAGGCACGGTGATCTCCATTCGGGGCGGACGAGTTCCGTGAACCAGTAACTACTGACGGCCACTGTCGGCCACAATTTTCCGCACCGCAAGCTCTCACGCTCCCGATCGGCGAATTCACCCGCTCCAGAGCTCCCGCTCACCGGCCGGCGGCTGGCTGACTGGTTCAGGAAGCAACCAGTGGGAGGAATTCGGATGTACGTCACCAGGGATCAGGCGTTCGGTGCGCGCGAGCTGGAGCAGCTGCTGGACCGCGAGGAGGTGATCGACGCGCTGTACCGGTTCGGGCTGGGCCAGGATCTGCGCGACCGGGAGTTGTTCGCCTCGGCGTTCGCGGCGGACGCAGTACTGGACTTCCGGCCGGCGGCGACGAAGTGCGGGCTCGACATCCCGCTGATGGAGGGCCGCGACACGATCGTCGGCACCATCCTCGACCCGAAGGTGCGGATCGACACCACCCACGTGGTCACCAATGCCCGGGTCGAGCTCGACGGCGACACCGCACGGCTGACCGCGATCGTCGAGGCGCAGCACCTGCCGAAGGACGACCACAGCCGGCACGCCCTGCTCAAGAACCTGTACGCCGTCGAGGCGGTCCGGGACGGATCGCGCTGGGTGATGCGGCACGTGCACATCGACAACGTCTGGTTCACCGGCGACCCTTGGGTGATAGCCGGCCAGTGATCGGTCGTACCGTGGTGAGGTGGACTCAGCGGACCTGGTGGCAGCCAAGCTGCGGCCGCCCGTATCCCTGGCTCCCCTGCTCCCCCGGCCACGCATCGACGCCCTGCTGGACAAGGCAGCCGCCGGGTCCTCCGTCATCCTGCTGATCGGCCCCGGCGGATCGGGAAAGACGGCCGCACTGTCGTCCTGGTCGCCCGGCGGCGCTTCGCCGTCGCTGCGTCCGTCCTCGACCGCTACGGGTCCAGCCGCCTGGATCACGATCGATGCCCAGGACAACGACCCGGTGCTGTTCTGGCGCTATCTCGCCCAGGCCGTCGGAGTACCCGACCAGGGACTCGGCACCGGCAGCTCCGCGCCGCGTGCCGGCGCGCCCGGCAGTGATGCCTTCGTAGCACGGATTGCCGCGGCCGTCCCCGCCGGAACGGTGCTGGTGCTCGACGAGTTCGAGCATTTGGTTGCTGCTGGCATTCACCGTCAGCTGGATCTGTTGCTCTCCATCGCCGGGGATCGGTTGACGTTGGTGATCGCGAGCCGGGTTCGTCCCGGCCTGCGGCTGGATCGGCTGCAGCTGGCCGGACGGTTGACGATCCTGAGCTGGCGCGACCTGCGCTTCTCGGCCGAGGAGTCGGCGCTGTTCGGCCGGCGAGTGCTCGACTCCGAGGGCTGGCCGGGTTCGGTGGTGTTGGAGTCGGTCGGTGAGTTCCTGGTCGAGCACGTCTGGGAGCAACTTGCTCCTGACCTTCGCGAGTTCTTGCTGGACTGCGCAGTACCGGCGCGGTTCGACGTACCGCTGATGAATGCTGTCCGGGGTCGGTCGGACTCGGCCGCGTTGCTCGATCGGTTGCGGCGGGATGAGGTGTTCCTGATCGCGGACGACGGGGACGGGCGGTGGTACCGGCTGCAGCGCTCGTTCCGCGAGGCTCTGCTGCACCGGCTGGAGACGACTGATCCCGATCGGCTGATCACGGTACGCCGGGCCGCGGCGCGGTGGCACGCAGTCTCCGGTGACCGGGAGGAGGCGATTGGGCTTGCGCTGGCGTCGGGTGACTATCCGTTGGCCGTGCGGCTCCTGGACGAGCAACTCGACGGTATCTACCGCGCTGGGCGACTGGTGTCTTTGGACCAGTGGCTCGCTGCGCTCCCGGATTCCGCGCTGGCCGGCAGCGGACTCGGCCGGCGCGCCCTGAACCTGTGGTGCGAACTCGGCCGCTTCGGCGAACGCGATCGCTGGATCCGCGAAACCACCGACCCACCCGCCGCGGACGAGGTCTGGCGCCTCTGCCTCCCCCGCGAACGCGGCGACCTGGCCCTCGCCCTACGCCAAGGCCGCCGGACCCTGGCCAAACCCGCCGGCACTCCCCAGACAGCCACCCAGGCACGAATCAGCCTTGCCCGCACGCTCCTCCTGGCCGGTCAACCAGACGAGGCCCAGAAGCTGGTCGCCGAGATCCCCTCGCTCTGGAAAGACCCACTGCCACCGCCAGTCCAGGTGGCCATGCACGGCATCGCAGGCCTGGCGGGCTACCTGCAATCGTCTGAAGGCATGCGGGCGGGGGCGGAGTTGGTGCGGGAGGGGTTGCGTGAGTGTCAGGTGCGGCCGTCTGCTCGGATGATGCCGGAGGCGATGGTGGTGTTGGCGTTGGCTGCTGATGATCCGGGTGCTGAGCTGGCGGAGCTGATTGACGGGTCCGGGTATGGCTCGGACCTGACGATGGGAGCCTTCGTCAATCTGCTGTTGGCGCAGTACCTGGGTGCGGGTTCTGAGGCGCGAGCGCGGCTGGCTGCGGCTGATGGGTTGCTGGCGCAGTGTCCGAGTGCCCTCGGGCTGGTCGACTTCAGGAATCGCGTCGCCGGCGAGGTGGGTGAGCCATTAGGTGCGTCGGCGGCCGACGTCGGGCTGCTCAGCGAGCGGGAGCTGTCGGTGTTGCAGTACCTGCGCAGCGAGCTGACCTTGCGCGAGATCGCGGAGGATCTGTTCCTGTCGGTCAACACGGTGAAGACGCACGCGGGGTCCGTCTACCGCAAGCTCGGCGTGTCCGGCCGGCACGAACTCGGCTGACCTACTCGAACGGCTTGGGATCTCCCGCGCCGACCCGGACGATCTCGGGAAAGTCTTCGGAGAAGTCGATGACCGTGGTGGGTTCAGTGCCGCAGTCGCCGGAGTCGATGACCGCGTCGATCTGGTGGTCGAGCAGTTCCTTGATCTCCCAGCCCTGGGTCATCGGCTCCTCCTCATCAGGCAGCAGCAAGGTGCTGGACAGGAGTGGCTCGCCGAGCTCCGCGAGCAGGCTCTGGGTGACCACGTGGTCGGGGATGCGGACACCGACCGTCTTCTTCTTCGCATGCAGCAGCCGGCGCGGCACCTCTTTGGTGGCGGGCAGGATGAACGTGTAGCTGCCCGGGGTCGCCGCCTTGATCGAGCGGAACACCGCGTTGCTGATGTGCACGAACTGCCCGAGCTGGGCGAAGTCCTGGCAGACCAGGGTGAAGTGGTGCCGGTCGTCGAGCTGCCGGATGGTCCGGATCCGGTCCAGGCCGTCCTTGTTGCCGAGCTGACAGCCGAGCGCGAAACAGGAGTCCGTCGGGTAGGCGATCAGGCCGTCGGAGCGGATCAGGTCGACCACCTGACCGATCGCTCGCTTCTGCGGGTTCTCCGGATGCACGTCGAAATACCTGGCCATCCCCAGACCCTAGCGCTCCGCCTCCGCGGAGTGGGAGCGCTAGAGGAGGAAGGACACCGCGAGTGTGGTCAGCGCCAGCGTGGCGGTGAGCACCAGGCGGGCGGTACGGCCGGACGAAATGATCATGACAGCGATTCTCCAAGCCGCTCCCGGCGTCTGGGAACGGCTTGGAGCGCAGATCAGGGACGGATCCGGGGGTGTCTCAGTGGACTACCTGACCAGCAACTGCAGCGCCGTACTAAAAGCGGTGTCCCGTCCCTCCCGCAACTCGGCGGCGGTGAAGACCGGAGTACGGAGGTCCGGCGGGATGCCAGGGCCGTCGAAGGTCTTCCAGTCGCGGGTGCGGAACTCCTCGTTCGGCACGATGAACTGCCAGCCGTTCGGCAGGGTCCGGACCAGCACGTCGGAGAAGACGCCCTGGGTGTTCTGCCCGATCCGGACCGGCCGCGGGCTGCGGTTCATCATCGCCTGGGTGAAGGTCTCCCCGGCGCTCATCTGCGACCCGCCGGTCAGCATCGCGATCGGTCCGGTGTACTTCGTCCGCTCCGACGGCTGCACGAAGATCGGCTGCGGCGCGGTGAACGCCGATGGGTCGGCCGGGTTGTTGCGGGCCCGCTTGGCATAGGCGAAGAACGGCTTGCCGGTGAGTCGCGAGGCCAGGTCCAGCCCGAGCTGGTCGGAGCCGCCACCGTTGATCCGCAGGTCGATGATCAGCCCGCGCAGCCTGTTTCGCCCGGTCGTGCGGTCCTTGGTGAGGATCTGGTCGAGTGTGTCGTTCAGGACCTTGCGATAGGCGTTGTAGTCCTCGACGTCGCCGTACCCGAGGAAGGAGATCACCCTGAGGTAGCCGATCCGCCCGGGTAGGTCGGCGTACCCGATCATGTCGTTCGCGTACGTCGTGAAGCGGATCCCCTTGAGCGCCGTCTGCTCGATGTAGGGCCGCAGCTCCGCCTCGAGCTCGGGGGACGGGAAGGTGGTGCCGGGCCGTACTCCGGTAAACGCCTTGGTCTGGCTGCGAATCGCGGTGTGCGCGTCACCGAGCGGCTTGATCATCTCGCTCAGCAGGTCGAACAGCGCATCCTCGGAGATGTCCGGCGTGACCCGCGGACGGTAGGTGTCGCGGACCTTGCCCCAATCGATGCCTTTGGCCGCGAAGAACGGGTAGTTCTCCGCGTACGTCGTCCAGAACTGGTCGAAGACGGCCAGCGGACCCGTTGCCCCGGGCACCGTGCAGTTGTTGGGGAGTTTCGCCAACCTGCGCAGGTGTTTGTCACCGACGTTGCCCTCGACATGCAGCACCGCGCGGTCGCGGCGTGCCCGCACCGTGAAGGCCTGTTCCTCCTTGGCGGTGAACCGGTTGCCGGACTGCGTGTACACGGCGGCCGGAGTACAGCTGATCGAGGTGGTCGAGAACAACTCGGCCTTGCCGTTGTCGATGGCAACAATGGTGCTGTAGCCGTCCATCTGCCAGACCCCGTCGACGGAGTTCGCGGCATTGGCTGCCAGCGGAGCGGACAGGGGCGCGGCCACCAGTCCGGCGGCGATCCCGACAGCCAGCACAAGCCGGCGGGCGGGGCGGAACGAAGTGAAGTCCATGCGGACACTCTGGTCGGCCGGGCCGAGCCGAGACAGGGAGCGATCACCCCAGCCGGGGTAGACCTAGGTCCACTACTTCGCCAGTCCCAATGGCGTCGCGCTGACCACCAGGTTCTTCTCGTACCCACCCCGTGCTCGGTCGTAGGAGCCGGTGCAGGTGATCAGCACCAGCCGATGAGCACCCGTTTGTTCGAACGCCCCACTCTCGGTCGCCAACGCACCCTTCGGCACCGACGTCACCGAATCCACCCGGTACGACGCGCTGTGGCCGGCGCCGCGCAGTACGACGACCTCGCCTGCCCTGACCTTCAGCAACCGGACGAAGAAGCCGATGCCTTCCTTGGCCGAATCAATGTGTCCCGCGATCACCACCGACCCGAACGGGTCACCCGCCTCGGCGCCGCCGTCCCACCAGCCGACCTGCTGAACACGTTCCGGAACGGCCAGCTCGCCAGTCACGGTCTTCGCGGGCACCACGGCAGCCTTCGCTCCGCCGGGAAGCACGAGCCCGGTCGGTACGAACCTGACCCGTTGGCTGGCGGCCGGAGTACCAGTGCGGCCGGGCAGCACGAAAGGCAACGGCTCCGGCTGTTGCGCAGCCGGAGTACCGCCGCCATCCGTGCCAGGGCTCGGGACTGCTTCGTTCACCTGCGCGGCGCACCCCTCCAGGGCCACGCAGCAGAACAGGAACAATCCGAGCAAGAACTTCCTCAGCGACGAACCGCCTTCCTCACCGTCAGGGCCAGCGCGCCGGCCAGGAGCAGAGCCACCAACGGCAGCCCAGCGCCCGGCGACTCCGACGTCAGGCCGGCCGCCTGGCCGCCGGTGCCGGTGTTGACCACGCCTGGCTTCGCGCTGCCGGACCCGGGCAGCTTCAGCGTGGCGACCGCGACATTCATCGTTTTCGAGGCCGGCTCACCGACGGCGAACACCCGGGTCAGATAACCGGCCCGGACCGGCAAATTCAACGGCCCGAGAACAACCGGTGTGCTCGCTCCGGTCGGCACGATGTCGACCTTGTAGGTACCGGCCGGAACCACCACGTCGAGTGATTCACCGTTCGCCACGTTGGCGAACAGCACCTGGCCGTTCACCCGGATGTCGGCCGGCCCGACCGCCGCGGTGTGCGCGACCCGGACGGCGGCCTTGTCCCGCGGTACGGCGGTCAGCTTGTTGGCGTACGTGGTGATCACCGGCGCGGCCGTCAGTGCGGCCGGGCGATGGATGACGACGTCAAGATTGCCGTTGGCACCCACCGTCACCTGCCGCTCGATCATGACCTTTCCGCCCTCTGTCGCGGTGATCTTGCGCGAACCGGCCGCCACCGTCAGCGGCCCGACCACCTCGGTCGCGTTCACCCCACTGGCCACCTGCTTGCCGTCGACAGCGATGTCGACGGTCCGGCCGGGCAGACCCTGGATGACGTGCAGGATGCCGCTTCCGGCCGCCTGGGCCGGCACCGCGACCAGTCCACCGAGCCCGGCCACGACCACCGCCAGGAGTACGGAAAAGAGACCGCGAAATTGCGGACCTGACCTTCTCGTTAATTCCGCCGGGCTATTTCTCCATGTCGAGATAACTGTTGGAGATTGCCCGGACACCCTGTGTTCCCGCATTTTCCCCGCCCCTCGGAAATGCATCGAGAATTGCCCGACAAGTCCAATTGCGGCGTATCGTATGCGGAAGTCGACCTGGCCACCAGAGGAAGCGTCCGGGCCCATTGGGGGCGATGCCGCATGTCCGCAAGCAGGTTCGCCGGGGGCTTGGCGACGCTGATCTTCGGGCTCGGCGCGACCGCGGCCTGCTCGCCCGACCAAGTCGCGACTCCGGTCGAGCCCAGCCCTGGCCCGCTGACCACGAGCACCGCCGGCACCCCGTCGATCGTGTCGCCACCGGCCGCGGAGGGCGCGGGTCTGACCGCTCCCGGTATCCGGTTGGTCGCCATTCCGCGCAGCGACGGCAGTCTCGACATCACCGAGCACGTCGTACTGCGCTCCGAGGTCGCCCTGATCCGGCTTCAACTGCCGCGATCTGGTCGGCGGCTGGCCGGCATGATGCGAGCCACCAAGCCCGTTGCGACGGGTCTGAAGATCATCGCCGGCGACCAGCCGGTACCGCTGAGCTTCACGCAACTGAGCGCACCGCGCGATGTGCCGTTGACCGTCACCGCGACCCGCTTGCAGCTGACCTATCGACTGACCGGCTCGACCGTGCGCAGCCGGCCGTCGGAGAGCGGCCGGGCCGCCGTGGCGATCAATCCGCTCACCGCCGGGATCGATGGGACCCTGCCGACCAACTACCTGATCCCCGGCGGCGGGCTGCGCAACGCGGTCTGCCCGGCACTGGCAGAGACCCGTTGCGCCGTCGGCGAGCCCCCCGGACTGGGCGTCCAGCAAGGCATCCCGGCCGGCCAGGCGCTCGCAGTACTCCAGCTGAATCTGCCGAAATAGTTCTCCCTGGAATCTTTGAAGCGCTTAAGCTGAGCTCATGGCCGACACACACACTGAGGATCGGATCGCTTTCGGCAGTGCGCGGGCCCGCTGGGTGCTGGCCGCCACGGCGCTGGGTTCCGGGATGGCGTTCCTGGATGGCACGGTCGTCAACGTCGCGCTGCCCGCGATGGGCGAGGACCTGGGCGCCGACATCGCCGGCCTGCAGTGGATCGTCAACGGCTACATGCTGATGCTGGCCTCGCTGATCCTGCTGAGCGGATCGCTCGGCGACCGGCTCGGCCGCCGCCGGACCTTCGTCGCCGGCGTCATCTGGTTCGCGCTGGCCTCACTGGTCTGCGCGGTGGCACCGAATCTCGAGGTGATGATCGCCGGCCGTATCCTGCAGGGCATCGGCGGCGCACTGCTGACCCCGGGCAGCCTCGCGATCCTGCAGACCAGCTTCCGGCCGGCGGACCGCGCCAAGGCGGTCGGCCTGTGGTCGGGACTGACTTCGGTGGCCGCGGCGGTCGGGCCCTTCGTCGGCGGAAGCCTGGTGGACAACGGCTCGTGGCGGCTGATCTTCGTGATCAACCTGCCGATCGCCGCGGCCACTGTCCTGGTCACCCTGCGGCACGTGCCGGAGACGCGCGACGAGACGATGGCGGGCAAGCTCGACGTGGCCGGGGCCGTTCTCGCGACGATCGGGCTGGCCGGCCTGACCTTCGGCCTGATCAGCGCCGGAGACCGCGGTTTCGGTGACGCCTTGGTCCTGGTCTCTCTGGCGGTCGGCGTTGCGGGTCTGGCCGCCTTCGTGGAGGTCGAGCGACGCAGCTCGCACCCGATGCTGCCGCCGGGAATCTTCAGCAGCCTCCGATTCACCGGCGCCAACCTGGTCACCGTTGTCGTGTACGGCGCGCTGGGCACCGCCACGTTCCTCCTGGTCGTCTATCTCCAGACCGGGCTCGGCTACGAAGCTCTGACAGCGGGCGCCGCGTTGTTGCCGATGACTGTGCTGATGCTGGGACTCTCGGGTTATGCGGGCGCGTTGTCAGAGAAGATTGGTGCCCGCATTCCGATGACGGTCGGCCCGCTCTTCATGGCCGGTGGCTTCCTGCTGATGATGAACGTCGAGCCTGGCGCGAAGTACCTCACGGATGTCCTGCCGTCCGTCGTCGTGCTGGGGATCGGCCTGGTGTGCACGGTGGCTCCGCTGACCGCCACCGTGTTGTCCTCCGTCGAGGACCACCACGCCGGTGTCGCCTCCGGGGTCAACAACGCCGTCGCCCGGTCGGCCCAGTTGATGGCCGTCGCGGCGATTCCGCTGGCGGCCGGCATCACCGGCGACTCCTACCGTGATCCGGCCGCATTCAGTGACGGCTTCCAGATGGCCATGTGGATCTCGGCCGGGCTGGCCGTTGCGGGCGCAGTACTGGCGTGGGTGACGCTCGGGCCGGCTCCGGAGCGGCCGGCCGCGCGTCAGGTCCATCACCGGCACTGCGCCCTGGAGTCGCCGCCGCTGTCGAACTGCCCGTCTAGCTCACGGTGAAGGTGCGCGAAGTTCCGGTGAACGGCGTGATGGTGCCGTTCAGCGCCTTCGCGTCGCCGCGGTGGATGATCCGGTAGGTGCCGGGCTGGGTGGCCTTCCAGGTGATCGTCGCCTTCGAGTCGGCCAGGCCGGTGCGGGTCCAGCGGTAGGTGGTGTCCCAGTCACCGTCGTCGGCGATTCGTTGCCATTGGCCACCAACTTGGCGCTGCACCTCGAGGTACGTGCCGTTACGGTGCAGGTTGTTCTTCGGATGGCCGGTGACGAACTCGACCGAGACCGTCGCCCCGAGCTGGTACTGCGGTGCCGCGTCCGTCAGCACCTGCCCGAACGACTTGAACGGTGGCGGGCTGTCGACCACGACTCCGGTCTGCAGATTCAGCTCGGCGGTCGCGGGCTTCGGCGGATGTGTGCCGATCGGGACCGGCGTACCGGCCTTCAGCGCCTTCGCCAGACCGGCGAACTCCTGCTGGTACGCCGGCAACGTGTACTTGCCGAACAACGTCGAGCCGCCCTCGTACTGCTGGAGCTGGTACTCCTCCGGCGTCGTCACGTATTGGGCGTAGGCGTTGGCATAGCCCTGGATCAACACGTTCTCAATCGATACGCCGAGCTCGGCCGCCACCGTACGCCGAAGTCGCAGGCCGGCCACGATCGTCACCTCACCAGGCACCGCGACCAGGTGGAACTGGCCGAGCTTCACCAGCTGGATCGGGACGATGTCCGGCGTTGCCTGGAGCAACCCGGTCGGTACCGCGGCCAGCTTGGGCGACTGACAGCTGATCAGCCACGGCGGCACGTCGACCTTGTACGGCTTCAGCAGCTCGAAGAACGGGTTCGTCACGCCCTCGGGAATGACCGCGATCCCCGGTCCGTCCTCCACGCTGCCCGCCAAGGTCGAGACGCCGACCACGCCGGGACAGGTGCGATGCGGTTCGCCGTCGGGCGTGTACCGCGGGTCGACCTGAACAGCCGACATGTCGACAAATTGCATCCGGGCGTCGATGCTGCCGGTGATCGTTGCGCGCGGCCCGTTGTACGCCTGCACGGCGGCCTGGTGCTGCCGGTCGCCGAGGATCTGCTGGTTCAGCAGCGGATTCTCGGTCGGGCCGGAACCGGGCCGGAGATTGAGGTTCGGCGACATGTCGCCGGCATTGGTATTGGGGAACGCGGCAACGAAACCCTGGCTCTCGTCGAGGTACCGGACACCCTTCTCGTCGTGCTCCCAGCGGTACGCCGCATAGCCCTTGTTGTCCGGGCTGATCAGCGTGTTCTCGTTGGTGATCGAGGTCGCGTGGGTGGCGAACCAGCTGATCGCGCCGACATCGGTGCCGCCCTGCTGGAAGCGCAGTACGGTCACGGCCGGATCGATCCCCTGCGGGAAGGCGGCGCGGTCGCCGGCCGGGTTCTGCTCGAAGGCGACGCGCGAGCGCTGGACGCTGGCGTGGGTCAACGTGGAGCGGCCGAGGCTGATGGTGCCGGGGGCAAGGTTGGCGTGCGCCTCGCTGATCGCCTCGACGATGCCGTCGACGGTCGCGTCGAAGGCCTGCTTCTGGAACCCCAGAATGGACAGGTTGTAGGCGAGGTTGTGCGACTGCCCGCCCGGACCGCTGTGCGTGTGAGTTGCCGAGAGCAACACGTTTCGCTCGGAGTAGAGATCGCCGTACTTCGCCCGCAGCTTGGCCAGGACGGCGTCCCGCTGGGCCTGGAAGATCATCCCGAGATCGGCGTTCACGTAGGCGACCCGCTGGCCGCTCGCCTGGTCGACCGTCACGAACGCCCGGGCCCGCAGCCGCTGGTGCAGCCCGGTCGTGTTCTGCCCGAACTTGGAGTAGCCCATCATCCCGTTCTCCGCGGCCGGGCCGGTGACGTCGGAGATCCCGCGACCGACCAGGTACGGCGAATCGGCCGCCTGCGCGGGGGTTCGGTGCACGCTGATCGCGGTGGCGACGAGGGCGAGGGCGAGTACGGCGACGAGCGGGCGGGGGCGGCGGCGCATGACGTCTCCTGTCCGGATGAAAGCTGAGTCAATTTCATCTTCATCGGAGAGTACTGGCTCGCTCGCACACTGTGAAGCCTTGGCGTTTTAACACAGCCGTGCTGTACGCTCGTATGCATGACCTGGTTGCGTGCCGGTTTCGGCGCCCTCGCGATGGCCATCGCCCTCGGCACGGCCTCGGCCGCCTCCGACGCCTTGTCCGGGACCCCCATCTGGCTGGACCGTCTGCTGCCGGCGCTGTTGTGCACGGCGATCGCGGTTCTGCTGATCCGCCCCTGGCGCCGCCGCCGGGAGCTGGGCCTCGTCGGCGGCTGGCGGCCATTTGCCCGCGGAGTCGCCGTCACTGGCGGCAGCGCAACAGTATTGCTCGGCGCCGGTACTGCGGCAGGCTGGATCGACTGGGGCCCGTTCGACCTCGGCGGCGTACTCCTCTTCATCCTGACCAACGCAGTGATCGCGGTGCTCCTCGAAGCCTTCCCGGAAGAGTTGACGCTGCGCGGCCACACCTACAGCGCTCTCCGCGACGGCCACCGCCCATGGATCAGCGCCGTCGGCACCACCTTCCTGTTTCTCCTGGTCCCTGGTGCCGCGTCGGTGATCCAGGCGCTCCTGAGCGGACTCATCGGCGTCTCCGCACCGAGTCCGGGCCTCGCCCCGCCTGGCGAAGATCCCATTGGCTACCTGATCCTGCTGACCTTCTTCAGCTTCACCCTGGTCGCCGCCCGAACCTCCACCGGCTCCCTGTACGCCAGCATCGCGACCCACCTGACCTTCCTCACGGTCAACCGCCTCACCCTGCTGGGCAACGACCGCGATTCGGGCTGGTCAGCCGAACTGACCGCCCCCGACGCCATCCTGCTGATCCCCGGCTATTTGTTGCTAACAGCAATCATTTACCGAGTGACAGGTAGTAGGCGCGAGTCTCGGCGGGAAGCCGCTCCAGCGAGTAGCGCAGCATAGTTCTCGGCATCCGGGCGGCATGCTTGTCCAGGAAGGCGAGCAGGCCGTCCGGAGTGGTGTGTTTGGCGGCCTCGCGCAACATCCAGCCGGAAGCTTTGTGGATCAGGTCTTCGGAGTCGCCGAGAACCAGCTCGGCCAGCGCGAAGGTGTCGGCCGTCTGCCCGGCGCGGATCAGCCGGTACGTCGCGACCAGGGCGATCCTCCGCTCCCAGAGGTTGCCAGAGGCAATCAATGTGTAGAGCGGGTCGCGCGGCTGGTCGAGCAGGAAGCCCCCGACGACCTCCGGCGCACTGCAGTCGACCAGGTCCCAGTTGTCGATGTGCCGGGTGTTGCGCAGGTAGAGGTCGAAGATCGCCGCCAGCTCCGCGGGGTTCGCAGTACGGGGCTTGAGGGCTCGGGACGCACGGTCCGCGAGCAGGCAGAGCATGGCCAGCCGGTGTTCGTGGACCGGACTCGCCAGCGCCTTCTCGATCGCGGGAAGCGGCAGGTCGGCGCGAAGATAGGGCTTCAGCAGGATGCGCACTGTGGAGAGCTTGACGCCGATCATCCGGTCACCCTCGCCGTACCCACCTGGCTTGACCTGGAAGTAGCGCGCGAGCACCTCGGCGGTTGCCGGGTCGGCGGCCGCGTCGAGCTCAGCGAGCAGGTCGTCGATGGTGGTCAGAGCACCAGCCCTCCCGTCACCCGCAGGTTCTGGCCGGTGATCCACCGGCTGTCCGGTCCGGCCAGAAACGAGACCACGTCGGCGATGTCGGCCGGTTCACCGAGCCGGCCTAGCGCGGTCAGGCCGATCACTCTTTCCATTGCCTCCGGTGGGTTCGAGCCACGGAACATGTCCGTGTCGGTGGCACCGGGCGAGACGCAGTTGACGGTGATGCCGCGCGGCCCGAACTCCCGGGCGGCAACGGCGGAGAACTGCTCGAGTGCTGCCTTGCTCGCGGCGTACAGGGAGATGCTCGGGCCGGGCAGCACGGTGTTGAGTGTCGACAGGTTGATGATGCGGCCGCCGTCACGTAGTACGGAACCCGCCTTCTGCAGGGCGAAGTACGGACCCTTCAGGTTGCCGGCCATCAACTCGTCGTACTCCGCTTCGGTGACGTCCGCGATCAGTTTGGGCATCACGGTCGCCGCGTTGCAGACGAAGATGTCGAGCCCGCCGGCCGGTTCGGCGGCGAGTGCGAAGACTTCGCCGATGGCGCCCAGATCGGCTTGGTCGGCCTGCACCGCGACCGCCTGGCCGCCTGCGGCCTTGACCTCGTCGACCACCTCGCCGGCCGCCGCGGAGCTGGACGCGTAGGTGAAGGTGACCGCCGCGCCGTCGGCCGCGAGGCGGCGGACGATGGCCGCGCCGATCCCGCGCGACCCACCTGTCACCAACGCGCCCTTGCCGGTCAGTACACCCATCGGAACTCCTTCCGCAGCTGCCTGGTCCTCACTGCCTGACATGATCGCCGACCGCCGGGTTCATTGACGGTGAGCGACCGCGCTGGTTGCCCAGGGCGACGGTAGCGTCGGTCGTCCGGGGCTTTGGTCACGCTCCGGGGTCACTGCGCGGGGACCCGTTGTGGCGCTTGGTTGTTGGGGCATACGGTTACACCAGGGCTGTCACCCACCACGCCAGGACCGACCGGCGTCCGCGGGGGCACCCGGGGGAGAAGCACCGTGACGAGCCAGCCCGAGCCCCACGATGGGGAGATGATCCGGACCACCTTCGGTGCCGTCACCGAGGAGCTGGCGGCCGGAGTTCTGGTGGTCCGGTTGTCCGGTGAGATCGACATCGCCACCACCGAGTTCGCCGCCGAAGCGATCCGCGCGGCCATCGCCCCGCCGGCCCGGAAGGTGCTGATCGACGTGTCCGCGGTGACGTTCTGCAGCTCGGCCGGACTGGGCAACCTGGTCGAGGCCCGGCAGTTGGCCGGGCAACGTGGCATCGATCTCGCATTGGTAGGAGTGGGGCGTCCGGTGGACCGCCCGCTGACCATCACCGGGCTCGGGCGCGAGTTCCGGATCTTCGCTTCCGTCGACGACGCCCTGCAGCAGGACGGGTCCGCATGAAGAGGTCAGCCGGCGACTCACGATGAGCCCGCCGGGTGGGATCAGCGCACTGGCCGGCATTCTGGGGGCTGCCTGCCCGCTGCCAACCGCCGTGGCCGAGCACGGTGCTGAGATCGAGCCCGGCCACGTGTACGTCGCGCCACCCGACCATCATCTACTGGTCGACGGCAGTCACCTGGTGCTGTCCGACGAGCCACCGGAGAACGGTCATCGGCCGACGGCTGGAACGCATCCTGGCCGGGCCGATCGGTTCGGCCTGTCCTCAGTGTGGGAAGGCTGTGCTGACAAGTGCGGGTCCTGATCAGTTCGAGCTGGCCGATCAGGGGGTGCGCGCCGCGCTGTGGATCGCCGTCCGGACCCTCGACGAGAAGACCGCGGGGTTGTTGCGATCACGGCTGACCGTCGGGCAGTCGGAAGCCGGGACGCCGAAGACAGGGGAAGCGCCATGAGTCGAGCCGCTCGCCTTCGGATCGGCGTACGGACCATCGGTGCGGCTGTGGTGGTCAGCCCGTCCGGCCTCCTCGACGTCGCGACGGCACCGCAGCTCCGGACGTTCCTCACCAAGCAGCTGGCCGACCAGCCGGCCGCGGTCATCGTGATGCTGGATGGCATCGCGCTGGCGAAGGCCTACACGCTCAGCGTCTTCACCACGGTGGCCCGGCAGACCGCGGAATGGTCCGGGATCCCGCTGATCCTGGTGACCGGTCGCCACCACGATCACCAGTTCCGCCTCCACTCCGCGGTGGTGGCCCGGTTCATTCCGGTGTTCGACAACCTGGCGGCGGCGCTCGCCTCGATGCACGACCCACCGATCCGGCAACTGACCCGGCTGAGGCTGGCGCCCATTCTGAGCAGCGCGGCGGTGGCCAGGCGCTACGTCGGCTCCACCTGCGAGCTGTGGCACTGCGAGGACGTGGCGGAGGACGCCGTGGCGATCGCCTCGGAGCTGGTCGCGAACGCGGTCCGGCATGCCGGGACGGACGCAGTACTGCGGCTGGAGCTCCGCCGGCAACTGCTGACCGTGGCGATCAGTGACGGCAACCCGACACTACCGTCGCGGCCGCCCCGCGACGACTGGACCGAGAACGGGCGCGGGCTGGGCATCGTCAGGGCCCTCTCCACCACCTGGGGTGCCAACCCGACGATCAGCGGGGGCAAGATCGTCTGGGCGACCATCCGGGTCACCACGCCGAGCGCGCGGTCGGCGATCAACAACGGCTGGCGGAACGGCCAGTAGCGTGACGAACCCCGACGTGGCCGATGCCGAGCTCGACGCCCTGCTCGACTATCTGCGCGAGTCGCGGGGCTTCGACTTCGGCGGCTACAAGCGGACCGGACTGGCCCGCCGGATCACGCACCGGATGGGTCAGGTGAGGCGTACTCGCTGGCGATGCTGCTGGCCGAGGAGCTTGGCAGCGACGCCTATCTCAAGCAGGTGAAGATCTACGCCACCGACATCGACGACGAAGCGCTGGGCCAGGCCCGGCACGCGGCGTACCAGGAGGCCGAGCTCGAAGGCGTGCCTTGGGAGCTGCGGACGAAGTACTTCGAGAAGCGCGGCGACCGTTTCGTCTTCACTCCGGAGCTGCGGCGAACGGTGATCTTCGGGCGCAACGACCTGGTGCAGGACGCTCCCATCTCCCGGGTCGACCTGCTGCTGTGCCGCAACACGCTGATGTACTTCAACGCCGAGACCCAGCAACGGGTGCTGAATCGCTTCCACTTCGCCTTGGTTCCGCGCGGCGTGCTCTTCCTGGGGCGGGCGGAGATGCTGCTCGGCCGGAGCCGGATGTTCGAGCCGATCGACCTCAAGCAGCGGATCTTCCGCCGGGTGGCCGACCGGTCGATGACGTCCGGACGCCGGCCGGGGCCGTCGGCCGACGTACCGGTCACCGACCGCCTCCGGGAGCTCGCCCGCGCGGCCAACCCGATCGCCCAGCTGGTGGTCGGTCTCGACGACACGCTCGTGATGCAGAGCGACCAGGCCGGCAACCTGTTCGGGGTGAGCCGCCGCGATGTCGGTCGGCCGGTCCGGGAGCTGGAGGTCTCGTACCAGCCGCTCGCGCTGCGCGGCCACCTCGACCAGGTGATCGCCGAGCGGAAACCGATCCGGGCGCTGCGGCAGGAGGTCGAGCGGGCCGGCCGGCAGCTCGAGGCGACCAACGCCGAACTGCAGATCATCAACGAGGCGGTCCGCGAGCGCAGTACCGAACTGAACGACGTCAATGACTTCCTCCAGGCAGTACTCACCGTCTTCGCCGCCGGGGTGATCGTGGTCGACCTGGAGATGCGGATCCTGGCCTGGAACGCGGCCGCCCAGGAGCTGTGGGGTGTCCGCAGCGACGAGGCCGAGGGCCAACATCTGCTCAACCTCGACGTCGGGCTGCCGGCCGACGTACTGCGCCCGCTGGTGCGGGCCGCGCTGAGCGACCCGGAGAGCGCCAGCGAGACGCGTCTGGACGCCGTGAACAGGCGTGGCCGGGCAATCGTCGTCCGGCTGCTCTGCAGCGCGTTGAGGGGTCCGGACGGGCAGCAGCGAGGCGTTCTGCTGACGATGGAGCCGGTCTAAGGGCTCCAAGTCCACGGTGTTCGGGGTTCTGGGCCCTACGATGACGCGTGTGAGCGTCGATTCCAGGAAGCAGCAGAGTCGGCCTACCGTGCAGGACGTCGCCCGGGAGGCTGGTGTCTCTCCGTCGACCGTGTCGCGCGCCCTGCACACCCGGGGCTACGCCTCACCGGAGGTCCGCGAACGCGTCCAGGCGGCCGCCCAGCGGCTCGGGTACGTGCCGAACCACATGGCCCGCAACCTGCGCAGCCGGACCTCGACCGCGATCGGAGTCCTGATCTCCGACCTGCGCAACCCGTTCTACGCCGATCTGGCCGCCGGGGTCGAGGAGGTGCTCCGGTCCGAGGGCTACCAGATGATCCTGGTGAACGACAACGGCGACCCCGAAGAGGAGATGCACGCGGCCGAAACGCTGCTCGCGATGCAGGTCGCCGGGGTGATCGTGACCCCGGTCGCCGCCGCCTGCCCGAAGATGCTGCAGGACAACGGCATCAACGTGGTCTCCGCCGACCGGCAGCTCGGCCGTGGCGGCGACGCCGTACTGAGTGACAACAAAGCCGGTGCGCGCGAGCTGACCGAACACCTGCTCGGGCTCGGCCACGAGCGGATCGGCCTCCTGATCGACGAGACGAAATGGTCCACCGGCGCGGGCCGGCTGGCCGGCTTCCGGGCGGCGTACGAGGATGCCGGGCTGGAGCTCGACGAGGACCTGATCGCCTACACCAGCTTCGACGCCGAGGCCGCCCGGGAGACCACCCGCGAGCTGCTGAACGAGCACGACATCACCGCGATCCTTTCGGCCAACAACGTGCTGGCCCAGGGCGCGCTGGCCGAATTGAAGCACCGCAGACTCCGGATACCGAACAAAATCAGCCTCGCCGCGTACGACGACGTGCCGTGGATGTCACTGGTCCAACCGGGCATAACCACCGTCGATCAACACACAGTGGATCTGGGTCGTAGCTGTGCGCAGTTGTTGCTGGCCAGAATCCGGGACGAATTGCCCGCACGGCGGCGAATTGTCCGGGTGGCGCCCCGCCTCGTCATCCGCGGATCCACCGGTCCCGCTCCCAGAAACTGAATTTCTGGCGTACGACCGGCACATGACACAAATTCATGTAGACCGGGTCATCGCCAGGCAGCTCGAGCGTCACACCGAGGTCGCCTTTGCGATGCACAGCCAGCTGGAGGCGATTCAAGCAGTCGCCGACGAGCTCATCCGCCGACTCGACTCAGGCGGGGTGCTCTACACCTACGGCAACGGGGGATCCGCTGCCGACGCACAACACCTGGTCGGTGAACTCATCGGCCGTTACCTGAGGGAACGGCGGCCGCTGCCCGCCGTAGCCCTGGTCGGCGACGCGGCCGTGACGAGCTGCATCGCCAACGACTACTCCTATGACGAAGTGTTCTCCCGCCAGGTCCAGGCCCTGGTCCGGCCGGCCGACATGGTGGTCGGCTTCAGCACCTCGGGGACGTCGCCGACGGTGGTGAAGGGACTCGAGGCGGCCCGCTCGGCGGGCGCGTGCTCGGTGGCCTTCACCTCCCGGCGCGGCGTTGGCCTGGCCGCGGCGGCCGACCTGGCGATCGTCGTACCGGCCGAGGAGACGGCCAGAATCCAGGAAATGCACCTGCTGGCCCTGCACATGGTCAGCGAGATCGTCGACCAGTGGGCCGCGGCGTACTGACCGTCTGAGGAGCGGCCGCGTTGAGGAGTGGCCGCATTGGGTGGTGACCGCAGTGGGGTGGCGGCTGCGTGCGGAGTGGCCGTCTGAGTGAGCCGGTTTGGACCCGGTTCGGAGCCGAGTGAAGCCGGGTGGAACGCCCCACCCGGCTCGCCCGTTCCCCTCGTACGCCGTACTGCAACCTTCCGATCGCGTCACCTCGACGGCCACCGGACAGTTGATGCGGTAGCGTCCTGTGACCCGAGAAGGCTTTTGACGAAGGAATGAGAATGGCTGAGAGCGCCAAGATCATCGTGGTGGTGCCGACCTACAACGAGCGGGAGAACCTGCCCGTACTGGCGGCGCTGCTGTCCGACCTGAAGCTGCCCGGGCTGCAGATGCTGGTGGTCGACGACAACTCCCCCGACGGCACCGGCGACGTTGCCGACGAACTGGCCAAGGCCGCGCCGGAGCAGGTCTCGGTCCTGCACCGGACCGAGAAGGACGGGCTGGGGCGCGCGTACATCGCCGGCATCAGCCGCGCGCTGGACGAGAACGCCGACATCATCATCCAGATGGACGCCGACCTGTCGCACCCGGCCTCGGTGATCCCGCTGATGGTCGAGACCCTGCAGACCACCGACGCCGCTGTCGTGATCGGCTCACGCTACGTAGAGGGCGGCTCGGCCGCGGCCGAGTGGGCCTGGCACCGGCGCCTGCTGTCGGCGTTCGCGAACATCTACGTGAACACGATCCTGCGCCTGCACGTGAAGGACGCCACAGCCGGCTTCAAGGCCTGGAAGGCGGAGACCCTCCGAGCCATCGACGTCTCCACCATCCGCAGCAACGGCTACTCGTTCCAGGTAGAAATGAACTACCGAGCAGTCCGCCAGGGCAAACGCATCGCCGAAGTCCCCATCCGCTTCGAAGAACGAACCATCGGCGCCTCCAAAATGAGCCTCAAGGTCCAACTGGAATCAGCCCTGATGCCCTGGAAACTCCTCTTCAAACGCTCCTGACCCCCGGCACCCGCGGCTCCCCGCGGCACCAACACACCATGTCCGGCCAGCACCTGGGGTCCCCAACCACCGGGCGCTAGCGAGCAACGCGCCACGCCCCCAACCTCAGCACTGCGACC
>NZ_JBFAAA010000002.1:165111-597009 GCF_040639475.1 Kribbella sp. NPDC023855
TACCGTCGCCTACCCGACCCTCGCAGTGCCAACGGCCTGCTCTGCACTGCGACCGTCGCCTACCCGACCCTCGCAGTGCCAACGGCCTGCTCTGCACTGCGACCGTCGCCTACCCGACCCTCGCAGTGCCAACGGCCTGCTCTGCATTGCGACCGTGCGCACCGACCCCCGCAATGCCCAGCACCGTAAGCGGCTCCCTGTCCCACACGAGCCGCCCCGCGATGCCAGCACGCCATGTCCGGCCAGCGACTTGGCGCCCGCCGCCAGGCGCCAGCCAGCGACATGCCCACCCACGCGCCGAACGCCGGGCGCCACCGCCCCCTGCCCGGCCTGCGGCCCCGCACCGCCACCCCGCACCGCCACCCCGCGTGGCGCTACCGCGCGCACAGGCCCCGCCGCCCACAATCAGCTGCACCGCCGCTTGCTGAGCCCTTCCTCCACCCGCCCGTCGCCGCGTCCCGGCGCGCCCCGCGTAGCGGCAGCTGGCCGGCGCAGCCGCGCGTACCGGATCAGCCGTAGCCGAGTTCGTGCAGGCGAGCGTCATCGATCCCGAAGTGATGCGCGATCTCATGCACCACCGTGATGTTGACCTCATCCACAACATCCTCGACCGACTCGCAGATCTCCAGCGTCGGATTGCGATAGATCGTGATCCGATCAGGCAGCACCCCGCCGTAGTAATGCCCGCGCTCAGTCAGCGGAATCCCCTCATAGATCCCCAAGAGATGCGGATCACTAGCCGGCGCATCGTCCTCCACGAACACCGCCACGTTGTCGATCAACGCCGCCAACTCCCCCGGCACCTGATCCAGCGCTTCGGACACCAGTACTTCGAAATCGGCCCGGCTCATCTCGATCACCACACCACCCTAGTGACCCGCCCCACACCCAGCGTTTCCTCACCGCCCGCCACACGCGACGACCACCCAACACGACCCCAGTGCACCCCTCCACCACGATCTCCCCTCAGATCGCCAACCACGCCCTCACAGCCCCCAATCCACGCTCCTACCCCTCCTCCACCAGCCTCAACGACCGCCCTCAAGAACTCGTTTTGGACCTCAGCCCGGTCTCCTCTATGCTTACGGCTGTCCCAAGGAGCTTCGGCTCCCGCGGTCCGAGTCCCCATCGTCTAGTGGCCTAGGACGCTGCCCTTTCAAGGCGGTAACGCGGGTTCGAATCCCGTTGGGGATACGGTCGAAAGACCGATGTCAGCAAGGCTCGAAAGATGGTGTAGCATCGTCGAGCAATCTGGCCCAGTAGCGCAGTTGGTTAGCGTGCCGCCCTGTCACGGCGGAGGTCGCGGGTTCGAGTCCCGTCTGGGTCGCCAGGAGAGTGGCGGCGGGTGTCCATCACCGCCGCCATTAATCTCTCCCGGTCAGGTAGCTCAGCTGGTAGAGCGTCCGCCTGAAAAGCGGAAGGTCGGCGGTTCGAGACCGCCCCTGACCACCCAATCTTGAGCGTGGATCTCGGTCCGAGATCCGCCCAACCTCCCGCGATTACCGCAACCGGTACCGCAACGCCTATCCGGCAACCATCTCCTCAAGCTGTTCGAGCGCCTTCCGCTGGTCCTCCAGCGATGCATGGGCATAGACAGCCATCGTCACCTGTACGTCGGCGTGCCCGACGATCGCCTGCACGATGTGCGGCGGCACCTTCAGTCGCAGGAGCAACGTCACACACGAGTGCCGCAGGTCGTGGAAGCGCATCTCCCCCAGCCCGGCCGCGCTCCGGATCGGGTACCAAGTACGCCGGAGGTTGTCCGGCTCGATCGGAGTTCCGATCTCGGTCGTGAACACGTAGCCCGTATCGACCCACTTCGCGCCGGCCAACAGCCGTTCCTTCGCCTGCTGACGCTTGTGGCTCGCGAGTGCTTCAAGACACACCTTGATCAGCGGCACGGTCCGCTTCGATTTCTTGGTCTTCGGTGTCACCGCCTGCAATGCGCCATCAACCCGTTGCAGCGTCCTGCGAACTTCGAGGGTCTTCTCCACCTGGTCGATGTCCGCCCACTTAAGGCCGAGCAGCTCGCCGCGCCGCAGTCCCATGTAGAGCGCCATGACGTACAGCGCGTAGAGCCGTGTCGGCTTGGCCGCCTTGAGCAGGAGGCGAGCCTGTTCCTCGGTTGCGCCTCGGTTGACGTCGTACTGCGCGCCTTGCACCTGGACCAGCTTGGCCACATTCCGCTGTAGGACTTCCTCTCGCACGGCGGCTTGCAGCGCGTTCCGCAGAACGGCGTGGACTTGCTCCACTAGCCGGTCTGAAGGATGGCGCTCGCAGCACTGACCGACCGCGCAGCACCTCGCCTTATCGCCCCGCCTTGCGTCGTATCCGTGCTTGCAACAAAGGCAGGTGTTCCGCAGGCGCTTCATGAACAGCCGGACATCGGCGCCGGTCAGCTTGTGCAGCTTCTTCTTGCCGATGTCGGGAATGAGATGCACCCGCGCGACCAACTCGTATCCCTGGTAGGTCTTCGGCTTCTTCGCAGGCTTCACGATGTGCTCCAGCCAATAGCGCAGGAATGCTTCCACTTGCCAGTTCGTCGCCTCAGCCGGGATTCCCTGGTCCGAGTCCGTTTGCAGTTTCCGGAGCTTCTGAACCACCACGTCACGGTCCTTGGATGAAACCTCCTTCCGGGCGGTCGTCCCATCGGCTTGCAGCACGTAGGCCGCGCCGTACCACCGGTCCTTGCTGGCGCGGTAGTAGATCGATCCGTCACCGTTCGCGGCCTTCATGCTGCGGTCTCCTCTTCCAGCAGTTGAATTGCTTCCTCCAGAGCCGAGACCCGCACCAACCGCCGAGCGCCGATCTTCACGGTCTTCAGCTTCCGGCTGCGAATCAGGTCGTAGAGAGTCGAGCGGTGAATACCCAGCCGTGCGGCAGCGTCGTCGGTGGTGATCAACAGCCGGTCCGCGTCAGCGATCTGAACCATGGTCATCTGAGGTACAGCTCCGTTCTGTCCGGGCGTGCTCATGCGGTCTCACGGGTGTCGTCGGAAAGGGCAGGAACAGGTCTGGGTCCCCAAGCCGTCCCAGCCGTCCCAGGCGTAACTTCCCTGGTCAGGCCCGGGACGGCTTGAGTGGCTGGGACGGCTTGAGCCGTCCCAGAGCTTGAAGCCGTCCCCGTGCTGACCTGCGAAGGGACGCCTGGGACGGCTGGGACGGCTTCCCCATCGGTGGTCTTCGGCTCGGGGCAATACCGGCTCCACGCGTCGGCGAAGTCGCTGCGGGCATACCCCTTGGCCTGCCCGGTGGTGAACCGAATGTTGCCGCTGCGGATCTCGAAGTCCCGCAGCAGGTTGCCCATCTTCATCGGGGTAAGACCGTTCGGTCCATGGGTTGCCCAGGGCGCTTCGGGGTCGGACTTGAGCCGGTCGAGCAGCACGGCGGTCGGCAGCGCGTCTGCGTCTTGAAAGGCAATCCGGCAGTCCGCCAGGAGCCGCGTGTGCAGCGATCCTTCGTCGCCCGCGTCGCGGTCGCTGGTGAGGGCGACAGCGGCTTTCCGTGCGGCGCGTGGCCAGTTGCCACCCGCGAGGTCCGCAACGGCAATCAGCGGCTCCCAGGTGTCTGCGGCGCGGTCTTCCAGCGGCATGTCCGGCGCGGCGTCGGTGAGGTCGTCCAGGTGCGAGGCAAGCCACTGGTTGAGCCGCTGCCGCAGCTCGTCCAGCTCGGGCCCATCGCGGCGGACTCGGTACGGCTGGACGCTCTCGCCCGGCGCACGGCGACGCATCCGGACGACAGCGGCACGGTCCTCGATCGTGTCCGGCATCGCACCGATACCGGCAAGCGCGGCCATGGCGAACGTGACGTGCTTTTCGACCTTGTCCCGTCCTGCGTTGTAGCGCAGGGTCGTACGTCCGCGCTGGTGGCCGGCGTTGAGCAGTCCGCGAAGATCTTCGTTGTCGCCCGCCTTGGCACCAAAGATCGTGTCGGCCTCATCGATCAGCAGAGTCGGCGGATCGCTCGGATTCATGCCGATCGAGCGGTAGACCGCTGACGGACTGGCATTGGTGGTCATCAACGGCCGGTGACACATGCCCTCGACCATGTCGAGCAGGCGCGACTTCCCGCACCGCTTCTCAGGTGCCCGGATCACCAACCGTGGCGCGCAATTCCATGCCGGTACTGCGTGGCTCGCAGCGATCCACAGCACGACAGCAATCAGCGCGGACGTGCTGGGCAGGATGACGTAGCGGCTGATGGTGGAGGCGACGTCGTCCAGCAGCTCGGCGCCGTCGATGGCCTCGCCCTGGTCGTGATTGTGCTCGGTCATGCGGCGATCCCTTCGTCACGGAAACCGCCGGCGATGGCGGCCCTGATATCCCGGTCGGTTTGGGCGGCTTGATGTCCTACGTAGGTCAGTGCGGTGACGGCGGCGGCCTGGTCGATGACTCCGGCCGCGACCATCCGCGCAACGCCACGTGCGGCGCCGTACAAGGTGGTGCGGCGCCTGCCTGTCGGGGCGCGACGGACGGCGTCCAGGTGGGCGTCCAGGAGCTTGTCCGGGTGGGAGATGCCCCCGCCCCGTTGCGTCGTGGCCGGGCCGGTTGGCGGGATGGACGATTCGGCCGGCACAGGTGGCAGGCACGCGGTGACGAGGGCGGGGGGCATCTCCTCCACCTCGGGTCCGGTGGTGGTCGCCCACCGGTACGGCAGCCCTGTGCGGTGGTGAATCGAGGGCGGGAGGACGACGTAACCGCCATCGGCTTTGATGTCGATTCCCGGTCGTCCTGGCATCGGCCGGGACGGCATCGGGCGGCCGGGTTCGCGGTAGTACAGGTGCTGCCCACCCGAGCCGGTGACGACCCGCAACGTGCGCGGCAGTAGGCCATCGTGGACGAGCTGGTGAAGGCTGTCGTTTCCGCCGTGGGCCGGGTCGATATCGACCACCAGGAGCCCGGACACGGCGCCGGTTCGGACGGCGAGCTGCCCGTACGGAACAGCGGCAACGATCCCTGTGAGGCGGTGTGGGTCGGTGGTGGCGGCGTAGAAGCCGTGGCAGGTCAGGTGCCCGCAGCTCGCCGGATCGTGGTCGGTCGCGGTGCGGCAGGCGTGGCAGTTGGCTACGGGCCGCTTGGACCGGGCCAGCATGAACACCGGCCAGCCACGGCCGGCGGCAGCGAGTGCAGCGGTCAGGATCTCGTTCATCGGTAGGTCCCCTCGAGGAATGTCAGGCGGCGTAGGCGTTGGGGGTGGTGTTGCGGTAGTCGCCGGTCATGCACTCGACGCAGCGGCCGTCGCTGGTGGGGATGCAGTAGTCAGTGACCGTGCCGCACTGCCCGCAGGTGCGGCGGGCTTGCATGGCTTTGTCGAGCGCGTTGAGCTGGGCCGGTGACGCGACCCGCGAGGGGCGGGCGAGGTCGAGGCGGTACAGCCACGCCCAGCGCTGCCCGTTGCGCCATACCAACAGCGCGTACGGTTCCTGCCCGCCCGGACACATCCGCATGGCGCGGAGCTGCCGGCGGGTCGCGAGTCCTGCGGGAGCCCACTTGAACTTGAACACCGGTGTGCCGTGGTGGTCCCAGCCGAGAGCTTGTTTGCCGTTCCACAGCTCGACCCAGCGTGCCCGTGCCGGGTGCAGGCTCGCCTTGTCCATCAGCCGCCTGGTCATGCCGCTGCCCCGCTCGCTTCGACGGCGGCGATCCGGCGGGCGATCCACTCGAACACCGGCACCGGCACCGAGTTGCCGAGCTGGGCATACCGCGCCGGGTCGGCCTGCGGGACGCCGTTGGCTGTAGCAGTCCAACGGTCCGGGAACCCTTGCAGCCGTTCGCATTCCAGTGGGGTGAGGCGTCGGGGGCCGGTTTCGGGTTGGACGACGTAGGTCACCATCGACGGGTCCTGTTTGTCGTTGCCGCCGTGGCTGACCAGCGAGTAGGCAGCCGCCGGCGCCCAGGTCATGCCGCCACCGTGGCCGGTTCGCTGGCTGCGGCCTGTTCCAGTGCTGCTCGCAAGGATGGCGGGAGGTTGCGGCGTCGCCGTTCGGTGCGGGTGAGCATTCCCCGGCACACGGTCGGGTTCAAGGAGTACTTGGACAGGTGCGGTCCGGTCTCCAGAATGTCCGACAAGGACGAGTCGGCGACGCCTGTGGGGTACTCCGAAACCGCGAGCGTCCAGGACCCGCCAGGCTGCGTCCATCCCGAGGCCGGCCAGGTCCCCGAGGACGGCGCCGAAGTCGTGTCCGTCGTTGACCGAGAGAAGGCCAGGGACGTTCTCGCCGACGAACCAACGGGGATGTAGTTCCGCCAGCAGTCGCGCGACGTGCACCCACAGTCCTGAGCGTGGGTCATCCAGGCCGCCACGACGGCCCCGAGATGAGTTGCCCTGGCAGGGCCATCCAGCGGCGACGACGGTTCGGTCGGGAACAACTCCAACTGCGATGAGGTCATCAGCGGTCACCTTCGTCAGGTCTTCGAACAGGGCGGTGGTCGGGAACCGGTCGGCCAGGACACCGCGAGCGGCAGCGTCGATCTCCACAGCGGCGATAGTCGGGATGCCTGCACGATGGAAGCCGAGATCGATGCCACCGATGCCCGCGCACAGCGACACCAGGTGCAGCCCGTGGCCGGTCACTTGCGAGCGCCTTTGCTGGTGGAGTTGCTGGCAGCCGTGTGGGTGCGCCGGTAGTAGGAGACGACCTTCCTGCCGAACCGGACTCGCAGGCCGGAGCCGTCGCAGCGTCCGCAGTGCCTGTAGGCGTTGCCGAACGGGGATTTGAACTTGCCGGCGCCTTTGCAGCGGCGGCACTTCCCGAACGGCCAGACAGCACAGGTGAGCAGGTAGAAGCCAGCGACGGCGATCACGATGAGTGCGACCGTGGCGATCTGTCCGGCGGCGTGGACGGTGGCGGTGAGGTCGATCGAGGCGCTACCCAGGTAGCTACCGTGGGTAGCGGCGCCTGGGATAGCGGTAGCGGCAGTGCTGGACACGGGAAGCCTCCAGAGGGCTGTTTTTGGGCGTGAGGAGCCGTGGCCGCTACCCGCTACGCGAGGATGAACGGCCAGGTGGCGGCAGGGTTGCGGGGTAGCGCGCCGGGTAGCGTTGCCGCTACCGGTAGCGGCCAGGCCGCTACTTCATCCGTCCCACCACCGCTATGCAGTTGGTGACTCTCTGTTGATCGCGGGTTAGGTGTTGCGGCGGGCGATGGCGGCGCGGATGTCGTCGGCCTTGGCGCCCTTGCGGGTCGCGCCGTCGCGTTTGACGTTGACGCTGGACACGTTCAGTCCGCGCGCCTGAGCAGAGATCGCGTCGGGGGTGGTTCCGTCGTACTGCTCGGGCATCTGGTCGGCCAGCCGGCCGGCGATGGTGTCCCAGTGCGCGGCGGTGTCGGCGCCCATCACGGTCAAGATGTCGGCCAGGACGTCACGAGAGCCGCGCCGCATCTCTTCGCCGGCGGCCATGCCGGACAGCAGCCCGAGCCGTTCCCGCAGCACGCGGGCAGCGGTCAGGATCTTGTCCGCGTCGGTGGCGTCGGCCAGCTCGGTCCGCACGGTCGGCGTCGCGTCGGACGCGCCGTACAGGTAGCCGACGCCTCGGTACTCGTCCCCGACCGGCAGGGTGGCCGCGTCGAAGCCTTCCTGATAGGCGTCACCGCCCAAGATGGCCTCGGACACGACCCGGTTGCCGCACTTCAGCGCGAACCGCAGCGTGTGGTTGTCCCTGTACCGGTTGAACAACCGGGCCACGTCGCCGGCGCCGACACCGGACGGCTTCTGGGAACTGGACTCGATGATCACCCCGGCTGATGGGCCTACGGCTTGGATGCGGGACAGCTTGGCGGCAATCTCCTTGTTCACGTTCTGGTCCTCGGTCTCGAAGTAGACCTGGAACTCTTCCATCACCAACACGAGGACGTGCAGGTCCGGATAGCGCGGATCGTTGTGGAGTTCCTCGGTCAGCTTGCCTTCGGGGCACAGCTCCACCGGCAGCGTGGTCAGGATCGAGTTCACGCGGTCAATGTGGGCAAGGATCTCGTCCAGGATCGCGCGGAACGTCTCGATCGGGTCATCGGTGTTGGGGTTGGGATGGGTACCGAAAACGATGCGGTGGGCAACCTTCTTGAACGCCAGCCAGTCAGGCGAGTTCTTCCCGTCGACCACGATCAACCTGACGTTCGGGTCCAGGGCTGCGTACAGGGCCAGCAGGCGAGCGAAGTACGTCTTGCCCTTACGGGGCTGGGCACCGACCAGCAGCGAGTTCCACATCAGCGACAGCTTCACCGGCGAGTCCCGCTCATCGCGGCCGATCACGAACGCCTTCCAGATCGAGCGGCGCTTGCAGTCCAGCAGCGACGTCCGGCCCACCGGCACCGCGAGCGGGTCACGGTCGGCCACGAACAACGTGTGCCGGCGCGAGCTGGTCTTGTCCGGCGTCAGGAACACCTGGTTCACGTGCACGTCCAGGCCGCTAGCGATCTTCTCGCGGCAGTTCGCCACGTCGGTCCAGCCCTTGCCGTACGGGAGATCCACCAGCACCTGAGACCCGGTGTTGCGGGCATCCCGCGACATCTGCGACCCGAACCGGATCTCTTGATCGGTCTTGTCGGGCTTGCCCAGTCCGGCCGCGTAGTAGGCCCGCAGCACGATGTCCGAGTTCAGCTTCCGGAACCTAGGCGCGACCACCGCAGTACCCACCAGCGTCTGACCAGCCGGACGGCCGTAGTGCGCCGCAGCAGCGACCAGACCGGCGCCGGCAGCCGCTACAGCGACCGTAGGAGCCGCATTCAGGGCGATCGGGGCACTGATGGCAAGGCCCAGGTTCTGAGCCGCGAGAACGAAGCCACGCCACAGCCGGGTCCGCTTCAGCTCGCGGTGGATCTTCTCCCACTCCTTCAGCTCGTTGCCGTCAGCGGCCTTCTGCTCCAGGGCAAACGAGTTCGGCACCCACCACCACCGCAACTGATTACGCACCACACGCGCGAACCCGCGACCGGCGAACCAACCCAGCTTGCAGCCGTACCAAGGCGACCGCACCACATGGAACGCGGCCACATGCCCCGACCGGATCAACGCGCGGCGGACCGTGGCTCGCAGGTTCTCCGGGCGCAGGTGAACCGGGATGATCGGCAGCCGCTCCCCCACAGCTGCTGCCACCGGCGCGGCAGCAGCAGTGTCCACCGGAACCAGCACCTTGCCCGCACCAGGAGCGGTGTCGGTCTCGTCGTCCAGGGCGACTTCGTAAGCGGTATCCATCCGCTCGACGTCACCGGCCGACAGCGGCACCGCAACGCCGGCCGAATCACTCTCCGGCTGGGCAGTCTCGTCGCGGCGGGCACGGCGGGCGTCCAGGTTGATCGGCTCGGGCACGGCATCGTTCAGAGGCTCGGTCATGGCTACTTCTCCCCGTTCTTGAACAGGCGGGCGCGGAGCTGACGGAACCGGCTCGGTGGCCGAACCGGCTGGGGTCCGGCGTGGACCAGGTGGGCAAGGGCGGCGCCCATGCCGAGCACGGCGACGGGCAGGCAGGCAACGACAGTGGTGATCCACCACGGCGCCTGAGTGACGCCGGCCGCGTCCAGCAGGTGATAGGCGACCTGACCGAGCGCACCCAGGACCAGCGAAGCCAGGGCGGACACCTTGGCGAACCTGCGAGCCGCTGCCGGGACCTGTCCGGACAGCCAGACCCGCAGCGCGAATGCCGCGTAAGTCTCGACCCCGATCGGGAGGGTGATGGCGGAGTTGATGGTGAAGTCGTCCGCGATACCGGGCAGCGGGTGGACGACGCCGAAGCCGGTCAGGGTTCCGAGTCCGACCCAGCCGGACCAGACCGCGACGAACGCGGGCAGTGCCAGCAACAGGACCGGCCAGGACCGCACCGGCCGACCGGTCTCAGCAGGCTGGTCCGTCGCCTGCGGGAGGGAAGCCGCGGGGACCACCTCGGAAGAGGTGGGTTCGGCAACCGTCTCCGGGTCTACAGGCGCTGTGACCTGCGGAGATGCCCCCTCGCCCGGCGCGGAGGGCATCTCTCCCTCAGCTTCGGTCGGGTCCGGGTCGGGCAGGTTCTCCACCGCGCGCAGGTGTGGCTCGGTCGGTTCCGGCTCGGGGTCTGGCGCGGCCTCCGAGCCGGGTCCGGTGATGGCATCGAGGACGGTCCGCGCCTTGTCGGCGCCGATCCGGTACTCCTTCATGATCCGGTTCCGCGACGGGACCGAACCCAGGTCTTCCGCGAGCTTGCGCGCGGCCGGGATCAGGTCCTCTACCGGGACCGGGTAAGTGCTGCGAAGTGGCGTGCTCATGCGGCAACCTCCTTGCCGGCAAGGGCGCGGCGGGCGTCAGCGACGAACCCCGACAGCGCCCACAAGTCGCCGTGGGCGGTGGCGACCTGCGCGGAATCGGCCGGGGCGTCGCCGGTCAGCGTCGCCCACAGCGCACCCAGACGGGCTTCAAGTTCGTCGTGCACCTGGTCCTCAGCGACGCCGAAGCGCTCAGCGAGAACCGCACTGAGACCGGTCGAGCGGCGGCGGCTCATCACGCGACCTCGTCGCCGTCGAGGCCACGCCAGACGATGATCTGGTCGTTGCGGTCCCAGGTCGAACCGCACGAGGAGCACTGCTCGCCACCATTGCGCAGCGAGCTGGTAACGACGCCGGACGGGCAGGCGCAGGGATGGACCCCGCCACCGGCGCGTTCGGCCAGCTTCCGCTGAACCGCCAACACGCGACGCTCAGCGCGTCGCAGCCGACGCCAGTCGATCTCGGAGGCAAACGCCCCGGCGTTGAGCTGGGCAATCTGGGCATTCAGTACGTCCAAGTTGGCCGCGATCAGCGGCCACTCACGATCGATCTTGGCGAGATCCGCCTCGGACGGTCCTTCGTCACTGACGGACGAAAGGTGGATGATGCTCATTGGGTTGTGCTCCTCTACGCAATGGACTAGTGCGACCCAGACGCCTCGGCGGTGACAGCCGCCGGGGCGTCGCTTCAAAGCTGATTCCGATCTGACTAGCCTGACTAGCCAGGTCGTCATGTGGCTAAGTTACATAGGCTGGCTAGCCAGGTCAAGCTTTTCGGGACAGCTCGCCTAGCCTGCCTAGTCGGGTAGTAGAATCCGGGTCATGGAGCAGCAGCTAGACCCGACTGACCCGCGCCCGCCGTACAAGCAGGTCGCCAACGCGCTGCGCGCGGCGATCCTTACGCACAAGTTCAAGGCCGGGGAGAAACTCCCCTCACAGAACGACCTCGCCACGCAGTACGGCGTCGCCCGCATGACCATCCAGCAGTCTCTGCGAATCCTGCGGGATGAAGGTCTGATCGTGTCGCGCGTCGGCAGCGGCGTGTACGTCCGCGAGCAGGCCGACCAGGCCGTGGGACTCCGTCCCCACATCGAGAAGGCTTTCGAGCGCGACTCAGTCACGATCGACTTTGCCGGCCTAACCGGCGAGACCCTGCTCGGCGCTCTCGAAGAGCCCATCGACCGCATCAGACGCGGCCGCCTCACCCCTCAGTCGATCACGATTCGGATGCTCCTGCCGGACCTCTCCCAGCCCATGGCCGTGCCTTCGCGCGCGGGCAAGAACCCCGGCGACGACCCGGCTGTGCGAGCACGCGTCGAGAAGATCGCGAACCGGTCGGCCGGGGAGATCCTTGAGTCGATCCGCGAGCTAGGCGAGCTGGGCTTGGTCTCCAAGGTCGCCGCCGAAGTAAGGGTCGTCGGCCTGCCGATGATGTTCAAGCTCTATGCCCTGAACGAAGAAGAGGTCTTCTTCGGCTTCTACCCCGTCGTAGAGCGCGAAGTCGAAATCGACGGCAAGCCAGTTTCGACCTTCGATGCTGTAGGCAAGGACACCGTCCTCTTCCATCACTCCACCAGCGACGACGACCGAGCAACCGGCTCGCAGTACGTCGATCAGGCGCGGCGCTGGTTCGACAGCCTCTGGGAGACCCTCGGGCAGGCCCGCGACCTATGAATACTGATCCCCTGATCCAAGTCCTCAGCTCCGCTGAAGCCCTCCTCTTCGACTTCGACGGTCCCATTTGCTCAGTCTTCGACGGCTACCCAGCTCCACAGATCACTCGCGAACTGCTAGAGCTGGCGCGCCAGATTCGCGGCGAGTTGCCGCCGGCCCTGGAACGGGCTTCAAGCCCGCACGAACTCCTCCTCGCGGCGGCAGGCGACGAGGAACTAGCCCACCAGCTTGAAGCTGCTCTCCAAAAGGCCGAACTAGCGGCGATCGAGACAGCCATACCGACGCCCGGCGCAGCCGAGTCCATCGCTGCCTGCGTCGCGACAGGAAGACTTGCAGCCGTCGTAAGCAACAACTATGCGGAAGCTGTAACGGCATACCTCGCCAGAACTGGGCTAAACGAGAGCGTTTCTCACGTCGAGGGACGCAACCCATCCGACCCCACACTAATGAAACCCGATCCGCACCTTATCGAACGAGCGGCCCGTGCTCTCGGCATCAGCCCGGCCTCATGCGTCTTCATTGGCGATCAGATAACTGACATGGCGGCGGGGCGAGCGGCAAACGTTGGAACGATCGGCTATGCCAATAAGCCAGGAAAAACAGTCGCCTTGAAATCTGCCGGTGCAAACTTCATTGTCACCAGCATGTTCGACCTGGCACGTGCAGTTCGCTAGCGTGGACTAGTCTTCCTCGGGGCTGTCCGGGTTGACAAGGTCCTCGACCGTGACGACTACCGGTGAGGCCTTCCCCTGCTGACTCGCACTGGGCGTCGGCAACGCGCGAACGCTAACGAGATAGACCCTGACACCCGAGACAGTGAGGTGCGGTGGCCACGTCTTCACCTCGTCGTCGACGACGAACGATAGAGCGCGGCCAGAAAGGTTGATCACGACCAGATACGCGACCTGTTTCCCATAGTCCAAGGCATATTGGATGGCCTGATTGAAGCCAGATGCAATCTCGCGTTTCTTGCGGCTGATCGCATCGAATACCTTGACCTCACAAACAAGAGGATCATCAGAATCAAGGGACGACAATACGTCGGACTCACCGGAAGCTGACCGCGCCTGAGAGAACGGCATATTGATACCCTCGCCGAAGAGGAAACTTCTCAGGTGCTCGTCATAGACATCCTCGGTCTTCCTGGTATCGGCCATTGCACGCTCGTAGAGACCCTCGCGATCGAACCACTCAACGCGTCGAACGTAGCGCTCAAGGACATAGAGGATACTACTCTCTGCTGCAACATGCTCTGTTAAGTAGTCGAACATAGGCTGCAGGATCTGTTCGGTGAAATCTCTCCATGCGTCGTTGAGATTCGTCTTTCTGGTGAAACTACTGGCGTAGTTGATCCCAATTCGGTCGGAGTCGATACCGTTGGCGATGTCAGCAACCATCTGCTGCATCAATCTCCAGACGAGACTTGCACGGCCCGCCTCGGTTCTACTCGGCCATACAAACGTCGCCCCATAGTCATTGAAACTCCTACGGAACGCCTCGAAGTCCAGATCAGGTTCGACGGAGTCTGCCTCTGTAAGGATGGCCAACAGCGCCGGGCGGCTCTTGAGCCAGTTGACGGTGAGACTGACCTCGTGGCCGGCTGAGCTGAACGTAGTGATCATCAGGCGACGGAATCGCTCCCGTACCGCTATTTGAAGGTCCTCTTGGTACCTCACTGCCACAGTCCCTTCAGCGCCTGTTGAATCTGGTTTTCGATCGACTCTCCCGCGTTCTGCAGACCACCGTCATTGTCCCGGAGCCAGATCCGAACGTGACAGCATGGACAGAGCACCGCGCCTTGAGCGACGATTTCGCTGTACTGAAGCCATACTTCGTAGCCGCACGCCGGGCACGCAGCCTCTAGATCGCTGTGCAGAAGTCGCAAGCCTAAAGGGTCGTCCATAGCCCAATCATGGCGCTAATCGCAGGCCCCGACGAGACCTGAGCGCCCTTCGCCTGCCGTACGACCCACATGCAGCCGTGCGTACCGCAACGGGTACCGCAACAACCACCGACGCCACGCGATGCGTTGCGCCGTCGACCCACGCGTAGCGGACATCCCATCGGATCGGCCTCGGGCCGCTGTCGAACTGAAAAGCGGAAGGTCGGCGGTTCGAGACCGCCCCTGACCACACTCACCCTCTCCGTCACCCGGGGAGGGATTTTCTTTCCCACGCGAGCGTTGCAGCCGACCTCCGTCGCTCCGCTCCTCCGGTCGGCTGCTACGCCCACTCCCACCCACCCTCCGGCTACCGCCGGCGCAGCTTGCCTCCTCCGCCGGCGTCTTCCAGCTATCGCCGGCCTTTGCGGCTGACGCCGCGTCACGGGCTATCGCCCGACTCTGCGCTGTCGCGGGGCAACCACCGGTCACGCTCACCAATCGCCTCCGGCTCACGTCACCCGCCTGCGCCGACGACTTTTGCCTGCTGACATCCGTCACATCCACATCCAGCCTGGCTCGCTCATTGCTTGTCTCGTGAACCGTCAGTGCCAGGGCTGGCGGCCGGCTCGGCAGGCCGTGGACACTTCGATACGCGGAGGGCTGCTGGAAGCAATCTGGTGCCGTGACTGCTCAGCCGAGGCAGAGCTCACCGGACGATCCCCGGCGAGGTCCTCCGCCTGCTATCGGCGAAATGGCACGAGCAGTTCCTCAGCGAATAACGCGGCGCTCTCGATGCCGCGCACGAAGTGTGGCGCTATCAGCAAGGAATAACCTCTTGCCCGCGGGTGCGGGTGAACCCGGTGCCCCTCTACCTGGACGCAGAGCGGCCTCGCACTAGCAGTTGCCCTGGATCGAACGTCGCAGGCCGCCGGAGCGACCACGACATCGGATCCGGTCAGCGCCGACGGGCCGGGCCGGGCAGAGGGTGGCGTCAAGTTCCTCTGGGCGGACGCAGGCTTTCTGGCAGCTCCTCGACGAACGGGATCTTGCTGACGGACTGGTGGTACTGCTCGGCAGCCTCCTCCACCGAGAGGTGTCCGAACTGGAGCGACGTCAGCACACCTTCAAGTTCTGTACTGCAAACCTCTGCGGCAGTGACGCGGGCTGCGAGATCCTGAGATTTGCTCAGGTTGCTGGAAACGACCGACACCAGCGAGACAATCAACGCGGCCACGCAGAGGGGCCTCCAAACAGCCGCGCCGCTGCTGAGCGACAATTCTCGTTTGACGGTGTCTGTGAATGGCATGCCCGCCAAGGCCGGACCTGCCACCAGAACGGCGGCCAACGCACTACTGATGATGCTGATATTGGTCAGGCGATTGCGGCGCGGTCGGACATCGTGCAGAAAGGCAGCGATGCCCGCGCGCCGAGTTTCGATCTTCGTCCGTAACTCTGCCCGGACTCTAGGATCGTCGTCGGACATCCCGTCCTCCTGCCTCCCCCGGCCGGCCAGGTCTGCGATCAACGGCGGCCAGCGGATAGTGCCAGGTCGTACAGGAGTCACAGAGCCTGCGATGAGGGCTCAGTCGTCGCCATGAGTCTTGCACCGCGACTTAGTTTCCGCCAGCCCGCAAGCAGCACCAAGCGGAATCACGCCGGCCATGCCGCACTAATACCTCGAGGAATGCTTACGCACGCGGCTAAATATCTAGCTCCGTTCGCGTTCAAATGTTTGTTGCAAGGGGCCAAACATGCTGAGCAACGGACTGGCCCGAGCACCCGGGAAGTGCCTGTCGGACTGCAAGGCGGAAGGTCGGCGGCTCCTCCTCGCGGAAACGGTCGGGCGGGCAAGCGGTCCGTGACATGCCTTTGGAGCCTTCGGTCTATCGTGCCGAGGGCATCCGTTTGGTTGCTGAACTCGACGGTTAAGCAGCCAGGTATCTCGCCGCGGTCGAGCGCTGAAGGCGCCTTACTCACAGAGGAAACGATGACTGACCAGTCGATCACAATGCAGCCGGTTGCCCACGTCGTTGGCGGTCGGGTCGAGCCTACGGACGACTACTGGGGTGGCACCCGAGCGATCATTCGCATCGATGACCCACGCCTCGATGTCGACTCCACCAAGGGTCTCGAAGAGTTCTCGCACCTGGAGGTCGTCTTCCATTTTCACCTGACCGATCAGTCAGACCTTCACCTCGGAGCACGGCCCGCCCGCAACAACCCTGACTGGCCGGCGGCAGGGACCTTCGCTCACCGCAACATGCGTCGCCTCAACTGGCTAGGTGTCTCCCGTTGCCGGCTGCTCAAGATCGACGGGCTGGACCTCCATGTCGAAGACCTCGATGCAGTCGACGGCACTCCCGTCCTCGACATCAAACCCTGGTTCGCCGAATTCGGCCCCCGCGGCCCAGTCCACCAACCCACTTGGCCCACCGAGATGCTCACCAACTACTTCGCCCCCGCGTCTGGCCAAGCCGATCTCTAGGCTGCCGCTAGGTCGGGCGTGTTGTTCTGGTGGCATGGCCAGTTTGAGTTCGGATCGCTTGGCGAAGTACGAACGGCGCAGTGGTTGGTTGCTCAGCGCTGCTGCGGTGCTGTTTCTGGTGGTGTACGCGTGGCCGATCCTTGATCCTGATCTGCCCAGTGGACTTGTTCGCGCCTGTTCGATCGCCAACGTGGCGATCTGGGTCGGGTTCGCCGTCGACTACCTACTGCGTCTGGGGCTGGCGCCCAGCAAGGTTCGATTTGTCCGTGGTCATGTTCCTGATTTGCTGGTCCTGGCTCTGCCGCTCCTGCGCCCTCTGCGCGCCTTGCGAACCGCCACAGCACTAGCGCGGCTCGGCCGAGCATCGATGACCTTCCGGGGCCAGACCATCGCGTACGTGGTGGGCGCCGTCACTCTGCTGGGGTTTGTTGCCGCCGTTGCTGTTCTCGACGCAGAACGCGAGAGCGAAGGCGCCAACATCAAGTCTTTTGGAGACGCCCTTTGGTGGGCGGCCACCACCATTACCACTGTGGGGTACGGGGATCAATTTCCGACGACCGCCGAAGGCAAGTGGGCAGGTGTCGGCCTGATGCTGGGCGGTATCGCCCTAGCTGGAACGATCACGGCTGCCCTGGCCTCGTGGTTCATAGAACATCTCGGCACTGTCGAAAAGGCCGATGCGGAAGCCCAACACGAGATTGCCAGCCTGACCGCCGAAGTGCAGGCGCTTCGCACTCAGCTCGCCACCGCACAGGCTGCGCACCAAGGCGACAGGTGAAGGACGATCCCTAGGCATGACGGCAATCGAAAACACCGGAGAGCGCCGGCGGCGGTGCGGTCGGGGTGCGGGGTCGCGTCAAGTGGTCGCAGAGCGGGCGACGGAGGAGCACGCGGACCGGGGTAGGTGGGAGCGGCCGACGCGGAAGCGACCGGCGCAGCCGAAAGCAAGGGCCGGCGCAGCCGGAAGCAAGGCCGGCGCAGTCGGAACACCCGGCGCAGCCGGAAGGAAGGCCGGCGGAGCCGGAGGGTGGGTGGGTGCGGGTGTAGCGGGAGTCGTGAGGAGCGGAGCGACGAATGACGGACGCGGAACTCGCGTGGGGAGATGGTTGTTTGACGGGGTTGTTGGTTGTCGGGGAAGATGTGGGGACGGCGTGCGGCTCGCGCCGCACCTTCGGTGGCCGGCCCCAGCCTGGTCCTTGGAGAAGGCAAAGGGATCTCGGATCTCGGGTCGCGCTCGTCCTGGTCGTCTGCCTCGGGCGGGGTTGCTGGGGGATCGCGTGCGAGTGCGTGGAAGGCCAGATGACAGCGCACAGGAACTTCAAGCGACGGGTTCGGGCCCGCGCCGCCAAGACGGGCGAGTCCTATACGGCTGCCCTCCGGCACTTCCGTCCTACTCCCCAGGGAGAAAAGATGCCGGAAAACTCTCAGACCAGTTTGCGGATCGCGGTTGCTCAGTCGACGGTTCGCCAGGATCCCAGTGATGCCGACGCGTTGCGTGCGAGTGCCGCGGAGGTGCGTCGGCTCATGCAGGACGCCGCGAATGAAGGCGCGCGTTTGGTGCACTTCGCCGAGGGCGCGCTCTGTTTCCCGGACAAGGTCGTGATGTCCGAGCTCGGGCCGGACGAGATCGGGCCGTCCGACTGGAGCAAGGCCGACTGGACCGTGCTCCAGGAGGAACTCGACCGGATCGCTGCTCTGTCAGGGCAACTGGGGATCTGGACCGTGATCCCCTCGATCCATCAACTGCCCGCAGCGCGCCCGCACAACAGCGTGTACGTCGTTTCTGACCAAGGCAAAATCTTTACCCGGTATGACGAACGCATGCTGTCCACCACCAAGGTCACCTGGATGTACACGGCCGGCGAGAAGCCGGTGACGTTCGAGGTCGACGGGTGGCGGTTCGGTCTCGCGCTCGGGCTGGACGTGCTGTTCCCGGAGCTCTTCACGGAATACGACCGGCTCGACGTGGACGCAGTACTGGTGTCCTATGCGACCACCGGCGTGCCGCAGAACGAGCACATCGGAGTACAGGTTCGTGGGACCGCTTCGATGAACACCTGCTGGATCAGTCTCGCGGTACCGGCTAATCCCGGCGCCGGCCTTGAGTCGGGAGTGGCTGATCCGACCGGGACGTGGGCGGCCAAAGGGCCGGAGGACGGTACGCCGGGCATCGCGGTAACCGACCTCGAGAAGGCTGAGGTGAGTCAGATCGGCCGGGATTTCCGGCGTAGGACCCGGGAACGCGTCAACTCCTGACCCAGGCCTTTGAGGGGCCACCCCAAAAGGTGGCCCCTCAAATGTCAGCCGCAGATCGCCTTGTCCACAAAGGCTTCGGCCACGTCGTCGGGATCGTTGCGGAAGGCCGGCGTGAACGCGAGGGTGACCTGTCGCTTGCCGTCCTCCGTCGAGAACGACCAGGCGTTGTAGGCGAGCGCGTCACCGTCGTTGCCGTAGACCCGGATCCCGCAAGTGGTGTCCCACCACGCCAGCCCGAGGCCGTAGTTCCGCTTGTCGGTCCCCGGCGTCTTCATTGCCTCTAGCAAGTGTTTCGGCAGCAGGGTGCCGTCGAGCAGGGCGGCGAAGAACCGGTTGAGGTCCTTGGTGGTCGAGATGATCTCGCCACCGGCACCGAACAACGTCGGGTTGATGACAGTCAGGTCGACCATCCGGGTCCCGTCGGCGTACTTGATCGGCACATACCCGTGCGGGTGCGGCCCGCGGATCCTCGGGAACGTCCCCGGTACCTCGGTACCGTGCAACCGCAACGGCCGGATCACCCGGCGCTCGATCTGGTCACCGTAGGACTCACCGGTCACCTTCTCCACGATCTCGCCGAGCAACGCGTAGTTCGTGTTCGAGTACGAGTACTGCGAACCCGGCGTCTCGAAGACAGGCGGGTGCGCCAATGCGCGCCGGATCTGCTCCTCAGCGGTCCACGTGCGCCAGCGATAGTCCAGGAACCCCGGCTCCGGCGGCCGCGTGAGTGTGCGCAGGAAGTCGTACAGACCGCTGGTGTGGTTGAGCAACTGCTTCACGGTGATGTTCTGACCGTTCGGCACGAGACCGGGCAGCCACTTCTCCACGGGGTCGTCCAACTGCAACGCCCCCTCGTCAACCAACTGCAGTACGACGGTGGCGAGGAACGTCTTGGTAATGCTGCCCGCCCGGAACCGCGCCTCAACCGGAACAGGCCGGCTCGACCCCAGTACTGCGACCCCGCTCGACCCCCGCCAGACGCCACCCTCGTCACGCACCTCAGCCAGCGCACCAAAGGCACTGGCAGTAACTACCCCATCCAGTTCTCTCTGCAACTCGGCACGGTTGCCGCCATCGCCAGGCGAAGCACTCGCAGCCACCGGCGCCGCAAGCACCCCCAGCCCGGTCGCCACAGCCACCAGCACCTGATGTACCCGCCTCATCCAGACCTCCTGTGAAAAAGTTCGTCCGGAACAGCCTCACCGAGCACGGCTCGCCAGACCTCCGGGAACGCCCCTGCTTCTCCCCCGAGGCCCGCACCCCGGATCCCTTGCCCTGGGCACCACTAGGGTTCAGGGGAACGGGAGGAGATTCGTGGTGGTTGTTGCGGCGTTGATGCGGTCAGGCCATCGGGTACTGCGGTTGTGGTGGCGGGTGCGGAAGCCATCGACGTACGGGGTGAAGGTCCTGGTCCTGCACCCGCAGCACCCGGGGCGGTGCCTGGTGGTGCGGCACTCGTACGTCGACCAGCAGTGGTGGGGACTGCCCGGCGGCGGCTACAAGCCCCACAAGGAGACGGCGGAGGCGGCTGCAGTCCGCGAGGTCTTCGAGGAGCTCTCGCTACCGATCAGCAAGACGACCGTGCTCGAGACGTTGACCACCAACCGGGAAGGCAAGGTCGACAGTCTGACGATCCTGACCGCCGAGGCCGAGTCTGAGGAGTTCAAGCTGTCGGCGGAACTGGCTGAAGCGCGTTGGGTGAGCACTGACCTGGCCGACCTCCCCGCAGACGCCTCGATCTCGCAGTGGCTGCAGCGAGCCTTGGCAGCCAGCAGACGCGGCTAGGGTTTGACCTGTGGCAAGAAAACTAAGACCAGGGCAGACGGCCGAGCTGTATGTGGTCGACGTGACGACGGGCGAGCGGAGGCTGGTCTACAGCTCCGACAGTTTGTTGTTCGAGGCCCCTAACTGGGTCGGCGACCGGTTGATCGTCAACGGCGACGGCAGCCTGTTCCACATCAACGTCACCGGTGGTGAGCTCACAAAGATCGAACTCCTCGGCGTGCCCGAGCTCAACAACGACCACGTCGTGAGCCCGGACGGCAGCACCGTTTACGTGTCGGCCGAGGACGGACATCTGTACGCCGTACCGATCGCCGGCGGGCCCGGCCGGCGGATCAGCAACGATCATGGGGTTCACCACTACCTGCACGGGGTTTCGCCGGATGGCAGCCAGCTGGCATACATCGGGTTGGAAACCAAGGACGGCCGGCGAATCACCAACGTGTACACGGTTCCTGCAGACGGCGGACCCGACGTGCAGGTGACGGATGACGAGTTCGCCGACGACGGAGCGGAGTACGGGCCTGATGGGGAGTGGATCTACTTCAACTCCGAGCGGGCGGCGACGGTGCCCGGACATGCGCAGTTGTTCCGGATCAGAGGCGAACAAACCGAGCAGCTGACCTTCGACGAAAGGGTGAACTGGTTTCCACACCCGGCCGGCTCGATGGTCGCGTACGTGAGTTTTCCGCCGGGCACGTTGGGACATCCTGCCGATGTCGATGATGTCCGCATCAGGTTGCTGGAGCCCGACGGTCAGATCCGTGAGCTGGCAAGAGTCTTCGGCGGCCAAGGCACCATGAATGTCCCGAGCTGGTCTCCAGACGGCACGTCGTTGGCATATGTCGCCTACCCCATGTCAGCTGTGGTCGGCAAAGAAGGCACAGGTCACGACCACCGCGAGTAGCGCCACCAGCACGATCACCATGCCGGTGACGAGCACAGCAACAACTCCTGTCACCGAGGCGAGAGTCAGTCCCGCTGCCGGTACCAGTAGCCGCAGCGCGCGAGCACTCGCGCGGGTAAGACCGCGGGTAAACGCAGCAAGCCCAAGCAGCGCAGTAGTTCCGACAGCAGCGAACACCAGCATGAGCAGCGGGTGCCCGCCATACGTCGCAATCGAGCAGGCTAGTCCGCTGCAGCCGGCAGGCGCTTGCAGCATCACAAAGAGCGCAAGGCAGCTGCCGATCCCCACAGCGATGAGCAACCACAGAGCGATCGTCGTACGGCGGCCCAGCGCCACAGGTTGAGGAGCCCGCCCCACCGGCACGACGTCGGACACAGCATCGAACGAGCGGACGAAAGCGGGCAGTGGTTCGGAGACACGCGGCGGAAGGAGGTCGAGGTGAGTGAGTTGATCAACCATGGCTCATCGCTCCCGGGTCGACGGAACCCTTATTAAGCGATGAATCCGGCGCTTCTCACCATCATCGATGCCTCGACGGCATCAACGAATCGCGTGTGCTGCAGCCAGTTCCGCCACCAGGCAGTCACCAGGGCCCTGCATCGTCGCGGCCCAACTGTGTCCCGTGTCGGGCGACTCGGCCAAGTCGGCCAGCTCCGCCAGCGTCGGACCACCATCGAAGACCGGCCGGTCAGTGTCCGGCACATCAGGCTTCAGTACGTCGACCAGCCGCGCCAGCCGCCGATGCCGGGCAGCCAGGTCACCCAGTCGCGCCTCGGCCATCGCGAGTCGCCACTCCCGCAGTACTGCGGCTGCTCGCCGGGCTCGTAACAGCGCGCCATCCGAGTCTGCCTGAGCCGGTACTACGTCGCTGTCGACGTCGAACACGTCAGCCCGCAAGTCCTCTGGCGACGAGCCGTGCAGCGGTACGACTCGCGCGAAGACCGGTGAATCAGCACCAAGCTGTCCGGCCTCGTCGCCGGTCACCAGCGTGAGCATGGCGGGCTGATGCACCTTGCCAGACTTGCGATCCACCAGCCGCACCAGCAGCCGGTCCGCGAGGTCAGCAGCCGGCAACCGCGGCCCATAGGCCGGCACCGTCACCAGGACAGCCGGTCCTTCGTCCAGACGGACTTCTTCCATCCGTACTTCGGCAGCCGCGCGGCCGATACCCACTACCCGGGCAGGCAGCTGACGGGGATCCACCAGACTCGTCAGCGCATCGTTGTCGACGGCCACCACCTGCAGATCGTCCCCACTGGCTTCCTCACTGGAGTAGCGGTTGACGACCGGCAACTGCGCCAACAGCCTGGCCCAGGTCCTGCCGACCTTGGCCAGCTCCTTCTCAGGACCATCGACGACCGTACGACGCAGAGTCTCGTACCCGTCGACGAGTCGCTCCAGCCCGGCGTACAGCTCGGCCGGTATCGACGTCGCCGAATCGGCCAGCGTGGAAAGGTAATCCGCGAACCCGCTGGCAGCCTGGCGCGCTATCACCAGGGCCTCGCCGATGACGCGCTCATGAACCGGCCCCGGCTCGAGCGTCTCCGCGGCCCGCTCCCGAGCGACCCCGCGCTCGGCGTCAACGAGCGCCTGGTCGAGCGGAAGCTGCAACCGGCGATTCAAGGCATCGATCGCGGCGACTCGGAGCCAGGGATCCGGCGAGGCCAGGACGAGCGACTTGTCCTCCTTGCCCCGCGACCGGCCGGACAGCAGCAGTTCGGTCCGCAACTTGCCGAGGCGGCGCCTGGCTTTCGCACCGATCAGCGCGTCCAGCAACTCCGGGTCGGCTTCTTCCCAGCGGGCGATCGCGACCGACCGCCAGCGCTGCGGCCGGGCGAGGTCGACCGCGACGTCGATGCCGAGGCCGACATCGGTCTGCCAGCACAGGTCAGCCGGATCCCGTGCCTCGACGCGGAGCTCGGGCGAGGCATCGTGGTCCGGGCTCGGTGGCGCGGTCACGAAGGCGAACATGAGCCGACCTCCCCTTACGACGGAACTTCCGCGTGTGTGCCGCCCGAGTCAGAGACTTTGCCTGTCTTTCCCTCGCCGGCGAGGATGCGGGCACCCTTGGTCAACGGGTAGGAAAGGTGGTTGTCACCAAAGGTTAGGACTCCAGCGCGTACTCGTAAAGGCCATCCGATTCCGGAGCCTTCGCCGACTGCCACGCGCGCTCGGCCCACAACCGGACCGGCACCCGCCCAGCCAGAGCCGGTTCGGTCCACGGCGGAGCCGACCGGTTGGCCAGTTCGTTCAGCGCCAGCCACCGCAGCCCGTGGTACTGGTCGACGCGGTCCCAGACCGCTCGGGTCATACCGCCGGAGGTCGGGCGGTACAGACGGCGCAGGTCGGTGGCACTGCGCAAGAGGGCTTCACGCCGGCGGTCGGTGAACTCGGCGATCCGGGTCTCCACAGCGGCGAGGTCGTCGTCCGGTGGCGATTTGGGGGCCCAGCTGCTGAGGTCGAACTCCACCCAGCAGAGGTACTCGACGAAGGCCAGCACCAGGATGTGCCTGTCCTCAGTCAGACCGATCGGGCTGTCACCCGCCCGCCTGCGGAGCTGCCTCAGTTCACCCTGTTCGCGACAGACCAGCCGAATCGTCCGGTACGCCGCCCAGCCGGGGCTGTCCGGCTCATGTTCCGGCGGCAGCGCGAGCTGGATGGCATCGATGCCATTGGGGCGCAGTACGGGCAGGTTCGGCTGTCGGCGGCGGAGGCCGGCCGCGACCTTGGCCAGCGCGGTCCAGGCCGAACCGTGATCACCGGCGGCGCGGTAGGCCATCGCCCGGGCGATCGTGCGCAACTCGGCGCCCAGCATCGCGTCGTACCGGCGGTCCTCGCGGAGCAGGCGCTGGGCGAGGCGCCACGCGCCGGCCTCCAGAGCGCCGATCGGATCGCTCGCAGCGCCGCGGTCGGTTGTCATGGCGCCACCTGCTTTCGTCACATGATCCCGCCTCATGGGGCCCGTGAACGCCTCGGTCAGGTGATCAGCGCCCCCTGCCAGCTCGGTCTACCGTATTCCTTGAGTGGCTTCGGTTGGCTACACGCAGAACTACAGTACTTACGGTAGATGTGCGGTGGAGCCCGGTCAATATTTCGCGCGTCGGTGACTTATCGCTGCCTGGCGCGTTGAGGAGGCAGAGAGTCGGTCACGGCGGGAGCCTGCGGCCATGACGGCACTCCAACTAGCTGAACTGACACCACGCGTTACAAAGTAGTAAGCAGTACAGTTGGGTGTTTCCGGTGTAGGTGGGTATAGCATCGCCGTTGTAGCGCTCGCGACGTGCGGGGCGCCGACAGATCGGGAGTGACAGTGGCCCCTTCTTCAGAGGCCGTAAGGCTCGCCAGGCGGCTCCGCGGCCTGCGTGAGTCCGATGAGTCCGGGCTGACTCAGCGGGACCTCGCCAACGCGCTGAGCGACGACTCGCGGGTGGCGGTGGCCACGATCAGCTCCTGGGAATCACTGTCCAACCCGAAGCTGCCCCCGGCCGAGCGGCTGCGCTCCTACGCACTGTTCTTCTGTACCGACCGCAGCCACGAGGGCACCCCGCACCTGCTGGCCGAGCGGGACCTGACCCCGCCCGAGCGGGAGCGCTTCGAAAAACTGCACCACGAACTGGTCGGACTGCGCGACGCGGTCCGCAACCAGAGCGGCGCATCGGGTTCAGGGGGCGGCGGCTCCTACACCTGGGACTTCGAGAGCGGCCCGATCACGATCATCTGCCCTGAGGCCGTGCCGATCGTCAACCCCGAAACGGGCCGGGAGTTCTCGCACCCGCTGGCCGACGAGCGCCACCCCAACTACACCCGGATGTTCCGGTACGCCGACCTCGACGCGCTGATGGAGCTCTGGGGACACATCCGGGCCTCCAACCCCGAGCTGCAGATCGTCCACCGGCTGCCGTCGGAGGTGATGGCCGACGACATGTCCAGCCACGTGATCGTGCTCGGTGGCATCGGTCTGAACCACGTCACCAAGCGGCTGCTGAAGACCCTGCGCGAACTGCCGGTCTCCCAGTTCGAGGTGGCCGACCTCAAGACCGGCGAGATCTTCAAGGCCAGCGACGCCAACAAGGAGTTCCGCCCGCAGTGGGAGGAAACCAGTGACGGTCCCGAGCTGGTCGAGGACGTCGCCCTGATCACCCGGGTGCGGAATCCGTTCAACCACAGCCGCACACTCACCATCTGCAACGGCATCCACAGCCGCGGCGTCCTGGGCGCCGTCCGGACCCTGACCGACGTCCGCGTCCGCGAACGAAACGAGGCCTTCTTGTCCAGCCATTTCCCGGAGGGCTCGTTCGCCCTGCTGCTGCGGGTGCCGGTGGTGAACGGCGAAGCGATCTCGCCGGACCTCGAGATCGAGGAGAACCGGCTGTACGAGTGGTCCCCGACCGACAAGGCGGCCGCGAAGTGAGCCGTCATTTCAAGCACCAGCAGTCGCACGCCTCCCTGCTGCGCGACGTGTCGAAGTCCGTCGTCCCGACCACCCGCAGCGGTCTCGACGCGATCGTGGTGCCGGCCGCCCGGGCCTCGCTGCCGCAGCACATCATCACGCTCTCGGCCGCACTGTCGGTGCCGCTCGTGGTGCTGTGCAGCCGGCAGGCGCAGGTCGACCGGGTCGCCGATCGGGTCGCCGCGACCTTCGGCGCGCGGGCGCTGATCATCGACGTACCCCAGGGCTACCCGACCCAGTGGTCCCCGCTCACCTCGGGCCAGAACTTCCTCGACGTCAGCGCCGGGCGGTCGAGCGATCTCAGCATCAAGCGCAACCTCGGCCTCCGGCTGGCCCGGCGGCGCGGCTGGAAGAAGATCCTCTTCGTCGACGACGACATCTTCCAGCTCCGCGCCCAGCACATCCACCGGATGGCCGCTCAACTCGACCGCCACCCGGTCGCGGCGATGGCCAGCCGGGAGTACCCCGACAACTCGGTCGTCTGCCACGCGCGGCGTGAGGCGGGGTTCAAGCAGGACGTCTTCGTCAGCGGTGCCGTGCTCGCGGTCAGCACGCAGCACCCCGCGATGTCCTTCTTCCCCGACATCTACAACGAGGACTGGTTCTTCTTCGCCCGGCACGCGGCCGCCCGGTCCCTGCCGAAGATCGGCGAGGTGGGCCAGGAGGAGTACGAGCCGTTCCTCGACCCGATGCGGGCCAAGCGCGAGGAATTCGGCGATCTGCTCGCCGAGGGTCTCTACAACTTGTTCGAAGGCACGGGGGGCTGGGAGTTCAAGGACCAGCTGGCCGCCGCGGCGAAGCCACGGTTCTGGCAGCAGGTCCGGGAAGGGCGCGAGCTCCTGATCGGGGAAACGGCGGAGCGGCTGACGGACGCGATGGACAAGGACGGCGCCGTCGACTCCTGGCGGATGACCGAGATGCTGACCTCGCTCGGCTGCGCCAAAGACCAGCTGGACGACATCTCCAACGAGGTGTGTGCCGACTTCATCGACGCCTGGCGAGAAGACGAGAACCGCTGGCAGACGGTACTGCGCGGCGACGGCTCGGTCCTCAGCGAACGTGACGCCCTCGACGAGCTGGGCCTCACCACCTGGCGATCCGGCGGCTACGGCCTCGGCTGGACCGCATCCGGATCACAGCTCGCGGTGTCCGCCGAGACTGAGTCCGAGTCGCTCCTCACTCCGGCCTGACGCGTCGTTCAGCGGCTGACGTTCACCGGTCGACCGGAAACCCAGCCGCTCGTACGCCGTCCGCGCCTCGACGTTGTCGGTCAGCACCCAGACTCGCCATTCCTGGACTTCTGGTTCGAGCTCGGCGAGGTAGCGCAGGAGGGTTCGCAGGACGCCGGTCCGCCGGTGGCCCGGCTCGACCCAGACGGACTCGAGGTGGCGTTCGAAGGCCGGCCGGTGCTCGACACGGACCGACCGGGTCATCCCGACGATCTCCTGCGGGCCCCGCGCGACCACCCAGACCGAGCCCTCGAAGCTCTGTCGCCAGCGCGCCTCGGTCCACCCGATCTCCGTTTGCCGGCTGGAGATGTAGGCCGTCGGCGAGTCCTCCAGGGCCCGCAGGCGGACATCCCGCAAGATCTTCCAGTCATCGGCTGCAAGCGTCTCGACATCCAAGTCCCGACCCCTCTTCCGTGCGTCCTGCGCCGGCGGAAGGCGCAGCATGTCCGTCCCGGGACGGCGACAGTCAGCCCCCTCTGGAGTTTGACCCCGGCGGCAGAACGCCAAACGGCCGTTAGTTACGAAGAGTGTTAAGTCGACAACGCCATGCAGCCTTCAACTAACCGGTTGAGCGGCGTCTGTGCTCCGTGGGGGTCGGGCTGATGAGCGCGAAAGGTTGGCCTTTTGCGTGGTGTTATGGGGTATGGGTGCGTTTGGGGAGAAGCTGGCGCGTAAGGGGTTTGGGCGGCCTGAGGGGGTTTTGGGGCGGGTTGGGGGGTGGGTGATGGCTCGGGGGAATGGGCTTACTGAGAAGCATGTGGTGGGGTTGGCGCGGTTGCAGGCTAAAGAACATGTGTTGGTGCTTGGGCCGGGGCCTGGGGTTGGGTTGATTGCGGCTGCGGAGTACGCCGGGATTGTGGTCGGGGTGGATCCGTCCGACACGATGTTGCTGGCGGCTCGGCATAACTGCGGTGAGTTGGTCGAGGCCGGAAAGGTGCAGTTGATTCGTGGGGACGCGGCCGACACGCATCAGCCGGACCAATCCGCGCATGTGGTGCTGTCGGTCAACAACATCCAGCTGTGGGAGGACCGGCAGGCGGCGTACGCCGAGATTCGGCGGGTGATGAAGCCTGGCGCGCGACTCGTCATCTCGGTGCACCAGAAGTGGCAGCCGGCCGGGATCGCTGCGGAGCTTGCGGATGCGGGCTTCACCACTGTCAGCAGCACGACCTGGGAACCACCGAGCCGCCGGACCACCACCGCCGCCATTTACCAGGCGAACAAGTAGCGGACCGACGGCCGGGGATCACGCAGCGACAGCCGCCTCCGCGATCTGTTCCGCGTCCGGCTGGAGTTGGGGCGAGGCCAGGGTCAGTACGGCGTTGGCGATCGCGAAGCCGGCCGCAACGAGCAGCCCGCGCTGGAACCCCTCGACGAGTGCCTGCTGCTGCGGGACTCCCGCCGCAATCGCTTCCGTAGTACGGGTGATGGACAGTGTCGTCACGATCGCGAGTCCGAGTGCGCCGCCGACCTGGTACATCGCGTTGACCACACCCGACGCGGCACCAGCCTCATGGTGCTCGACCTCCGAGACCGCGGTGATCTGTGCCGGTACGCCGACGCCGAGGATGCCGAAGCCGAAGATGACCAAGCCCGGCAGCAGTTGAGTGGTGTAGCTCCCGGTCGCATCGGCCTGTGAGAGCAGCAGAAGCCCGACCACACTGAGCGCCGCCCCGGACAGTTGCACAGTGCGCGTGCCGAGCCGCTGAACCAACTGAGAGGCCAGTACTGCGGCAACGATCGCTGCCCCACCCATCGGCAGGAAGTGCACGCCCGCCTCGAGCGCGGAGTCGCCGCGCACCTGCTGCAGGTAGATGGCGGTCAGGAAGAACATCGACAGGAAGCCCGCGCCGTTCAGAGCCAGCGCCCCGCTCGACACACTGAGCGCCCGCGAACGGAACAACCGCAGCGGCACCAGCGGCGCCTTCGACCGCGCCTCGACGAACACGAAGGCGGCCAGCAGCGCAACACCCGCGATCAGGAAGAACATGACCTCGCCCGAGCCCCAGCCCTTGGGCTCCGACCGGACGACGCCGTACACGACCGCCAGCAGACCCGCAGTACTGAGAACGGCGCCGGCCGTGTCGAACGTCCGGCCTCGGTTCTCGTTGTGCCGGGTGTCGCGGACGAAGACCGGGATCAGCGCGATCAGAACGACCACGATCGGGACGTTCACGAAGAAGATCCATTTCCAGCTCAGCGAATCGACCAGCAATCCGCCGGCCACCACGCCGAGAGTGCCGCCGAGACCGGCCAGACCGCCCCACACGCCCATCGCGATGTTCCGCTCCCGGCCGTGCGCGAAGGTGACGGTCAGGATCGCCAGCGCGGCAGGCGACAGCAACGCGCCACCAAGACCCTGTACTGCGCGGGCGCCGATCAGGAACTCCGACGAGTTGGCCAGCCCGGCCACCATCGAGGCCACCCCGAAGAGCACCAGGCCGCCGATGAACACCCGGCGCGGGCCGAGCAGGTCGGCCATCCGGCCACCGAGCAGCAGGAAGCCTCCGAAGAGCAGCGTGTAGGCGTTGATCACCCACTGCAGCGAGTCGGCGGAGAAGTTCAGGTCCGCCTGGATGTCGGGCAGCGCGACGTTCACGATCGTCACGTCGAGCACCACGATGAACTGCGCTAGAGCCAACACCGCGAGTGTCGCCCAGGGACTGCGTCGCATGCCTACCTCACAGAGGATGTCTACGTTGTATGTATACGCTGTATGCGTACTTAGTAGACGGTAGGTCTACGTTGTAAACTTGTCAACGTGACCCCGACCAGCACCCAGACCACCAAGCGCCTCGACCCGGCCCAGCTCGCGACCAGCGCGCTGCGGCTCGCCGACGCCGAAGGGCTGGAGGCGCTGACCATTCGCCGGCTGGCCCAGCTGCACGACGTGACGCCGATGGCCATCTACCGGCACTTCGCCGACAAGGACGACCTGCTCGCGGCTGTCGGCGACCGGATCCTGGCCGACATCGCCCTGCCCGAGCCGACCGACGAGCCGTGGGAGGCGCAGCTGCACGCAGTACTGGCCGCTTTTGTCGCCGCTCTCCGGCCGCATCCGAAGGTCGCCGGGCTGACGCTGTACCGGATCCTGATCTGCCCAGAAGGGCTGGCGATGGGCGAGCGGACGATGGAGCTGCTGACGCAGGGCGGCTTCTCCGTCGACGACGCGGCAGAGGTCGGCCGGCAGTCGCTCTGCGGGTTGATCACCCTGGTCACCACCGAGCCCGGCGCCAACGAGGACACCGACCCGATCGCCCGCGAGGACGCCTTGCGCGCCAAGCGCGCCTCGCTCTCAGCGCTGTCGCCGCACCGCTATCCGCTGATCACCTCGGCCGCGGACACCCTGATCTGTCCCGCCTCGACCGACCGGTACTACGCGCTCGGCATCAACCTCGCCGTCGCGGGCATCCGCGGAGTACTGGCGGATCTCAAGGACAGTTAGGGCTGCGCCGAAGTATTGCGGGATTACCGTCGCCGGTATGAGTCGAGCAGCTGTGCGGCAGCGATACCTGGAGATCAACGGCGTCCACCCGATGACGGCGGATGACGATGCCTACGTGACGAGGCAGTTCCGCGTCCTGGACGAGCTCTGCGCCGAACACGGTCGCGACGCGGACGCAGTACGGGCCCTGATGCTGGCGGAGAAGCTTCCACTGCCGAGTTATCTGCGCAGTGACGGCGCCGAGATGGTGCCGGCCGACTACTTCGCGCTGGCTGACCAGGTCGGCATCGACGAGCTGCAGGACTGGTTCGTCGGGCACTGGGCGGATGTGGCCGAGGGCAACGAGGAGTGGGAGGCCTACCTGAGTGGGCAGTACGTCTGCCTGCATTCGGTGTCCCCGGCAACGATCCGGCGCAAGGGCGAACTGGTCGCGGCGATCGACGCGGCCGCCGACCCCGTCGAGGCCAAACCGTTCGTCGACGAGCTGGACGCCCTCGAGCCCGAGTTCACCGGGTACGACCGGCTCCGGTTCGGTGGGCCGGTCTCCCGCGACACACACATCACCGCCTACAGACGGAACTGACGCGTGAGGTCTACGCTCCGTAGCGGAGTCACCCGATTACACGGAGGTACGTCATGGCGGGGAAGTTCGAGCTTTACGAAGACAAGTCCGGCGGGTTCCGGTTCCGGCTCAAGGCCGGCAACGGCGAGGTGATCGCCAGCAGCGAGAGCTACCAGACGAAGGCCGGCGCGCTGGGCGGGATCGAGTCGATCAAGAAGCACGCCGGCGACGCGGACGTCGACGACCAGACCGCCTGACCGGGCCGGTCCGCAGTACAGCAAGCAACGGCAGCAGTTCCCCGAAGCGGAGCTGCTGCCGTTGTGTCTGTCCGGGCCAGGTCAGAGACCCAGCTCGTGGATTACCTCGCGAACCTCCACGCCGAGCCCCTCGATCCCCGCGTCCGGGATCATCGCGGCCAGCTCGACGGCACGCTCCGGGGTCGCGCAGTCCAGCAGGTAGTAGCCCGCCAGGAACTCCTTGGCCTCCAGGAACGGTCCGTCCGTCACCGCCGGTACCCCGTCCCGAACCTTCACCACCGACGTCTTCGCCGGCTCGGCCAGCGCGACCGTGCTGTGGAACTCGCCCGACTCCTGCACCACCTTCAGGAACTTCTCGTGCCCGTCGAAGATCGCCTGCTGCTCCTCTTCACTCAGGGCAGCCAGTACGTCGGGGTTGATGTTCAGCACCACCAGGTATTTCACGATCTCTCCTTCACCGTCGGCCCCCGAGCTGGGAACCTCTCGTCATCAGTACGGAGCGGGCTCCGCCACTTTGACATAGCGTCGCGGCATGACTGAGCTGACTCTCGCCGACGTGCAGGCGGCGGCCGAACGAATCGCCGGGGTCGCGCACCGTACTCCGGTCCTGACGTCGCGCACGCTGAACGAGCGGGTGGGCGCCGAGGTGTTCCTGAAGGCGGAGAACTTCCAGCGGATTGGCGCGTTCAAGTTCCGCGGCGCCTTCAACGCGATCAGCCGGCTGTCCCCCGAACAGCTGGCTGCCGGCGTCGTGGCGTACTCGTCGGGGAACCACGCGCAAGCGGTCGCGCTGGCCGCCAAACTGGCCGGGACGACCGCGGTGAACCTGATGCCGACCGACTCGCCACCCACCAAACTGGCGGCCACCCGCGGGTACGGCGCCGAGGTCGTGACCTATGACCGGTACTCCCAGGATCGGGCGGTCCTGGCGAACCAGCTGGCCGAGGAACGCGGGCTGACCCTGATTCCGCCGTACGACCACTACGACGTCATGGCCGGGCAGGGCACGGTTGCCCTGGAGCTGATCGAGGACGTCGGGCCCCTCGGCGCTTTGCTGGTGCCGATCGGAGGCGGCGGGCTCATCGCCGGTTGTGCGACGGCGGCGTCCGCACTGTCACCAGGGATCCGAGTGATAGGTGTCGAGCCGGCTGCGGGCGATGACACGGCCCGCTCGCTGAAGGCTGGGGAGCGGGTGGAGATCGGCGTACCGCGGACGATCGCCGACGGCCAGGCGATCGCCAGCCCCGGGGAACTCACGTTCCCGATCGTTCAGCGGCTGGTCGACGGGATCGAACTCGTCACCGACGACGAGATCCGGGCGGCGATGAAGTTCGCCTTCGAGCGGCTGAAGATCGTCGTCGAGCCGAGTGGCGCGAGCGCGCTGGCCGCCCTGCTGACCGGCCGGATCCGCAACCTCCCCGACCGCGTCGGAGTGGTGCTGTCCGGTGGGAACGTGGGCCTGGAGCGCTGGCTGGAGCTGCTCGGCCGGAGCTGACTTCCGGCGCGCCCGAGTACGCACTGTGCTTGTTGTCACACACAGCCACTGAGGCAGTGTGACCGGGGTCACATTAGTCCGCTGTGCGGCGGCCTGAGACGCGCTCAGACACGCTCAGGACACCTGATGTTTACCGGAGGTCCCTGAGCCGTCAGAGAGGCGTTTGAGGCCTTTCGGGAGGGTCTCTCTCGATTTGAGGGTTTGCGCCGTGATCATTCTGTTATACAGTCGTCGGCGGTTCGACAAATGCGCCGAACTGCGGATGTGTCAACGCCGAGTCCTGCCAGGCACACCCGCTCCCCTCGAACACCACATGGCAGGAGTGGGGGACCCAGGAAGTTGGGTCCCGACCGTGAGTGGTCGGGTCCCTGGGGTGAAGTCCGCGGGAGCGGACCGGGCTATTGACTCTCAGCCCGAACCCGACAGCTAACTTCACAGGCGTCGGGAGACAACCATGCCCGTCACTGCCCGACGGACTGCGCTTCAGGGCGCCGTCAGTCAGAACAGCGATGCCAGTACCCGGCCCGCCGGTCGTACGTTGGCAAAGCACCGCAAGTCCAGCAAGTCCGTGGCCGCCCCTCGCGCCGCGGCAGCCGTCCTCTCGGTCGGTCTCGCAGTCGGTGGTGGAGCCGCGATCAGCGTCGTCACCACTCCGGCGACCGCCTCCGCGGCCAGCACCACGGCCGGTCAGGTGCGCGGCACCAGCAGCATCGCCAGTCGCCCCCTGCTTCGCTTCCGCGACTCAGGCTCCACTGTCAAGTACGTCCAGAAGCGTCTGCACCTCAAGCAGGACTACTACTTCGGCACCAGCACGGTCAAAGCGGTCAAGAGGTTCCAGGCCTCGTGGGGCATCAAGCCCACCGGCTACATGACCAAGCCCACCTGGAACCGGTTGACCTGGGCCGCCAAGCACGGCGTGCTCTACGGCCCCAAGGGCGGGTCGAGCACCACCACGACCTTCCGCGCCAAGGTTCTGCGCGAGGCCGCGAAGCTCAAGGGCACGCCGTACCGCTACGGCGGCACGACCACCCGTGGCTTCGACTGCTCCGGCTACACCGGCTACGTGTACAAGAAGGCCGGCAAGAAGCTGCCCCGTACGTCGCGTCAGCAGTACAGCGCAACGAAGCACATCAGCCGCTCCGCCGCGAAGCCGGGCGACCTGGTGTTCTTCCGCAGCGGTGGTGGCGGCGTCTACCACGTCGGCATCTACGCCGGGTCGAACATGCTGTGGCACTCCTCCAAGCCGGGCACTCCGATCGGCAAGTCGAAGATCTGGACCAGCAGCGTGGCCTTCGGCCGCGTCTGAGTTCCGGCCCGTCAGCGGCCCCGACTCCCCCCTCGGGCCGCTGACCTGACAACCGGCCGTGGCGTCGTCGCCCCCACCCCCTCCGACGACGCCCCGGCCGGTTGTCCCGTCTCTACGTGTCCAGCAGGCCCGCGTCGTGGGCGAGGATCGCCACCTGGACCCGGTTGGTGGCATCGAGTTTCACCAGCACCCGCGAGACGTGCGCCTTCACGGTCGCCTCGCTCATGAACAGTTTCCGCCCGATGTCGGCGTTCGACAGTCCGCGCGCGACCGCTGCCAGTACTTCGCTCTCGCGGTCGGTGAGCGCGGTCAGCCGCTCCCGCGCGATCCGCTGCCGGTCCGTCCGCTGGTCCGCCGCGAAGTGCCCGATCAGCCGGCGCGTGACAGCCGGCGACAGCATCGCGTCCCCGGCCGCCACCACCCGGACCGCCTGGACCAGCTCGCGCGGCGGAGTGTCCTTCAGCAGGAACCCACTCGCCCCGGCCTGCAGCGCCCGGAACACGTAGTCGTCCAGATCGAACGTGGTCAGCACCACGACCTTCGGCGGATCGGGCAGTTCCTGCACCTGCCGCGTCGCCGCGAGCCCGTCCATCCGCGGCATCCGGATGTCCATCAGCACCACGTCCGGCCGGTGCTCGCGGACCATCGCGGCCGCGTCCGCGCCGTCATCGGCCTCGGCGACCACCTCGAGATCGTCGGCCGACTCCAGGATCATCTTCAGTCCCGCCCGGACCAGCGCCTCGTCGTCCACGATCAGCAGCCGCGTCATCGTTCTCCTTCTTCGCTCACCAGGGCAGCCAGGCCTCGACCCGCCAGCCGCCGTCCGCGGTCGGCCCGGCATCGAGTCGTCCACCGGCCAGGGTGACCCGCTCGCGCAGGCCGACCAGCCCTGCGCCGGATCCCGGCAACAGTGAATCAGCAGCGACCGGCCGTACGTTCGTCACCCGCACCGTCACGCCACTCCCGGGCGCGCCGTTCACCAGTACTTCGGTGGAAACACCTCGCGCATGCTTGTGCACATTGGTCAGCGCCTCCTGCACGACGCGGTAGACCGTCCGCCCGACCAGAGCCGGTACGTCGTCCGGCAGCGACAACTCGCTGCTCACCTGTATTCCGGCCGCCTGCGACGCCTCGACCAAACGGGCCAGGTCGGCAGCTCGGGGTACCGGAGCCAGGTCGGCGCCATCCTCGCTGAGATCGGCTCGCAGTACGCCGAGAACCTCGCGGAGGTCCTCCATCGCCTGCCGGGCGGTCTCGCGGATCAGGCCGGCCGAGCTCTCGACCTTCTCCGGGCCGACGGCCGGGTTCACCTCCAGCCCACCGGCGTGCAGCGCGATCAGCGAGACCTTGTGGGCCAGTACGTCGTGCATCTCCTGGGCAATCCGGGCCCGCTCGCCCAGCCTGGCCTGGTCGGCTCTCAGCTCCCGCTCCGCCTCCGCGCGCTCGGCCCGATCCCGCAGCGACACCATCAAGTCCCGCCGGGCCCCGATGTAGGCCCCGACCGCGACCCAGGTGCCGATCACGAAGGGACCGGTGAAGAGTGCGGCCCAGAGGTTGTTGCTTCCCTCGGAGGTGGGGATGACGTACGCGACGTACCCGGCGACGGTCAGGATCGCGAGGGCGAGGTCGCGCCGCCGGATCGCCAGCGTCAGCAGCGCCAGGCCCAGCGGCATGAAGATGCCGGCGGCACCCATCGCGATCACCGCGATGGCGGTGACCACGACCGGGAAGCGACGACGCCACCACAGGGCCAGCGAGGCGACCGCTCCCAGGCCGAGCACGAACCAGTCGCTGTCCTGCCAGCCGGGGCGTCCGTTGGAGGTGGCTTGCAGGACGATCGTGAGCAGGCTGAACCCGACGTACATCAGGTCGCGAAGCCGCGGGGCATGCCGGACGAACCAGGCATACCAGCGCCGCAACCGTTGCATTCAGTCAGCGTAGTCGCGCCGGGTCACGTCTTTCGTCCCTCTTCCGGTGGGGGTCGAGGTGCCGGTTCGACGACTTAAGTAGGGGGTCGGCGGAGACGGTCGGTCGATGTGCCGAGGGGGTCCGGGCCGGAAGAGTAGCGGTCATGATCACCGTCGAGAACCTCAGCAAGCGCTATGGCGGCACCACGGCCGTCAGCGACGTCTCCTTCACCGTCGAGCCAGGCAGCATCACCGGCTTCCTCGGCCCGAACGGCGCCGGCAAGTCCACCACCCTGCGCATGCTGACGGGTCTCACCCCGCCGAGCGCGGGTCGGGCCACGATCGCCGGCAAGAAGTACTCCGAGCTGCCGAACCCCGGCCGCGTCGTCGGCGTGATGCTGGACGCGGCGGCCCAGCACCCGGGCCGCACCGGCCGCGAGACGTTGCTGCTCAACGCGTCGCTGCTCGGCGTACCGAGCAGCCGGGCGGACGAGATGCTGGAGGCCGTCGGGCTCAGCTCGGCCGCCAAGCGCCGGGTCGGGCAGTACTCGCTGGGCATGCGGCAGCGGCTAGGGATCGCGGCCGCTCTGCTCGGCGACCCGGCCGCGCTGATCCTGGACGAGCCGGCCAACGGCATGGACCCGGAGGGCATCCGGTGGATGCGTGGGCTGTTGCAGGACTTCGCTTCCCGTGGCGGCACGGTGATCCTGTCCAGCCACCTGCTGGGTGAGGTCCAGGCGACCGTGGACAAGCTGGTCGTCATCGGCGGCGGCAGGATCGTCGCGAACGGCTCCCTGGAGGAGCTGCTGGCCGGGAGCGGCACCCTCGTCCGCGGTCTCGACCCCGTCGGCCTGAACCAGGCACTGACCGCGGCCGGCCTGAGCCTCGAGCCCCTGTACGACGGGGCGCTGCGCGTCGACGCCACCGCCGAGCAGGTCGGCCGAGCCGCGGCCGCCGCCGGTCAGGTCCTCCTCGAACTCCGCGAAAGCGACGGCGCCGGCCTGGAAGAACTCTTCTTCCAGCTCACCAGCCCCACCGCCGCCGCAGCCTGATCCACCAACTTCTTCTTCCTGGAGCTCACGCCCCACCCCCACCCCGCCTTCCTTCCCTTTCTTTTCTTCTTTTTCTTCTTCCTGGAGCTCACACCATGGCTGTTTCTGAAATCACCTCTCCGGCCGTTGCGGCGGTTCCGGGCAAGCACCGGGCGGCCGTCGGCGCCTCGCTGCCCCCGGCGCGCGGCCAGTCCTTCCTCAAACTCGTCACCATCGAGCTGCGCAAGTCGGTCAACACCCGCAGCGGCCAGGTCCTGATTCTCGGCATCCTCGCCCTGGCGCTCGCCGCGCTCACCTGGGAACTCACCCACATGCAGGACGGCAAGCAGGCCTTCGACGGGTACCTGGGTGCCGCGTCGACCGGCGTGATGCTGCTGCTGCCCGTGATCGGCGTGATGGCGATGACGAGCGAGTGGACCCAGCGGACCGCGTTGACCACGTTCACGCTGTCGCCGCGCCGGATCCGGGTCCAGGTGGCCAAGTTCGTCTCCGCGGTCGTGCTGAGCGTCGTGGTGCTGAGCGTCACCGTCGTACTCGCCGTGGCTGGTACCGCGCTCGGCGGCTCGATCAGCGGCGACGGAGCGTCGTACGCCGGATTCGGGGGTGCCCTTGCCGGTGCCTACCTGACCACTGCGCTGAACGTCGTCATGGGTGCCGCCTTCGGTGCGGTGATCGCCCAGACCGCGGTCGCCATCCTGGTCTTCTTCGTCGCCCCGACCGCCTGGGCGCTGGCCGGTCCGGCGCTGTTCAAGAGCAACGCCGACTGGCTGGACGTGTTCGGCGCCTTCGGCCGGATCGCCGAGCGCGACCTGCACGGGATGGTTCCCGAGACGCTCACCGCGATCGGTGTCTGGATCGTCCTGCCGACGATCGCCGGACTGTGGGCAAGCTCACGTCGCGAGGTGAAGTAGCGCCGCGGTAAGGCGCCAAAGACGCGGGAGACCTGGCCGGTTTGAGGGGATCGGCCAGGTCTCCCGGCCGTTATCGGGCCGGTTCGGGTGTCCAGTCAGGGGGTCGGGCGTGTGTCGGAGACCGGCTCCGGGTAACCTAGAACCACGATTACTGACGACTGATCCGTGGGCGCCACGCTGCGTACCCGGTTGACTTGTGCGAGGGGGTCGACGCTATGGGGCGCGGCCGTGCAAAGGCCAAGCAGACGAAGGTCGCTCGCGACCTGAAGTACCGCACCTGGGAGACCGACTTGGAGCAGCTCAAGAAAGAGCTGTCCGGCGGGAACGAGGGCGGTGCCGCTTCTGTGAACGGTGACTACGACACTGACGCCGGCGATGACGCCGACGACTACCACCCCCGTCGGTAAAGCTGCAGCATTCTGACCTGCCCAGCGCCTCCGGGCGTCTGGGCAGGTTGATTGTGTTAGCCGACGTAGTTCCACCACACGGCAGGACAGGTGATCCCAGCCTGCCCTTTCGACACGCTGAGGTCTCCACGACCCCCGGCACCCCGGAGACTTCCGAGGTGCCCCGGATCGTTCAACCGCAGCGGCCACACCCGGCGCAGTAGCCACGGCTAACTCCCGCAGGCAACCAGCAGCGTGCCCGTGTGGGCACCCGCAGCAGCTTGCCGTGGGTGCCCCGTGGCTCAGTTGGCGTAGGTGCCTTGGAGTTCCACGCCTGCCCCGGTGTCAGCTGCGGGGCTGACCTCGCCGCAGACCCAGGCGGCGATGTCACGTTCGGCCAGGGCTGCGATCGCGCGGTCCGCGGCGGCCGGGTCCAGTACTGCGACCATGCCGACGCCCATGTTCAGCGTCTTCTCCAGCTCGAGCTGCGGGACGCCACCGAGCTGCCCGACCAGACCGAAGATCGGCGCCGGCGTCCAACTGGACCGGTCGATCCGGACCGCGAGGTCGTCGGGGATGACCCGGGCCAGGTTCGCCGCGAACCCACCACCGGTGATGTGCGACATCGCGTGCAGCGGTTTGTCGTCGGCAGCGTTGAGCTCACGGATCAGCTCGAGGCAGTGCTTCGCGTACACCCGGGTCGGGATCAGCAGCGTCTCGCCGAGCGTGCCGCCGAGCTCGGGGACCTCACGGTCGAGCTGCCAGCCGGCCCGGTCGAAGAACACGTGCCGCACCAGGCTGAACCCGTTCGAGTGCAACCCGGAGGACGCCATCGCGACCACCACGTCACCCGCACGGACCCGGTCCGCACCGATCACTTCATCGGCTTCCACGACTCCGGTCGCGGCACCGGCCACGTCGTACTCGTCGGCCTCGAGCAGCCCCGGGTGCTCGGCCGTCTCGCCACCGACGAGCGCAGTACCGGCTTCGACACAGGCTTCCGCGATGCCCTTGACGATCTGCGCGATCGTCTCCGGCACCACCTTGCCGGTGCAGATGTAGTCGGTCATGAACAGCGGCTCGGCGCCACACACGACCAGGTCGTCGACGACCATGCCGACCAGGTCGAACCCGATCGTGTCGTGCCGATCCAGCTTCTGGGCGATCGCGACCTTGGTCCCGACCCCGTCCGTGGACGTGGCCAGCAACGGCCGCCGGTACGCCGTCAGCGCACTGGCGTCGAACAGCCCGGCGAATCCGCCCAGCCCGCCGACCACCTCGGGGCGGGTCGCCTTGGCCACCCATTCCTTCATCAGCTCGACGGCCCGGTCACCGGCCTCGATGTCGACTCCGGCGGCCGCGTAGCTCGCGCCCTCGCTCACGTTGTTCTCCTTTGTGGGGCTTACGGGCCTCAAAGCCGTTACGGCCGGGACAGGGCGTCCGCGGCGCCGGCGCCACCGGACACGGTGGCCAGACCGTCGGCGTCGGTGCTCACCGGTACTTCGAGCAGGTGCTTGCCCAGGTGCTCGGGGCTCGGCAGCTCGACCGGGTAGACGCCGTCGAAACAGGCGCGGCACAGCTTGTCCTTGGGCAGCGTGGTCGCCTCGACCAGCGCGTCCAGGTCGATGTAGCCGAGCGAGTCGGCACCGAGCGAGCGGCAGATCTCCTCGGTGTTCAGCCCGTTGGCGATCAGCTCGGCCCGGCTGGCGAAGTCGATGCCGTAGAAGCACGGCCACTTCACCGGCGGTGCGGTGATCCGGACGTGGATCTCCTTCGCACCGGCCTCGCGCAGCATCTTGATCACGGCCCGCTGGGTGTTGCCACGGACGATCGTGTCGTCGACCACGACCAGCCGCTTGCCCTCGATCACCTCGCGCAACGGGTTCAGCTTGAGCCGGATGCCGAGCTGCCGAATGGTCTGGCTGGGCTGGATGAAGGTGCGGCCGACGTAGGCGTTCTTGACCAGGCCCGATCCGTAGGGGATGCCGGACTCCTCGGCGTACCCGATCGCGCCCGGTACGCCGGACTCCGGGGTGGCGATCACCAGGTCGGCGTCGGCCGGGTGCTCGCGGGCCAGCCGGCGGCCGATCTCGACCCGGGTGGAGTGGATCCGCTGGCCGGAGATCTGGGTGTCCGGGCGGGCCAGGTAGACGAACTCGAACAGGCAGCCCTTGGGGTCCGGCGTGGCGAACTTGGTGGAGCGCAGGCCGTCCTCGTCGATCGCGACGATCTCGCCCGGCTCGACCTCGCGGACGAAGCTCGCGCCGCAGATGTCCAGCGCGGCGGTCTCACTGGCGATCACCCAGCCCCGCTCGAGCCGGCCGAGCACCAGCGGGCGGATGCCCTGCGGGTCGCGGGCGGCGTACAGGGTGGACTCGTCCATGAAGATCAGGCTGAAGGCGCCCTTGACCTTCGGCAGCACCTTGGCGGCGGCCTGCTCGATGGTCAGGTCCGGGTAGCCGGCCAGCATCGAGGTGAGGATGTCGGTGTCGGAGGAGGCGCCGTGCTTGGCGTTCGCCTTCGCGTGCTCGACGCCGGCGTCGAGCCCCAGGTCGAGGTCGCCGCTGCCGCCGAGGCTGGCGGCCAGCTCACCGGTGTTGGTGAGGTTGCCGTTGTGCCCGAGCGCGATCGACCCGGTCGCGGTCGACCGGAAGGTCGGCTGGGCGTTGGCCCAGACGCTCGACCCGGTCGTCGAGTACCGGCAGTGACCGACCGCGATGTACCCCTTGAGGGAGGCGAGCGTCGCTTCGTCGAACGCCTGGCTGACCAGACCCATGTCCTTGTAGACCAGGATCTGACTGCCGTTGCTGACCGCGATGCCAGCCGACTCCTGCCCCCGGTGCTGCAGAGCGTAGAGCCCGAAATAGGTGAGTTTGGCAACCTCTTCCCCGGGAGCCCAGACCCCGAAGACGCCACAAGCGTCCTGCGGGCCTAGGTCCTGCGGGTCAAGATCATGAGTGAGCCGACCATCGCCACGAGCCACGGTCAGCAGTCTACGGGACCGGATCTACCAACAGAGATTCGCGGCACGACACTCGGGATCGCCAGGCCCCGCCGGTGCGGCGGTGGCGGCCCCGGAGCCCACCGGAATGATCACGGTCGCTGTGAGTAGCAGCGCGGATCCGACTACAGTCAGCCACTTCTTGAACACGACTCGTCCCTTCGAAATAATCGGCGACAACCAATCAAGCGCTCATTGTCGACGCATTCTGTATATGGTCGGTTCCGAACAGGAGCTGAAGGAGTGACAACTGTGCTGGAACCGCTGGGTGTGGATGATGCCACCTTCGCGGTCTACCACGCCCTCCTCAGTCATCCGGACAGCACGCCGGAGCAGATTGCCGAGCTGGTAAAGCAGCCGATCGCCCAGGTGCTGGACACGATGGCACTGCTGCGGAAGCTCGAGCTGCTGGTCCCGACCTGGGCCGACCCCGACTCCGAGCATGCGGTCCACCCCCGGGTCGGACTGTCCAGTCTGGCCGAGCGCCGTCGCGGCGAGCTGAACCAGCGGCTCAACGAGCTCAAGCAAGCAGAGTCGACGGCCGAGGTCATCGCAGAGCAGTACAACGAGCTGCTGACGTCACGCTCCAGCGGTGATGTCGAGGTACTCAAGGGCCGCGCGAATGCCTCCCGGCGGATCGAGGAACTGGGCCTGAAGACCAAGGAGACCTTCTGGGGGATGATCCCGGCCCACCTGGACGACTCCATCCACCCGGACGAGCGCTCCCCTGACATGCCGCTGCTCGAGCGCGGCCTGAAGATGCGCACCATCTACCTGCAGAGCATGACGGTCTCCAAGGCGGGTCTCGACTACGCCGCACTGCTGCATCGCCTGGGCGGCGAGGTGCGCGCGACGCCGACCCTGCCGATGCGGCTGCTGATCTTCGATCGCGAGATCGCCGTGATGGCGATGGACCCGCAGAACCCGACGGCCGGCGCGGTCATCCACCGCAGCCCCGCCGTCGTCTCGCTCGCCATCGCGCTGTTCGACGCCTACTGGTCGCGCGCGACGGAGCTCTTCTCCCCCGAGGACCGCGACAACGAGAGCCCGCTGACGCCGCACGAGGCCGAGGTACTCCGGCTATTGGCCGGCGGCGCGAAAGACGAGCAGGTGGCGCGCCTTCTCGGCATTTCCTTGCGCACCGCCCGGCGAATTACCGCCAACCTTTCCGACCGGCTGGACGCCACCTCCCGTTTCGAATTAGGAGTAGCCGCCGCCAAACGCGGCTGGGTCTGACAATTTGTCTTTCCGGTGATTTCAAAGGCAAATTGCCGGAGTCATTGATGAAGGGCCTACCTGCTTGACGATTCGGCGAGGGCGCCCTCAGACCGTCCGGCTTGCAGGGGGTGGCGGCCAAGCGCCCGGCCGCACGGAGAAATATACGGACTAGACCAATCGCCTCAGGATTGGATCGATTCAACCTGGGCGGGGGTTGTGGCCGGAAGATGCCATGGCCTTGTTTTCACGCCGGAAGAGTGCTTAGCAGCGCACCTAGATGGGCGATGAATACACCATACGTCCGCCAATCATGAGCATCACGTACTTTCAGCCATGACAATGGGCCACATTACGCCCACATTGCTGGACCGGAATTCGCCGCGGTCGGGGAAGTGGTCCACCTGCCCGGGCCCGGACCGGCGTACCGGGCCGGACCGGGTGATCCAGTGGCGGGTTAGACGGTCTTGACCGCGGCGAGGAGTTTGGTGAGGGACTCTCGGGCGTCGCCGAAGAGGAGGGTGGTTCGGGGGTCGTAGAGGAGCTCGTTCTCGATGCCGGCGAAGCCTGGGCGCATGGAGCGCTTGAGGAAGATGACTCGCTGGGCCTCGTCGGCGTTCAGGATCGGCATGCCGTAGATCGGGGCGCTCGGGGTGTTGCGGGCCGCCGGGTTGACGACGTCGTTGGCACCCACGACCAGGACGACGTCGGTCGCCTTGAAGTCGCCGTTGATCTCGTCCATCTCGCGCAGCTGCTCGTACGGGACCTGGGCCTCGGCGAGCAGCACGTTCATGTGGCCCGGCATCCGGCCGGCCACCGGGTGGATGGCGTAGTCGACCTTGACCCCGCGGCCGTGCAGCTCCTCGACCAGGTCGCGCAGGACGTGCTGCGCCTGCGCGACAGCCAGCCCGTACCCCGGCACGATGATGACCCGCTGGGCGTACCCGAGCAGGATCGCCACGTCGGTCGCAGTACCGGAGATGACCGGGCGGTCGGAGGCCGTCCCGCCACCGAGGGTCGAACCGCCCTTGACCGCGCCGAAGAGGATGTTGAAGACCGAGCGGCCCATCGCGTCGGCCATCAGCTTGGTCAGCAACGTACCGGCCGCGCCGACCAGCGTTCCGGCGATCAGCAGCAGCGCGTTGCCGAGCACGTAACCACCGGCGGCCACGGTCAGACCGGTGAAAGCGTTGAGCAGCGAGATGACGATCGGTACGTCGGCACCGCCCACCGGCAGCACCAGCATCACGCCGAGCGCGAGACCGACCAGGCAGAGCAGCACACCGACCCAGACCCGCGGGTCCGAGACCAGCCAGCCCGACAGCGCCAGCCCACCGAGGATGCCGGCCACGAACAGCACGGGCAGCCCGGGGAAGGTCACCGGCCGGCTCGTCATCAGCTCCTGCAGCTTGGCGAACGTCACCACCGAACCGGAGAAGCTGATCGCCCCGACCAGGATGGTGAAGGCGGTCGCGACGGCGGCGATGGTCTCGCCGTCGTGGACCTCGCCGAGCTCCATCAGCGCGACCAGGGCGGCCGCGCCACCGCCGACGCCGTTGAACAGCGCCACCAGCTGCGGCATGTGGGTCATCTGCACCCGGCGCGACCCGACCACACCCGCGACCGTGCCGATCAGCAGCGCGATCAGGATCGGGACCAGGTGGTCCGGCTTGTAGGCAATGAAGGTGATGATGACGGCGAGCACCGCGCCACCGGCGCCGAGCAGGTTGCCGGCCCGCGCCGACTTCGGCGACGAGAGTGCCTTCAGCGCGACGATGAAGCAGACCGCCGAGATCAGGTAGCCGATCTGGGCCCAGGTGGCGATCACTTCTGCAGCTCCTTCTTGCGCGCCGCCGGACCGCGGAACATCTCCAGCATCCGGTCGGTGACGACGAACCCACCGACCATGTTGACGGTCGCCAGTACGACGGCCAGCAGCCCGACGATCACCACGAGAGTCGACTCGGCCTGGCCGGTGACGATGATCGCCCCGACCAGGATGACGCCGTGGATCGCGTTCGCGCCGGACATCAGCGGGGTGTGCAGGGTCGACGAGACCTTGCTGATCACCTCGACGCCGACGAACGCCGCGAGCACGAAGATCGTCAGCAAAGCGATGGTCTCGGTCATGAGGCTGATCCTTCCAGCAACTGGCGGGTCGGCTCGTGCAGCACGGTCCCGTCGTGGGTGAGGCAGCAGCCGCTGACGATCTCGTCGTCGAAGTCCGGGTTGAACTCCGCGTCCCGGGTCATCAGCGTGATCAGGTTGGCGATGTTCTGACCGTAGAGCCGGCTGGCCGGACCGGCCATCTGGCTCGGTACGTTCGCACCGCCCCAGACCAGCGCATTGCCGATCATCAGTTCGGTGCCGGCCACCGAACCCTCGACGTTGCCGCCGGACTCCGAGGCCAGGTCGACGACGACCGAGCCGGGCTTCATCTGCTCGATCATCGACCGGGACACCAGCATCGGCGCGGTCCGGCCCGGTACTGCGGCCGTGGTGATCAACGCATCCGCGCCGGCCACGTACGGCGCGAGCAGGTCGCGTTGCAACTGGGCTCGTTCGGGAGTCATCTCGCGGGCGTAGCCGCCCGGCCCGTCCAGCGTGCCGAGCTCGAGCTCGATCGGCTGCGCGCCCATCGAGGCGATCTCCTCGGCGGCGGCGGTCCGCACGTCGTACGCCTTCACCACCGCACCAAGCCGTTTCGCGGTGGCGATCGCCTGCAGTCCGGCGACGCCGGCGCCCAGGACGAGGACCTGGGCCGGCGGCACCGTCCCGGCGGCCGTCATGTTCAGCGGGAAGAACCGGGGCAGCCGTTCCGCCGCGACGATGGCCGCGCGATAGCCGGCCACCAGCGCCTGCGAGGACAACGCGTCCATCGACTGGGCCCGGGAGATCCGCGGGATCATCTCCATCGCGAACGCGGTCAGCTTGGCCCGGGTCGCGGCCCGGATCACGTCCGGCGGATTCGTCGGCAGGAACGACATCAGCGCAGTACCGGCGTGCAGGCGTTGCAGCCGCTCGCGTTCGAGCGGCTGCACCGACACCACCACGGTGGCCGCGTGGTCGGCACCCCAGGCCACTTCGGCCCCGGCCTCGCGGTAGGCGTCGTCGGAGTACAGCGCGCGCTCACCGGCCGCGGGTTCGACCGCGACCTCGTAGCCGAGCTGGACGAGTTTGACGACTTGTTCCGGCACCAGGGCCACCCGGCGCTCGGCCGGTCTGGTCTCGCGCACCACTGCGATCTTCACTCGCCGAAACCTATGCCAAACACACGGTGCCCGGAAAGCCCGGTAGGGCCGATCAGGCCAAGTTCTGAAGAAGCAGTGCCTCGGCCAGACACACCTTGGCGAACTCCTCCAGGTGCAGACCCTCGTCGATGCCGTGTGCCCGGGTGTCCGGGTCCTCCACGCCGGTGACCAGAACGGAGGCATTCGGGAAGGCCTGCTGGAACTCCGCGATGAACGGGATCGAGCCGCCCATCCCGGTGTCGACGGGCTCCACACCCCAGGCCGTGCTGAACGCCGACCGGGCCGCGTCGTAGGCCTTTCCGCGCGCGTTGATCGAGCACGGCTGGCCGATATCTCCGTCTGTCACGGTGACTTCCGCACCCCAGGGCGCGTTTTCCTCGAGGTGGTTGCGCAGGGCCTCCATCGCCTTGTTGGCGTCGTCGCCGGGGGCAACGCGCAGGCTGACCTTCGCCCGGGCCACGGGGACCAACGTGTTGCTCGCGTCGGCGACCCGCGGTGCGTCGATGGCCAGTACTGCGATCGCCGGCCGGGTCCACAGCCGGTCGACCAATGTGCCCGATCCGATCAGCTTGACCGAGTCCAGCACGCTCGACTCGGACCGGAACCGGTCTTCCGGATATTCCAGATCGGCCGCGCGTGTCGCGTGCAGTCCGTCGACCGCGACGTCACCGTTGTCGTTGTGCAGGGTCGCCAGCAACCGGCACAACGCGGTCAGCGCGTCCGGTACTGCGCCGCCGAACAACCCCGAGTGGACGGCGTGCTTCAACGTCCGCACCTCGACGTAGCAGTCGACCAGGCCACGCAGCGAAACCGTCAGCGCGGGCTGGCCGATCGCCCAGTTGCCCGAGTCGGCGATCACGATCGCGTCGGAGGTCAGCTCGTCGGAGTACTCGTCGAGCAGCTGCAGCAGGGTCGGCGAACCGATCTCCTCCTCGCCCTCGACGAACACCGTCACGCCCACCGGCAGGTCGTTGCCGAAGGCCCGTACGGCGGCGAGGTGGGCGGCGATCCCGGCCTTGTCGTCGGCGGCACCCCGGGCGTACAGCCGGCCGTCGCGCTCGGTCGGGACGAACGGCTCCGAGGTCCATTCCTCGACGGCACCGGTCGGCTGCACGTCGTGGTGGGCGTAGAGCAGCACGGTCGGCTTGCCCTCGGGCGCCGGCTTCTTCGCGATCACCGCGGGCGCGCCGTCGCCGGCCCGGACGATCTGGATCGCGAAGCCTTCGGCCTCGAACAGCGCGGCGGTCGCCTCGGCGGACCGCTGGACGTCGGCCGCACGGGCCGGGTCCGCACTGACCGAGGGAATCCGGATGAGGTCCTCGAGGTCGGCACGGACAGAGGGCAGAACGCGGTCGATCGCCGCGGCTAGATCGGTCATGCGCCTACGGTACTGCGGGTCAACGACTAACCTTCCGCCAGAAGACCCCGTAGGTTTCCGCCCCAACCCGGAGGACTCGATGACCCGTCCCTTTGCGCTGCTCACTGCCTTCGTCACCACCGCCGCCGCGCTGACAGCACTCAGTACGCCGGCCAACGCCGCGATCACCTGTGACACCGAGACCACCGGTGGCTCCACGTTCTACGACGGCCCGTCGGCCTCGAAGAAGTACGACGCCCGGTTCAGCAACAGTGCGAGCATCCCCAACCTCAGCACGCACACCCCGCAAGGCGCCGGCACTTGGTACAACTGGGACGGCTCCGGCAAGAACCTGCTGCTGGTCGCCTCCTACCGCACCGGCGCCAACTCGCAGATCTACGGCATCGACCCGGCCACCGGCTCGACGGTCGGTGTAGTGGCCGTCGCGGAGTCACACGTCGGCGGGATCACTACGTCGAAGGGCTGGGCCTTCGTCTCCGGTGCCGGCAACTCCATCCGTAAGTACCGGCTCACCGAGCTCCGGGACGCACTGAAGGCAGCCGGTACGCCGTACCTGGCACAGGTCGGTACTGCGCGCGATGTCGCGGGTTCCTCGTTCCTGACCAGCTACGGCGACTCCATCTTCTCCGGCAGCTTCAACGAGACCGGCCGGGGCGCCATGTACGAGTACAAGATCAACGACGACGGCTCGCTCACCACGTTGCCGGGCGCCTGGGAGGTGCCGACTAAGACGCAGGGCCTGATGGTCACGGCGAACCACTTCATCTACAGCACGTCGTACGGTCGGGGGAACCGCAGCAACCTGTACGTCGTACGCCGGGGTCAGAAGGATCTCGATGCGGCCCGGCTGAGCTGCTTCCGGGCGCCGAGCATGACCGAGGGCATCACGGAGTACAACGGCACGGCGTACCTGGTCTACGAGTCGGGCTCACACCTCTACGCCTCGGACCCGAACACGCTGAACGTCATCCCCCGCATGCACAAGGCCACGGCGTCGTCGCTGACCGCACTGGTGCCGTAGCGGCTACTTGATGAAGGTCGCCGAGTCGAGGACCTCGGCGACCTCCTGGTTGTCGGTACTGCGCGCCTGCGTGCGCAGTACCGTCCCCGGGAGGACCAGCTCGTAGCGCTCGCCCACAGTGCTCTTCACCTTCGAGGCAGAGTCTTCGCAGGTGTAGTAGAACGTGACCTTGTCGCCGTTCCGCTCCCCCTGGCCCACGGGCGTACAGCCCGCCGGGGTCCGGCCGGTGGCCGGCAGGGTGGCTCCGCTGGGCTGCTTCTCCAGGTAGACACCCGGTACTCGGCTGTCGCTCTGCCAGTGGCTGGTGTCCGTGGTGACCAGGAGGGCCGACCCGTCCGCCGTAGTCGACTTCTGGTCCCAGTCGCGCGGGACCTTCACTGACAGGTTCTTCTCTTCCACAGTCACCGGGCGACGCATCACTACCTGGTAGCCGCCGTAGCCGCCGCCAGCAGCCAGGAGCACCGCGAGGATGACGGTGATCACCCATGCCCGCACAGAGCGCCTCGGGGCCGGGGCCGGGGCCACCACTGTCGCCGCGACCGTTGGTGCGTTGGCGGCCGACGGCGCCGTCTCCTGGTCAACGACACCAGGACCGGCCGGCACCGGCAACTGGTCGGCAGGAACGAGACCGGCCGGGATCTTGCCGGTGGTGTGCGCCTCGCGCAACGCGTCGAGGAAGCTGTCGAGATCAGGCCAGCGCTTGTCGCGATCCGGCTCGAGCGCCCGTCGTACGACGGCGTCGATCGCGTCCGGGACGTCGTCGCGCAAGGTGCTCATCGACGGCGGCGGCGACTCGATCCGCATCACCGCGCCGAGGCTGATCAGTCCATGGGGTGCCTGCCCGGTGAAGGCCGCGTAGGCGACCGCGCCGAGCGAGTAGAGGTCCGCGCGGTGGTCGAGCCGGTCGCCCATCACCTGCTCGGGCGCGACGTAGGCCGGCGTACCGCCGGGCATCGTCAACTGGGACACGGTTTCCAGCGACTTGCCCAGGCCGAGATCGCCGAGCATCGCGCGATCGCCCGACTCGTCGGTCCGGAACAGCACGTTGGCCGGCTTCACGTCCCGGTGCAGGACGCCGCGCGCGTGCAGCTGCTTCAGCCCGCTGCCGACCTGCGTGATGATGTCGACGGCGTCGGCGATCTCCAGCGGCCCGGCCTTGATCCGGTCCGCGAGCGATCCGCCGTCGGCGTAGGTGAGGACAAGGTACGGGCGGCCGTCCTCGGTCTCGCCGACGTCGTGCACGCCGACCACGTGCGGTGAGTCGACCCGGCGCAGGAAGCGGCCCTCGGCCAGAAAACGGCGCCGGACGTCGTCCTCGTCGATCCAGTTGTCGGACAGGATCTTGACGGCGACTTCGGCGTCGAGCTGTTCGTCCCTGGCCAGCCAGACGGTTGCGAAGCCACCGGCACCCACCCGGCGGACCAGGGAGTACCGGCCGATCCGCGGTGGCTGGTCCATCCCCGCATTATGCTCGATCCTTCCTGCGACCGGGTCGCCGGAGCGCGGGTTCGAGACCGAAACGGGGCCGATGCACGGTGCGAGACAAGCGACTGGTGATCTTCGTCGCGACCGTGGCAGTGGCAGCGGTGGCCGTCGGCGGCTTCCTCGCGGCCACGCGCGGTCCGCACGCCGATGCCGGCACCGCTGCTCCGCTGAGCGCCGCCGGCACTTCGTCTGCACCGAAGAGAATCCCGCCGTCGACGGTCAAGATCGACCCCAAGTCGCTCAAACCCGGTGCCGGCCCAGGCGTCACCTATCTGCGCGACCGCACCGTGCTGGGCGGCACGGGCGCCCCGGTCAAGGTGCCTGGCACAGCGGAGATCGTCGCGGTCGGTAGGCTCCGCGAGGCCGTCCTGACCATCCAGGTGACCAGCCAACGCACCTCCCTCGTCGTACTAGATGCCTCAGGCAAGCAAATCCGTCAGGTCGCCGGGATCGACTCGCTCGTCACCAGCGCCGACGGCGAGGCCGTGGCCTACGCCTCTGGCGGGCGGTTCACACCGGCCGACCAGTCGGGTGCCGGGGGCACGGTGTACTACCAGCGCTCCGCCACCGAGCCTGCCGAGAAGCTGGTCTGGCCGCGCGTCTACGAGCTCGAAGTACTCGCTGTGGTCGACCGGACCGTCTACTTCCGATCCGGCGCGACCAGTGAGCCCTGGCACCTCTACCAGTGGAAGGTGGGCAGTCCGAAGCCCACTCTGCTGAGCAAGGTCGTCTCACCGACTGTGGTGTCCCGCGACGGCACCCTGGCGGCCGGGTTGCCAGTGCTCAACGACAGTGGGATGTGTGCGGCAGTCACACCGCTACCGGCCGGCACCCAACGGTGGCGGACCTGCCAGTACAACGTGACCCGCTTCAGCCCCGGCAAAGTGTTCGCCGCCGCCATCCCACCCGACTTCCCCCTGTACGGCGAACCGCTGACGGTCGCGCTCGACCTGTCGACGGGCAACCGGCTCCGCGAGTGGACCGGGCCGTCCCTGCGCGACTCCATCGCCGAGGACGACGACCACCTGCTCCTGCAGTGGCATGACAAGGACGAACCCACCTCCCGGTCCGCCCTGGTCCGCTGCACGGTGAGCACCGGAGCCTGCGAACTGGCGTCGCCCCTTGCCGCCGGCCCACTCGTCATCGGATCGTGACCAACAAAACCAGCCGGCCCGGCGTCCCACCTCGGACGGGGACGACCAACGACCATTCGGGGGTGACGGCGATGCGGAGAAACACCCGCCTCGCCGTCATGGTCGCGTGCGTCGCGGTGACAGCGGTAGCGGTCGGCGGCGCGGTGGCCTACCAGCGTGGCCCCGTCGCCGACGGCTCAGCGGCAGGACCCCTCATCCCGCTGTCTCCGCTGAGCAGCACACCGACTCTGACCACCCCGCCTCGTACTACGCCCACGCCCAAGCCTCCCCCGACGCCGCCCGCCAAGCAGGTGCCGTCAACGAAGCAGACACCCGCACCGACGACGACTCCTCCTCCCCCGTCGACCGGGCCGGTCGAGGTCGCCGTCGTACCGGCCAAGCTCAGCAAGGGCCGGGCCCCGCAGATGGCCTACCTGGTCGACCGGGAGGTCCGCGGCGGTGGCGGCTGGACCACGAAGATCCCTGGCACCGACACGATCCACACAGTCGTCCGCAGGGGCAACGCCACCTTGGCCGCCGTGAGTAGCTCCAGCGGGGAGCGGCTGGTCACGATCGAGGCCGGCAAGGCGACGTACACGCCCGGCGTCCGCTCACTGGTCGGTTCGCGGAACGGCGCCGCGGCGGCGTACGCGGTGATGGGCACCGAGTGGCGCGGCGGTGCCGTCTACTCCACAATCTCGAGTTCGGTGCAGAAGCTGGAGGTGCCTGCCACGGCGTACCAGCTCGAAGTCGTCAGGGTGACGGACAACGGCAAGGTCTACTACCACTGGAAAGACTCCCGCACCGGCCCGTGGAAGCTGTTCGAGTGGCAGCCCGGCCAGGCGCCGACGCAGGTGAAGTCGGTCGCCTCGGCGACCATGGTCTCGGAGGACGGCACAGTGGCCGCCTCCATCTCCGACTCCGATCCCGGCGAAGTCACCCGGACCTGTTCCACCGTGACTCAGGTGGCCGCCGGGAAGCGGCTGTGGCAGACCTGCGAGAGCACAGTGCTGGGCTTCACCCCGGATCACTCCGTCACCATCGGCCGCGGCGGCGCGGGCGATGACGGCACGGCCACCAGGATCACGGCCCACGACACGGCCACCGGCAAGGTGATCCGCGAGTGGACGGGACAGTTCGGCGGCGTCCTCGCCGAGGACGACGAGCACCTGCTGATGGTCTGGGACCACGCGGTCAGCCGGATCAAGAGGTCGATCGTCCGCTGCACCATCTCGACCGGTGCCTGTGAGACGGCTGTCGGACTGACCGACAGCCAGCTCGACCTCGGTGGCTGGCGACCGTGAAGCTCCGCGCCGGATTGCCTGCCATCTCCACGGTCGCGGTCGCCGTCCTGGCCGTGCTCGGTGGCGGGCTCGTCGCGATCACGCAGCACCCGGTCACCAGCCCTGCCGCCAGTGCGGTGCCGCTGCGCGGTGATCCGGCCGAGACGCCGATCAACCTCGCCCGGCTCCCGGTCGGCCGTACTCCGCAGCTGCCCTATCTCGCCGGCCGGGTGATCAAGGGCGGCGCCGGTGGCGACATCGTCGTACCAGGCCAGGAGAAGATCCTGCAGGCCGTCCGGTACGGCGGATCGGCCTTCATCCTCCTGCAGACCGGGTCGACCGGCACTGAGCTGACCCGGATCGACAGCATCGACGGATTCGTCACCGAACGCATCCCCGACGTCCGCAGCGTCGTCGGCTCAGTGACCCAAGATGCGGTCGCCTACGCGAAAGGCAGCACGGTCTACTGGCAAGGGCTCGGCATCGACGAGCGCCGGCAGTTGAAGCGCCCTCAGGACTGGGCATCGACCGTCCTCACCGTGCTGGGCAGCACCGTGTACTTCGTTGCTTCTGCCGGCCGCGCCGCTGCCAAGGCGACACTGCATTCCTGGGACTCGGCCACTGGCAAGGTCACGACCCTCAAGGGTGTGGTGGGCTCGATCGTCGCCAACCACCAAGGCGAACTGGTGGCGATCGCTCCCCGCCGCGCCTGCTCGAACCTGCTGGAGCTGGCGTCGGGGCGGGAGCTCTGGCAGTCCTGCGGCTACGCGGTCGGTGGCTTCACCTTCGACGGCAGGACGGTCTTCGGCAGGTCGATCCCTGATGCCGAGGACCGCTCGGCCTGGGTCGCGGCCGCGCTCGACGCCCGGACGGGTGCGCTGAAACGCCGCTGGACCGGCGTACGGTTCCTGGCCGGCATTGCCGAGGACGACGATCACTTGTTGCTCACTGTGGACAACGGAACCGGGTCGCGGGGTGCGATCATCCGGTGCACGATCGGCGGCGGCACCTGTGAACTGGCGGCCGCGCAAGCTGGTCTTCGTCTGTTGGGAGCGCGCTGATGCGGAAGCTGAACACCCTTCCGGCCGTTGTCATCGTCACGGTCGCTGTTCTCGCGGTGGCGGCGGGCGGCGTGCTGGCTGCTCAGCGGAGTCCTCGCTCGGAGGGTGGCAGTGCGGCCGCGCCGTTGGTACCACCGGCCACCACGCCCCTGGCGAGCCCTGCCACCGTGTCTTCTTCGACGCCACCCGCGCTGCCGAACGGGAAGATCACCCTGAAGCTGAGCAAGCTCGACAAGGGCCGTCCTCCGCAGCTGCCCTATCTGGTCGGCCGCGAGGTGCGCGGTGGAGCCGGTGATCCGGTGAAGATTCCTGGAGCGGAGCCGATCCATCACATCGCCCGGCTGGGCAACTCGGTGCTGGCCGTGCTCGGCACGAACAAGGGCTCGGACCTGCTGCGGCTAGACAACACCGGCGAGAAGAGGCGCACGCCGGACGTCAGCAGCCTGGTACTCACCGCCGACGCTGCCTCGGCGGTGTACGCGGCACCGCGGATCGCCGACACGGGCGAGGACATCGGTGGCGGGATCGTGTACGCCGAGCAGGCCGACGGCCCCGTGCGGAAGATCGCGGTCGGTGGCTTCGGCCTCGAGGTGATCGCCTACCGAGCCGGCACGGTGTACTTCCGCTCGGCGAAGATCGAAACCGGCAAAACCTGGCAGCTGTATGCCTGGACCCCGGGCAGCCCCACAGCAACCCTGGTCAAGACCGTCCCGTCGCCGACCGCCCTGTCGAGTGACGCGACGATCGCCGCCTCACTCGACATCACCGCCGACACGTCGAGTTGCTCGGCCGTCGTCGAGGTTGCCACCGGCAAGAAACTTTGGCGGACCTGCGAGAACGGCCTCGAGGGGTTCACTCCCGACGGCCGGACGGTCATCGGCGGACCGACGTACGGCGACGGGTACGGCGCGGCCGCGACCTCGGCCCTGGACGCGCGGACCGGCAAGCTGTTGTACGAGTGGAACGGACTCGCGTTCCTGGAGACGGTCGCCGAGGACGACCAGCACCTGCTCATCCGCGCCGACGACGGCGAAGGCACCAAGGGCGCGATCATCCGCTGCGACGTCAGCACCGGCCGGTGCGAACTGGCCACCCCGCTGGCCCTCACTCAGGTCTCGATCGGGCAGTAAGGGATCAGGAGCCGGCCATGGAACGAAAGAACGGGCGACTGGTCGCTCTGGTCTCGTCGGTCGCGGTCGCGGCCGTCGTGATCGGCGGAGTGCTCGCCTACCGGCAGGCACCGGATGAGGGCGGCTCCGCGGCAGCTCCGCTGCCGGGGCAGGCCACCCCGAAGGCGCCGGTCAAGACGCCGATCGGCACGCCATCGGCGACCCCTTCGCTCATCCCGTCGCCAAGCACTCCTCCGGTCACCGCCAAACCGGTGGAGATCGAGGTGGACCTGACCAGCCTCGCCAAGGGCCGGGGCACCGACCTGGTCCACCTGGTGGGTCGCGAGGTCCGTGGCGGCGGGCCGACGGTCAAGATCCCGGGCAGTCAGCGGATCGAGAGGTTCGCCCGGCTCGGCGACGACGTGCTCGCGGTGGTCGGCACCGACGGCGCCACGACCGACCTCCTCGTCGTCGGCGCGGGCCACGCGACCAGGCGGATCCCGAAGGTCGACACCCTCGTCACCGACCAGCGCGGCACCGCAGCGGCGTACACGACGCTTCAGGTCAACGCCGAGGGGATCGTGACCAGAGGCGGCGACCTGCATCACCTGTCGGCGACCGGGGTGACCAAGACCCTCGATCTCCCCGAGGATGTGTTCGCCCTGAAGGTGGTCGCGTTGCTGAACGACAAGGTCTACTACCGGGTGACCGACGAGCAGGCGGGCGACGTCGAGCGGCTCTACGAGTGGACCCCCGGAGCCACAGCACCGAAGCTGGTCAAGACCGTCACCGCGGCGCTGCTCCTGTCCGGGGATGCGCGCTATGCCGTCTCGTGGCGCAACGGCTCGGTCAGCGTCTGCAACGCCGTACATGTAGTTGCCACTGGCAAGAAACTCTGGGAGACGTGCAAGGCCGGCCTGACGGCCTTCACCCCGGACACCCGGGTCACGGTCAGCCGCGGGCACGTCGGCGACACCCCGATTGTTCGCGTCGCCGCCCAGGACACCAGGACGGGCAAGCTGCTCCGTGCCTGGAAGGGTTTCTTCGCCAACGCGGTCGCCGAAGACGACCAGCACGTCCTGATCAGCACCGAGGGAGCCACCGGCGGCTCCCTCGTCCGGTGCGCAGTCGCCACCGGTGATTGCGAGTTCGCCGTACCCCTCGGCAACGCCGAACTGCGGCTCGACCCAGGGATGACGCCATGAAACAGCAGGACGGCCGGTTGGTCGCGTTGGTCGCCTCGGTAGCGGTGGCAGCGGTCGTGATCGGCGGCGTGCTCGCGTACCAGCAGACCCCGCAACAGGACGGCACGGCCGCGGCTCCCCTGCCCGCACAGACCCCGCCCTCCACCCCGAGTACGACGCCGTCGAAGACGCCGGCCCCGACCACTCCCTCGGGTACCCCGTCCAGCCGGCCCACCCCGTCAAGCACCCCCAGCGCCCCGAGCAAGACCCCCAGCAGCAGCACCCCGCCCGCCATCACCGGGCCCACCAGCATCACGCTGAATGCCGGCAAGCTGCCCAAGGGCCGCGAACCCCAACTGCCGTACGTGATCGGCCGTGAGGTCCGCGGCGGAGCGGGTTCGGTGCGGAAGGTCCCCGGCACCGATCCGATCTACGAGGTCGGCCGGCTCGACAACTCGGCGCTGGTCGTCGTCGACAAGGCCGGACAGCCGGAACTGCTCAAGATCGACTACGAGAGCGTCCGGCGGACCGCTGGTGTGTCATCGCTGGTGACCACGCTGGACCAGTCCGCGGCGGCTTACGCGGCGGTCAATCGCGACGCGCTCGGCAACAAGACCAAGGGCGGCGTCGTCTACTCGGAGACCGGCGGATCAGTGAAGAGCCTCAAGGTGCCGAACGGCTACGACGTTCGGGTGCTGGCCTACGCGGGCGGCCAGGTGTACTTCCGGTCGGGCGAGAGCGACGGCGGCGCCTGGACGCTCTATGCCTGGACGCCGGGTGCGGCGAAGGCCGAGGCCAAGAAGGTGACCTCGCCGACGGCGGTTTCCCACGACGGCCGGTTCGTCGCCTCCGCGAACCTGGTCAACGACGCCGGGAGTTGCAGCTCGATCATCGAGCTCGCGACCGGCAAACAACTGTGGCGCACCTGCGAGAACATGGTCGACGGATTCACACCCGACGGCGGCACCGCGATCGGTGGACCGGCGTACGGGGACGGCTACTGCTCGCTCGAGCAGAGCGCGCTCGCCGCCGGAAGCGGCCGGCTGCTCCGGGAGTGGAAGGGATGCTTCCTCGACGTCACCGCCGAGGACGACCAGCACTTCCTGATGGTCGTCGTGGTCGAGAATCAGGGCGAAGAGAACGCCAAGCGAGCGATCGTCCGGTGCAACTTCATGACCGGCGCTTGCGAACTCGCGACGGCGGCCAGGACCGGCGACCTCGTCCTCAGCAGCTGATGTCTGCCAGTAGCTAACCAGCGAGCGCTGCGCGACCGGCGACGGCAGACTGCTCATATGGAACGAGTGGTGGTGCTGGCGGACATTCATGGCGTACTGCCCGCGCTGGAGGCCGTGCTGGCGGAGCCGGACGTTGCGGCCGCCGATGTGGTGGTCTTGGCCGGCGACATCGCGAGTGGCCCGCAGCCGGTGGAGACGCTGGATCTCCTGGTGGGGTTGGGCGAGCGGGCCGTGTGGGTGCGCGGCAATGCGGACCGCGAGCTGGTGGAGATGGCTCGTGGGTCGTTCAAGGGCGACCCGCCGGACGAGGTCAGCCCATGGGCGGCTGCACAGCTCCGGTCCGACCAGGTTGAGCTGCTGGCCGGCCTGCCGACCACAGTCACCATCGGGGACACCTTGTTCTGCCACGCGACGCCCCGCGATGACGAGGAGGTGGTGCTGGTCGACAGCCCGATCTCCCGCTGGGCAGACGTGCTCAACGGCGTACCGGAGGAGATCAGGACGGTCGTCTGCGGGCACACGCACATGCCGTTCGCCCGGCAGGTCGACCGGCGACTGGTGGTCAACGCAGGCAGTGTCGGCATGCCGTACGGCGCACCCGGGGCTAGCTGGGCGCTCCTGACCTCGTCCGGCGTCCAGCTTCGTCGTACTGCGCTGCCCCCTACCGCCGCCGACCAGCTCGCCAAGCACTCGTCGTACCCGGGGATCGAGTCCTGGCTGGACGCGTACCTGCGGTCCAACTACTCCGACACCGAGGCGTTGGAGGCGTTCAGGCCGCGCTCGGAGGTCTGAGGAGCTACCGTCGGGGGCATGTTCGCGCGGCGACGGAAGCACTTCGGCACCCCGGCCGACAAGGCGACGTACGCGACCCTGCACACCGCCTCCCTGGCCACACCGAGTCTGCGCGAGGGGTTGACCCCTGCGGCCGCCGGCAAGGCCAGCAAGCACCTACGCGATCTCCTCGGTACTGCGGCCATCGCCATCTGCGACTCGTCCGGCGTACTGGCCTGGGACGGTGTGGGCGGTCCGTACGAGAGCAACCACCGTCGGGACACCAAGGCCATCGCGGCATCCACCCTGCGGACCGGGCGGACCGCAGTACTCGGTGCTCACGACGTCGCGTGCGGTGATCCCCAATGCCCGGTCCGTACTGCGGTAGTCGCACCCATCGTCACCGAGGACCGCGTAGTGGCCGTCCTGGTCGCGTACAGCCCTCGCTCCTCGGCAGCACTCGTCCGGGCGACCGAAGAGGTGGCCCGCTGGGTCTCCGGTCAGGTGGAGCTCGCTGAGCTCAACAAGGAGCGCACCCGGGCCATGGAGGCCGAGCTGCGTGCGCTCAGGGCGCAGATCAGCCCGCACTTCATCTACAACGCACTGGCGGCGATCGCCTCGTTTGTCCGGACCGACCCGGAACGCGCGCGGGAACTCCTGCTCGAGTTCGCCGACTTCTCCCGGTACGCGCTGCGCCGCGGCGGCGAGTTCACCACGTTGTCCGACGAGCTGCGCAACGTCGAGCGGTACCTGGTCCTGGAGCAGGCCCGGTTCGGCGAGCGGCTCAAGGTGTCGCTGCTGATTGCGCCCGAGGTGCTGTCAGTGGCGATCCCGTTCCTCGTCGTCCAGCCGCTGGTGGAGAACGCGGTCCGGCACGGCCTGGAGGGCACGTCCGGTGTCGGCCGGATCACCATCCGTGCCCAGGACCGCGGGCTGGAGGCCGAGATCAGCGTCGAGGACGACGGCGCCGGCAGCGACCCCGAGGTGATCCGGGCCGCGCTGGCCGGTGAGTCGAGCAACGACTCGGTCGGTCTCGGCAACGTCGACGCCCGCCTGCGCCAGGTCTACGGCGACGCCTACGGCCTGGTGGTCGAGACCGCACCCGAGGCCGGCACAAAGGTCAGCTTCCGAGTGCCCAAATACTCCTCAGGGGTGCACGCCTCCGCTTAGTGTGTGGCCATGGCTGACTCTCCCCTGCGCGCGCTGGTCGCCGACGACGAGGAGCCCGCGCTCGCCGAGCTGGTCTATCTGCTGTCCCGGGACCCGCGGATCGGCGAGATCCTCACCGCCTCGAACGGGCCGGACGCGCTGAAGATCCTGCAGGGGACCGATCTCGACGTGGTGTTCTGCGACATCAAGATGCCCGGCCTGGACGGGATCGACCTGGCCAAGGTGCTGTCCAAGTTCAAGAGCCGCCCGCAGATCGTCTTCGTCACGGCGTACGACGAGCATGCGGTGGCCGCCTTCGACCTGGACGCGGCCGACTACGTGATGAAACCGGTCCGCGCCGAACGGCTGTCCGAAGCGGTCCGCCGGGTGGTCAACGCCGGTAAGCCGGTCGCCGTGGCGCCGCAGGAGGACTCCGACGACGAGGTCATCCCCGTCGAACTCGCCGGCGTCACCCGCTTCGTCCAGCGCTCCACCGTCCGGTACGTCGAAGCGCAGGGCGACTACGCCCGGTTGCACACCGGCCAGAACTCGCACCTGGTCCGCATCCCCCTCAGCACCCTCGAAGAACGCTGGCGCGACGCCGGTTTCACCCGAATCCACCGCAGCACCCTGGTCGCCCTCGCCCACGTCGACGAGATGCGAGTCGACAGCGGCCGCTGCTCAGTCCGAGTAGGCGACGACTGGCTACCGGTAAGCCGCCGCCACACCCGAGAACTCCGCGACCTGCTAGTCCGTTCAACCTCCCTGCGAGGCTGAGATGACTACGCCGGAGCCAACGCCGCGGCGGGTTCGGGTGACCAGCCCGCGGACGAGTGCGGCCCGGCGGACTACTGCTCACACCGGGACGCGGGAGATCGACGAGCAGACGCGGGTTGGCGAGGTCTACATGAGTTCGCTGATCCAGTCGCAGCTCCGGCTGGCACTTGCCGTCGTCGCCTGTGCCGCCGTCGTGCTCGGCGGTCTGCCGCTGCTCTTCCTCCTCATCCCGGCTACCCGCACTTTCGCGATCTTCGGCGTACCGCTGCCCTGGGTCCTGCTCGGGGTCGCCGTCTATCCCGTGGTTTATGTTGCCGCCCGCATCTACGTCCGCCAGGCCGAGCGGATCGAGACCGAGTTCACCGAGTTCGTCGGGCGGAAGTAGATGTCCCCGGCAATGAGCCTGACCGCGATCGGTCTGGTGATCGTGGCAACCATCGGGATCGGGCTGTTCGGGTTGCGGATCTCCCGGACGACGAGCGACTTCTACGTCGCCAGCCGGGCCGTCACGCCGCGCTGGAACGCCTCCGCGATCAGCGGCGAATACTTGTCGGCGGCATCTTTCCTCGGCGTCGCCGGCCTGGTGCTGGTCAACGGCGCCGACATGCTCTGGTTCTCGGTCGGCTACACCGTCGGCTACCTGATGCTGCTCGTCCTGATCGCCGCACCGCTCCGTCGCTCCGGCGCCTACACCCTGCCCGACTTCGCCGAGACCCGGTTCGAGTCCGCCGTCGTACGCCGAATCTGCTCCTGTCTCGTCTTCGGCATCGGCACCCTCTACCTGCTCCCCCAGCTACGTGGCGCGGGCCTGACCGTGCACACGGTGACCGGCGCACCGACATCGGTCGGAGCCGCGGTCGTCGCATTGATCGTGGTGATCAACGTGGCCGCCGGCGGGATGCGTTCGATCACCTTCGTCCAGGCCTTCCAGTACTGGCTGAAGCTCACCGCGCTGGCCACGCCGATCTTCGTCATCCTGATCGCCTGGCGCTCGGCCGACCACCCCGTCGGAGTACTGGAGTCCCTGCAAGGTGCGGGCGCGCAATGGGCCGAGCCGCTGTCCCACGCGGGCGGACGCGACCACCCGCTCTACGCGACGTATTCGTTGCTCTTGGCCCTTTGTTTCGGAACGATGGGCCTGCCGCACGTCCTGGTCCGCTTCTACACCAACCCGGACGGCCGCGCGGCCCGCCGTACGACGGTCGTCGTGCTGGCCCTGCTCGGTGCGTTCTACCTCTTCCCACCCCTGTACGCCGTCCTGGGCCGGAGCTTCGCGCCCGACCTGATCGGCGGGGGCGCCGACACCGTCGTCCTCGAGCTGCCCGGCCGGATTTTCCCTGGCACAGCAGGAGATCTGCTCGGTGCGCTCGTCGCGGCCGGAGCCTTCGCCGCGTTCCTGTCGACGTCGTCCGGCCTGACGGTCGCCATCGCGGGCGTCATCGACCAGGACCTCCTGCGCAACCGGCTGCACCGCTTGACCGGTGGCGACTACCTGGCGGTCAACAGCTTCCGCATCGCAGCCCTGCTCGCGGTCGCGGTCCCCTATCTGGCCTTCAACCTCACCGGCGCACTGAGCCTGGCCGACACGGTGGGCCTGGCGTTCGCAGTGGCCGCGTCGACGTTCTGTCCGTTGCTGGTCCTGGGCATCTGGTGGCGGAAGATGTCCACCGTCGGCGCCGCGGCCGGCCTGGTCGTCGGCGGAGTCGCCGCGATCACCGCAGTACTGGTCAATGTCATCGGCCCGCCCTCGGCCGGCTGGCCGAAGGCCCTGATCGGCCAGCCCGCCGCCTGGACGATGCCGCTGGCCTTCCTCACCGTGATCGTCGTCTCGAAGCTCACCCCGCACAAGATCCCCCGCGGCACCGCCCGCAGCATGGTCCGGCTGCACACCCCCGAAGCCGTCGACGTGGACCGCGGCCTGCCACCCGCCTGAACCGTTCGTCGCGCTGTTCCGACCGCTCGCCGCAGGCGGGTCCGCCGTCGGCCGAAAGCTGGGGGCCGCTGAGCGCTCGGTGTGGCTGCGTGCTGTTGGTCGGCAGTGAGCTGGACCACAGTACGAGCTGCAACCCTGCGTGCCGGACTTCCGCCCGGCCTGATCACCTCTGGAGGTCCCGCGATGAGCGATAGCAGCCGCGCGGCCGGCGATCCGGACCTGACGACGTACCGAGACGTCCAGCTGTCACCGGACTTCTCCGAACTGCGTCGCCGGTTCCGGCGCTTCGTGTTCCCGATGACCGGGCTGTTCCTGGCCTGGTACTTCCTCTACGTCCTGCTCGCCGACTACGCACCCGGCTTCATGTCCCACCGGATCGGCGGCAACATCAACGTCGCGCTGCTCTTCGGCCTCGGGCAGTTCGTCTCCACCTTCGCGATCACGCTGCTCTACGTCCGCTGGGCCGACCAGAAGTTCGACCCGGACGCCAAGCACCTGCGTGACCAGATCGAGGGAGAGACCAAGTGAGCGCGCCACTGCTGTTGCCGATGGCAACCACTGTCGGGGACCCCAAGGTCAACATCGCGATCTTCGCGCTGTTCGTGGTGGCCACCCTGGCGATCGTCATCCGGGCCTCCCGCAACAACAAGTCCGCGGCCGACTTCTACGCCGGCGGCCGCTCCTTCACCGGGCCGCAGAACGGCATCGCGATCGCCGGTGACTACCTGTCCGCCGCTTCGTTCCTCGGCATCGCCGGTGCGATCGCCCTGAACGGCTACGACGGCTTCCTGTACTCCATCGGGTTCCTGGTGGCCTGGCTGGTGGCCCTGCTGCTGGTGGCCGAGCTGCTGCGGAACACCGGCCGGTTCACGATGGCCGACGTACTGTCGTTCCGGCTCAAGCAGCGTCCGGTCCGGATGGCCGCGGCCATCTCGACCCTGGGCGTCTGCTTCTTCTACCTGCTGGCCCAGATGGCCGGCGCGGGCGGTCTGGTCGCGCTGCTGCTGGGCATCGACAACCGGGCCGGGCAGAGCCTGGTCATCGCGGTGGTCGGCATCATCATGATCACCTACGTCCTGGTCGGTGGCATGAAGGGCACCACCTGGGTGCAGATCGTCAAGGCGGTGCTGCTGGTGATCGGCGCCGGCATCATGACGCTGTGGGTGCTGGCCAAGTACACCTTCAACCTCTCGGCCTTGCTGGGCGCGGCTGTCGACAAGAGCCCGGCGGCCGGTGAGAAGCTGCTCAACCCGGGACTTCAGTACGGCGCAACGGGGATCAGCAAGCTCGACTTCATCTCGCTCGGCCTGGCCCTGGTGCTCGGTACTGCGGGCCTGCCGCACGTGTTGATGCGCTTCTACACGGTGCCGAACTCCCGGGAAGCCCGCCGCAGCGTCAGCTGGGCCATCTGGATCATCGGCATCTTCTACCTGTTCACCCTGGTGCTCGGCTACGGCGCCGCGGCCCTGGTCGGTCCGGACGCCATCCGGGCAGCTCCGGGCAAGGCGAACTCGGCAGCTCCGCTGCTGGCCTACGAGCTGGGCGGGGAGATCCTGCTGGGCGTGATCTCGGCAGTCGCCTTCGCCACCATCCTGGCGGTCGTGGCCGGCCTGACCATCACGGCGAGCGCGTCCTTCGCGCACGACATCTACGGCCAGGTGATCAAGAAGGGCCAGATCGGCGGTGAAGGTGAGGTCCGGGTCGCCCGGTTCACCGTGCTGGTGATCGGCGCGGTCGCGATCATCGGCGGCATCTTCGCCAACGGCCAGAACATCGCGTTCCTGGTGGCCCTCGCCTTCGCGGTGGCGGCCAGCGCGAACCTGCCGACCATCCTGTACTCGCTGTTCTGGCGGCGCTTCAACACCCGCGGCGCACTCTGGAGCATCTACGGCGGCCTCGGCTCGGCGATCATCCTGATCGCGTTCTCGCCGGTCGTCTCCGGCAAGGTCGACAAGAAGACCGGTGCCAGCCTGTCGATGATCACCGACACCGGGATCGACTTCCACTGGTTCCCGCTGGACAACCCCGGCATCGTCTCGATCCCGCTGGCGTTCGTGCTCGGCATCATCGGCACGCTGACCAGCAAGGAAGGCACCAACGTCGACAAGTTCGCCGAGATGGAGGTCCGCTCGCTGACCGGCGCCGGCGCCGAGAAGGCGGTCCAGCACTAACACCCACCCAAGCCTGTCAGGCAGGCCCTGCTGATTCCTCGCGGACCTGCCTGACAGCTCCAACCGTCACTTCAGGGTCGGCCACAACTCCAGGAACGCAATCCGGGAAGCCTCGCCACGCTGCTCCTCCGCAGCGTGCAGCCGCCCGAAGGTGAAAGCGTTACCTCCGTCGAGATACACCTGTACTGCGAGCTCGCGGAGCAGGTCGCGGGCGACCACGCTGTCCTGGTGGTCGCCCAGCACCTCCTGGACCTCCTTGGCCCGCGAGACCAGGCCGGTCGCCTCGTCACCAAGGACGGGAACGGCCGACTCCGCGGCGTACCGGAGTCGTTTGGCGGCCTTGCGGACCTCGTGCAGTTCGTGATCCTGGGTGGCGGTGTCTTCGGCGGCTTCCATCCGCCGGACGGCCTTGCTCATCCGCTTCCAGTCGTGATCCAGCAGCTCGGGCATCTGCTTGGTGGCCTTGCGCGTCTCGCCGACCAGCGGCGGGTTGGCGATCAGCTCGTCCAGCGCGTCCAGCAGCCGGAAGTACCGCTCGCTCTCCAGTGCGGCCAGCGCCTGCACCCGGCCCGACTTGTAGACCGCGCGCAGGTGCGAGTCGATGAAATCGGCGACCTTGCCCATCACCAGCTCGACGGGCTGTGCGCCGACCGCCGTCTTGAAGTGCTCGCGCTGCACCTCCGCGTCGCGCGCGCCACCCAGCTCGCCCGCGAGCCACTTCAGCTCGGCCCGCAACCGATCGCCGGCCTCACGATCGACAACTGGCCGGTACGTCGCCAGCGCCGACCGCAGCCGCCTGGTCGCCACCCGCATCTTGTGCACAGCGTCGTGCACGTCGCGACGGACCTCCGGATCGCGCTTGTGAATCGCTTGCACCTGCTCAAGGGCGTAGGTGCGGAACAGGTCGGCCGTGCTCGGCTTCTTGGGCAGCTCCCACTTCTCGCGCGCCGGAACGCGGTCGCCGAGCGCCCGCGCCAGCTTGCTCGGGCCAGCGGCCGGCTTGGCGCCTGCGGCCCGCAGTACGGGCTCGGCGGCTTCGAGGAGGTCCGGTGAGCCGTTGACGAGCTCGATCTCCCACTCCCGCCAGGACTCCTCCGCGCCGTCGACCGTCGAAGTCACGTGGTCGTCGCTGACCTCGGCCAGCACCTCACCGTCGGCGTCCAGCAGCCGATGCACGATCCGCCGCGTTTTCAGCGTCACCACCGGGACGAGTTCGTTGTCCCGGGCATGCACCCGGACCGTCCGCACGACCTGCAGCGGCACCTTCTCAACGGACCGGCCGAGCGGGTGCTGGATCTCCAGCCGCTCACCCGACGCCACCGGCAGCTTCACGTGCCAGCCGTCGTCCTCACCACCGGTCCGGCGGCGCAGCGTCACCTTGGCCGCGGCCAGATCGAGCGCGGCCGTGTCGAAGTAGACGGCCTCGAGACTCAGCTCGACAGGTTGCGCGACGCGCTCGACCCCCGGCAGCTCGTGCAACGCGGGGAAGATCGCGTGCTCGTCGACGTCGTACTTGGTCTCGATCTCGAGTTGCTCAGTCGGCGGCATGTCCCTTGTTTACCAGCCGCGATCAATCCCTCATAACCGGTCGGCGGCGGCCAGGAGCTCCGCCTGCACCCGCTCCAGATCACGGTCCTGTACGCCGGTCAGCCCAGCCCGCGTCTCCCGCGGATACGGCTGCCGCCGCCGATTCACTTCGAGCCCCACCACCAGCAGCACCAGGACTATCACCATCACTTCCATGCCCGGCTCCTTTCGCGGTTCCCTCAGTTCCAACTTCGCGGCACAATGGTCCGGTGAACAGGTCCAATCAGGTCGAGATTGGTAGGTCCAAAGTTGCGGGGGCGGACTTTCTTCAGCTTCGGCCGGAGGAGGCGCCGGCTGGTGGGCTCGCCGATTGGCTGGCCGGACGCTTCCGGGATGCGATCGCCGACGGGCGGCTCGCCGTCGGGAGCAGGCTGCCTGCGACCCGCCAGCTCGCGGCCGAGCTCCAGGTCTCCCGGGGTGTGGTGACCGAGGCCTACCAGCGCCTCACCGAGGACGGTCATGTCAGCGGCCGGGGCCGCGCAGGTACCGTCGTGGTGGCCGCGCCCATCGGCACCACCTCCGCTGCGTCTGGACGCGCCTTCGCCAGGCGTCCCGCGCTCGACGAGCCCGGGCTGGAGATCTTCGATGCGATGCGAGCCGTCGAGGCGCGGATCGACCTGACGCCGGGCATCCCCGATCTCGCCGCGTTTCCCCGGGCCGCCTGGCTGAAGGCGGAGCGCGCAGTACTGGCCGAGTTGTCGGCGTCAGCCTTCGGCTACGGAGACCCAGCCGGTACGCCGGCCCTGCGGCGGGCCGTCGCGAACTGGCTCGCGCGCAATCGCGGGATCAAGGCCGACCCGGCCGACCTGATCATCGTCGCCGGTGTCTCGCAGGCGATCGGGCTGGCCGCCCAGGTGCTGGGCCGGGAAGGCATCACCGAGCTGGCGGTCGAGGATCCCGGTTCGCTCGGATCGCGGCAACACCTGCAGCTGTGGGGAATGCGGACACCGCCGATCCCGGTCGATGCGGACGGTCTGCGGGTCGACGTACTGCGCGACAGTGGCGCCCCGGCCGTGATGGTGACGCCTGCGCATCAGTTTCCGACGGGCGTAGTACTGGACGGTGAACGGCGCCGGGAATTGATGCAGTGGGCAACTGATGGCGGGTTGATCCTCGAGGACGACTACGACGCGGAGCACCGGTACGACCGGCCGCCGGTGCCTGCGGTGCGGGCGATGCTCGCGGAGCACGTGATCTACATGGGCAGCGTCTCGAAGTTGCTCGCCCCAGCGTTGCGGATCGGGTGGATGCTGCCCCCACCGCAGTACCGGGAGGCGCTGGTCGGCGCGAAACGGCAGGCGGACCTCGGCAACGCGGCCCTGCCACAACTCGTCCTCGCCCACCTGATGGAGTCGGGAGAGCTGGAACGCCAGCTCCGCTACGTCCGCCGTCGGCACCGGATCCGCCGCGACGCGATGATCGAGGCCATCGGCAACCATTTGCCAGCAGCAACAGTTCACGGAGCGGCCGCTGGTCTGCACCTCACCATCACCTTCGACGAGACGGACCTGAGCGATCTCACCCTGGCCTCCGCCGCACTCGATCGGGGCGTGAAGACCCAGCCGCTGTCCTGGCATTGCCAGGACCCCCGGTCGCCGGGCCTCGTGCTCGGCTACGCCGCCCGCACCCCGACGGAGATCACGGAAGCTGTCGCGACGATCGGCGAAGCATTCTCAGCCTGCTCGGTTCGCTCGGGTGAGGAGAAATAGCAGATAGGGAGCGCCGAGGAACGCGGTGACGACTCCGACCGGAAGCGCGATGGGAGCGAAGAGTTCGCGGGCCAGCAGATCCGAGGCGACGACCAGGAGGGCACCGATGGCGCCGGCGGGCAGCAGTCCGGCGACGCGTCCGGCCAGGGTGAGCGAGACCGCCGCGATCACGGCGGTGGCAGCCCAGGCGATCGCGGCGACCACGACGCTCGATGTCTTCACAGCTCGGCCAGCTTGCGGCGGCGGACGAGGGCGATGAACAGCGGGGCGCCGATCAGGGCAGTGATGATGCCGACCTGCAGCTCGTCGGGCCGGGCGACCAGTCGGCCGACGATGTCAGCCAGCAGCAGAACGGTTGGCGCTAGAACAAGGGACCACGGAAGGATCCAGCGATAGTCGGGACCGGCCAGAGCCCTTGCCACGTGAGGGACCGCGAGTCCGACGAAGGCGATGGGCCCGGCCATTGCGGTCGCAGTACCGGCCAGCAGTACGACGGCGAGGGCGGCCGTGACGCGGACCAGGCCGACTCTGGCTCCCAGCGTGACAGCGAGGTCGTCGCCGAGCGCCAGCTGGTTGAGCGAACGTCCCAGGGGCAGTGCCAAGAAAATGCCAACAGCAATGAAAGGAAGGGCCTGGACGATGATCGAGCTGGTTGCCATGGTCAACGAGCCGGCGACCCAGAAGCGAAACTCGTTCAGGGTGGACAGATCCAGCAAGGTGATTGCCGAGGTCATCGATCCGAGCAGCGCGGTCAGCGCAGCGCCGGCCAAGGCGAGCTTCACCGGTGTGGCGCCACCGCGACCGGCCGAGCCGACGAGGTAGACAACAACGGTCGCGATCAGTGCGCCACCCATCGCGAACCAGACATAGCCGGTCAGCGACTGGACGCCGAGCAGGCCGATCGCAGCCACGACTGCCAGTGCGGCGCCCGCGTTGACACCGAGGATGCCAGGATCAGCCAGTGGATTCCTGGTGATCCCCTGCATCACGGCGCCTGCCAGGCCGAGTGCCGCGCCGGCCAGCAGGCCTGCCGCAGTACGGGGAAAGCGTAAGTAGCGGATCACTCGGTCCTTGTCCGATCCGGTGAAGTCCGCCGCTGCGACGTAGACGTCGTGCGGGCCGAACCACTGGTTGCCTGCGACAAGCGAAAGCACCACTACGGCCAGCAACAACCCGCAGGCCGCCAGGAGACCGGCGGCCCGGCCACTCCAGGACCGAGTCACTTGACCAGGTCGGGGTGGATCAGTTTCGCGATCAGTTCGGTGGAGTTGGCGCCACGGACACCCGCCGAGTGATGGGCGAACAGCCACGGTACGACGCGCTTGTTCCGGACCGCTTTGAGATTGGCGTAGGCCGGGTTGGCCAGGATCTTCTGGACCTCCGGCTGGACCTGCGCTCGAGTCGCTGCCCGTGGCGCTGGAGACGTCGTTGAACCCGGAGAGCACGAAGTCGGGGTTCCTGGCTGAGCAGCCCAGTGCGTGCGCCAGCTCGATGGCCGGCTGGTACGCCGCGAACACCCGCTGGCGCAGCAGCAGCCAGCGTTTTCACGCGCGCCTCCAGCACCTCGTGGACGGTGTGACAGCGCTGTGGCCGGTCTCCTGGCTGACGGGTACCGCGCTCGCGGGTCTGACCTTCCCAGTCAGTGCTGACCAGTGGTCTCCGAAATGGAACAACCCACGTACATCCCGATCACAGTGGCGAGGGCCGCGCCGGCATCACACCGGCTTCCCGAACACCACGGCCCCGCCAACCTACCGGTAGAGCGAGGAGGTGGCGAGCGCGAGCTTGACCATGTCGTCCTTGTCGGCGGTGCCGGCGGGGAGGGGGACCAGCTCGACGATCTTGCCGGTCCCTACGCGGATCAGGGTGCGACCGGTGGCGGTGTCTACGTAGCCCTCGTCGCCCAAGGGGATCGAGAGGGAGGTGGCGGCCTTGCGGGTGGGGGCGATGACGGCTTCCGCATCGGCGACCCGGCGGGCAGTCGTGTAGAGCACGCGGGTCTTGGTGATCCAGCCGCAGACGATGTCGCCCACGTCGGTCTGGCCGTCGCGCCGGAGGGCCGCCTCCGCGCCCATCACCTTCGCCGCGGCCGGCGTCCCGCGCTCGCACTCCGGCCGGGTGATGAGCGGCCCGGGCTCCGGCAGCCCGTCAGCCTGCTGAGCCACCTCGTTGGCCAGTACTACGTACTTCGCCAGCGTCGCGGCCGGCCCGCTGACCTTGCGGAGCTTCCCGTCGAGCAGGAACACCACGAACCGGCTGGTCCCGAACCCACCCTGGCCGACCGTCACCGGCTTGGCCGGCTCGCCCTTGGTCGCGTCGTACGCCTTGCGGGCCGCGGCAAGGTCCGCAGGAGTCGCCGGCATGACAGACGTGCCAACCCGCAGTACGGGACCGGTTGGGCTCGTGCTGAGCCCCAGCTGGCACACGTCGTACGTCGGGAAGCCGAACTCCGCCGGGGGCGGCTTCAGCTGGATCTGCACCACCGGGACGCCCAGTGTCGTCTGCACCAGCGTCTGGTCCATCCGCACGCACAGGGTTTCCGCCACCTTGGCGGTAGGCGGCGTACTCGGCGTCGCGCTCGGTGTAGGCGTCTCAGTCGGGGTAGTGCTGATGGACACGAGTGGCGGGACACTGGGCGCGGTCTCGCCACCAGGGCCGCCACAACCGGCCAACAACGCAGTACTGCCGAGCAGAGCCACCACCGAACGAGTACGCATGATCACAGAGCCTACTTCTTGGCCCTATTCGCGGCTCTCGACGAACTCCTTGGTCTTGGCGATTGCGAAGCCCCAGGTCTGCTGGACGGTCGGCGACGGTGGGACCGAGATCTCGTCGGCATTCGTCAGTACGTCGATCAGGACCGGCCCCGGCGTCTTGAGTGCCTGCTCCACCGCACCCTCCACCTCCCCGGGCTGCTCCACCCGGAAGCCGGTCAGCCCGATCGCCTTGGCGACCTCCGCGAAGTTCGGGTTGGCCAGCTCGGTCCCGTACTCCGGCAGCCCGACCTGCTCCATCTCCAGCTTCACCATGCCGAGCCGGCCGTTGTTGAAGACCACCAGCTTCACCGGCAGCTCGTAGGACACCGCGGTGATCAGATCGCCCAGCAGCATCGACAGCCCGCCGTCACCGCAGAAGGCGACCACCTGCCGGTTGCGGTCCAGCGCCGACATCCCGAGCGCCTGCGGCATCGCGTTGGCCATCGAGCCCAGGTTGTACGAGCCGACCAGCCGCCGGTCGCCGCGCATCCGGACGAACCGCGACAGCCACACCGTCGACATCCCGGTGTCGGTGGTGAACAACGCGTCGTCGGCCGCGTGCCGGTCAACCGCGGCCGCCAGCAGCTCAGGCCGGACCCGGGCATCCGGGTTGTCCACCTTGCGCCGCAGCAGCCCCTTGGGCTTGCGGTCGAAGGCAGGGTCGGTGAACTGCTGCTGCCGCTTCCGCCAGGCGGCGTACGACGCTCTGGCCTTGTCCAGGTGACCTGTGTCGCTCTTCTGCTCCAGGAGTGGCAGCAACTGCGCCAGGGTCGGCTGCGCATGTCCGACCAGCCCGTGGTCGGCCGTCACCCGCCTACCGATGTGGTCGCCCCGCAGATCCAGCTGTACGACGGTCTTCCCTGTCGGCAGGAAGTCGCGGTACGGGAAGTCGGTCCCGACCAGGAACAGCACGTCACAGCCGTCGAAAGCCACCTTGGTCGCGTGGTTGCCGATCAGCCCGGACTGGCCGACCTCCTGCGGCAGGTTCTCCTCGAAGCGCTCCTTTGCCTTCAGTGTGAGCACCGTGGGCGCTGCCAGCGTGCTGGCGAGCTGCTGCACCTCCGTCAGCGCCTCCCGCGCCCCGATACCGACCAGCAGCGTCACCTTGTCAGCAGCGTTGAGCACAGCCGCGACCTTCTGGAGCTCCGCAGCGTCCGGCACAGTGTTCGAGGCAGGCTCCAGGAACCGCGGTACTGGCGTGTCCTTCGGTACTTCGAGGCCGCCGACGTCACCAGGGATCGACAGTACTGCGACGCCGCGCTCGGCAAGCGCCGTGTTGACCGCCTGCTCGATCAGGCCGGGCGCCTGCTCCGGAGTCGACACGGTCGCGCTGAACACGGCGACGTCCGAGAACAGCACATCGTTGTTGACCTCCTGGAAGTAGTCGCTGCCGATCTCCTCGCGCGGCACCTGACCGCAGATCGCAAGGACGGGCACCCGCGACTTGGCGGCGTCGTACAGGCCGTTGAGCAGGTGGATGGCTCCCGGGCCGACTGTCCCCATGCAGACGCCCAGCCGCCCGCTGATGGCCGCCTGGGCGCCGGCAGCGAAGGCACCAGCCTCCTCGTGCCGTACGCCGATCCACTCGATCCGGTCCTCGCGCCGGATCGCGTCGGTGACCGGGTTGAGCGCGTCACCGACGACTCCCCAGACGGAGCGGACGCCGTGCTCGGCCAGCGACTCCACCAGCAGTTCGGCAATGCTGCTCACAAGGCTCTCCTCAGGTCGACGAGTCCCCCGACCCGCCTGTACCCACCCCCGTCCGGAGATCACGTTCGCGCACGGCGTGCTCGTCGGTCCGGGCGTCGTACCGCCAGAACTCGCGCAGCCAGGCCGCCGTACCGACGACACCCACGACGCAGAGCGCTCCACCGCTGACGATCGCGAACCGGACGCTGGTCAGGTCCGCGACCAGGCCGGAGCGGGCCTGGCCGCCGAGCGGGCCGAGGGAGTAGCCGAGCATCTCGATCCCGGCCAGCCGGCCGCGCATCTCGTCCGGGATGGTCTGGTTCCAGATCACCGACCGGAACAGCACCGACACCATGTCGGCGCCGCCGGCGATCGCGAAGAAGCCGATCGCGAACCAGATGTTCGGCGCCAGCCCGGCGATGCCGACCGACGCTCCCCAGACGATCGTCGCCAGCACCACCGCCCGGCCCTGGTGGTGGACGCGTTTGGCCCAGCCGCTGGTCAGGCTGGCACACATCGCGCCGATCGCCTCGGCGCTGTAGAGCAGGCCGAGCAGCTTGGGTTCCTTGAGGATGTCCGTGGCGAACGCCGGGAACAGCACGATCGGCATGGCCATGAACATCCCGACCATGTCGACCAGGTAGGTCGCCAGCAGGTCCTTGCGGCGGTAGGCGTAGACGATGCCCTCGCCGATCCCTCGCAGGCTGGGCGGCTTGCTGTGCTCACTCGTCCTGTACGAACCGAGCCCGGCGTACAGGGCGGTCGCGATGACGAGACCGACCAGCTCGATCGCGAACGCCCAGGTCACCCCGGCCGTGCCGACCAGTACGCCGCCGAGCGCCGGCCCGGCGAGTTGGCCGATCTGCATGGTCAGCGAGGTCAGCGCCACCGCCGCGGCCATCTCCTCGTGCTTCACCACCCGCGGGAACAACGCCTCCCGGCTCGGCCGCTGCAGCGAGGTGGCGATCGCGTTGAGACCACCGCAGACGTAGATCAGCCAGACCTGCGGGTTGGCCAGCAGCGAGTTGCTCAGCATCACCGCGCAGATCAGCGCCTGGGCGACGCCGGTCGCGATCAGCATCTTGCGGCGGTCGACGTGATCGGCCAGCGCACCGCCGTACAGGCCGAAGACAACCAGCGGGACGATCGTCACCAGGCCCATCGCGCCGACCGCGAAGTTGGAACCGGTCAGCTGGTAGAGCTGGAACGGCAACGCAACGTAACCGACCATGCCGCCGAGGAAGAACACCGAGCCGGAGACCACCAGGATCCGGAAGTCGCGCGATCCCCGCCACGGCGTCAGATCGATCTTCAGCCGGGCCAGCCGGGTCCGCAGACTTGTTGCCACCGGCCCATGGTGTCAGTCGAAGTGACCCCGGATGAACCGGTTTTCCCTCTACTGTCTGCCACTGCACCTGGACTGGACCGGAACCGGCCCGCCGTCCACCGCGTCAATCAGCACGACCACCGAACAGACAGACGGAGAACCAGCATGATCTCGAGCTCGAAGGTCCGTACCCGGGCGATCGCCCTCCTCGCGGCAGGTGCCGCGGCCGCCAGTACGGCGCTGCTCGCCCCCACCGCCGCCCAGGCCGGTACGCAGACTACGCAGACTCAGACGGCCGCGGTCTCGAGCGTGCTGCTGCCGGGGCAGTACCTGAAGGCCGGCCAGTACCGCCGCTCGCAGAACGGCGTCTACACGCTCATCATGCAGACCGACGGCAACGCGGTGCTCTACAAGGGCCGGACGGCACTGTGGAGCACGCAGACGAACCGCAAGGCGTCGTCGCTGGTCATGCAGCGCGACGGCAACCTGGTGGTCATCTCCGGCCGGACGCCGGTCTGGTCCAGCGGCACGCACGGCAGCACCAACGCCTTCCTCGCCGTCCAGAACGACTCGAACCTGGTCATCTACAACGTCCGCAAGAAGCCTGTCTGGCACCGCAACATGGTGATCAGCTCGCTGTACGGCGGCCGGGCGCTGAAGGCTGGCCAGGCGCTCTACTCGTACAACCGGGTCTACCGCCTTCAGATGCAGACCGACGGCAACCTGGTGCTCGTGCGGGGCAACAAGCCGCTGTGGAGCACCAGGACGATCAGCAAGGGTGCCTTCGCCGTAATGCAGACCGATGGCAACTTCGTCGTCTACAGCGCCGCCAAGAAGCCGCTGTGGCACAGCAAGACGACCCGCCGGGGCGCCGTCCTGGTGATGCAGAACGACGGCAACCTGGTCATCATCCACGGCCGCACGCCCATCTGGGCCACCGGCACCACCGGCCGCTGACTTCAAGGAGGTCACACCCGCATGTTCAAGAGCAAGCTCCGCTCACTTGCCGCCGTCGCCACCGGCCTGGCCGCTATCGCCACCGGCGCCGCGCTGACCGCACCGGCTCAGGCCGCCACGACTGTGACCGAATCCGTTGCCCAGACCGCCGCGATCTCCAACACCCTGCTGCCCGGCCAGCGGTTGGCATCCGGCCAGTACATCCGTTCCACGGATCGCCAGTGGACCCTGGTGATGCGCCCTACCGGCAATCTGGAGTTGGTCCGGACAGGAAGCGGCAAGGTCTGGGAAACCGGTACCGCCCGCGCTGGTTCCGTCATGGTGATGGGGACGGACGGCAGCTTCAGGCTCGTCCACGGCCGGACGACGTACTGGATCGGTGGCGCGTCCGCGAGCCCGAACGCCAAGCTCGTGCTGCCGACGGACGGGCTGCTGACGATCTACAACGGGCGCGGCCGGTCCATCTGGAACTACAAGATGATCATCGGCACCATGTACCCGGGCAACCGGATCTACGCTCCGGCTCCGGGCGGGTGGGCGCCGGTCGTGCTGTTCTCCGCCAACCGGGCCTACTCGCTGCAGATGCGCGCGAGCGGTGCACTGGAGCTGATGAAGGACAACAAGACCAGGCTGTGGTCCGCGCCCTACAAGCCGTACGCCGGCTCGTGGGCCTTCCTGACCACGGACGGCACCTTCGGTGTCGCGCAGACCTGGGACACGGTGTGGACCGTCCCCACCCGCAGGTCCGGCACCGTCCTCCACCTTCGCAACGACGGCAAGCTCCTCCTGATCCACGGCCGTACCGTGGTCAGAACCCTGTACTGAGCGGCAGCAGGTTGGTGAGGTCCGTGCGTTCACCCGACGCGCGGACCTTGCCCGTCTGCCGCGCCTCCGCCCAGGTGGTGCGGCCGAGCGCCAGGTCGATCCACAGCTCGGCCGGCATCTCGATCACCGCACCCGGCGTACCGCGGGTGTGCCTCGGCCCCTCGATGCACTGCACCGCTCCGTACGGCGGGACGCGGACCTCCACCGCATGGCCCGGCGCCTTGGCGACAAGGAGCTTCAGCAACTCCTTCACCAGCAGTTTGAGTTCCGCCCGGCCGGCCTCGCCGGCGTCGTACGAGCGCAGTGCTTCGTCCATCTCCACAGGCGGCAAGGTTACGCGGTTTCGCCGACGCCCCCTTCGTACCTGATAATCAACAGGCGACTAGACGCGGAAGTGAGGTCGGGATGCTCACGCCCAGGCACCAGGCGCTGCTGGCGACACTTGCGGGGATGACCGTGGGGGTGGCCGTCTTCGGCACCGTCCTGGCCATCAACGGCAACTTCTCCGGCGGCGGCACTCCATCGAGCCAGGTGGTGAACAGTCAACCCGTCCAGACGCCGAGCAAGGGCGACGGTCTGCAGGCCGACTCGTTGCAGTTCGCCTCCGAGGCGTTCGGCGACGACAAGGCGCCCGCGACCGCGGACGTGCCAGTCGGCTGGAAGAGCACGCAGACCGGCACCAGACCGAAGTACGTCGATCCCACCGGCGTGTGGCAGGTGCGTTTCGACGTCCGCGGCAGCGACGAGTCGCCGGCCGATCTGGTCGCCGCCCGCGAGCGGAGCATCGACGAGAAGGACCTCAAGGTCATCAGCCGCGACGGCGGCACGCTGATCTACACCTACGAGGACGAGACCCGTGGCCCGCGGATGGGGCTGTCCACGTTCCGCCCCACCGCCGACGGCGAGGGCACGGTGGCCGAGATCACCGTCGGCGGCCGCCCGCAGGACGAGGCCGGCCTCCGCGCCGTCCTGCAGCGCGCCACCGAGACCCTGCAGATCTCCGGCGCCGGCGACACCCGCCCGAACTAGCTGACGGTCAGCACTTGATGTCGCCGGCCGGCGGCGTGCCCTTGAGGAGATAGGTCTCGATGGCGTCGTCGACGCACTGGTTGCCTTCGTTGTAGCCGGTGTGACCGTCACCGTCACGGGTGATCAGGACGCCGCTGTCGAGTTGCCCGGCGAGTCCGACCGCCCAGTCGTACGGCGTGGCCGGGTCGCGGGTGGTGCCGACGACGACGATCGGCTTGGCACCGGTCGCCTTGATCGTGTGCGGCTTGTCGGTGGCCTTCACCGGCCAGTTCGCGCACGGCAGCGAGCCCCAGAGCAGGAACGCGCCGAACCGCGGCGACTGGGCCTTGAACTTCGGCTCGTCGGCCTTCGCCTCGGCGACCGAGGCGATGTCCGGGCGGTCGAGGCAGTTGACCGCGTAGATCACCTCGTTCTGGTTGTTGCCGTAGCCGCGCGGCGAGCGGTCGGTGTACTCGTCGGCGAGGGCGAGCAGCCGGCCGCCCTTGCCGGCGATCCCGTCCACCACCGCGTCCTCGAGCCGCGGCCAGTAGTCCTTCACGTACAGCGGGAAGATCACGCCCAGGACGACCAGTGCCTGCGTCACCTCACGCTTGCCGTCACCGGGAAGCGGGGTCGCGTCGCTGCTGGTGATCAGCTGGTCGACCTTCGCGAGCACCTCCGCCTTCGAGCTGCCCAGCCGGCACGACCGCTGCGCGCAGTCCTCGGCGAAGGCCTCCAGCGCGGTGTCGAAGCCCTTCGCCTGGGCGATGTTGTTCTCCTCGGACGTCTTCGACGGGTCGACCGCACCGTCGAGGACGAGCCGGCCGACGTTCTTCGGGAACAGCTCGGCATAGGTCGCGCCCAGCAGGGTGCCGTAGGACATGCCGAGGTAGTAGAGCTCGGAGTCGCCGACGATGCCGCGCAGTACGTCGATGTCGCGGGCGGCGTTCTTGGTGGAGACGTGTGGCAGGAGGTCGCCGGAGCGCTGCTGGCACCCGTCGGCCAGCGCCTTGGCCTCGGTGTTCAGCGCGTCGATCTCGGCGTCATCGTCCGGGCTTCCGTCGGCGGCGATGAACTTGTCCAGCTGCTCGGTGTCGAGGCAGCGGACCGGGGTCGAGTCACCCACTCCGCGCGGGTCCCAGCCGACCACGTCGAACTTGCGCAGCAGCGGCGCGCCGAGCACGAAGCCGGCGGCTGCCGCGAACTCCTGGCCGGAAGCGCCCGGACCGCCTGGGTTGATGAACAGTGTGCCGATCTTGCCGGTCCGGTCGCGCGCGGGAACCTTGCGGGCGCGCAGCTCGATCGTCTTGCCGTCGGGCTTGCTGTAGTCGAGTGGCACGTTGATGATGGCGCACTGGTTGCCCGAACCACACCGCTGCCAGTTCGGCTGCTGCTGGTAGAACTTCTCCAGCCCCGCCGGCACTGGCCCGGCCGGCCCCTTGGGCGCAGTACTGGACTGAGTCCCAGCCGGCCCGTCAGCATCCTGAGCCCGGCTCGCCACGCCACACGCACTCACCATGAGTGCCAGGCCCACCACCACCACGGTCATCCTGCGCATCATCACAGCGAGCTGTCTCCCGTACCCTCGTCCGACCCATCCTGTACTGCGGTGTCAGTCTCGCCGTCGTTGTGGGTCAGCCGACGGCGCCGACGCGGTTTGCGCTTCCGCGGAGCGTCCTCCGCCGCCGGTTCCGGGCTGGGCTCCGGCGGTTCGGGTGGGAGGACGGGTGGGGCGTCCGGGGTGGTGGTGGGAGACGCCTCGTACTGCTGGCGAGGGGAGCAGACGTCTGCTCGGCTGCAGGCGCAGCGGCGGCCTGAGGCGGCCAGGCGGACCACCACCGTGTCGCTGGGGACGTTGTGCCCGACCACCACGCCGTCACCCGCGGGGGTTTCGACCGGCGTACCGGTGGCTGGTGCTTTGGCGTTGAACTCCTGGTAGAGCGGGTGCTCGTACTTCAGGCAGCACATCAGCCGCCCGCACGCCCCGGAGATCTTCAGCGGGTTGAGCGGCAGGTCCTGGTCCTTCGCCATCCGCACGCTGACCGGCTCGAAGTCCTTCAGGAAGGTCGCACAACACAGGTCGCGCCCACACGGCCCGATCCCGCCCTGCAGCCGTGCCTCGTCGCGGGCGCCCACCTGACGCAGCTCGATCCGGGCTCGCAGCCCGCGGGCCAGGTCGCGGACCAGTTCGCGGAAGTCCACCCGGTGCGGCGCGGAGAAGTACACGATGACCAGCTGGTCGACCTCCGGGCGGCGGTCGACGAAGTCGATGCCGACCACCTTCATCGGCAGCCCGTGCTCGCGGATCAGCCGCTTGGCGGTCAGCCGCGCGTCGGCCCGGCGCTGCCGATTCTGCTCGTCGCGCTCCAGGTCGGCCGGGGTCGCGACGCCCGCACACAGCGGCAGCCCACCGATCTCCTCGGTCACGTACTGCGGCGCCCAGACGCACTCGGCGACCTCGGGGCCGTCGTCGGTCGGGACCAGCACTTTGTCCCCGACCCGCGGTCTGTGCGGGCCGGGGTCCAGGTAGTACAGCCGTCCGTACCGCTCGAACGACACCGCCATCACCATGCCCACGGCGCCCAGACTACGTGCCTCTCAGCGTTTGCTGTCTTTGACTGTCCTGGTCAGGGCCTGGTCGTCCGGCCCGTAGGCGGCACAGACGACCAGGCGGTCGCCGCTGTCCCAGTACTCCTTGTCCGGGTACCAGTAGTCGGATCGGAGCTCCGACTTGTCCACGGTGGTGCCGACGTACTTGCCGAACTCGGCGTCGCAGCGGGCGTGCGACAGCTTGTCCACCTGGCTGTCGCCCGGGTAGGGACCGGCCTCCAGGGTGACGTTGGAGACGATCTCCCCGTCGTGCGCCTCGGTACAGCTCCGGCGGTAGACCTTGTCCTCTCCCCAACCGTCGTCGAAGCACTCCCCGACCGCCAGCGAGTCGACCGAGGTGCTGGAACCCGAGGCACTGTCGGAGTCGTCGAGACCGCCGACGATGATCGCGATCGCGATCAGCGCGACGCCGAAGGCGGTGACCAGGCCGCCGACGATGATCCCGGCAATGGCCTGTCCTTTGCCGGCCTCACCCCGCCGCTTGATCTGCACCAGCGCCGCGATCCCCAGCCCGACCCCGACCGGCGCGCTGAGCCCGATCACGAGCCCGCCCAGCCCGCAGACCAGCGCCGCGGTCGCCAGACCGTTCGTCTTGACCATCGGCGTGCCCGGATAGCCGTATCCATAGCCATACCCGTACGGCGGCGGATACTGCTGCCCGTACTGCGGCTGCTGCCCAGGTGGCTGCCAGCCGTACGGCGGCGGATTCACCGGCTCCGGCGGACGCCCGTATGTCGGGAACGCGCGTGGCGTGTCCTGCGGCCGGTTGGGATCCGGCGGCCCTTGCGGATAACTCACAGCCCTCCCCTAACGCTGGGATCCGCGCATGGACCCGGTCAGCTGCTCGCCGGGTTTCCCGACCATGCACAAGACGTTGCCATCAGCAACCGCTTGATCCTCCAGCACGACGTAGTACATGTCCAGTTCCGACCGCTCGTACGGCTTGCCGATGAACGCCTCGAAGGCGGTCGCGCACTGCTGGGTCGCGACCACGCCCTTCTGGTCCGCCGACAGCCCGGTCAGCATCGCACGGACCTTGGCGTACGCCTCACCCGAGTGCGCTGCGGCACAGTCCGCGATCTTCACCTGGCGCAGCGTGTCCACCTCCAGGTCGGCGTCGAAGCACTGCGCGACCCGGACCTGCGAGATCGTCGTGGTGCGGCCGATGCCCGCGCGCCGTTCGCCGTCCAGGTTGAGCACGGCGGCGACACCGATCGCGATCAGCCAGCACAGGCTGATCACCAGCGCGCCGACCGCCAGTCCCCGGCCGCGGGCCGCCGTCCGGCGGATTCGCGACAGCGCGATCAGCCCGAGCACCGCGGCGATCGGCACCAGCCCGGGCAGGCTGGTCGCGAAGGCCGCCACGGCCCAACGGTCCAGCCGGCGCTGCGCGGGGATCGGTACGCCGGTCAACCAGGACTCCGCCGACGGGAGCGGAGCCCGGGCAGGCTGGATCGGCGGCGGCTGGGTCAAGAAGCATCCTTCGGAAGGGTCACGCCTGGCGGGGTCGAACCCTCGCCCACCCACTCATCGGCGGCGCCTCCGCCTTCGTTACATCTCAGCCCTCGAACAGCGCGATCGTCATCGCCTCGAGCGCCAGCAGCGGTGCGACATTGCCTTCGATCGCCTCGCGGCAGCCGGTCAGCGCGTCGATCCGCCGGATCGTCTGCTCGGGGGTGGTCCGGCCTGCCAGGCGCTGGATGTCCTGGCTCAGCTCGGCGTTGATCAGCTCCGCGCCGGCGCCGGTCTGGAGGACCAGAACGTCGCGGTACAAGGCCATCAGGTCGACCAGGGACCGGTCGAGGACGTCGCGTTCCCAGCGTTTGGCGCGCGCCTTCTGCTGGTCCTCGAGCTCTTTCAGCGCGGCCCCCGCCTCGCGGGGCCGGGCGCCCTTGGTGCCGACACCGAGCGCCTGCTCGAGCTCGGCTCGTTCCTTCTCGTCGACCTTCGCCGCACTGGCCTTGGCCTCTTCCTTCGCCGCGTCGACGAGTCGCTGCGCCGCCTTCAGGCAGGCACCGATGTCGTGCAGCTCGAAAGGAACCTCCAGCACCCGGGTCCGCCGGCTCCGCACCTCGGCGTCGCGAGCCAACGCCTTGGCACGACCGATGTGCCCCTGCGCCGCCCGCGCCGCGAAACCGGACAGCTCGGGCTCGATCCCGGACTGCCGGGTCAGCATCTCCGCGACCGCGGCCACCGGCGGGGTGCGCAGTACGAGCAGGCGGCAGCGGGAACGGATCGTCGGTACGACGTCCTCGACGGTCGGAGCGCACAGCACCCAGACCGTCCGGGCCGCGGGCTCCTCGATGCTCTTCAGCAACGCGTCGGCGGCCTGCTCGGTCAGCCGGTCCGCGTCCTCGACCACCATCACCTGCCAGCGCCCCTGGGTCGGACTCATCGCAGCCCGGCGAACCAGTTCGCGGATCTCGCTGACGCGGATCGACAGCAACTCGGTACGGATCAGCGAGACGTCGGGGTGCGCGCCGTTGAGCGCAGTACGGCAGACGGCGCACTCGCCGCAGCCGTCGGTCAGGCATTGCAGGGCCGCGGCGAAGGCCCGGCCGGCGTTGGACCGGCCAGACCCAGGCGGGCCGGTGATCAGCCAGGCGTGCGTCATCCCGGCCGTCGCCGCACCACTCTCGCCACGCAACCGCGCCGACGCCCCGGCAACGGCCTTACGCAGTACGGCGACCGCGGGCTCCTGCCCGACCAGGTCATCCCAAACGGTCATGGCCCTACCTTCGGCAACATCGGGAGCAAGCGCGACCGGATCTGCTCGGCCAACTGGGCCCGGTCCTGGGTCGCGTCGAGGACGAGGTAGTGCTGCGGCTCGGCGGCCGCGAGCTCGAGGAACGCCTTGCGGACGCGCTCGTGGAAGTCCGCCGACTGCGCCTCGATCCGGTCCCGCTCCTCGAACCGGCCGAGCCCGCTCTTGGGCGGCAGGTCCAGCAGGATGGTCAGGTTGGGGCGCAGGTCGTCGGTGGCCCAGCGGTTCACGCGTTCGACGTCGGCGAGGTCCAGGTCGCGCCCGGAGCCCTGGTACGCGAGCGCGGAGTCGACGTACCGGTCGGTGATGACGACGGTGCCCGACTTCAGCGCGGGTTTGATCACCGAGTCGACGTGTTCGGCCTTGTCGGCGGCGTACAGGAGTGCCTCGGCACGGTGCGAGATGTCGCCGGTCGCGGGGTCGAGCACGATCTGGCGCAGCGTCTTGCCGAGGGGTGTGGCGCCCGGCTCGCGAGTGAGCAGGACTTCGTGGCCCTGCTCGGTCAGCCACTCGACCAGCAGCGCCGCCTGCGTCGACTTGCCCGCGCCCTCGCCGCCCTCGAGCGCGATGAAGAAGCCGGTCGTCGGGTACACCCCGGGCGTCTTGCCGAAGCTGCGGCGCAGATCCCGCCAGAACGGTACGCCGGGACGGTCGTCCATCTGCCGCCACGCGACCAGACCGATCACGCCGGCCAGTGCAGCGGCGATCAGCATCGTCATCGCGGCACCGTTGTAGCTGACCGAGCGGTCGCCGACCGACACCGTGCGCCGGCCGATCGCGCCCGCGATGAACGGCGCGATCGCGAGCGTCACGGCCAGCACGGTCCGGACCGCCGACTGGACGAACGCGAAGGTCCGCCCGCGCACGTTGTCCGGCACCTCCAGCCCGAGCAGCGTGTACCCCGAGACCCACGAGGCGCCGGCGCAGAAACCCAGCACGACCGCGATCATCGTGGCGATCTCGATCTGCTGGATCAGCGCGAGCCCGGCCAGCCCGATCCCCGAGCCAACCAGCCCGGCAGAGAACAGCCTCCGCCGCGACAGGCCGGAGAACAGCCGGGGCGCGAACCCCATGCCCAGGGCCAGACCGCCGAAGACCGCCCCGAACAGCACGCCGTAGCCCGGGTCGCCCGCGTCCAGGTCCTCGACGTACGTGCGGCCGAGGCCGATCACGACCGCACCGGCCGCGAAGGCGCCCGAGATACCGACGACGAGTCCGCGCACCACCGGCGTACCGGTGACGTAAGACCAGCCCTCGACCATCGTGCGCCACAGTGTCGGGTGTTCCTCGTGCTCGTGGCCGCCTGCCCGGCCGATCTCCGCGACCGACACGATGGCCAGCGCGGAGATGACGAAGGTCGCGGCGTTGACGTAGACGGCCAGATCGATCGAGAAGTCGCCGAGGCCGCGGGTGACGAGCGTGATCGCGGTGAAGATCGCGGCGGCCGGCAACGCCGACCCGTACGTCGTGATCAGGCTGATCTGGTTGGCGGCCTCCAGCCGGTGCCGGGGAACCAGGTTCGGCACGCTGGCGTCCTTGGCGGGCCCCCAGACGAGGCTGACGATCTCGATCAGCACGGTGGCCACCAGCACCCAGGTCAGGGTGCCGACGATCGGGATGCTGACGAAGAACGCGGCCCGGATCAGGTCGCCGAGGATCATCGTCCAGCGCCGGTCCAGCCGGTCCGCGATCCAGCCCGCGACCGGCCCCATCACCAGCGCGGGCAGGACCCGCAGGAACAGCACCCCGCCGATGGCGAAGTTGGCCGCCTGGTAGTCGTCCCCGGCGAACGCCTTCGCCATCGCGGTCAGCGCCAGCAACCCGATCCAGTCACCGAGGCTGGACAGCCCGAAGGCGATCCAGAGGCGCCGGAACGCCCGGATCCGCAACACCGCGCGCAGGTCGTGCGCCGGTGCAGGATCAGTCAGCGGGTCATACACCTCCGGCACATCCGGAAGCCTAGTCGGGCGAGCCGACAGCTTCGTACTTGCGTGCACAACGACAGGCAGTAGTCGTGGCTGTCGCCGCTGAAGAGGCGTTTCCGGTGCCCAGGACGAGCGGGTAGAGGAGCACCAGGTAACCGCCGCCGAGGGTCACAGGTCTAGGCCGGTATGGGTCGAACTGTCACCTACTGAACTTGACCGAGAGCGAGGCCGGAGCCGTCTTCAGTTGGTACTGGGTGGGAAGGACCGGGCCGCAGGAGTTGGAGCCGATGCCTGCTTGGGCCAGGTCGAGGGTGACGTAGGTGGTGTCGCCTGCGACCAGGTCCGGGGCGTGCTTCGCGTTGGCCAGGTCGGCTGTTGTCCAGTCGCGGACGGTCAGGCCGAAGAGGTCAGGCGCGGCCTCGACCCGCAGTGAGTCCAGCTGGGCCCAGCGGGTGTCGATGCGATGACCGTTCTCCTGCGGACGCACGTACGGCGTCTGCAGCTGCTCGACCGTGGCGGAGTACTTACCCACCGCAGCAGCCGCGCGGGTGTCGACGTACGCCTCACCCGGACCGGTGCCGAACCACTCGATCTGGCTGACCTTCGGCAGCTCGAACGTGATGCCGAGCCGCGGCAGTGCAGCCGGGTACTGCCCGTCAGGCTCCACCGACAGATCCAGTACTACGGAACCGTCCTGCGCATGAGTCCAGCGCCAGGTGGCGACCAGACCCCACTGGAGCGCGGGCGGCGCAGTACGGGTGACCACCTCCCAGGCTCCGTCGACCAGCCCAGCCGACACCACCCGGTGCTGGACCCGGTGGAGCCCAGCCTCAATCCAAGCCGTAGATACCCCGGGAATCACGTCGTTATCAATCGGAGCCCGCCACACATCCAACCGAAGATTCCGAACCCCCAACGACTCAACGTCAATGCCGGCAACTCCCGCGCTGACATCCTCCCCAGCATCACTCCTCGCATGCCGCGCCTCGGCTGCGCTTGCGCTAGCCGACGAGGCCGGGGCGGCTGTCCCAGCGATGTGGCGGGCGCCAGTCGGGTGGTCTAGGCGTACTTGGCCCCACGCCACTCGGTGGCCGGCCTTGGCCCAGGGGGTGGCTTCTGTGAGTTCTGCGGTGACAGTCACCCAGGTCTCGGGCTGGACGTCGACCGGAGGGAGTTCCACCGTGACGGTCTCGCCAGGAGCGATCGTGGGCACCGTCAGCGTCCCGCTGTTCACCCGCTCGCCGCCGACCTCGGTGACGATCCGGAAGGTGAGGTGGCTCGTGTCGAGCACCTCGTACCGGTTGGTGATCGTGATGCCGCTCGAATCGCCACCGATCACCAGCGGCTCGATCACCTTCACGTACTCGTGCATGCCCGGCGACGGCGTCCGGTCCGGGAACAGCAGCCCGTCGCAGACGAAGTTGCCGTCGTGGATCTCCTCGCCGAAGTCACCGCCGTACGCGTAGATCTCCTGGCCGTCGACCGTGGTCCGCAGCCCGTGGTCGATGAACTCCCAGATGAACCCGCCCTGGCAGCGCGGGTACTTCTCGAACAGCGCGCGATAGTCGGACAGCCCGCCCGGCCCGTTGCCCATCGCGTGCCCGTACTCGCACAGGATGAACGGCAGTCCCCGGTACGACGTGGGGTCCTCGCCGATCTCGGTGACCTTCTCCAGCGAGGTGTACATCTGCGAGTACACGTCCACGAACTCCGCGTGCGTGTCCCGCTCGTAGTGCACCGGCCGGGACGGGTCGCGGTCGTGGGTGAAGGCATACATCGACTTCAGGTTGTCGCCCATCCCGCACTCGTTGCCGAGCGACCAGAGCACGATGCTCGGGTGGTTCTTGTCCCGCTCGACCATCCGGCGCATCCGCTCGACCAGGTCGGCCTCCCAGCGCGGGTCCATCACCGGGTTCGGCAGTTTCGGCGGCTGCGGCTCGTACCCGAAGCCGTGCGTCTCCAGGTCGCACTCGTCCACGACGTACAGGCCGTACTGGTCGCACAGGTCGAGGAAGTGCGGGTGCGGTGGGTAGTGGCTGGTGCGGACCGCGTTGATCCCGGCCCGTTTCATGATCAGTACGTCGTCGAGCATGTCCTGCTCGGTCAGCGCCCGCCCTCGATCGGGGTGGAACTCGTGCCGGTTGACGCCACTGAAGAGCACCCGGTTGCCGTTGACGGTCAGTACGCCGTCCACGATCGCGATCGTGCGGAACCCGATCTTGAGGCGGACGTCGCCGCCGGCGGTTCGCAGTACGGCGTCGTAGAGGCGCGGGCTCTCGGCGCTCCACGGCTCGACACTCGGGACGGGCGTCTCGAAACCGGTCGGGAACTCCAGGCCCAGCTCCTCGACGACGACGGTGCCCGGGACGTCCGAGTCGACCTTCAGCGTGCCGGAGCCGTCGGCGTACGTCGCGTGCACGAACACGTCTGTCGGCGCCTGCGGGTTGAGGCCGAGCAGGTTGACCTCACGGAAGATGCCGGACAGCCACCACATGTCCTGGTCCTCGACATAGCTGCCGGCCGACCACTGGTGCACCCGGACGGCGATCTTCACCTCATTGCCCGGGGCAACCAGTTCGGTGAGGTCGAACTCGGTCGGCAGCCGGGAACCCGACGACCAGCCGATCGGCTCACCGTTGACGAACACCGCGAAGCGCGAGTCGACGCCCTCGAACCGGAGGATCACCCGGCGCCCGTCCCAGTCGGCCGGCACGGTCACGGTCCGCACGTAGTCACCGGTCGGATTGGCCGTCGGCACGTGCGGCGGATCCACCGGGAACGGGTAGTCGATGTTCGTGTACGCCGGTGCGCCGTACCCGCTCAGCTGCCAGTGACCAGGCACCACGATCGTGTCCCAGCCGGACACGTCGGGGTCCTTCAGGTCGCCCGGCGCCTCGGCCAGGCTGGGTGAGAGCCGGAAACTCCACTCCCCACTCAGCGGCACCCGGGCGGCATCATCGTCGAGCCAGGCCCGCGGGGACAGCACACCGGCGCCGGAGGCGAAGTCTTCGACATAACTGTGGTCGTAGGTCACAGGCATCGACCCTACGACCGATCTGTTCACAATTCCACACCGATGAACAGATATGGACAACATCACGAACCTCGCCTTCCTCGCGGTGCTGGCCAGGAACGCCTACCATCGCGGCCCATGAGCGCCTCTCCTACTGAGCAACCCGCCGATCTCGACCTGGTCCGCAGCTCCTACGACCGCGTCGCCGACAACTACGTGGAGATGAACGTCGGCGACATCAGGAAGTACCCCTGGCTGCGGGCCGCGGTCGACGGGTTCGCGGCCGCAGTACAGGGTCTCGGCCCGGTCCTGGACGTCGGCTGCGGTCCTGGAGCCGTCACCGGATACCTGGCCGAGCGCGGTCTGGACGTCTCCGGCGTCGACCTCTCACCCCGCATGGTCGAGCACGCCCGGCGGCTCTACCCGGATCTGAAGTTCGACGTCGCCTCGGCCACCGAGCTGAACCTGCCGGACGCGTCGTACGGCGGAATCCTCGGCTGGTGGTCGCTCTTCAACCTGCCGCGCCACATCCTTCCGCAGGTCTTCGAGACCTTCGCCCGAGCCCTGGTCCCCGGCGGCCACGTCATCATCGGCATGCACATGGGTGACCACGACATCGAACGCACCGAGGCGTACGGCGCGGTCCCAGTCTCTTGGACCACTCACCTCTGGCAGCCGGACGATCTCTGGCCGATGCTCACCAAAGCGGGTCTGACGTCAGTCGCCGAAATCACGCTCACTGAGAGCGTCGCCGGCGTACCGTCGCTGATCCTCGTGGCCCAGCGCCCAGCCGGCTAGCTCGAGCTGCTGCAGTCCTTGCAGAGGCCGACCAGAGCGACCTGCTCCGGCGCGAGATGGAAGTCCAACTCGCGCTGGAGCTTGCGGCGGACCGGGTCGAGGATGTCGCCGGCCACGTCGAGCACCGTGCCGCAGTCGCTGCAGCGAAGGTGGAGATGACGCGGGGCGAGTTCACCCGCCAGGTGGTACGTCGTACCGGCGCGGCCGAGGTGGACGTGCGTCACCAGGCCGAACTCGCCCAGTGCGTCCAGGGCCCGATAGACCGTCGCCCGGTGGATTCCCGGCCGCAACTGCTCGGCTCGTTCGCCGATCTGTTCCGCGCTCAGGTGTTCGTCGGTCGCGGCCAGTACTTCGACCACGGCGAGCCTGGCCGGAGTCACTCGCTCGCCTCGTTCGCGGAGGCGTTGCGCGGTGACCTCGGCCGGGCCCTTCGCAGTACCGGGCATTAGGCCTTCTTGGCGGTCTTCTTGGCGGTCGTCTTCTTGGCCGCGGTTTTCTTCGCAGTCGTCTTCTTGGCCGCCGTCTTCTTGGTGGCGGTCTTCTTCGCGGCCGTCTTCTTCGCGGCCTTCTTGGCGGTCTTCTTCACCGGCCCGCGGGCCCGCTTGTCGGCCAGCAGCTCGGCGGCGCGCAGCAGCGAGATCGTCTCGACCGAGTCGTCCTTGCGCAGCGTCGCGTTGGTCTCGCCATCGGTCACGTACGGACCGAAGCGGCCTTCCTTGACCACCACCGGCTGACCCGACTCCGGGTCCTCGCCGAGCTCCTTCAGCGGCGGCGCCGCGGCCCGGCGGCCACGCTGCTTCGGCTCGGAGTAGATCTTCAGCGCCTCCTCGAGAGTGATCTCGAAGAGTTGCTCCTCGGACTGCAGCGACCGGGAGTCCGTGCCCTTCTTCAGGTACGGCCCGTAGCGCCCGTTCTGCGCGGTGATCTCGTCCCCGGACTCCGGGTCCTTGCCGACCACGCGCGGCAGCGAGAGCAGCTTCATCGCGTCGTCGAGCGTGACCGTGTCCAGTGCCATCGTCGACAGCAGCGAGCCGGTCCGCGGCTTGGCGCTCTTCGGCGCGTCCTCGGGCAGCACCTCGGTCACGTACGGCCCGTAGCGACCCGCCTTCGCGACCACCTTGAGTCCGGTGTCCGGCGCGTTACCGAGTTCCAGCTCGACACCCGACGGCTGGCTCAGCAGCTCCTTGGCCCGCTCGACCGTCAACTCGTCCGGCGGCAGGTCCTCGGGCACGTTCGCCCGGGTCTCGTCCGGACCCTCGACGTACGGCCCGTACCGGCCGACGCGGACGACGATCCCGCTGTCCGGCGGGCCGACCGGGAAGGTCGACATCTCCCTGGCATCGATGTCGCCCAGATCGCTGACCATCGACTGCAGGCCTTCGATCCCGTCGTCACCGAAGTAGAACCGGCCGAGCACACCTTCGCGCTCGAGGTTCCCGGCGGCGACGTCGTCCAGCACGTCTTCCATCGAGGCCGTGAACGCGTAGTCGACCAGCCGGGTGAAGTGCTCCTCCAGCAGCCGGACGACGGCGAACGCCAGCCAGGCCGGCACCAGCGCGTTGCCCTTCTTGTACACGTAGCCACGCGCCTGGATGGTGCCCAGGATCGACGCGTACGTCGACGGCCGGCCGATCTCGCGGTCTTCCAGCTGCGCGATCAGCGTCGCCTCGGTGAAGCGCGACGGCGGCTTGGTCTCGTGCCCGGAGGCGACCACCTCAGTGGCCGGCAGGACGTCGCCCTCGGACACGTCCGGGATCTGCGTCTCGCGGTCGTCGGTCTCGGCGGACGGGTCGTCCGCGCCTTCGACGTACGCCTTCAGGAAGCCGTGGAAGGTGATCACCCGGCCGGACGAGGTGAACTCGCAGTTCTCCCCGGTCGAGGCCTTCGCGTCGATCTTGATCGAGACGCTGTTCCCGGCCGCGTCCTTCATCTGCGACGCGATCGTGCGCATCCAGATCAGCTCGTACAGCCGGTACTCCGGGCCACTCAGCCCGGTCTGGGCCGGCGTCTGGAAGACCTCGCCGGCCGGCCGGATCGCCTCGTGCGCCTCCTGGGCGTTCTTCACCTTGGAGGTGTAGACCCGCGGCTTGTCCGGCAGGTACGACGCGCCGTACAGCTCGCGGACCTGCGCCCGGGCCGCGGTGATCGCGGTGTCGGACAGCGTGACGCTGTCCGTTCGCATATAGGTGATGTTGCCGTTCTCGTACAGCCGCTGCGCGATCTGCATCGTCTGCGAGGCGGACATGTTGAGCTTGCGCCCGGCCTCCTGCTGCAGCGTGGTGGTCCGGAACGGCGCGTACGGCTTGCGGGTGTACGGCTTGGACTCGATCGAGCGGACCGTGAAGGTCGAGTCCCGCAGCGCCGCGGCCAGCGCGGTGGCGGTCGACTCGTCCAGGTGGACGGTGCTGTCGCTCTTCAGCTCGCCGTTGGAGGCGAAGTCACGGCCCTGGGCGATCCGGCGGCTGTCCACCGAGACCAGCCGGGACGGGAAGATCCGCGGCGTCTTGCCCTCGCCGGCGTCGAGCTTGGCATCCAGGTCCCAGTACGACGCGGAGCGGAACGCGATCCGCTCCCGCTCGCGGTCGACCACCATCCGGATCGCGACCGACTGGACCCGGCCCGCCGACAGCTTCGGCATGACCTTCTTCCACAGCACCGGCGAGACCTCGTAGCCGTACAGCCGGTCCAGGATCCGCCGGGCCTCCTGGGCGTCGACGAGCGCGTCGTTGATGGCGCGCGCACTGCCGACCGCGTCCTGGATCGCCTTCGGGGTGATCTCGTGGAAGACCATCCGCTTGACCGGGATCTTCGGCTTCAGCTCGTCCAGCAGGTGCCACGCGATGGCCTCGCCCTCGCGGTCCTCATCTGTGGCCAGGTAGAGCTCGTCGGCGTCCTTCAGCAGGTCCTTCAGCTTGCGGATCTGCGCCTTCTTGTCGGCCGGGACGACGTACAGCGGGTCGAAGTGGTCCTCGATGTTGACCCCGAGCCGCGCCCAGGGCAGGCCCTTGTACTTCGCCGGGATCTCGTCGGCACCCTTCGGCAGGTCCCGGATGTGGCCGAAACTCGACTCCACCACGTATCCGGCGCCCAGGAAACCGGCGATCATCCGCGCCTTCTTCGGCGACTCGACGATCACCAGTCGACGCGAACCACCAGCGGCTGCCGTCGCCGACGAGCTGCCCGATGCTTTCGTTCCTGTTGCCCCTGCCACTGCGCTCCTTGCCTGTCAACGCCATCGATGAACACTTGCGGCCGGACTACTTGTTCCCCCGAGCACAAACCGCACCGTCCGAAGACAGCGTACGGCCGACAGCAACGCATTTCTCAACGCACGGTAACCGCTCGGGGCGCCTTCAGCCTCATCAGGGTTTCAGAAAGTGGCGGAAAAACGAGTCCAGCGCATGTCGCACGAACCCCACCGAGACATCCGGATCGGCCATTGCAAGGCCGGTTCAGGTCCATTGCGTGCCGTAGGCGGCGCGGCAGCCGCGGCAGTGAGTTGAGGACGAATCTCACATCCGCCGTCCGCGTGTCAGTGGCCTTCTTCACAGCACCCGCCTCATCCCACGGCAGCGCCTCCCCCGTGTGATCAATGGTCATCACGACGTAGCCATGGCTGGCCAGGTCCTCGGCCTGCGACGCACCCGGCCCGGGTGAGTAGAGCAGTACCGGGTGCCGTCCCCAGGGCTTGGCGCGGGTCCGGCCGGCGTACTGGCGCTGGGGGGACCTGGTTGGGTACCAGACGCTCACCGTCAACTCCCGCCGCCGGGCATCCGTGAGGTGCAACTCCGTCGTTCCGACCGAGTACGGTCCGGTTGGCTTCGGCAGCACCACCCGGTACGGCGTACTGACGGCTGAGGCGACTGCCACTGGCGACGAGACGTGGGCGGCCGTGGCCGGGACGGCGACAACAGTGATGGAGGTGGTGAGGACTGCTGCGAGGGTGCGGCGCCAGATCATCCCCTCAGCAAATCGGAGCAACCGCCCCGGCGAATCGTCCTAAGGCGTGATCCCTAGTCATCCTCAAGTAGCACTCCGTACCTGTCAGCGCACGAAGCTGATCTCCGGGAAGTCCGGCGACTGGTTCTCGAGAAGCGGCTGCGGGTGGTCGCGGAGGGTCTGGTCGAAGAACGCGGTCAGATAGGTCCGCTGAGCCAGCATGGCGCGCGAGCGGTCGACGATGCCAGTGGTGTTCGCCTGGACCTGGTTGGCGATGTCCTCGTCGTGGATCAGGCCGAAGACCACGTCGTACCAGAAGAACTGATAGTCGGTGAAGCCGAACTGGTACGAGCCGGGCAGCTGCAGGTTGAGCTTCCAGCCCCTCTGCGCTTTCCACCACGATGCCCACGACTTGTCGTAGTACTCCGCGTCCGGCCGGGTCCGCTGCGTGGTGTCCGACCCGAACAGCAGGAACGGTCGGTCCAGTCCGTGCACCGCGGCCGCCCCGAGCATGTTCTTCTCGGGGTCGTACGCGAGCGTGCCGTCCAGGTTGACGCCGGCCCTGATCCGGCCGTCGGCGTACATCGCGTTGGCCGCCGTGTGGCCGCCGGCCGAGAACCCGAACATCCCCACCGAGTGGATGTCGAGCGCCTGGCGCAGTCCGCGCGGGAGCTTGCGACCGTCGGCGTCCGGGTTCCGGCCGCGGGACAGCAGCGTGAGCTGGTCGAGCACGAACCGGGTGTCGGCGACGCGGGTGCCGATCAGCGACTCGAGCTGTTCAGCGGTCGGCTCCTGGATCTCGGAGCCCGGCACGAACCTGCCGCCCGGAAACTCGACCGGCCCCTCGTGGGTGTGGTCCATCGTCACGACGACGTACCCGCGACTGGCCAGCTCCTCGACCAGAGCCGTGTTGTAGAACCGGCTCAGCTGATAGCCGGGCGAGAACAGGACGACGGGATGCCTGCCGAGCTGCGCCGGTACGCCGACGCGGGCGTGGGTGTCGCTCAGCGCGAAGCCGAAGACCGGGTCGCGCGTGCCGAGCAGCTTGGAAAGCGCAGGGTTCACCGCGGCAGAGGTCTTCTCCGGCATGTACTTCGCTGTCGGGCCGTCCGCATCGCGTCGGGCGGGGTACCAGACGCTGACCATCAACTCCCGCTGGCGAGTGTGGTCGACCAGGTGCAGCTCGGTCGTGCCAATCCTGTTCGGTCCGGTCGGCGCAGGCACGGAGATCTTCACCGGCTCGTACTTCGAAGCCGCGGCCGTGACGGTCGCTGACCCGTTGTCGCGCTCACCCGGCGGGTAGGCGTGGGCCAGCGCGGGCGTCGAGAGGAGCGCGATCGCCGCCGAGCCGGCGACCAGCAGACGGCGGCGGCTGAAGCTTTGACAGTTCGGCATGCGCAACATCGTCGCCGCCGGGCCCGCCGCTCGGGCCCAACGCTCGATGGAGACCCCATCTCAACTTCATGACGGTCCAGCCGGGCCGAACTAGTGACAAGAGTCCGTCCGGTGGGTTATCAATGGCGCAATCCTGTTCATAGATGCGTGAAGTGAGGCACTCGTGAGCATCTTTGTCCGCGTTAAACGTTCAGCTCTCATTGCCGGGACATCCCTGGCCCTACTCGCGGGTGCCCTGGCCACTGCCACCGGTCCCGCCAACGCAGAACCGGCCGCTGGCACCTCGCTGGGAGCGGTGACCGACTTCGCTGCCGACGGTTCGCAGTACACGCTGAGTGCGGGTACGGCCAAGGTGCGCGTCGTCTTCCTGAAGGACGACGTGTTCCGGATCTGGCTGGCGCCGGACGGCACGTTCGCCGACCCGGCCAACACGCCACCGACCGATCCGAACGCTCCCGCGTCGAACATCGTCGTCAAGACCGACTACGCCAAGCCCGCGACCAACTGGACCGACAAGGGCACCTACTACTCGCTCACGACCGGGAAGATCGAAGTACGGGCGAACAAGTCGCCGCTGCGCTTCTCGCTCTACCGGGCGAACGGCCAGCAGGTCTGGTCGGAGACAGCACCCCTGTCCTGGACCGACACCTCGGCCAGCCAGTCGCTGAGCCGCGGCGCCACCGAGCAGTACTTCGGCGGCGGCATGCAGAACGGCCGGTTCTCGCACCGGGACAAGACCATCACCGTCGCCCGCGACTTCAACTGGGAAGACGGCGGCAACCCGAACGCTTCGCCGTACTACATGAGCACGGCCGGGTACGGCGTACTGCGGAACACGTTCGCGCCGGGTAGCTACAGCTTCACCGAACCCGTCGTCACCAAGCACGACGAGAAGCGGTTCGACGCCTACTACTTCGTCGGCGACCTCAAGACCTCGCTGGACCGCTACACCGAACTCACCGGCCGGCCGTTCATGCCGCCGATCTACGGGCTCGAGTACGGCGACTCCGACTGCTACAACCGCGGTCACTACGCCACCGACCCGGACCCCAGCAACGACTGGAAGGTCAACCCGGACAAGGTCACCACGCTGGACGCCGTCAAGGTCGCCCAGAAGTTCGTGGACAACGACATGCCCGGCGGCTGGATGCTGGTCAACGACGACTACGGCTGTGGCTACTCCAACAACACCGAGTCGGAGCTGGTCGAGGGCACCTGGTGGGGCAAGCGGGACATCCCCGCGCTCAAGGAGACCGGTGACGAACTGCGCAAGCGGAACATCCAGATGGGCCTGTGGACGCAGTCGTCGCTCGACCGCCAGCCGGCCGAGGTCGGCGAAGCGGGAGTCCGCGTACGCAAGCTGGACGTCGCCTGGGTCGGCCCTGGCTACCGGTACGCGCTGAGCGCCTGCGACACCGCCCATGACGGCATCGAGCAGCACAGCAACGCCCGCGGTTACGCATGGATGGTCGAGGGCTGGGCCGGCGCGCAGCGATGTGCGGTGCAGTGGACCGGCGACCACAGTGGTTCGCTGGACGCGATCAAGTGGCAGATCCCGGCCATCACCGGCTCCGGCAACTCCGGAATCGCCTACAGCGCAGGTGATGTCGACGGCATCTTCGGCGGCTCACCGACCAGCTACACCCGTGATCTGCAGTGGAAGGTGTTCAACCCGGCCTTCATGACCATGTCGGGCTGGGCGACACCGGCGTACAAGCAGCCGTGGATCCACGGTGAGCCGTACACGTCGATCAACCGCAAGTACCTCAAGCTGCGGGAGCGGCTGCTGCCCTACTTCTACTCGTACGCCGCCGAGGCGCACGCGACCGGCGCTCCGCTGAACCGCTCGCTGGTGCTGGAGTACCCGAACGACCCGAAGACCTGGGACGACACGACGAAGTACGAGTTCCTGGCCGGCAAGGAGTTCCTGGTCGCGCCGATGTTCGGTGCGGACGAGGTGAAGAACGGGATCTACCTGCCCAAGGGCAACTGGGTCGACTACTGGACCGGCAAGGTCTACCAGGGGCCGACCACCGTCAACGGCTACCACGCGAAGCTCGACACGCTGCCGCTGTTCGTCAAGGCCGGCGCCGTCGTACCGATGTGGAAGGCTGGTATCAACTCCGCTGCCCAGCAGGGCTTCGGCGACCGGCTGACCGTCGACATCTACCCCGAGGGCAAGTCGTCATTCCGGCTCTACGAGGACGACCGCGTCACCCGCGACTACAAGCAGGCGAAGTCGGCCACGCAACTGCTCGAAGTGACCGCGCCCGTCGCCGCTCGTGGTGACGTCACGGTCAAGATCGGCGCCAGCAAGGGCTCGTACGCCGGTAAGCCGGTCGCACGTCCGTACGAGCTGACCGTCCACACCGGCAGTGCCCCGCGCGACGTCTCGGTGGACAACGTCCTGCTCACCAAGCAAGCCAGCAAGGACGCCTACCTCGCAGCCACCACCGGCTGGTACTACGAGAACGGCGTCGTCCTCGTGAAGACCGCAGCCATCTCCACTTCCCGTGAAGCCACTGTCCGGCTCGGAGGGACGACATCGGTCGGCGGTGGCAAGACCGTCCTGGAATCCTTGGGTACTCCGGAACTTTCGTCGCCGTCCCTGTGGAACGCACCGGGCCAGGCCACCGAACTCACGGCCAGCTTCACCAACCCCGGTACGACGACGATGCGCGACGTACGACTCGCCCTGGATCTGCCGGCCGGATGGACCTCGACCGGTACCAGCACCTTCGCCAAGGTCGATCCGGGCCAGACAGTCACCACCAAGCTCGCGGTGACACCCGACGCCTCGGTCAAACCCGCCAGCTTCACCTTGCGGCTGGACGCGTCGTACCTGGTGCATGAGACCAGGTACGAGAACAGCACCGTGGCGACCGCACAGTTGCCCTACGCATCGTTGTCCCAGGCAGCGACCGTGGTCGGCATCAGCGACGCGTCGAGCTTTGCCAAGGGCAACTTCGACGGATCGGGCAACAGCTTCAACGGCGAGGCCCTCGCCGCGGCCGGCTACACCCCGGGCGCCAAGGTCACAGTGCAAGGCGCCGAGTTCACCTGGCCAACCGGAGCCCCCGGTACGCCGAACCTGGTCAAGAACCAGTCGGCCCCGATCCTGGTCTCCGGCACCGGTTCGCACCTGGCCCTGCTCGGCGCGGGCGCGAGCCTCAATGCCAAGGGCAGCGTGACAGTGATCTACACCGACGGCACCGAGTCGCAGGCGCCGTTCCAGTTGCCCAACTGGTGTTGTCAGGACCCGACCACGGGCGGCGCGAAACTCGCTGTCTCCGTCAAGGGCCGCTACACCCAAGCCGGGCTGGCCAACACCACCACGGACTACCGCGTCTTCTACACCGCAGTACCGCTGACACCGGGTAAGACAGTGAAGGCGATCAAGTTGCCCGGTGGTGGTCTCGGCTTCTTCGCAGCCACGCTGGCGAACAAGCCGTTGCCCCCGGCGCCGACCGGCGAACCCTGGGTGAGCGACCTGGAATGGGTTGACTCGAGCAACGGCTGGGGGCCGGTCGAACGGGACAAGAGCAACGGCGAGGACGCTGCCGGCGACGGGGCTACCCTGACCCTCGACGGCACGCAGTACGCGAAAGGCCTGGGCACGCACGCACCGTCCACGGTCACTGTCCGGCTCGGCGGGAACTGCACCGGCTTCACGGCCAAGGTCGGGATCGACGACGAGATGGCGGACCGGGGCAAGGTGAGCTTCAAGGTGCTGGTCGACGGTGTGGTGAAGTACACATCGGATCTGCTCACCGGAACCTCGCCCACGGTGCCCGTCAGCGTCGACACGACCGGTGGCCAACTCCTGACCTTGCAGGTCACCGACGCCGGCGACGGCGTCACCAGTGACCACGCCGACTGGGCGGAGGCGCGACTGGCCTGCAAGAGCGCCTGACCGGAGCGCCGAACCTGCCCGGCGCAAGCGACTTTCGGCTGGACTTTCCCTGAGCTACCCCGGAACCCACCTGATCGCCGTCCCAGGGGACGGTACAGGTGGGTTCCGGTGGTGTGCGGGCCCTCGTCCATGACAAGGTCTGTGCTGGCACCTCGAACGCAGCACCGTGGCCCCCTCCCATGGTGGTGCAGGAACCACCATGGGAGTAGTGCCAAGACCATCAGATCTGGTCCCCGGGACGACTACTTTTCACTGTAGACGGAGCCACAGGGGGCTGCGGTTCAGAGAGGGCGCGTGGGAGTCATGGTTGCGACATACCTGAAGAGATGGGTCGGCAGCCGGGTCTTGAGCAGAACCACCCGCAAGGGTGGTCTCAACCTGTCCAAGATGCGGGTCTTCCCGCGTCAGGTCTCGATGCCGCTGCGGCGCGAGGGCCTGGATCCGGTCCCGGAGCTCGGCGCGATCCGGGAGACCGAGCCGGTGCACAAGCTGGCCAACCTGTTCGGGCTGAACGTCTGGATGGTCACCGGCCATGCCGAGGCCAAGGCGGTGCTCGCGGACTCCACGAACTTCAGCAACGACATCCGGCCGATGATCGGCTCGGACCCGAACAAGCCGTCCGAAGGCATCGGCGGGCTCGGCTTCACCGATCCGCCGGACCACACCCGGCTGCGCAAACTGCTCACTCCCGAGTTCACCAAGCGCCGGCTGGCCCGGCTGGAACCGATGATCGAGAAGATCGTCAACGACCAGCTAGACCTGATGGAGCTCAAGGGCCCGGTCGTCGACATCGTCACGGACTTCGCCTTCAACGTGCCGTTCCTGCTGATCTCCGACCTGCTCGGCGTCGAGGAATCAGACCGCGACCGGTTCCGCGCCCTCGGCCCGGCCCGGTTCGACCTGTCCGGCGGCGGCATCGGCGTCTTCGGCTCGGCCAGCGAGTCGCGTGAGTTCCTGTTCGAGATCGTCGGCAAGCAGCGCAAGCACCCAGGCGACGGCCTGATCGGCTCGATCATCCGCGAACACGGCGACACCATCGACGACATCGAGCTCGGCGGCCTGGCCGACGGCGTCTTCCTCGGCGGCTACGAGACCTCCGCAAGCATGCTCGCCCTCGGCACCCTGGTACTCCTGCGCGACCCGGAGAACTTCGCCCGGATCCGCAACGAGCCCGAATCGGTGGACGCCGTCGTCGAGGAGCTGCTGCGCTACCTGACGGTCGTCCAGGTCGCCTTCCCGCGGTTCGCCAAACACGACCAGGAACTGTTCGGCCAGCAGGTCAAGAAGGGCGACCTGGTCGCCGTATCGCTGTCCGGCGCCGATCGCGACAAGGCGGTCTTCGGCGACGACGCAGAAGACTTCTGGCCCCGCCGCAACGCCCCCGCCGCCCACCTAGCCTTCGGCCACGGAATGCACCGCTGCGTAGGCGCCGAACTGGCCCGCATGGAACTACGAGCCGCCTTCAGCGCCCTGGCAAACCGTTTCCCCGACCTCTCCCTAGCCATCCCCGAAGAAAAACTCCGCTTCCGAGACTTCTCCATCGTCTACGGCGTCGAGTCGCTCCCAGTCCAACTCCACGCCGCCAAAGAACAACAGGTCGCCGGCTAACCCCCACGCGGCCGGTCCCGCCGGGTAAGCGGGATGCCGTGGGGTCACCCCCACGCGGCCTCCGCTTGCCCGCTCCTACGTCGCGTGCCGCTACGACCGCTCCCACCCACCCAGCGTTCAGCGCTCCTACGTCACGCGAATGCGACCACGGTGCCGGCCGGCCCTGCGGTATAGGCGGCAAGCGGTGGGAGTGTTCCCACGCGGCCGGTCCCGTCGGGTAGGTGGCACGGCGGTGGGGGCGCCCCACGCCGCCTCGCCTGCCCGCTCCTCCGTCGCGTGCCGCTCGACCGCTCCCACCCACCCGGTGTTCGGCGCTCCTACGTCGCGCGAATGCGACCACAGTGTCGGCCAATCCCGTCGGTTGGCAGCAAGCGGTTAGGGCGGGCTCCCATGGGCTTGCCTCCGGGCGGTGGATGGGAAGCCGTGGGCTCCCGTCACTCTTCGTCACACTGACAGCAATCAAGACACCTTGTTTTCCTTGTGGATAAAGGATTCGGCGGTATCGCGATTTGCGATGTTCGCTCACTCAGAGTAGTATCGACTGTATGTTCGAATATGAACTCGCAGATCTCGACGCGGCGCAGACGCTCGCCGCGTCGGTGCGGGAGCAGGCCCGGGAGAACGACGCCGCCATCCAGCGGCTGCTGCTGGCTGCGCACTACGCGGACCTGCATCCCAGCCCGGCGATGCTTCCCGGCGACCAGAGGTCTCCCGGCGGCGAGCGCGAGATCCGGTACGGCGGGCCGGGCTGCCCGGGTGTCGCCGAGTTCGCCGTTGCCGAGTTCGGTGTGGTGCACGGTGTGTCCACGGAGTCGGCGGCCAAGTTCATCGGGCAGGCGCTCGCGCTGCGCCACCGCCTGCCACTGATCTGGCAGCGCATCGAGGCCAGGGAAGTCACTGCCTGGAAGGCCCGCCAGATCGCCACCGCCTGTGTAGAACTCTCGATGGAAGCAGCCGCCATCGTCGACGCCCGCGTCGCGGCTGTTGTCGACACCGTGGGCCCGATCCAGCTGCGCAACATCGTCAAAGCCGCTGTGTGGGATGCCGACCCGGAAGCCGCCAAGGCCGCAGCCGAACAGAAGGCCCGCGAACGCGGAGTGTGGGTCGGCCGCTCAGACGATCACGGCACCAGCGCCGTGTTCGTGAAAGCCCGTACCGGTGACGTGATCCGCTTCGACGCAACCATCAACCAGATCGCCGACGCCCTCACCGCCCTTGACGGCCCAGTCCCCCGAGATCTCCAACGAGCAAGAGCATTCGGCGTGCTCACCGACCCCTCGCTAGCTCACCACCTCCTCCAAGTAGCCCAATACCTAGCGCCCGCAGACGAATTTCCGGCAGCCGAACCACCGCCAGCTGAACCGCCTCTGCGTGAGTCTCAGGCGGACCAACCCCCTGCAAACGAGCCGCCTCTGCATCACCTGCGGGCGGACGACCGTCCCGCAGACGAGTCGCCTCTGCACGACCTTCGGGCAGACGACCGTCCCGCAGACGAGCCGCCTCTGCACGACCCTCGCGCGGAGGGGCCTCCTACAGACGAGCCGCCTCTGCATGATCCTCGGGCGGACGAACGGCCTGCAGACGAGCCGCCCGCAGACTCACTCGCCACCTGCGCATCCCCAGCGGATCCGACCGAAGGTCGTCTCCAATTGGAGCCGTCGACCTGGAGAATGCCGGCCACGGAGGCGCCGCCGATCGAGATGGTGGCCGGGCGCACCGGCGCGATCACCATGCTGGAAGGCGTATCCGCTGCCGGCGAACTGGTCGCCGACCTGTTCCTGAACGACAAGCAACGCGCGGATGCGGGCCACGACACGGCACCCCAGAGCCCGCCAAACCACCGTCCCATCGACCCACCTCAAGCAACGCGCCCCACCAGCGTGGCCGAAGAGATCGTTGCGAACCTGAACGCGTCACCGCGCCAAGGACTCGCCGCGAAACTGTCCGCGATCAAGGAGTTCTCCGACCGCAACGGCGGCACCAGACCCGGGCGCACCAAGCTCTACGTCCACCTCACCGACGAGACCCTGCTCGCCGGCAGCGGCTGCCTGCGCGTGGAAGGCTTCGGGCCGGTCTACGCCCAGCTGGCCGAACTCGTTGGACACGATCGCATCACCGTCCAGCCCGTCATCGACCTGCACGACCAGATCAACGTGAACGCGTACGAGATTCCCACCCGGCTCCGGGAACGCATCAAGCTCACCTACCCTGTCGAACAGTTCCCCTACGGTCCTGGCGAAACCACCAACCGCACCGACATCGACCACGCCGTCCCCTACGATCCGGCCGGACCCAAGGGTCAGACCAGCACCGCCAACCTCAGACCTCTCCGCCGCCGCAGCCATCGCGTCAAGACCTTCGCCGGCTGGAAGTCCAGACCGCTCGACGGCACCGGGCTGGAATGGACCACCCGCCACGGCTTCAAGTTCCGTGTGGACCACACCGGAACCCACCCGGTCCCCACCGACGACCCATAACCGCGGGGCAAGTGTCGGATCGGGTCAGGCGTTTTCGTTGCAGAGTAGAAGCCGCCGTACCGAGGGCGGCGCGAGGGCAAAGGAGACCATCATGAGCACCACCTTCACCGTCGACTTCTTCTGCAGCGTGGACGGCTACGGCTCGGCCGAGGGTTGGCCGGGATATTGGGGAAAGGAGGGCCCCGAGGTCGTAGAGGATCGGGTGCGCACGTTCGCGCAGGACCAGGTTCTCGTTTTAGGTGCCACGACGTTCCGGGCGTTCCGGCAGTTCGTGGTCGAGTACGACGAGCCGTACTACGAGAGCCTGAACCAGTTGCCGAAGATCGTGTTCTCCAGCACGCTCGAGGAGCCGCTCGGGTGGCGGAACTCGACCGTTCTGAAGGAGGATGCCGTGACCGCGATCGAGCGTCTGAAGCGCACCACGGACGTCCCGATGCGTTCGCACGGCAGCATCTCGCTGAACCGCGCCCTGCTCGCGGCCGGTCTCGTCGACCGGCTCGAGATCATGATGTTCCCCGCCGTCACCGGCCATGCCGGCCGAGCGGCCCTCCTCCACGGCGGTGCCGAACTCGACCTGGAACTCGTCGAGTCCACCGTGCTCGATGGCCGCACCCAGAAGCTCGTCTACATCCCCCACCTCCGAAACCGCGCTGGGCAGTGACAGTGGGCTCCGTCGCAGCCACAATGGGCGGTCTTACCTGAGCAGTTCGTAGCTAGAACGGGGAGGCGGGCGATGGGAGCGGGGCAGTTGTCCGCGCGGCTCGCGGCGGCGATGACGCTGGCTCAGTCGGGCGGTCATGTGGTCGCGGCCGCTCAGGTCGATGCCATCCGCCACGAACTCGGTGGTGTCCCGAGCTACGAGCTGGCCGCGGCGGAGTACGTCCGTGGGGTGACTGCGCACCACGCCAGCGATGCCGACGAGGCTCTGGCCGCGGTGGAGGCGTGTCTCGCCGTCGCCCGCGCGATCGACGAGCCGGGCTGGGAAGCCAACGCGCTGCCGATCCGGATCATCACGCTAGCCAGGAGCGGGCGCGGTGGTGACACCATCGCCGACCTGGTGGCCGCGGAGTACGCCCTCAGCCGAACTAGCGATCCGGGGCTGACCAGTTGGGCGCACACCGGCATCGGCTACGCGTACGACGTACTGCGGCTGTTCGAACTGTGTATCCCGCACTATGAGCTTGCCACCGGCATCGACGTCGATGTGCTCGAACTGGCCGAGTCCCCTGCGATCGACCGGCTCAACCTGGCCGAGACCTATCTGCGCTGGGCCCACGAGCTCGAGCGGCTCGGTGACCCGTCGTACCAGGCGGAGATCGATGAGCGGCTGGCCGCTGCGGCGCACTGGGCGCGCGAGGCCGAGCTGGTGATGGTCGACGACGAGAGCCAGGAGTTCTGGCGGTTGAGCGCGCGACTCTGGCTGGCGGCCGCCGCGACCTCGACTGATCCTGCTGCCGCCGCTGACGAGCTGACAAGACTCCGGGACGAAATCAACAAGCTCGGTGAGACCGAGCGGCTGGCGATCGCGGGTGCCTACCTGGCAAGGGCTTTCGCCGCGCAGGAGCTGTGGGACCGGGCCCGCGCGGCGGCTGATCGGGCCATCGATGATCTGCTCCCGCTGGCCGATCCGTCGACTCAGGTCCTGGTCCTGCAGACGCGTTCCGAGCTAGCCGCGCAGACAGGCGAGCCTGGCGCCACGGCCGCCCTCGGCTATGCCCGTTCGGTGGCGCGCGCCTGGTGGAAGGAACGCCAGCGCGGGCTGAACGCAGTACGGCATGCCCTGATCGCTCATGACCTCTCGGCCCGCCATGATGCCGAGTGGCACGCCGCGCGGCAGGACGCGTTGACGGGGCTCGGCAACCGCCGGGCGTTGGACGAGCGGCTGTCCGCGGCCCGGGATTCCCAGCGGGCGGTAACGCTGCTGGCGATCGATGTCAACGATTTGAAGGTCGTGAACGACACGTTCGGGCACGCCTGTGGCGACGAGTTGCTGCAGGTTGTTGCAAAGCTGCTGGTAGAACAGGCGAGAGCCACCGATGCCGTGATTCGATCGGGAGGGGACGAGTTTTTCGTGGTGCTGGACCAGCCGGATGCCAAAGGTGGCGCACAGCTGGCCGAGCGGGTCCGGACCGCGGTCGCCCTGGTGGCGGCGACGACGGCCAAGCCGTGGCTGAAGAAGCTGGGGCTGAGCATCGGGTACGCCGCTACTGCGGAGGGCGTGCCGGTGGAGTTGCTGGTCCCGATGGCGGACAGCCGGCTGTACGAGGACAAGCGCCGCCCGAGATGAAGTCGGGTCGAGCAGGACAACACGGGGAGGCCGGGTGCGCGAGACGTCGGGGGTGACCGCGCGGATCGCTGCGGCGATGACGCAGGCCCAGTCGGGCCACTCGTCCGCCGCGGCGACCGATATTCGCCTGTTGCTCACCGAACTGGGGACGGAGCAGTCCAGCGAACGCGCCGCCGCGGAGTACGTCCGGGCCGTCGCGGCGCATCACGCCACCGATGCCGAAGCGGCCCTGGACGCCGTCGACGCCTGCATCCGGGTGTCCCGGGCGATCGACGAGCCCGGCTGGGAGGCGAACGCGCTGGCCGTCCGGATCGTCACGCTGATCCGGACCGGCGAAGGTGGTGACTCGGTTGCCGACCTGGTCGCCGCGGAGAACGCGTTGTCCAGGACCAGAGACCTGGGTCTCGCGAGCTGGGCGCACACCGGTCTGGGCTATGCCTATGACCTGCTGCGCCTGTTCGAGTTGTGCATCCCGCACTTCGAGTTCGCCGCCGCGGCCGATGTGGATCCGCTCGGGCTGCCCGAGTCGCCGGCCATCAACCGGCTGAACCTGGCCGAGTCGAATCTGCGCTGGGCGCACGAGATGGAGCGGCTCGGCGATCCGGCGTACGACGAGGAGATCCTGCGCCGGCGCCAGGAGGCCAGACGGTGGGCGGCCGAGGCGAACGAAGTGATCGTCCGCGCGAACCTGATCGGTTACTGGCCACTCACCGGCCGAATGTGGCTGGCGGCAAGCGACTTCGACGCCGATCCGGGCGAGGCGGTGGTCATCCTGAAGGACTGCCGCGACCAGCTGGCCAAGCTGGGCTCACTCGAACTCGCCGCGATCGCCGGCGCTTACCTGGCGAAGGCCTATGCGTCACTGGGCCGGCCCGAGGAGGCGTTGGAGGCCGCCGAGCGGGCGGGGACCGATCTGCCGCCGACATCGGATCCGCCCGTCGAGGCGCTGGTCCGGCACACCGCAGTACGGATTGCCGCCGATTCGGGGGATGCGGGTGCGGCCTCTGGATTGCAGTACGCGCGAGCGATCACCCGGGGTTGGTGGGCCGAGCGGTTGCGCGGCCTGTACGCCGTACGGAGTGCGCTCGCGACTCATGACCTCTCCATCCGGCATGACGCCGAGTGGCGGGCGGCCCGCGAGGATCCGCTGACGGGTGTCGGCAACCGGCGGGCGCTGGACGAGAGGATGAGCGCGGCGCTCGACTCGGGCCGTTCGGTCGCAGTCCTGGCGATCGACGTGGACAACCTGAAGATCGTCAACGACAGTCACGGCCATGCCTGCGGCGACGACGTACTGCGCAGCGTCGCCCAGTTGCTGACCGAGCAGTGCCGGGCCGAAGACGTTGTCGCGCGAGCCGGTGGTGACGAGTTCGTCGTCGTGCTGGACAACCCGGACGAGCGCGGGGCCGGCGAACTGGTCGAGCGGATCATGGCGGCGGCGGACCGATTCGCCCGAGGAGCGGTCGATCCGTGGTTCGCCATGCTGCGGTTGAGTATCGGGCACGCGAGCAGCACGGAAGGCGTACCGGTTGCCGACCTACTGACCGCCGCCGACCAGCGGATGTACGAAGAGAAGCGTCGCCGCCGCGCCTCGTCCACCTGATCAGCCAGTCAGGAAGCCCTCCCTGATCAGGTTGGCGATTTTCGGTAGGTAGTCGGCGTGCAGGTCGTCGCGCTCCAGCAGGCTGGCCAGCGCATCAAGGATCTGGCCGACGCTCAGGTCACCGTCGCACGCACCGACGAAACCGGCGAGCACGGTGTCGACCTGCTCGGCCCGTCGCATACCTCGCTGCCGCCGCAGCACGATCGTCGTCGGATCCTCCGCGCCCGGCGGACCGGCCGTCTCCTGTACTACGTCGTCGGCCATGGTCAGGTAGAGCCCGGTGAGATCCGCCGGCAACGCCTCGGTCCGCTCGAACCTGTCGAGCACGTGCGGCCCGATCGGTTGCTCGATCTCGTATGGCCACTCCTCCGCATCCAGGCTACCCGCGGTGTTGTGCAGGTTGATCCAGCCCATCCCGATCGCCTCTACCTGCTGCTCGTCGAGCCACCGCAGCCACGCGTCGTACCGGCTCGTGTACTCCGGGCGCCCGTGCAGGCCCGCGTCGCGCAACCACAGCTCCACGTACTCCGCTGGGTCGAGCTGCTCGCGTTGCACGACCCACGCGGACCTGTCACCGGTCCAGCCCGCAATGCGCTCCTGCCAGTCCCGCCCGCGGACACAGGCCCAGTTAGCCAATAGCTGGCACCAACCGCCGTCCGTCAGATGCTGAGGAGCCTGCCGGACCAACTGCTCGACAACAGCGTCTCCGGCGAACCCTGTCTCGCGGTAGGTCAGCCGGGCATCCGCCGCGGGCGGCGCGATCACGTACGGCGGGTTGCTCACGATCAGGTCGAACCGCTCACCCTCGACCGGTTCGTAGAGACTGCCGTCCCGGACGTCGAGCTCGACCCGGTTGAGCGCCGCGGTCCACCGGGTCAGCTGGAGCGCGCGGGGATTGACGTCGGTGGCAACGATGTGGCCGATCCGGTCGGCGAGGTGGAGCGCCTGGATGCCGCACCCGGTGCCGAGGTCGAGCGCCTTCTCGGCCTTGATCGGCACGGTCAGCTTGACCAGGCTCAGGCTGGCCGGCGCGATCCCCAGCACATAGTCCGGCCGCATCGGCTCCCGCCGGCCGTCCAGCCCGGGAGTCAGATCGGCGACCACCCACCAGTGCCGGTCGTCCTCCGCGTACGGCCGCACGTCGAGCGCCGCGGCAAGCTGATGACCGGCCTCCTTGATGATGCCCAGAGCAACCAATTTGTCCAGTGCGCCCGGAAACGCTTTCTCTGCAAGCTCTCGTGGCACCGGCCGTTGGAGCAGAAACAACCTGGTCAGCGTGTCGAGCGGATCACCCGCAGCGGTCCGCCGGAAGGCAACCGTCGTCTCGTTGCGCCCCAGCGCCTGGTTGCCCTGAGCACCCAACCGCTCCGCCACCCCCTCGACCGTGTACGCCGCTGCCTCGAAGGCAGCGCGCAACCGGTCGGCCAGGTCCGCATCCAGCTCTCGCTCGTCCATATTCCTATCTTCGCAGGCCGCCGCCCAGGCGGCGGACAGTTATCCACAGGTTCACAACTTCTCCGTTCCAGCCGCCTCGACGCTGGCAAGATTTCAAGTGTCAGAGGTCAGCAAATGAAGGGGAAACGCAATGAAGACTCGAGTGGGGATCGCCGCGGCCGCGGGACTGCTGGTCGTGTCCGGCTGTGGCGCAACGGGTCTGCGGACCGGCGCGGGGACGGTCGAGAAGGAGACGGCGTCGGCTTTCCTGACCACCGCCGAAAGCGACTGGCACCGACAGGTAGATGCGGAGCCGACCAAAAATCTCAGCCCGGCGGCGCGCTGCTATTTCGTTACCGGTGCCGACGGCAACCAATCGCTCGGCACCATGGCCTGCGGTCCACTGCGCCGGCTCGGCAGCGCCGAGCGGCAGGTGTGGGACGTCGTCCGGATCGAGACCACCGGCGGCGACAAGCCAGGTCTCCAACTGCCCGATGGTGAGCAATGGAAGAAGTCCCAGCTCCGGCCGGACAGCAGCGACCTGTGGCGACCGGACGACAAGGCGGCCGATGACAACGCAGACAGCTTGGCGGCGCCACCACCACCCGCCGCCCCTGCTGGGCTGACCTCGGTGACCGTCAAGAGCGAAACGCTCGAACTCAAAGCGGTCACGGGGAAGTTGGTGGTCCCCGACGGCACGGTCACACTCAAAGGCCTCGCCAGCCCGGCTACGTTCGGCAGCGGGCTCCAGCAGGTTGCGCCGGCGACTGGAGAGAAGTTCGTCGTCGCCGTGTTCGGCACAAGTCCGACCATCGATCCGCTGACTGGCGACGCCGCGTACGACCGGAAAGCGGTCAAGAACACGCCTACAACACAGTGGACGATCACGGTCGGCGACCAGCAGCGACCAGTCGAGGTGCTCCCCCAAGACGACGCCACGACGACCGCCGAACAGACCCTGCTCGTCTCGGTCCCGAAGGACAGCTCCGAGGTGCTGCTGACGGCCACCAGCGGGCCGGTCGTGCAGTCGCTGTCACTGACCACGGGCCAACGGACGTCGACCGACATCGCAGCGGCGTACTACCGCGCTGGGGTGTCCGCAGATTTGAACAAGTCGCTGCCGACGACTGTTCGCAACGTCGGCTACTTCAAGAGTTCCTATTCGCTCTCACTCGGGAAGGCGGCGCTGACGCCATGGGACCCAACTCGCGGCTGGGCACCGCAGGGAAAGGCTTGGGCTCGGGTCCAGGTCACCTCGACCCTGGACTACTCCAACTTCACCTACAAGGCCGCCTGGGGCTCACCCTTCCTGACCGCGACCGCGGACGGCGCCCCGGTCCCGGCCATCACAGGCGATCCGGACACGGAGGTGATCGCGATCCCAGTACCGGCAACCACGAAGACACTTCAACTCACGGCGAACACCGCCCTGAAGTTCAACGGCCGCAACTCAAGCGCCGTACCGACCTCGGGCACGGTCACCTTCCCACCTTTGACGGCGACCGCAAGCTTCCAGTGATCAGGTGGCTTTGGCGGTGACGTACAGAACGGTGCCGCCCTCGGTGAAGTCGTCGGGTTCCAGCCGGCTCAGCTCCCGCTCGGCAGCCGCCAGGCAGGCCGTACGCCGGTCCGGTGGCAACTGCTCGATCCGTCGGGCCATCGCGCCGATCACTTGCGAGTGGGCCAGGAACTGGGCCGCGGTCGGCTGGTGGTGGAACCGCTCGACGGTGATGTCGACATTGCCGAAACCCGCGGTCTGCAAGGCGGTCTCGAACCTACCTGGATTGGAGGTGACGTCATGGGAGGGCATCTGCGGAGCCGGGTCGGGCGGAGCGCCGTACTCGTCGATCACCCCGACCCAGACCTCGTACGCCCGGTGCGGGTCATGCTCGAACCAGGTGACGGCTCCGAACGATCCGCCGGTGACCAGTGTTCGGTGCACCTCGGAGAGCGCCCGTGGGAGGTCGGGGACGTGGAAGAGGACGAAAGGCATCAGTACGGCGTCGAGTACGCCGGAGCGGAACGGCAATGCCTGGGCGTCAGCGGCCACGCGGTCGAACCGAGCGGGGGCCTGCCGGAGCATCTCCTCGGTCAGGTCGACCCCGACCACCTGCGCATCCGGAGCCAGCCGCTCGAGATCAGCCAGCACCAGCCCAGGCCCGCATCCGACCTCCCCTACCCAACGAACCGCCCGACCGTCAGGCAGGAGGCGTTCGGCCAGGGCGCGGCCGTGGCGGGCGAGCGTTTCCGCCCATTGCCCGGCGTAGGTCGTGGCAACCCGGCTGTAGTTGGCCCGAATCGCCGCAGTCGTCTTCTCACCACCGGTCGTCATGACTGCACCGGCCTAGAAGTAGTACGGCGTTGCGGTGCGGAACAGCTCGACCAGCTTGGCCTTCACCTGGTCGCGATGCGGCACCTGGGTGATCCCCTCATCGCCGAGGCGGACACCGTGGTCGACCAGCAGGTAGACCACGCGCAGCGTGCGCAGAGTGTTGGAAACTTCCGGCCGTATCCCGGTGGTGGAGACCGTGGCGACCGCGCGCACGCCCGGGTCGAGCCAACCGATCGCGTCCTCCTCGGACAGATCCGGCCGGGTCAGCGCGACCGCGAGAGCGAAGCCCAACCGGTCGTCCTCGAAGTCCCGCAGGACGTACTCCGTCGGCGTCAGGAGCCGCCCGACGCCCAGCCGGAGCATTTGCACAGGCTCGACCGCCTGAACGCGCGCCAGGGCCGCCAGGAGATCGCTTCCGTGGGCGATCGCATGCAGCCAGCCCAGCTTGGGATCGAAGCCGCGCAGATCGTCCTCAGCGACGTACCAGCGCTCGAACGGCGGCACCCAGGACGGTTCGAAGACGCCCCGGGAGACGATCGAGTCGAGGATCAGCGGCGCGAACGTCCGCGCCTGGATCTCGGGGTCGGCGAACCGGGTCACCATCTCGTCCCCGAGCGCGCGCAACTGGTCCGCCGAGAGGGTGCCGTTGCCGATCCAGGTGGCCAGCGTCGAATAGGCCTGCCCGTCGCGAACCTGCGGATCCGGCGACCGGAGCATCAGCGACAGCTCGGCGATCACGTCGTCGAGTGGCCGATCAGCCGGTACGGCGAATCCGTCAGCGCGTACCTGCGCCCAATCGGTCATGCAGCGCAGGCTAACAAAGGAAACGGCCCACGGGACATCTGTATCCAGATGTTCCATGGGCCGTTAGCGGCCAGGACCCCTCAGCCCGGCCGGGCTCACATGTCAGGCGTCGCGCTTGCTCGCGGTGACCAGTGCGATCACCAGCAGGCCGATGCCCCAGGCTGCGAAGTACGCCATCGCCCACCAGGGCGACAGGGAGGTCGAGGCGCCCGCCGCGTCAGCGCCGGCCAGGCCCATGTCCTGACCGCCGTTGATGAACTGGTTCGCGTTCGTGAACGGCGACCACTTCTGCAGGTCGTCGCCGACCTTCGGGATCAGCGGCAGCAGGCTCTCCACCAGCAGCGGCCAGAGGATCAGGATGGCGATCGCGCCGGCGCTCTGCCGGATCAGGATGCCGACCGCGATCGCGAAGATCGCGGCGACACCGTAGACCAGGCCCTGACCGAAGATCAGCCGCCACTCGGCCGAGGTGTCGATCGCCATGTCGGCGCTGCCGGCCAGCAGGTAACCCATCGCCCAGGAGCCCCAGGAGGCGACCAGACCGACCACCGCGGCCAGCCCGGCGACCACGACGGTCTTGTTCAGCAGCAGGACCGCACGCTGCGGGACAGCCTGGAAGCTGGTCCGGATGGTGCCGAACCGGTACTCGGTGGTGACGGCCAGCGCGGCCATCACCATGATGACCATCTGCCCCAGGTTGACGCCGAACTGCGACATCGCCGGGGTGATCTGGGCTTCGTCGGGCCCGGAGGCCAGGCCGGTGGCGAGCGAGGCCAGGCCGATCGAAAGCACGGCGGCGATGATCATGCACCACCACGGCGACCGGGTGGAGAAGAGCTTGATCCGCTCGACGGTGATCAACGACATGTCAGTTGTCCTCCTTCGGCCCGGCGGCCACCTCGACGCCGGAAACCGGCGGAACCGCGGTCGGGTCGGTGACCGCGGCGATCTCGTCGTGGGCGTGGTACTCCACCGAGTCGCCCGTCATCTGCATGAAGGCGGCCTCCAGCGAACCGCGCTGCAGCGTCAGCTCGTGCAGCACGATGCCCTGGGCGGCGGCGGTCTCGCCGATCGCGTCGGTGGTCAGGTCGCCCTCGACGAACAGCACCTTGCCGTCGTCCTGGCCGTCCTCGATCCGGGTGACCAGGTTCTGCTGCTGCAGCACGCTCTGCAGCTGGTCGAGCTGCGGGCTGCGCACCTTGACCGTGGTGCCGCTGGCGCGGTCGACGAACTCCGTGGTGGAGCTCTGCGCGATCAGCTTGCCGCGGCCGATGACGATCAGTTCCTCGGCGGTCAGCGCCATCTCGGACAGCAGGTGGCTGGACACCAGCACGGTCCGGCCCTCACCGGCCAGCCGGTGCATGAAGGTCCGGATCCAGACGATGCCCTCGGGGTCGAGACCGTTGACCGGTTCGTCGAAGAGCAGGACCTCCGGGTCGCCGAGCAGAGCACCGGCGATGCCGAGCCGCTGGGACATACCGAGAGAGAAGGCGCCGGCCCGCTTGTTCGCGACCGAGGTCAGGCCGACCATCTCCAGCGCCTTGTCCACACTGGACTTCGGCAGCTTGTTGGAGGCCGCCATCCAGGCCAGGTGTGACCTGGCCGACCGGTTCGGGTGCACCCACTTGGCGTCCAGCAACGCGCCGACCTTGGTCAGCGGCTGGTGCAGGTCGCGGTACCGCTGGCCGTCGATCCGGACGTCGCCGGAGGTCGGGGTGTCCAGGCCCAGGATCATTCGCATGGTGGTCGACTTGCCGGCCCCGTTCGGGCCGAGGAAGCCGGTCACCTTACCGGGCTTCACCTCGAATGAAAGGTTGTCAACGGCAACAGTTGCGCCGTATCGCTTGGTGAGGCCTTTTGCCTCGATCATCCCGTACTCCTCGTTCGGTGGCGCGCCAATGAGTTCATGGGCGGGCGGTGTCTCGATCAGTATCGAGGTCAGACCTGGCGATCACATCGGACCCCGGGAGGATCCGGTGTGTCCACCCTCAGGGGGATTCTGCCGTCCTCCCGCCCGGGGATGCCATCGGTTAACTCCCTGACCCGCCCCCGACGATCCCGTACTCCGACCCGCTCCGCATCCGACCAAAGTCGACAACTGGTAGCCGAATGGCTTTCCTGCAAGGAAAATCCATCGGCGCTCAATGAAAGTGACTCCCAGCTGATGGTCGGTGTCACAAAGACGAGAGGCCCGCCGGAACGGGTCCGGCGGGCCTCTCGGCGTACTGCGTCAGTCGGTCAGGCCGCTGCGTTGACCTCGGCCGGGGTGTCCGAGATGACGGACTCCCGGCGCTTCGAGATCACCACTGCCACCGCGATGACGGCGACGGCCACCAGCGCGATGATGATCCGCAGCGGGGTGTTGGTGTCCTCGCCGATCGTCGACATCCCGACGACGGCCGGAGCGATCAGCACCGAGACCAGGTTCATCACCTTGATCAGCGGGTTGATGGCCGGACCGGCGGTGTCCTTGAACGGGTCGCCCACGGTGTCACCGATGATGGTGGCCTCGTGCGCCGGCGAACCCTTGCCGCCGTGGTTGCCGTCCTCGACCAGCTTCTTCGCGTTGTCCCAGGCGCCACCGGAGTTGGCCAGGAAGACGGCCATCAGGGTGCCGCTGGCGATCGCGCCGGCCAGGTAGCCGGCCAGCGCCGAGGCGCCCAGGCCGAAGCCGACCGCGATCGGGGCCAGGATCGCGAGCAGACCGGGGGTGGCCAGCTCACGCAGCGAGTCGCGAGTGCAGATGTCGACGACCTTGCCGTACTCCGGCTTGCCGGTGCCCTCCATGATCCCGGGGATGTCGCGGAACTGGCGACGAACCTCGTAGACGACCGCACCGGCGGCCCGGCCGACGGCGTTGATCGCGAGACCGGAGAACATGAACACCACGGCCGCACCGATGATCAGGCCGACCAGCGTGGACGGGTCGAAGACCAGCGCGTCCATGTTGAACGCGGCGTCACCGGCCTCGTTCAGCACCGAGTAGATCGAGTCGGTGTAGGACCCGAACAGCGCGGTCGCCGCGAGCACCGCGGTGGCGATCGCGATGCCCTTGGTGATCGCCTTGGTGGTGTTGCCGACGGCGTCCAGCTCGGTCAGGATCTGGGCGGCTTCGCCGTCCACGTCACCGGACATCTCGGCGATGCCCTGGGCGTTGTCCGAGACCGGGCCGAAGGTGTCCATCGCGACGATGACACCGACGGTGGTCAGCAGACCACAACCGGCCAGCGCGATCGCGAACAGCGCGACCACACCGCCGCCACCGACCAGGAACGCGCCGTACACGGCGGCGGCGATCACCAGGGCGGTGTAGACGGCCGACTCGAAGCCGACCGAGATGCCCGACAGGATCACCGTGGCCGCACCGGTCAGCGACGTCTTGCCGACGTCCTTGACCGGCTTGTCCTCGGTACCGGTGTAGTAGCCGGTCAGCGCCAGGATGACCGCGGCCAGCACGATGCCGATGATCACCGAAACGGTGGCGATGATGCGCGGGTCGCCGTCGTTGGCGGCGATCGCGTCGGTGGCGCCGGTCAGGCCGGCGAAGCTGTCCGGCAGGTAGACGAAGGCTGCGACCGTACAGAGCACGGCCGAGATCAGCGCGGAGATGTAGAACGCCCGGTTGATCGTGCGCAGGCCGTTCTCACCGGCCCGCGGCTTGGTCAGGTAGACACCGATCACCGCCGTGATGACGCCGATGGCCGGCACGATCAGCGGGAAGATCAGGCCCTGCTCGCCGAAGGCCGCCTTGCCCAGGATCAGCGAGGCGACCAGCATGACGGCGTAGGACTCGAACAGGTCCGCGGCCATACCGGCGCAGTCACCGACGTTGTCGCCCACGTTGTCGGCGATGGTCGCCGCGTTGCGGGGGTCGTCCTCGGGGATGTTCTGCTCGACCTTGCCGACCAGGTCGGCGCCGACGTCGGCGGCCTTGGTGAAGATACCGCCGCCGACCCGCATGAACATGGCCAGCATGGCGGCACCGAAGCCGAAGCCCTCCAGCACCGTGGGCGCGTCGCCCTCGAAGAACAGCACCACGACGGCCGCGCCCAGCAGGCCGAGACCGACGGTGGCCATGCCGACCGTGCCACCGGTACGGAACGCCACCCGCATGGCGGGCTCACGTCCCTCGGCCCGCGCGGCGGCGGCGACCCGGACGTTGGCCCGGGTCGCGAGCCACATGCCCAGGTAACCGATGGCGGCGGAGAAGCCCGCGCCGATCAGGAAGAAGACTGACCGGAAGATCTTCAGCGTGGTCTCGTTGCCGTCACCGTGCACGGGCAACAGGAACAGCAGCAGGAACGCCACCACGGCAAAGACCGACAGCGTCTTGAACTGGCGGGACAGATAGGCCGCAGCCCCTTCCTGCACCGCCAAGGCGATCGTCTTCATGTTCTCGGTGCCATCGTTCGCGGCAAGCACCTGACCGCGGAACACCATCGCGATGGCGACCGCGAAGATCGCGATCACTCCGACGACGATGACCAGCGTGGTGTTGCTCGACGAAAGATCCACCGCTTGTACAGCAAGCAGCCCGGACATCCGTCCTCCTTGTAGGCAACCCTCAGGGCTGACGGCCCCCGTACTGCCGTGACCGAAGGGTTGAGAATTACGACACAGCGCCAAAGGCCTGACGCGGTGGGTCACTCTAACGGGTCAGCAACCAGACCTGACGACAGGGTGGTCTACGTCATACCCGCTGCCGACGGCCTCAGATGGCCGAGGCGACGTCCGGGTGGATCTCGAAGACCTTGGTCAGGCCGGTGATCCGGAAGATCTTCAGCAGCCGTTCCTGGGTACAGACCAGCGACAGTGATCCGTCGTGGGTCCGCACCCGTTTCAGTCCGCCGACCAGCACGCCGAGGCCGGTGGAGTCCAGGAACTCCACCCTTTCCAGGTCGACGACCAGGTCGTAGTGACCTTCGTCCACCAACGTGACAATGGTTTCGCGGAGTTTCGGCGCGGTGTAGACGTCGATCTCCCCACCCACCTCGACGACGGTGCGCCCACCCTCCGTGCGCGTCGTCAGCGACAGATCCACTTCGGCCTCCGTTCCCGTGAACTGTTGCATTCAACCATGTACGGACCGTGCGTGCCCGTCCAGTTAGGGTCGGAGTATGAGTGAGGCGGCCGACGTACTCAAGCGGCTCGCGGCCGCGCCCGGCCGCGCCGAACGGCTGACCCATGTCGAGTCCGTTCCACCCCGGCTGGGTAAAACGGGCGTTTGGCCGCGCTGGACGCCACCCGAGGTGCTCAGCCAACTGGCCGACTGTGGCATCACCGCGCCCTGGAGTCATCAGGTCGAGACCGCCGAAGCGGCGTACAGCGGCAAGCATGTGGTGGTCGCAACCGGTACTGCGTCCGGCAAGTCGCTCGGCTTCCTCTTGCCCGCCTTCGCGACGTTGAGCATCGCGCACGCGGCGTCACCGCATCGACGGACGGCGTCTGTTCTGTACCTGTCTCCGACCAAGGCGCTGGCGCACGACCAGTTGCGGGCGGTCTCGGCGTACGCGGTGCCAGGGTTGCGCGCGACGACGCTCGACGGCGACTCGGAGCGGACCGAGCGGGACTGGGCTCGCGACCACGCCACCTATGTCTTGAGCAACCCGGACATGCTGCATCGGTCCGTCCTGCCGAACCACCAGCGCTGGGCCAGGTTCCTGGGCTCGCTGCAGTACGTAGTGGTGGACGAGTGCCATCACTACCGAGGCGTGTTCGGGGCCCACGTCGCCGGCGTACTGCGCCGGCTGCGGCGCGTCTGCGCGCAGTACGGGGCGCATCCGATCTTTGTCTGCGCTTCGGCGACTGTTGCGGAGCCTGCTGTCTCGGGTGAGCGGCTGACCGGCCTGCCGATGGTGGAGGTGGTGCAGGACGGCTCACCGCGAGGCGGCATCTCCTTCGGCCTCTGGGAGCCCCCGCTGACCTCCCTCCGCGGCGAGAACGGAGCCCCGGTACGCCGGTCCGCCCCGGCTGAGGTCGCCGACCTGCTGACCGACCTGGTGGTGTCGGGGGTCAGGACCGTGGCGTTCGTCCGGTCACGCCGAGGAGCCGAGTCGGTCGCGATGACTGCCCGGGAGAACCTCGCGGAGATCGACCCGGCGTTGAGCGAGCAGGTGTCGGCGTACCGGGCTGGTTACCTCCCGGAGGAGCGCCGGCGACTCGAGAGCATGCTGCAGAGCGGTGAGCTGACCGGTGTGGCTGCGACCAATGCGCTGGAGCTGGGCATCGACATCGCCGGGCTGGACGCAGTACTACTGTCCGGCTGGCCCGGGACGCGCGCCTCGCTCTGGCAGCAAGCTGGACGCGCCGGGCGATCCGGTGGCGATGCACTGGCTCTCCTAGTCGCCCGGGACGATCCTCTGGACACCTATCTCGTCCGGCACCCGGCAGCGATTTTCGGGCGACCTGTGGAGGCGACAGTCTTCAACCCCGAGAACCCGTATGTGCTCGGTCCACAGCTCTGCGCCGCCGCTCAAGAGCTGCCGCTCACTCCTGACGACTACGACGTCTTCGGGGCGACGACCGAGAGCGTCATCAAGCAGCTCGTCAAGCAGGGGCTGCTGCGGGAGCGGCCGCACGGCTGGTTCTGGACGCGGCGTGACCGGGCTGTCGACGCTATCGACATCCGCTCGGCCGGCGGCAAGACAGTGCAGATCGTCGAGGACCAGACCGGCCGGCTGCTCGGCACTGTCGATGGCGGCTCGGCCCACGCGAGCGTGCACGCCGGAGCCGTCTACGTGCATGCGGGTGAGTCGTACCTGGTCCGCACGCTCGACCTGGAGAACCACGCGGCGATCGTCGAGCCCGCCTCACCGGACTACACCACCTTCGCCCGGGACGTCACCGAGATCAGCATCCTGGCCACCGAGGACACCCAGAACTGGGGTGCGGCCGAGCTGTCGCGGGGCTGGGTGCAGGTGACCAACCAGGTGATCTCGTTCCAGCGCAAGCAACTAGTCACCGGTGACGTCCTCGACGAGCAGCCGCTGGATCTGCCCGAGCGCACGCTGCGGACCAAGGCCGTCTGGTGGACCATGCCGGACTCGATGGTCGCCGAGCTGGGGCTGAGCGAAGTACCGGGAGCTGCTCATGCGGCCGAGCATGCGGCGATCGGGTTGCTGCCCCTGTTCGCCACCTGCGACCGGTGGGACATCGGCGGCGTCTCCACCGCCAAGCACGCCGACACCGGCCGGCTCACCGTCTTCGTGTACGACGGCCACCCGGGCGGGGCGGGCTTCGCCGAGCACGGGTACGCCGCGGCGCGCGAGTGGTTGACCGCGACACGCGAGGCGATAGCACACTGTGAGTGCGTGGACGGGTGTCCGTCGTGCGTACAGTCACCGAAATGTGGGAACGGGAACAACCCGCTCGACAAAGGTGGCGCAGTCGCGCTGCTTACCGCACTTCTTCGCAGTGAGGCCTGAAACCTCCAGCACCAGGCTGCTGGAAGAAAGGCAGCGATCATGCTAGCCCTCGGAATCGTCCTGATCGTCCTTGCCGTCCTCTTCGGCCTGGGCGTCACCTTCTCGTCCGATGCTTCGACGACCCTGTCGGTGTTCGGCGTCGACTTCGGACTGGCCGTCCCCACCCTGTTCTTCCTCGGCGTCGCCGCCGGCGTCGCCGTCACCCTCGGCCTGTGGCTGACGAAGAAGGGACTCGGCCGCGGCTACCGCCGGCACAAGGAGGTCCGTCAGCTCCGCGAGAAGGTCGCGGAGGTCGACACCCAGCCGGACGAGCCCACCGTGACGCCGGTCGGCCGGCACGCGGCGGATCCGGACCACACCCTTCCCGCGGAGGACCCCGACAGCCGCACCGTCGACGTCTCGGAGGGAGAGCGCCTGGCGGGCCGGCCGCACACTGTTGCTGACGGCACCGATTCGAAGCAGCCGCACTGACGCACAGCGCCCTGAGTTGAGCCGGTTTCACCTTCCGCTCAAGGTGGGACCGCTCAACCGGAAAACCTGCCCTGCTGTGGAAACCGTTGTAATATGTCGATCCAGGCACAGCCGCCACTCGGCCGCGGCACAGCCGTTTCGCAGCCGCATATCGATGCCCTGCGCAACAATCTTGGCGTGGCAGTTAGTTGCCATTGGCATCAAGTTCCCCCAGATCTCGATAACCACCGCCGACCCAGCTGTGTATTACTGGTCGTGGCGTCAACGTCGCGTTGAGTCACCGTCGGCCGTTCCAGGCCTGGAAAACGCTGACCGCTCTCGCCTCGGGGTCCCGACGACCTGACGCCGCGAGATGGCACGACCTCTGGAGGTTGTCTTGATCATCCGTAGAATTGTGAGCCGCACCGGCGTGGCAGTCCTCGCCGTCAGCGTCGCCCTGGCCACCGCGATCCCCGCCCAGGCGGCGGTTCCGGCACCGGCCGACCCACCGGGCGTCGAGGTCGGCGTGGTGAAGCAGATCGCCAACCGGGCCGACACCCGGTACTGCCTGACCTTCGTCACCTCGAACAAGGTCCCGATGGCAGTGATGATGGCGTGCGCTCCCGGCAAGGAGGGCAAGACCCAGGAATGGGTGCTCACCGAGAAGGGCCAGCTGCAGGTCGCGATGAGCAGGAGCGTCGGTGGCGCCCTTGCCAAGACGGGCGCCTGCCTGGACACCGGCGCGGATCTGGTCGCCACCCCGAAGGACGCACCGGTGCTGGTGCTGCCCTGCCGGGACGGCGACGGACAGAAGTGGAACTACGACGAGTCGTCCGGCTCCTTCGTCAACGCAGCGAACGGAATGGCACTCAGCTCGCTGCTCGGCAAGGGCAAGGCGAAGCAGGCTCAGCCGACCGGTAACCAGCCGGCCAGCGGAGGCAAGTACCAGGGCTGGAGCGCACTGCCGCTGCCGGGCCTGGACATTCTCGGCGCGGTACTGGCACTCGTGAACGCACTGCTGGCATCGCTGGGCCTGGCCCTGCCGCTGCCGATCGCGAACGCCGCGACGAGCCTGTTCGACCTGGTCCGGGCGAAGACCCCGGTACCGGCACAGATGACGACCCTGCCGAAGCAGATGATGCAGCTGGCACAGCGCTGACGCTGGAGGATCCTCAGCCGAACAGAGGAGGGCCGGCCCCGACGCGATGTCGGGGCCGGCCCCTTCCTTTCGGTTCAGGAACAGATTCCGGAGCGGTGGGCTATCCGCTGCTTGCGCGTCAGCGGAGCGGCCCGGTCAGTGCGTCACCACCAGCAGTGGTGCCAACAGTGGTGCCAACAGCCGAGGCCGAGGTCGATAATGATTCCAAGCATCTTCGTCACCTCCGTGTCAGTGATCCGATCGGCACTGACGCTACCTCGCGCTCTCACGAGCTGTATCTAGTCGGCTACCCTTTGTAATCCAACCGCGAGTGAGCTTTAACTATTCCGCAATGCCTGCCGCCTGGTTCGGGTTTGACGTCCACTCAGCGTCCCCGGGAAGTAGCCGAGGGCAACAAGCCGCCGTAGGAAAATGACAACGTTTTCCTCTCCGCCGTGAAAAAGTCTTCACAAAGTCGGCGCCGAGTGCCAAGGTGAACCGGCACTGGCTGAACTGACCCGCAAGGAGCCCCCTGATGCGACGTATTCCGCCCTTGTTCCGGCTGGCCGTCCTCGGCTCGGCCGCCACCGTGCTGCTGACCGGCTGCCTCGGCTCGTCGGACTCCGGCGGCGAGCAGGACACGAACCGCAACGCCGATGCGAAGAAGGTCGAGCTGGTGATCGGCGCCAACTCGGTCAAGGGCGGTAAGAACACCGCCGGCGCGGAGTTCACCGAGAACGTGCTGATCCCCAAGTTCGTCGAGGCGCAGAAGGCCAAGGGCGTCGACGTCACGGTGAAGTTCCAGGGTGACGGGTCCGAGGACGAGGTCTACAAGCAGAAGCTCGCGCTCGGCCTGTCGAACAAGACCGGCCCGGACCTGATCAACGTGGACGGCATCTGGGTCGGCGAGTTCGCCCAGGCCGGCTACCTCAAGCCGCTCACCGACACCGTCGGCGACGCCGCCAAGGTGGACGACTGGGACGGCTGGAAACAGATCCCCGAGGCGGTCCAGCAGCTCGGCATGTTCGACGGCAAGCGGTACGGCGTACCGGGTGGCACCGACGGCCGGGTGCTGTACTTCAACAAGAAACTGTTCGCCCAGGCCGGGCTGCCGGCCGACTGGCAGCCCAAGTCGTGGGACGAGATCATCCAGGCCGGCCAGGCGCTGAAGAAGCTGCCCGGCGTCAAGCCGATCCAGATCAACGCCGGTACGGCGATGGGCGAGGCGACCACGATGCAGGGCGTGCTGCCGCTCCTGGTGGGAACCGGCGCGACCATCAACACCGACGGCAAGTGGCTCGGGGACACCCCGCAACTGCGGCAGGTGCTCGACCTCTACAAGTCGATCTACGGCAGCGGCCTGGGCGACCCGATCCTGCAGCGCGAGGCGAAGGGCCGGGACAAGTCGTTCGCCGAGTTCGCCGCCAACAAGATCGGCATCCTGCTCGAGGGCGACTACTTCTGGCGCAGTGTGGTGGAGCCGAAGTCCGGGGTCGCCAAGATGGCGGACCGCGACACCGCGGTCGGCTACGCGCTGATCCCGGCCAGCAAGCCCGGGGCCGGCGTCAAGGGCCAGGACTTCGTCTCGATGTCCGGTGGCGGCGCGGTCGCGATCAACCCGAACACCAAGTTCCCGCAGCAGGCCTGGGAGCTGCTGCAGTTCATGAACTCGGCCGAGATGGTCAAGGCCGGGCTGAACGGCGCCGCCAAGATCACCCAGCGCACCGACGTCAACGCCGAGGTCCTGTCCGGCGACCCGATGCTGAACTTCGTCGCGACCAAGGTGCTGCCGATCACGCAGTACCGGCCGGGGCTGGCGGAGTACCCGCAGGTCTCGGCCGCGCTGCAGCAGGCGACCGCGGACGTGATCGGTGGCAAGACCACCGAGGCAGCGGCGAAGGGCTACCAGACGGCCGTGGTGGCTGCGGCGGGTAGCAAGGACAAGGTCACCACCAATTGAGAAGGGTCCGTGGTCCGGCCCAGGATGTCGCGGGGCTCGGTGTCGGGCGGGCCTTTGGCTTCCTGGCACCGGCACTGCTGCTGATCGGGGCATTCCTGGTCTTCCCGGCGCTCTGGACGATCTACATCGGCATCACCAACTACCGGTTGACCGGTGTGCAGGCCGTTTCGCCGTCGATCGTCGGACTGTCGAACTACACCAAGGCCCTCAACGACGCGTTGTTCCACAACGCGCTCTGGCTGACGCTGCTGTTCGTCCTCGGCTCGGCGATCATCGGGCAGAACATCCTCGGCTTCGCGCTCGCCTGGACGATGCGCCGCGCCCGCCCGGCGGTCCGGCGTACCGTCGAGGCGTTGGTCCTGCTGGCCTGGATCCTGCCGTCGACGGTGGTCGCGTACCTGTGGATCGCGTTCTTCGACCGGGACACCGGGACGCTCAACAGCATCCTCGGGACGCAGGGCACGGCCTGGCTGATCGACTACCCGATGGTCTGCCTGGTGCTGTTCAACACCTGGCGCGGTACGGCCTTCTCGATGATGCTCTACTCCTCCGCGCTGCAGGCGGTCCCGCCGTCGCAACTGGAGTCCGCGCGGATGGTCGGTGCGTCTGGCTGGCAGACACTGCGGGATGTCGTGTTCCCGCACATTCGCGGACACGTGCTGACCAACACGTTGCTGATCTCGCTGTGGACCGCGAACGACTTCTCGCCGTTCCTGCTGACCAAGGGCGGGCCGAACCACGAGTCGGAGACCGTGCCGGTCTACATCTACAACGTCGCGTTGCAGGGCGGTGAGCTCGGCTACTCGTCGGCGATCTCGTTCCTGCTGCTGATCGCGAACCTGCTCGTTGCGCTGCTCTACCTGCGGTTGCTGCGGAGGCGCTCATGACACCGGGTGACGTCGTACGCCGGATCGGCTTCTACACGCTGATCTGCGCGATCACGTTGTTCTTCGCAGTACCGATGCTGTGGATCGCGTCGGCACCCTTCGACGCCTCTCCGGGGCTGGGCGTGGGCTGGCCGGACTGGACGCTGGAGAACTTCCGCAAGACGCTGGCGCATCCGTACGCGATGCACTCGATGGTCAACTCGCTGCTGATCTGCGTCACCACCGCAGTGGCGGTGACGGCCTTCGCGGCGCTGGCCAGCTATGCGTTGTCCCGGGTCCGGATTCCTGGGCGCGACGCCTTGCTGTACGGGCTTCTGCTGCTGTCGTCGGTGGTCACCGGGACCGCGGCGATGGTGCCGATCTTCGTGATGATGTTCCAGCTCGGGCTGATCGACTCGCGCTTCGGCGTCGCGCTGGTGATGACCGGCGGGTTGTTGCCGGCGGCAATTTTCATCCTGAAGGACTTCGTCGACGCGGTGCCGAAGTCCTACGAGGAGTCGGCCCGGGTGTTCGGCGCCTCGACGCTGCAGATCCTGCGCGACGTGGTGCTGCCCGTCGCCCGGCCGGGGCTGGCGACCATCCTGGTCTGGGCGTTCGTGAACTCGTGGGGCAACTTCCTGGTGCCGTTCCTGCTGATCCGGTCCACCGACCGGCAGCCGGGCGCCGTGTTGTTGCAGACCTTCACCGACGAGGGCGGCAGCGCCAACCTGTCGGTGATCCCGGTCTTCTCGCTGCTGTTCTCGATTCCGGTCGTCGTGCTGTATCTGCTGGTGAACTCGAGGTACGGGTTCCGCTTCCATGGAGGGATCAAGAGCTGATGGCGGGCATCGACATCGAAGGCCTGGCGACCGTCTACCCGAACGGCGTCCGCGCCGTCGACGGGCTGGACCTGACCGTGGCCGACGGCGAGTTCTTCGCCCTGCTCGGCCCGTCCGGGTGCGGTAAGACGACGCTGCTGCGGACGATCGCCGGACTGGAGTCCGCGACCGAGGGCACGGTCCGGATCGACTCGGCCGACGTGACCCGGCTCGAGCCCGGCAAGCGCGGAGTGGCGATGGTCTTCCAGGACTACGCGCTCTTCCCGCACATGACCGTCTCGGAGAACATCACCTACCCGTTGAAGGTACGCCGAGTCGCTCCGTCGACTCGTTCTGAGGTCGCGGAGCGGACTGGCGCCGAGCTGTCGCTGCAGGGGTTGCTGGAGCGCCGGCCGGGACAACTGTCCGGCGGGCAGCAGCAGCGGGTCGCGCTGGCTCGGGCGATCGCGTCCGAGGGCAAGGTGCTGCTGCTCGACGAGCCGTTGTCGAACCTGGACGCGCGGTTGCGGCTGGAGGCCAGGACTTTTTTGAAGAAGCTGCAGCGGGATCTGGGGATCACGACTGTCTTCGTCACGCACGACCAGGCTGAGGCGTTGGCTCTGGCGGACCGGATCGCGGTGATGCAGAACGGTCAGCTGCGCCAGCTCGGGTCGCCGCGTGAGGTGTTCGCGCGGCCCACGAACACCTTCGTGGCGAACTTCATCGGCTCCACTCCGATGAACTTGCTCCCCGGGGTCGTGTCGGCCGCGGGTACGGTTTCGCTCGCCGGCGGGTCATTGCCTGCCGCAACCTCGTCGGTGCCGACCGATGCGGAGGTGACGGTCGGGATCCGGCCGGAGTACCTGACGCTGTCGACCGGCGACGTGTCCGGGCCGTCGTTGCGCGGCTCGGTGGTCGTCGCGGAGAACCTCGGCACGATGTCGCTCATCAGCGTCGACTGCGACGGAACGCTGATCGGCGTGACGGTGCCGGAGGAAGACGAGCCGGCGCCGGGTACGACCGTCGTACTGACTGCTTCTGCTCAGCGAGTGTTGCTGTACGACAAGGAGTCCGGCGACCTACTGGCCCGCCAGCCGGCCGTCGTCGGCTGATGGCTAGTACGAGCTACCGGCAGCGGTGGACGCTGGACGACCGGGCGGAGTCGGTCTGGCATTCGTTGCCGGTCGACATCCCGGCTGGCTGTCCCGGGCTGTTGGTGACGCTGACTGTGCCCGCGGTGGAGGGCGCGGTGATCGATCTCGGGTGTGAGGGCCCTTCCGGCTGGCGCGGCTGGTCCGGCGGCGCTCGTCGAACCTTCGCGATCACTCCGACTGCTGCGACGCCTGGCTATCTGCCCGGTGAGCTGGAGGAGGGCACCTGGTTCGTGATCATCGGGCTGCATCGCGTCCCGGTCGAAGGTGTCGAACTGGTGGTCGAAGCGGTCACCGGACCGGTCTCGGTGATCCCGGGACTGGACGAGTACGCCGCGTTGACGGCTGCTGTCGGCGTACCGGCTCGGCCGCCGCGTCGTGAGTTGCCCGCTGGGGAAGGGCTTCGGTGGGTGGCTGGTGACTTCCACTCGCACTCGCTGCACTCGGACGGCTCGACACCGGTGGCCAACCTCGCTGCACTCGGGGTGTCGGCGGGGCTGGACGTCATGGCGATCACCGACCACAACACCGAGGCGCATCACCGGGAATTGCCGGGGGTGGGTCGGCAGTTCGGTATCGGGCTCATCCCCGGGCAAGAGGTGACCACGGACACCGGCCACGCGAACGCATTCGGCGCGATCGGCTTCATCGACTTCCGCCGCCCTGCCGCGACGTGGGTGAAGGAGGTGGCTGGGCGCGGCGGGTTGCTGTCGATCAACCACCCCCTCGGCGGCGACTGCTCCTGGCGACACCCGCTGCCGGAGCACCCGCCACTCGCGGAGGTCTGGCACTCGTCGTGGCTCGACCACACCTGGGGCGGCCCCATCGCCTGGTGGCAGGCGTGGGGCCTGGGTGACACCACCCCCATCGGCGGCAGCGACTTCCACAACCCGTCGTCCATGACCTTGCCCGGCACCCCGACCACCTGGCTGGCCATCGATGCAGCCGCCGAGGGCCCCGACGAACTGGTCCCTGCCGTCCTGGACGCCCTAGCCGCCGGCCGCACCGCCATCTCTGCCGGCTACAACGCCCCCGTAGTACTCCACAACGACAACGAACTAGTCGTGATCGACGCCCCCAACACCCTCCTGCTCACCCCGGACGGCACCCGCCACCCCATCCGCACCCCCCACGAAACCGTCCCGGCCCCCACTACCACCGGCACAGCCCTGATAACCCACGACAACCGCTTCCTGTCCCTCACCGGCTAGGAGGGGTGGTCGCGATCCGGTCGCAATCTGATAGAGATACCGCGTTGATGTGGACGGCGTCAGTTTCTGCCCTCCATGATCTGGAATCCGAAGTCCTGCCCATCTCGTCCCGGAGGCTCGTTTGCCCGACCGCATCCGGCTGTTACTGGTCGACGACCAGATCCTCAGCCGAGGCGTGCTCAGAAGCGGCCTGGAACGCGAGCAGGACCTGGAGGTCGTTGCCGAGCTCAACCGCACCGACGACGTGGTCGGCGCCGCGAAACACCACCGCGCCAACGTCGCCCTGCTCGACACCGCCGGGCCCGGCGCCAACAGCCTCAGCGTCACCACCAAGCTCCGTACGTCGATGCCGGAGTGCCGCGTCGTCATGCTCACCACCTTCGGCCGTCCCGGTCACCTCCGCCGCGGCCTGGAGGCCGGCGCCAAAGGTTTCGCGCTCAAAGGCAGCCCGGCCCCGCAACTCGCCGACGCCGTACGCCGCGTCCACCTCGGCCTCCGCGTGGTCGACGCCAGCCTCGCCGCCGAAACCCTCCAGTACACCGAGACGCCGCTCAACGACGGCGAAACCGACACCCTCCGAGCCGCCCGCGAAGGCGGTTCGATCGCCCTGATGGCTCGCAACCTGCAAGTTTCGGAACGAGTCGTCCGCACCCGCCTCTGGTCCGCCATCGGCAAAACCGGCGCCCGCACCCGGGCCGACGCCATCACCATCGCCGAACAGAACGGCTGGCTCCTCGACTAGCCGATGCGGTCCCGGAGCCAACTGGGCCCCACGGTCTGAGCGCCGAGCGGTTCTACCCGTTCTCGGAGACCTCTGTCTGCGGTGACGACGGTGATTCTGCGGTTGTTGTCTGCCGCGGCGGCTGCCGCGACGAGGTCGACGATGGCGTCATCGCCCGAACCGGAGGCCAGCACGATGCGGAGTTCGGGGTAGTCCGAGTCCGTGTCGCTGTTCCTGCCGACTGCCGCTTTTGCTGCTCCTTCCAGGATGACGGCTATCTCAGTGGGTTCGTCGAGGCGGGCGGGGAGGGCTTGGAGATTGGTGAGGAGGCGGCGGGCTGCGCCGGCGCGGTCGCGCCACCAGCCGTCGGGACGTGAGCCGACCACGTTTGCCGCGTCGACGACCAGGAGGGGAACAGAGTTGTCGGTCACCGCATCAGTTTGCTCCTTCGGTCGGTCCGGCTCGTGCTTCTGCTGTCACGACCGGCGTGCCGAGGACACCTAGTCGCAGCCTCACTCCTACGACGACTGCGATGGTTTCTCCGGCTTGGTGGCAGGCATGGACTTCGGCTTGCTGGGCTGCTGCTATTTGGCTGGCTGTCCGGCAGGCGTCAATGGTTCCGGTCTGTAGCGCTTGGGCGGCGCTGAGGGCTGCGAAATCCGCGGCGGATGCTGCCCGGTGACGGCCGACCGACACGGATGCCCAGAAGATACCCACCAGACAACCGCCGAGCAGGACCGTCGCCAGCCCGATCGCAAGGATGCTCGCAGCGCCGGACTCCCCTCGTTTGGCTGTTGCGCGGGAGTCAGCCATCGGTCGGCTCCGTCTGGACTGTGGCAGTGGCTTCGGCGGTTGGTACGCCGGGCGGGGTGGCTGAGGTGGCGACCACCTGGACGTGGATGGTGGAGTCGGTTTGGGTGATGGTGATGGTCGCGCCCGAGGGTGCGGATCGCTGGCCGAGCCGGCGGGCGGCTTCGGTTGGTTCACCGCGGGCGACAGCTCGGGCGGTGTCGCGGGCTGCGTCGATGCAGCGGATGTTGGTGATGACGGTGCCGATCAGCCACAGGCCCGCGGCCAGGACCGCCAGCAGAACGGGCAGAACCAAGGCCACCTCAGCGGTGACGGAACCGCGGTGGGTTCGGCGACGGTCGGGTTGCATGGGCGCACCTCCGGGATCGGCCGGCCGCGGCGGGAGTGGGGGTGGCGCGCCGCGGCCGGAGGGCGTGAGTGGGTCAGATCTGCACGCCGTCGACGCCGGCGGCCTTCAGGGCGTAGTTGATGATTGCCTTGAGCAACGTCATCATCGCCGGCGACTTGAACAACGCGATGAGGATACCGCTGAGGCCGCAGGCTGCGACGATCGTGACGGCGTACTCCGCGGTGGCGGCGCCGCGTTCGGTGCGCTTGCGGGATCGGCGAGCGGGTACCAGCGCCAGGGACATGTCGAACCTCCTGCTCTGCGACCCGGCTGCTCCGGATCTGCTTACTGACAAGGTGCCGTCGTCAGAGCCCTTGCAGAAAAGGAGTTCTCAGCCTGGGGACAACTAGGCGCGATCGGCCCTCATCAGCCGCTTCAGCTGGTCGTCGGACAGTCGGAGCTGGGCGGCTTCCACGTTCTCCCGCAGGTGTTCCGCCGACTTCGTCCCCGGAATCGGAATCATCACAGGTGATCGATGCAGCAACCACGCCAGCGAGACCTGCATCGGCGTGGCATCCAGCTCGGTCGCAATGTCGGCCAGCACCTTCGAGGATGACGCATGCGCACCCAGCGCGACGGGCAACCACGGCACGAACGCGATTCCTTGCTCTGAGCAATGATCCAGGACGGCGTCGTGTTCGCGATCGGTCAGGTTGTAGCGGTTCTGCACGCTGACCACCTCGATCACCTGCCGCGCCTCCTCCAGTTGCTCCACCGTCACCTCCGACAAGCCGAGATGCCGAACCTTGCCTTCGGCCTGCAACTGGGCGAGCGCGCCGAGCTGGTCCTGGAACGGCACCAGCGGGTCGATCCGGTGCAGCTGGAGGAGGTCGATCCGCTCGACCTTCAGCCTCCGCAGCGACAGTTCCGCCGCCTGCCGCAGGTACTCCGGCCGCCCGACCGGTTTCCATTCACTCGGCGACGGCCGGGTGTGTCCGATCTTCGTCGCGATCACCACGTCATCGGCGTACGGGTGCAGGGCCTCGGCCAGGAGCTCCTCGTTGGCGCCGATGCCGTACGCGTCGGCCGTGTCGATGAAGTTCACCCCCAGCTCGACGGCCAGCCGGGCGACCCGAATCGCGTCCGTGCGGTCCGCTACCGGCCGGAATCCGGTCAGCCGCATCGCACCGAACCCGAGCCTGCGCACCTCCAGCTCACCGAGCTTCAGCGTCGTGGAAATGGTCATCTTGGTGCTCCTTGTCATCGGCGTGTACTGCGCATGCTCGCCGAGCACCGGAGGTCTTCTACAATGATTTAGCTATCTCTAAATCGACAATCTGCCGCTGGCCGGAGTGACTGGTTTGCTGACGATCAGGTTCACCGTGGAAGACCTCGCCCGCACGCGGTTGGCGGTCTCGCCGCTGTGGGAAGTGGTCGCGAGCATCCGGCTGCTCAAAACGCCACGGTCACAGACGTTCCACCGCAGCTGGGCGCAGACAACAACGGAGCGGATCAACCGCTCGGGCGTCGACTTCGATCTGCTCTTCGACTTGATCGACCCACGAGTCTGGTACCTCGCCGACTTCCTGACGCCCCCTCCGCAAACGCCGGTGCCCGACCTGATCACCGACCTCAGTGCATTACGCCGGGTTCCCGCCGACCAGATTCGCGCGGATCTCGACGTACTGGCCTATGCCCAGAAGAACCCGATCGGCTCGCTCGACGAGGCATCGCTCCCCCGCCGCCGGCGACGCACCACCGCGAGCGACATGCCAACGGCCGCGATCGCGGACCTGTACTCCGATCCGCCCGCCGGCGTGGAGCGGCTGGTCGGGCAGCTGCAGGCGTACTGGGAATTGGCGATGGCGCCGCACTGGGGACGGATCCGCGCACTGCTCGAAGGCGATCTGCTGTACCGCGGACGGCGGCTCGGCCAAGCGGGACATGCCGGACTCTTTGACGATCTCGCGCCGACGGTGAAGTGGCGTGACGGGTCGTTGCACATCAGGCATCGGCGGTTCACAGGTGTGCGGCAACTGGCGGGCGAGGGATTGCTGATGAGCCCGTCCGCTTTCGTCTGGCCGACCGTGTACTCGAGCACGATCCCACCCTGGCAGCCGACACTGACCTACCCGGCTCGTGGAGTGGCCACGCTCTGGAGCGATCCGGTACGCACCACCTCAGCCGGCGTCACCGCAGTACTGGGGCGGTCGCGGGCGGAGTTGTTGACGCGGTTGGACACACCGCGATCCACGACCGAGCTCGCCGCCCACATCGGGCTCACGGCCGGTGGTGTCTCACAGCACCTGAGTGCACTCCGGGCCGGAGGCCTTGTCACTCCTCATCGGCTCGGTCGGGTTGTCTTGTACGCCCGAACGTCGGCGGCGGAGGCGCTGCTCGCCGCGGCCGAAGTCGGTTCGCTGGGCTAGCGTGGTCGCCATGTTTGTTCTGGAGCTGACCTACACCGCCCCGCTCGAGCGCATCGAGGAACTCATCAGCGACCACGTGGCTTGGCTGAAGCCGCAGTACGAGGCCGGGGTGTTCCTGATGTCGGGGCGCAAGGAGCCTCGGGACGGCGGCTTGATCATTGCCGCCGGCGACGACCGCGCGGCGATGGAGGAACTGGTGGCGAGTGACCCGTTCTCGGTCGCGGGCGTGTGCGAGTACCGGGTGACGCAGTTCTTGGCGACGAACGTCGCGCCGGCGCTGGCGCAGTACCGGGATCAGCCTTCAGTCTAGGAAGCTGAGCAGGCCGGACAGCGAGCTGGCGATGGTCGGGACGATGCCCAGCAGGACGAACGCTGGAAGGAAGCAGACGCCCAGCGGGACAACCGAGCGGGACTCGACCGCACGGGCCTGCTCCTCGGCGGTCCAGCGACGGGTTTGACGGGTGTCGTCAGCTTGGTGTTCGAGGATCTTCGCGAGTGGCGCGCCGGAGCGGAGGGCTCGTTGGGTCGCGCGGGCGAAGGCGGCGCAGGCGGGCTCCTTGAGAAGGCAGGACCAGGCGTCGATCGGGTCGGCGCCAAGGTTCATTCGGCGTTCGACCTCGGTCAAGAGCTCTGCGAGTGGGCCGTCGAGAGACTTGCCGACCACTCCGATCGCGGCTTGAGGTGGTCGGCCGGCTCGGAGGCAGGCGGCTAGTAGGTCTACGGCTAGCGGCAGGTCGGCGACTAGGCGCGCTGTACGCCGACGGTTGGCTGCGGGTTCCAGTCGGCTGAGGGCGGGTGGGGCTCCGACGAGGACGGCGGCTGCGGGAATCACGCCGGCTGGGATGCCGAGTAATAGGAGCACGCCGATTGCGCCTGTGGCGGCGACCGTGAGGTGGAGACGGCGCGTGGTTGGCGGTACCTCCTTTGCCGTCAGGAGGCTGAACGGCCAGCGTGGGGTGAGAGCAGGGCGCTGCGCTGCCAGCCGTCGGCGGACCGGTGGGCTCGGAAGGAAGAGCACGACCGCGAGGGCTATGGCGATCGCGGGAAGGATTGGACCGGGGTTGTCCATGGCGGGTCAGGTTGTCGAGTGGGCAGGTTCCCACGGCGGTCTGGTCTGGGCGTCGGTCCAGCGGAGACCGAGGATGGTCAGGGTCAGACCTAGTGCGAGGCACAGCCAGCCCGGTGGGGTGTTGGTGAGGAAGGCGAGCGGATCGGCGCCGATCGCGTAGCCGAGCGCTGTGCCGAAGACGGGGAGAACCGCGAGCAAGCGGGCAGTCGCGCGGCTGCCGGCGACACCCGTCGTGATCTGGCGGCGGATGGTCTCGTCGGCGCGGAGGGATTCGGCCAGGCGCTCGGCGATGAGGGCGAAGGCGGCGCCGGATTCGTCGGCGACTCGCCAGGCTGCGGCGAGGGCGCGGAAACCTTCTGTTCCTGGGGATTCGGCGATCAGTTCGAGGAGGGCGGGCACGTCGCCGCCCAGCTTGGCTGCTGCAGAGACGACCTCGAGATCTGGACACACGGTGGCCGCGCCTGCCAGCGCGGCGGCCGGTGGACGTCCGGCACTGAGCTCTGCGGCTAGTACTTCGCAGGCTTCGATGACGGTGGCGCGTTTTGCGGCGGCAGCTCGGCGGTGGACGGCACGGGCGCGTTGCTTGATGACGACTGTCGCGATGACTCCGATCGTGGCGGCTACGACTACAACGGACGGATCGGTGGACGCCGCGACCAAGATGCCTAGAGCAACCACTGCGCCAATCACCCCGAGCCGTCGCGCGGCCGATCGGGCGAACGCGCCCGCGCCGACGGAGCCGGACCTTCGCCGTGACGTGCGGTTCAGCCGCGGTGAGCCGCTGGACTGCGCCGAACGGCTGAGTTGTGCTCGGCTACGCAGTCTCGGGGTTGAGGCGTCGAGGCGGTGAAGGGCGCGCGTCGGCGACGGCACGAGTGAGAAGACCGCGATCGCGGCCAAGAGTGCGGTCAGGGCGTGCATCAAGAACTCCAGGAAACGGCGGGTGGTCGGTGGAGGTATCAGCCGGATCGGAAGGTGATCGGCGGTCGGGGCTGGCATGCGGAGGACGGCGAGGTGGTAGGTGGTTGGGGTTGGCGGGTCAGGCGGCTTTGGGGTGGTGGGGGTTTAGGAGGGCGGCGGCGGGGTGGAGGGTGGGTGGGCCGGTGGGGGTGAATTCGATGGCGGGGATGGTGATGGCTTGGCCGGTGGGGGTTTGGGTGATGGCTCGGATTTCGGTGATTCGGCGTACGCCGGTTGGGGAGCGGGTCAGGTGGATGACCGCATGCAAGGCGGAAGTGATTTGGCTGTGGATGGCTTCTCGGGTCAGGCCTGCCAAGGCTCCTAAGGCCTCTAGGCGGGCCGGGAGGTCGGCGGCTGAGTTGGCGTGAACTGTGCCGCAGCCGCCTTCGTGGCCAGTGTTGAGAGCAGTGAGCAGGTCCACTACTTCGGCGCCTCGGACTTCGCCTACGACCAGGCGGTCGGGACGCATTCGCAGCGCCTGCCGGACCAGGTCGCGCAGAGAGATCTCCCCCGCGCCTTCGACGTTGGGCGGGCGAGCCTCCAGCCGGACCACGTGCGGATGGTCGGGATAGAGCTCGCTCGAGTCCTCGACCAGGACAAGACGTTCAGACGGATCGGCCAGCGACAGCAGGGAGTTGAGCAGGGTCGTTTTGCCCGTGCCAGTGCCACCGCTGATCAGGAAGGCGACGCGAGCGTGCAGGAGGTCTCGCAGTACGGAGGCTCCGCCGGCGGGGAGGGAGCCGGCGGTGACCAGGTCTTGGAGGGAGAAGATCTTCCGGGACGGAACCCGCAGGGACAGACAGGTCCCGGGCGCCGCGATCGGCGACAGTACGGCGTGGAAGCGGGTCCCGTCCGGCAGTCGCACATCGACGTACGGCGTCGCGTCGTCGAGGCGGCGGCCGGCTGCTGCCGCGAGGCGGACAGCCAGGCGCCGGACCGCATCCTCGTCACCGGTTCGCAAGGCGATGCGTTCGAGACCGGCCCCGCGATCGACGTACACCTCGTTGGGTCCGTTCACCAAGATGTCGGTGATGCCTGGCTCCGACAGCAAGCCGTCGAGTGGTCCGGCGCCCATCGCCTCGCGTCGTAAGGCGGCCACGACGGCCAGCACGAGCGCGTCCCCGCAGACCTCGCCTCCCGAGCGCAGGGCGGCAGCGACCAGTGCCGGTGTCGGCTCGGATCCCTGCTCAGCAAGGATTCCGCGCACCCGATCGAGTAATTCGGCCGAGACGTTCATGCGGCCAGCAATCCGTAGAGCCCGAACAGATCCAGTACTTCGCCTGCCGCGCGCCCCAGCGCACTGCGTGGCCGTGGATCGAAGTAGCCCTCATCCAGAAGCGACGGCAGATCCCGCTCGAACCCGAGCTTGGCCGCCAGCGGCAGCGACAGATGATCGGCCACATCGAGCGCGGACAACCCGTTGAGCCCAGGCTCCCGCGCAACTACCCGAAGATCATGCGCGACCTCGCGCAACGGCGCCACCAACCGAGCGGCCGCCGCACAGGAGCGGACATCGCGCGGCACCACCACCAAGGTCGAAGTCGCGCGGACAAACGCCTCCTCAGCAGCTGGATCCGGACGACGCGGCAGATCGACCACGACCAGATCGCTGCTGCGTTGGGCCGCGCTCAACACCGACCTCATCGCCTCAGGTGGTAGCGCGGTCACGTTCGACCGGTCCCACGACAGCACGGCCAACCCATTCGCCAGCGGCAGCGCCGACCGCAACGCACTGGCACTGACGCGACCGGCTGCATTCAGCAACGCCGGCCAGCGCGACCCTTCATCGGCCTCGGTCCCGAGCACCAGATCGATACCGCCACCCAACGGATCGCCGTCAATCAGCAAGCACCGCAAGCCACGCCGACTGCCGGTCACGGCAAGCGCCGCCGCCAAAGTGGTCGCCCCCGCACCGCCACACCCGCCGACGACAGCCAACGTGACAGCAGTCCGCACCCCACCGTCCAGTGCGTCGGCCAACTTGTCGCCGAGGGCAGCCTCCTCGGCCGGCAACGCAAAGACACCTTCGGCGCCGATCGCGAGCGCGTGGCGATACGCGTCGGCGTCGCCCGGATCGACGCCGGCCACCACCACGCCTGGCCGGCGGGCAGGCTGGGTCCGCGCCAGTGGCTCGACCAGATCCTGACCGACCACGACCAGCACGGCCGTCTGCCAATTACGGCGCAGGCCGAGCAGGTCGTTCTCGACCCGCGGCGCGATCTCCGCGGCCGCGGCGAGACGGAGCAGGTCATCGAGCAGGAACTCGTCGGCAGTGGCCAGCAGCACGGCCGGCGGCGGCACAGAAAGAAGGTTCTCCATGCCTTAGAAGGTGCCGTCGTCGAAGGCCCGCACCAGAACAAATCCAAGGCCTGTGGAGAACTGTCGGATATCCGTCAGCTGCGGCAACCCGCCAGCGCGACCCGGAGACCTGCGCGCCGGCAAGAGCTACGGTTCCTTTCGAAGCGTCCTTAACTAATTTGTTTCTCCTGACCGGAGGACCCGCCCCATGAGTCGAATGCGCAGCTTCGCCGCCGTGGCCACTGTGGCCGCGAGCGCCCTGATCACGGTCGCCGGAATCTCGGCCGCCACCGCGGGACCACCCGCAGCCAGTACCGCCCCAGCCGCCCAGGCCGCCACCAGTGGTGGCGTGAAGACGGCCTACTTCACCCAGTGGGGCATCTACGGGAACGCCTTCTATCCCAAGAACCTGGTCACCACCGGGATCGCGGGGAAGCTCGACTTCCTCAACTACGCGTTCGCGAACATCCACCCGACCAGCCACACCTGCTTCATGGCCAACAAGGCCGCCTCGCAGGACGAGAACAACCCGAGCGCGGGCGACGGTGCGGGTGACGCTTTCGCGGACTACGGCAAGTCCTACGGCGCCGACATCAGCGTCGACGGCGTCGGCGACGTCTGGAACCAGCCGATCCAGGGCAACTTCAACCAGTTGAAAAAGCTGAAGGCGAAGTACCCGAACCTCAAGATCCTGATCTCGCTCGGCGGCTGGACCTACTCGAAGTACTTCTCCGACGCGGCCGCCACCGACGCCAAGCGCAAGGCGCTGGTCAGCTCCTGCGTGAACATGTTCGTCAAGGGCGACCTGCCGATGATGGACGGCTTCGGCGGTCCCGGCAGCGCGGCCGGCATCTTCGACGGCATCGACATCGACTGGGAGTACCCCGGCTCCCCGAACGGTCATGTCGGCAACCACTACAGCGCCGCGGACAAGCAGAACTTCACCCAGTTGCTGGCCGAGTTCCGTCGCCAGCTCGACGCGTTCGGCAGCAGCGCCGGCAAGAAGATGTGGCTGACCGCCGCGACGCCGGCCGGTCAGGACAAGATCGCGACGATCGAGACCGACAAGATCGGCGCGTACCTCGACTACAACAACGTGATGACGTACGACATGCACGGCGGCTGGGAGGCGACCGGTCCGACGAACTTCCAGGACCCGCTCTACCAGGCACCGGACGACCCGAGTACGCCGATCCCGCCGGGCACCAAGAAGTACTCCATCGACGGAGCCGTGAAGGCCTGGACCACCGGCGATTCGGCGTACGGGATTCCCGGTGGGTTCCCGGCGAACAAGCTGACGATCGGATATCCCTTCTACTACAGGGGATGGAAGGGTGTTCCGGCCACGGCCAACGGCAAGTACCAGACGGCCACCGGTCCGGCCGATGGTCACGCGCTGAGTGGCAACGTGCCCGGCGTCTCGTTCTACAAAGAGCTGACCGGCTTCGTCGACAGCCCGTCCGCGACGTTCTACGACGAAGCCACCAAGGCCTCCTGGTTCTACCGCAACGGCACCTTCTGGTCCGGTGACAACGCCCGCTCGATCAAGGAGAAGGCCGACTACCAGCACTGCAACGGGCTGGCCGGCGCGATGATGTACTCCCTCGAGGCACTGGACCCCGGCGTCACCCTCTTCAACGCCGTCGTGAACTCGGTCAACGCCGAAACCCCCGGCTGCAGCGGCCCCAGCCCCACGCCAACGCCGACACCGACACCGACCCCCACGCCTACGCCCACCCCGACGCCGACGCCGACGCCCACACCGACGCCGACGCCCACTCCCACGCCGACTCCCACCTCGACACCTCCCACGGCGACCCCGTGGGCGCCGAACACCGCCTACGCGACCGGCTCACTGGTGTCCTACAACGGCGTCACCTACAAGTGCATCCAGGGCCACACCTCGCTGACCGGATGGGAACCGCCGAACGTCCCCGCACTCTGGGGCCGGGTCTGATCACGTACCGCCCACTGATCGGAGCATGATGAAACGCAAGCACATATCGGTCGCGATCGCGGCGATAGCAGCAGTGGTGATGTCCGTCCTCGTCGTACCGGCGGCTCAGGCCGCCCCGGTGAGCGCGGCCTTCACGAAGGTGTCCGACTGGGGTAGCGGCTTCGAGGGCAAGGTGACCGTCACGAACGGCACCACCTCCTCGATAAGCACCTGGTCGGTCGCCCTGGACTTCCCGTCCGGCTACACCATCAGCAGCTCGTGGGACGCGACCCGTAGTACCAGCGGGCAGACCCACACGTTCACACCACCCAGCTGGGCAGGGCCCCTCGCCCCTGGCGCCAGTGTCACCTTCGGCTTCAACGGCAGCCCGGGCAACTTCCCCGGGATCAGCGCCTGCCGGTTGAACGGCGGCTCCTGCAGTGGCGGCGGAGGCGGAACAGTCCCCGGTGCACCTAGCGGACTCACCGGTACGTCGACCGCCTCATCCGTGAGCCTCTCCTGGTCGGCAGCGAGCGGTGCGACCAGCTACAACGTCTACCGCAACGGCTCCAAGGTGGGCACCGCCACCGGTACGTCGTACACGGACTCCGGGCTGACCGCGAACACGGCGTACAGCTACCAGGTCAGCGGGTCCAACAGTGTCGGTGAAGGCGCCAAGAGCGGCTCCATCTCGGTGACCACCAAGACAGGTGGTGGCGACACCGGCACCCGCAGGGCAGCGCCGTACCTCTACATGGGCTGGGGCGACCCGCCGAACCCGGCGACCGTCATGAACGCGACCGGCATCAAGTGGTTCACGATGGCCTTCATCCTGTCGTCCGGCGGCTGCAACCCGGCCTGGGATGGCGCACGGCCGCTGCAGGGCAGTGCGGACGCCACGGCGATCGCCCAGATCCGTGCGGCCGGCGGCGACATCGTCCCGTCGATCGGCGGCTGGAGCGGTAACAAGCTCGGCCCGAACTGCAGTACGCCGGAAGCGCTGGCCGGCGCCTACCAGAAGGTGATCGACGCCTACGGCCTGAAGGCGATCGACATCGACATCGAGAACTCCGACGAGTTCGAGAACGAGGTGGTCCAGGACCGGATCCTGACCGCGCTGAAGATCGTCAAGCAGAACAATCCCGGGATCCAGACGATCCTCACCTTCGGCACCTCGACCACCGGCCCGAACTACTACGGCAACCGGCTGATCGAGCGGTCCGCGGCACTGGGCGCGAACATCGACGTGTTCACGCTGATGCCGTTCGACTTCGGCAGCAGCAACATCTACAACGACACGGTCGCTGCTTCCCAGGGCCTGAACAACAAGCTGAAGGCGGTCTTCGGCTGGACCACCGCGCAGGCCTACGCCCACCAGGGCATCTCGGGCATGAACGGCCTGTCCGACCAGCAGGAGCTGACCACGACCGCGACCTGGCAGAACATCACCAACTGGTCCAAGAGCAACGGCCTGGCCCGGCTGGCGTTCTGGTCGGTCAACCGTGACCGCGGTTGCGCGGGCGGCGGCGTCGTCTCCAACTGCAGCGGGATCGCCCAGCCCGACTGGGAGTTCACCCGCATCACCGCAGGGTTCTGACCGGTACTGCGTACTGCGGCGACCCGCCGCAGTACGCAGTCCGCAGTACCGTCAGCCGGCCTTGATCGCCTGGACGATCAGCTCGTTCCGGGCGTCCTGGCCGTACGGGACCGAGGTGTGGATGCCCTGCCGCAAGTAGGTGCCCAGCCGGGACGGCTTGGCCGCCAGCCACTCGGCCCAGTGGACGATCCGCAGGTTCGGGTGGCGGCGCTGCGCGTCGGCCAGCTGCAGGTTGATCCACGCGCTGTTGCGCTGGTCGGCCAGCTGGACTGCCGCGCTCATCGTCGTGCGCGCTACCTGGGTGTTCACCCAGAACACCGTGCGGCTCGTCCCGGCGATGCTCATCGCCCGGTCGACCTGCGCCGCGAAGACCGACGGCGTGAAGATGTCGTTGGTCCCGCTCGCCATCAGGATCCGGCGGGTCAGTCCGTAGTCCGCCTTCCACTGGGCCAGCGCGTCGACCGTCTCCTTCGTCGGCCGGCCGGACCAGTTGTTCACGGCCAGAGGCAGGTTCAGCGCGCTCAGCAGGCGCTGGGCCAGCGCCTTGCCGTCCTGGACTCCCAGGCTGTCCCCGAACATGAAGATGCCGTTGTTCTGCCGGGTGCGCTCGATCGTCGCGGGCGTGGAGATCGCCTTGGTCAGGCCGGTCCACGGGGCCAGATTCCCCGACCCGAACCCGCCCGCTGACGCACTCTCGGTCGCGGCCACGGTCGACGCCGCCACCACCGCCCCGGCCAGAAACACCTGTCGCCGGTTCGGCCTGACACTCGTTGGCTTCCTCACTGAGCAGACCTTAGTGGATTGTGAGTTTCAGACGGACGTCTTGCACAGACGTGCTGGTCGGCGCCGAGTGGGAAACTGGCCAGATGACCCGAGCAACTGAGGCAGCGGACGCCCTAGGCCTGACCTACGAGGTCACCAAGCACGGCCGGGTGAACTCGCTGGAAGAGGCTGCGGCGGCCCGTGGGATCGAGCCGGCCAAGCTGATCAAGACGATCGTCGTACGGCTGTCCGACGACGACTACCGGTTCGTCCTGGTCCCGGGCGACCGGGAGATCGCCTGGCCCAAGCTGCGCGCGCTGCTGGGCATCAACCGCATTTCGATGCCCAGTGCCGACAGAGCCCTCGCGGTGACCGGCTACGTCCGGGGGACGATCACTCCGCTCGGCAGTACCAGCGCCTGGCCGGTGATCGCCGACGAGCGGATCACCGGGACGATCTCGATCGGCGGTGGGGAGCACGGCGTCGGGCTGACCGTGAACGCCGAGGACCTGGTCAAGGTCCTCGACGCCACCGTCGCAGACGTCACCGACTAGGCGAGCAGGCCTCGTTGGCCGGCTCGTAGGCCGGCTTGGAAGCGGGTGGTGGCGTCCAGCGCCTTGAGGATGCGCTGCATCCGGCGCTCGACCGTTCGCTGCGCTACCCCGAGCCGGCGAGCTATCGCCTGGTCGGTGAGCCCAGCGGCCGCCAGGGCCAGCAGTTGCTGGTCCTCGAAGCTCAACGGCCCGTCCGAAGCCGACGGCGACAGTGGAGTCGCCTGCTGCCAGAGCAACTCGAACAGCCGCAGCAGCCCGTCCAGTAAAGAGGACGGCCCGATCTCGATGAGCTCCTGCCCCGACTGCAGCAGCCCTGTCCGCCGATCGGCGATCACCAGCTTCAGCGGTACGTCGCGCAGCATCCGGCACCCCGGCGCAGCACTCCGAGCAGCAGCCACCTCCGTCGGCTCTACCAGCGCGGCCATGTCATAGACGATTCGATAGGCAATTCCATAGGCACGCCGCGGCTCAATCGGCAGTACGACGAGCGGCGGCTTGTCGAGCACCAGCACTTCGCTCTGAGCACTCTGCTGGGCTTGCTGGAACCGCTGTGCGATCGCCTGCTGTCCGCGGATCACCGTGAACGGCCCAGCCTCCCGCCGGGCCCGGAACTCCTTGGTGAGCACAGCAGCACCGAGTCGCGCCTGAACGATCGCCGCCTGTTTGCGAAGAGCCAGGAGCTCCACGGCAGCCTCGGGCACGGCGGGTGTGTAGCGGGCCGGGCGTCCCGGAGTACGGGATGCCAGGCCTAGTGAGAGGAGTGAGCGGAGGTGCCGGGCAACCCGTGCGGTGGTCCAGCCCGTGTCGGCGACAAGGTCGGTCGTAGTGGCTTCCGGCCGGGCCAGAAGCACCCGATAGAGCTGCTCGTCCTCCGAGCAGACACCGAGCGCTTCCAGCACCGGAGCGGGTCGGTAGCTGTGCATCAGGGCAGCGAATGGACGTGTGCGCCGACTTGATTGGAGAACGCGTTGCCGTTCAGCGCGTCCCAGTTGGTCGACCAGGTCATCGCACCGCGCAGCGTGGGCCAGGTGGTGCTCGGCTTGAAGCTGCCGCAGTTGGTGCCCTTGGTGAGGCAGTCCAGTGCGTTGTTGACGATCGACGGCGACACGTAGCCGCTGCCTGCTCCCCGGCTGGAGGCCGGCAGCCCGAGTCCGACCTGGTCCGGCCGGAGCCCGCCCTGCAGCATGATGCACGCCTGGGCGGTGATGAAGTCGACCGTGCCCTGCGAGTACACCTGTCCGTTGCAGCCGTTCATCGCGCCGGAGTTGTAGTACTGGACGTTGACCACGGTCAGGATGTCCTTGATGTTCAGCGCCAGCTTGAAGTACTCCGACGACGGGCTCTGCATGTCGATCGTCTGCGGCGCCATCGCGATGATCAGCCCACTGCCGAAGCTGCTGCGCAGACTCTGCAACGCCTGACCCATGTACTGCGCGTTGACGCCGTTCTCCAGGTCGATGTCGACCCCGTCGAAGCCGTACTCGCGCAGTACCGACAGCGCGCTGCCGGCGAAGTTGGCGGCAGCTGTGGAGCTGGCGACCGAGATGGTGCCCTTCTCGCCACCGACGGACAGGATGACCTTCTTACCGGCCGCCTGCTTGGCCTTGATGTCCGCCTTGAACGCGGCGGCGGTGTAGCCACCGAGCCGGCTGGCCAGGGTCGGGTCCAGCGTGAAGGTGATGCCACCCGGCCGACTCGGGTCCGCATCGGCGAAGGCGACCGCGATCAGGTCGTAGTTGGCCTGGACGTCACTGATCCGCTGGACCGTGGCGCCGTTGTCGAAGTTCTGCCAGTAGCCGGTCAGGATGTGCTTCGGCAGGTTGCCCGGCGGCGGGTTGGTCGGCCCACTGGACGTCGTACCGGAGACACTCGCGCCGTACGGCGAACAGTTGCCGGCCGCGTCGCAGGCTCGCACCTTGAAGCTGTACGCCGTACTCGGGGCGAGGCCCGTCGCTGTCCAGCTGGTCACGTTGCCCACGCTCTGCGCGGCCTCAGAGCCACGGACCACGTCGTACCGGGCGACGCCGTTGGCATCGGAGGCGGCCGACCAGTTCAGCTGCAGCGAGCTCGACGTGGGGCTGCCGACCGTGAGACCGCCAGGCGTCGTCGGCGGAGTCGTGTCCGGCGGCGGGCCGGTCCCACCGGGCCCGTCCAGTACTACGTCGTCGGCCTGGTAGGCCGGCAGGCCGTACCAGCCGTGCAGGTAGACCGTGACCGTGCTGGCCGAGGCGCTGGTCGTGAAGGTCGTGGTGAGCTGGGCCCAGCCGGTGCTCGAGGTCCAGGTGCTCGTGCCGCCGTCGGCACCGAGGTACACGTTGGAGCCCTTCACCCAGGCTGACAGCGTGTACGTCGAGCTCGGCTTGACCGAGACCGACTGGCTGCAGCGGGCGTTGTCGTTCGAGGTGGGGCTGCCCTGGAGTGCATAGGTGCCGGTGCGGGCCGAGCCGCTGACGGCGGCTCCGGACCCGGCGGTACAGGACCAGCCGGCGAGGGTGCCGGTCTCGAAGGTTCCGTTGGTGACGAGGTTGGTCGCCGCGGAGCTGGCCGAACTGGTCAAGACCACTGCGGCGACGGCGAGAAGACAGGCGAGCAGGACGGGGATGACCGCGGAGTGGGGGCGGTGGGTTCGCGGGTTCATGTGACACAAAGTGTGACCAGGCAACTACATTGTCAAGACCCTGCATAAAGTGGAAGCGCTCTCACGCTCACCGGAACAGAGAAATAGGCTGGGCTTTACATCGGAAAAGGCTATCCGCCGAAGCCACCTGGAAGAGGAAAGGCGACGGCCCCCGGCGGGGGGGTGACCGGGGGCCGTCTTCGGCCACGGGCTCGGGGGGAGGAGCCGGGGGCCGATCAGGAGGCGACAGTCTGCCACTGTCGAGAGGATATGTACCCCCCGAATCCGCGGATCACACATCTCAGTTCTGTTTCAACTAAGTGCCCGACCCACGTCGCCTGGACCTCGGTCAGAGGCTTACAGGCCAGTGTCACTGTCACACTGCTCAACAGTCTAACGGGAGACCCGGCCACACGAAAGGCCGGGCCCCTCGGCGTTTCGCGAGTCGCTCCGAAACCCGGTCCGGCCGGTTACTCCCGGTCTCCTATGCTCGACCTCATGGAGCACCTGGGGACGCGTCGAGCGGCTGCCTTCTTCGACCTCGACAAGACGATCATCGCCCGCTCCAGCACGCTGGCCTTCTCGCGGCCGTTCTACGCCGGCGGGCTGATCAACCGGCGGACCGTCCTGCGCAGCGCGTACGCCCAGTTCGTCTACCTGCTCGGCGGCGCCGACCACGACCAGATGGAGCGGATGCGCGAGTACCTGTCCGCTATGTGCACAGGATGGGACGTCCAGACGGTCCGGGCGATCGTCGCCGACACCCTGGACCACATCGTCGATCCGATGATCTACGCCGAGGCCGTCACGTTGATCGAGCAGCACCGCGCGGCCGGCCGGGACATCGTCATCGTCTCCTCGTCCGGGGCCGAGGTGGTCGAGCCGATCGGCGCCAAGCTCGGCGCCGACAAGGTGATCGCCACCCGGATGGTCGTTGCTGACGGCAAGTACACCGGCGAGATCTCGGAGTACGCCTACGGCCCGCACAAGGCGACCGCGATCACCGCGCTGGCCGCCGCGGAAGGCTATGACCTGCAGGCTTCCTACGCCTACTCGGACTCGATCACCGACGAGCCGATGCTGGCCGCGGTCGGTCATCCGTTCGCCGTGAACCCGGACAAGGCGCTGCGCCGACTGGCGATCACGCGCGACTGGCCGGTGCTCGACTTCAGCAAACCGGTGGCGCTGGCGGAGCGTTCCAGGTTCCGCGAGGCCCGCCGGCCGGCCGTCGCGGCCGGCATCCTCGGCACCGTCGCGGCCGCCGCCGGAGTCCTCCTGTACGCCGCCCGCCGGCGCGCTCGGCCGGGGGCAAGTTGAGGCCGACTCCGTTCTTCTCAGCTTCATGAAGGTCGCGTAAGCCCTTCCCAGGAAGGGATCCGAAGAGTACAAAGGAACTACAAAGGACCTTCGGGTCCGGTAGAGAATCGCACGGCAGCCAGGCACCCACGCGGCGACCAGCCCATCCCAACCGGGCAGCACGACCCCAGACTCAGGCCAACGCCGAAGTTGTGGGGCGGCAGACAAGGTGCACGCTTGGTAACCAGGTTGACGTGCCAGGGACGGCGCTCTCTTCGGAGAGCGCCGTCTGCCTGCCCAGGCAGTTTCGCTTACCGGACAGCGTTGTTGAGTGGCGAACGCTCCGCGGCGAGGGCAAGAACTTCACAACTGCGCAGTAGCCAGTCCCGGACGCCGACCAGCCCGCCGCCGGCGTAGTCGCGCAATCCCTGCGGGTACGAGCCGGCCAGTTCGAGATGCCCGACCTCCGGTACCGTCACCGCGACCGGATCGATGCCTCTGGCAATCAACACGGCCCGCTCGGCGGCCCGGGCGACGAGTCCGTTGGCGACCGGAAAAGGCCGGAGTACCGCGATCTCCGCGTGCACGATCGCGGCCACCACCAGGCCGGGAGCCTTGGTCGGCCGGGTCAGGGCCTGGGCTAGTCCACTGAGGCGTTCCCACATCTCGTCGGCGGGCGGCGCGGGCGGGAGTCCGGGGATGTCGTCGGGGAGCGGCTCGCGACTGGTGCGCAGATGTCCCAACTGGTCTTCACTGCCGAGATCGACGGCCGCCAACTGGTGCAGTCTGGTCCAGACCTGTACCGGCGCGGTGTCGAGCCGGGGTGCCAGGCCCATCAACTCGCCCGTCATCCGGACAGCTCCCGCTGTCAGCGGGTCGCCCTCACCTCGGCGTACCTCCTCCAGCGTCGCCGAACTGCCGGCCAGCACGGCTGATGCGTGGGCACCCCGGAGCAGCGCCTCGGCGGTGGTGTCCGCGCTCACCTTCCGCAGCCCACGGTCGCGCAACAGCACGTCCACCGCATCCCGGGCCGCCCGGGCGGCAGAACCGACCCCTTCGAGTCCGGCGAGTGGTTCGAACACGTCAGCGGTCATAGTCCCGCACTCTAGGATGCAGTCTCATGGACGCCAGCACCGACTCCGCCGGGGTCCCCAAGTTCAGCATCGTGGTCCCGTGTCACGCGTCCCGGGCCTGGCTGCGGCCGTGCCTGGATTCGGTCCTGAGTCAGTCGTGCTCCGACTTCGAGATCATCGGGGTGGACGACGCCAGCCCGGACGGCAGCGGCCGGATCCTCGACGAGTACGCCGCCGCCGACCCGCGGGTCCGGGTGCTGCACCTGACCGAGAACGTCGGCCTCGGCCTGGCCCGCAACGCCGGCCTCAGGGCGTGCCGCGGGGACTATGTGCTGTTCCTCGACGCAGACGACCTCTACCTGCCCGGCTCGCTGGCCGCGATCGCCGCCCGGATCGACGCGACCGACCGGCCGGACATCATGATGTTCGACTACGAGCGGATCTTCTGGGACGGCCGGGTGGTCCGCAACCAGCGGCACGACGCGTTCGCCCGCGAAGGCGACGGCGTGTTCACCGCGGCCGAGCGGCCGGTCTTCCTGACCTTCCTCGAGGTGGTCTGGAACAAGGCGATCCGGCGGGACTTCCTCACCCTGCACGGCTTCGTCTTCACCGCCGGGTTCTACGAGGACGCGCCCTGGACCTACTCCACGATGCTGACCGCGGAACGGATCGCGACCCTCGACCAGGTCGTCGTGCACTACCGCCAGCACCGCACCGGCGGCAACATCCACGCCACCGCGACCCGGCAGCAGTTCGACATCTTCGACCAGTACGACCGGGTGCACGCGTTCATCACCTCCGACCCGGCGCTGGCGGGCTGGCGGCGGTTCGCGTTCGACCGGTCGCTGGACCACATCCTGGCCGTCCTGGACAAGCCCGAGCGGCTCCACCCGGAGCACCGGGCCGAGTTCTTCCACGCGGCCGCGGCCTTCGCCAAGCGCTGGAAGCCGGAGGGGTACACCGTCGACAAGACCCGTCGCGGGTTCCGCCGGTGGCTGGTCGTGCACGACGACTACGCGACGTACTCGACCCTGAAGCTGAGCTCCAAGGTGCTGGCCGTGCCGAGCGCGCGCAAGACGGTCGGCAAGTTGCTGCACCGCGGCGAGCTCGATCCGCAGCTGGTCGTCTACGGCGCCTACTGGTTCAAGCAGTACGCCTGCAACCCGCGAGCGATCTACGAGAAGGCCGCCGAGCTGGCTCCGGAGTTCCGCGGGGTCTGGGTGATCGACGAGGAACATGTCGACGCCATCCCGGAGGGTGTCGAGTACGTCGTGGCCGGCTCACCGGCGTACCAGAAGCTGGTGGCCAAGGCGACGTACTTCGTCAGCAACATGAACCTGCCGAAGGAGCTCGAGAAGCGCGACGGGCAGATCCACATCCAGACCCAGCACGGTACGCCGCTCAAGACGATGGGCACCGACCTGCGCCACTACCCGCTCGCGGCGAAGGACCTCGACCTGGACGAGCTGATGCGTCAGGTCGACCGGTGGGACTTCAACCTCTCGTCGAACCGGTACTCGTCGGAGATCTGGGAGCGCACCTACCCGGCGCACTTCGAGGAGCTCGAGTACGGCTACCCGCGCAACGACCGGCTGGTGAACGCGACGCTGGAGGACGTCCGGGCGATCCGCGCCTCCTTCGGGTTCGACGACTCGAACCTGGTGGTGATGTACGCGCCGACCTTCCGCGACGGCGTCGACTCGGTCCGTACCCCGGCCGGCCTGGTCGATCTCGGCGGCGACGGGATCCACCTCGACCTGGACCAGTTGGCCACCGCGGCCGGCGACCACGGGCGGGTCCTGGTCCGGACGCACTACTCGCTGTCGAAGCAGCCGTCCGCCCGCTGCGACCGGGTGGTGGACGCGTCGAACCATCCCCGGGTCGAGGACCTGATGCTGGCGGCGGACGTGCTGATCTCGGACTACTCGTCGATCAGCTTCGACTACGCCAATCTCGACCGGCCGATCGTGCTGCTGGTCGACGACCTCGGCCGCTACGACAACACCCGCGGCACGTACTTCGACATCACCGCGTTTCCGCCCGGCCTGGTCGCGCGATCTCCCGAGGAGTTGCTGACGGCTCTGCAGACGGGGGCGTTCGCCAAGGCGGAGGCGGCCAAGCACCGGCAGCTTTTCCGGGAGAAGTTCTGCGAGTTCGACGACGGGCGCGCGGCCGAACGTGTGGTCCGCCGGGTCTTCCTCGGCGAGACCGATCTGCCGCCGATCACTCCGCTGGCCGAGCGCCGTCCGGCACCTTCTCCGCACCAGCTCTAGGCCCTGGCTGCTCCGGGCGTCGTGCATAATGGTGGGCATGTCGACCGGCCCGGTGATCGTGAGCGCCTTGCGCGATCGCTCCGGCCTGCGACGACGACGCACTGTCTGAACACCTCAGCCCTGTTCCAGTGCCTCGTTCGAAGGACCCTCTGCCATGTCCGCAGTCCTGCCTGTGCTGTCCACCAAACTGTCCGACGCCGTCACGGCCGCCTTCGGCCCGCAGTACGGCGGGCTCGATCCTGAGCTGCGGGCGGCGACCAAGCCCGAGTTCGGTCACTTCCAGACCAACCTCGCGTTGCGGCTCGCGAAGTCGCTCGGGCAGCCGCCGCGCGTCGTCGCCCAGCAGCTGGTCGACGCGCTCGACCTGACCGGGCTCTGCGAGCCTCCCGCCATCGCGGGACCGGGTTTCGTCAATCTCACCTTGCTGCCGTCCGTCCTGGCCGCCGGCGTCAACGATCCGGTCACCTTCGCACCGCGCGGTGAGCGGGTGGTGGTCGACTACTCGCAGCCGAACGTCGCCAAGCAGATGCACGTCGGCCATCTTCGGTCGACCGTCATCGGCGACGCGCTGCACAACGTACTGCGGTACGTCGGCTACGACGTGATCCGGCAGAACCACGTCGGTGACTGGGGTACCCAGTTCGGCATGATGGTCGAGCAGGTGCTGTTCGAGGGGCTGGCGGTGGAATCCCTTGACATCGAGGGATTGCAGCAGCTCTACCAACGGGGCCGGAAGCATTTCGATGCTGATAGCAACTTTGTCGAGCTGTCCCGGGCCCGGGTCGTGCTGCTGCAGTCGGGCGACGAGGAGACGCTGGCGATCTGGCGGCAGATGGTCGAGGTGTCGCTGGCCGAGTTCGACCGGATCTACGCCCAGCTCGGGTCCCCGTTGAGCAGGGACGATGTGGTCGGCGAGAGCGCCTACAACGATCGGCTGCCGGCTGTTGTGGACGATCTGCTGAGCGCTGGGCTGCTGACCGAGTCGGGAGGCGCGTTGTGCGCGTTCCTGCCAGGGTTTGCCGGGCGGGACGGGTCGCCGTTGCCGGTGATCGTACGGAAGTCCGACGGCGGTTTCGGATACAGCGCGACGGATCTGGCCGCGGTGCGGCATCGGATCGAGAACCTGCGGGCGGACCGGATCGTCTACGTCGTCGACCATCGGCAAGGGCTGCACTTCCAGCAGATCTTCGCGCTCTGCCGGGCGGCGGGCTGGTTGCCGGACCACGTTCCGGCGGAACATGTTGCCTTCGGCACCGTTCTGGGCAAGGACGGGAAACCGTTCAAGACCAGGGACGGCGGCACCGTGCGGCTCGCTTGGTTGCTGGACGGCGCAGTCGCGCGGGCGAGAGCACTACTCGACGAACGGGCGTCGCTGGACGAGTCGGCACGGGCCCAAGTTGCCGCGGCGGTGGGGATCGGGGCGATCAAGTACGCCGATCTGTCCAGTGACCGGATCAACGACTACGTGTTCGATCTCGACCGGATGGTTGCGATGAACGGCAACACCGGGCCCTATCTGCAGTACGCGCACGCGCGGTTGTCGCGGTTGCTCGCCAAGGCGGATGAGGTTCCTGGTCGGGTGACTGTGCTCGAGGAGCCCGCCGAGCAGCGGTTGGCCTTGCTCCTGGCCGGCTTCGGCGACTGCGTAGTACAGGTTGCTGAGACGTTGCAGCCGCATCGGCTCTGTACTTACCTGTTCGAGGTCGCCAGCGCGTTGTCTGCCTTCTACGAGAACTGCCCGGTGCTCAGCAGCACCGGGGAGGTTCGGTCGAGCCGGCTGGCGTTGTGTGCGGCGACCCGGACGGTGTTGCACGACGGCCTGGGTCTGCTGGGCATCACTGCGCCCGACGCGATGTGAAAATGAGGTGCCCGGGCGCCACCTGGAACCTACCTTCGTCGCATGGCGACATTTCCGGAGTGGGTTGAGGCGCGGCCGATCGAGAAGAGCGACGCGGTCGAGTGGTCGAAGCTGCTCACCGACGTCCAGAAGGCCGACGGCAGTGAGGAGTACTACGACGCCGAGGACCTGATCGAGGAACTCAGCAACCCGACACTGAAGGCCGAGCTGGACACGGTCGGGCTCTGGGTGGACGGCGAAATGGTCGCCTACGGCGTCGTCCTGAGGCGCAAGAACCTCCTCGACGTGGACCGGCTCAACACCGACTCCGCGGTCCGGCCGGCCTGGCGCCGTCGCGGCCTCGGCACGGCGCTGATGACCTGGATGATCAGCCGCGCCCGGGAACTGCACGAGGAACACCACCCGGAGGCCGAGGCCGAGCTCAACTCCTCGGTGATCAGCACCAACACCGGCGCCGCGGCCCTGTTCACCTCGTTCGGCTTCGAGGAGTGCCGGTACTTCTTCGAGCTCAAGCGCACCTTCGACTCGCCGATCCCGGTGGTCGACGTACCGGACGGGCTGCGCCTGGTGCCCTTCGGACCGGAGTACGACGAAGCGCTGCGGCTGACCCACAACGAGGTCTTCCTGGACCACTGGGGTTCGACCCCGAAGGACGAGGACACCTGGAAGCTGTGGTTCACCGGGTCACGCGCGTTCCGGGGCGGGGTCAGCCATCTCGTGCTCGACGGCGAGCAGATCGTCGCGTACGCGATCGGGTACGAGTACGAGGCCGACACCGCCGCGACCGGGATCCGCGAGGTGTACGTGGGCCAGGTCGGGACGGTCCGCTCGCATCGAGGCCGCGGACTCGCCGCGGTCGCGTTGTCGGCGCTGATGCGGCAGGCCGAGCAGTCCGGGTTCAAGCGTGCCTCGCTGGGCGTCGACGCCGAGAACCCAACCGGCGCCCTCGGCCTCTACGAACGCCTCGGCTTCCAGCAGCACGCGCAGTCAATCACCTACCGCCTGCCGCTGACCTGAGCGGTGGTGGCCGGTGCGGCAGTGAGTACTGCCGCACCGGCTCCCATCACGGTTAGTGCACTGCCGGGACTTCCTCGATCGCGACCGGCACCGCAGGGCTGCGGCGGGTCCATGGGCGGACGCTGAGGATGATGACCGCCATCGTGAGGGTCGCGTAGATCGCCGAGCCGATGAACGCTGCGTGGACGCCGTCGGTGAGGATCTCGCGGGCCCGTTCGGCGGGGATCCTCGAGGCTGCGTCGGAGTTGCGGCTCGCAGTACCGAAGATCGTGACCAGGATGCCGAGGCCCAGGGCGCCGCCGACCTGCTGCAGGACGTTCAGCATGCCGGAGGCGGCACCGGCATCCTCCGGCTGGACGCCGTCGAGTGCGCGACCGGTCAGCGGGATGAAGACCATCCCGGCGCCCAGGCCGAACAGGAGCAGCGGACCGACCACTCCACCCAGGTAGCTGGTGTCCTCGGACACCCGGGTCAGCCAGAGCATGCCGATCAGGACCGACACCGAGCCGGTGATCATCAGCTTGCCGCCGTCGATCCGGCCGAGCAGGCGCGGCACGATCCGCGACGAGGTGAACAGCAGACCGGTCAGCGGCAGGAAGGCCAGGCCGGCCTGCAGCGGGCTGAAGCCGAGCACCCCCTGCATGTACTGAGTGAGGAAGAAGAACATCCCGAACATCGTCCCGACCAGCAACAGCATGGTCACGTACGCCGCCACCCGGTCGGGGTTGGCGAACAGCCGCAGCGGGACGATCGGGTGGCTCACCCGGCGCTCGATCAGGACGAATGCGACCAGCAGCACCACGCCGACCGCAAAAGCGGCGAGCACTTCGGCCGAGGTCCAGCCGACCTCCGCCACCCGGATGAACCCGTAGACGATCGAGGTGATGCCGAGCGTCGAGGTGAGCGCGCCGGCGACATCGAACTTGCCCTTCTCGGGCGGCGTCTCGGACAGCACCTGCCGGGCCGCGAACACCAGGCCGATGCCGATCGGGACGTTGATGAACAGCCCCCAGCGCCAGGAGACCCAGTCGGTCAGCATGCCGCCGACGACCAGGCCGACGCTAGCGCCGCCGGAGGAGACCAGGCTGTACAGACCCAGAGCCTTCAGGCGCTCGGGACCTTCGCGGAAGGTGAGCATGAGGAGGGTCAGGGCGGCCGGGGCCGCGATGGCACCACCGATGCCCTGGAGAACGCGAGCCGCCAGCAGCAGCTCCGCGTTCGGGGCGAGACCACCGAGCAGGGACGCGGCGGTGAAGACGCTGACGCCGGTGACGAAGACCCGGCGACGACCGAGCAGGTCACCGGCCCGGGCACCGAGCAGCAGCAGACCTCCGAAGGCGAGCGCGTAGGCGTTCTGGACCCAGGACAGGCTGGACGGACTGAAGTCGAGCGCGTGCTGGATCTTGGGCATCGCGATGTTCACCACGGTGCCGTCGAGGATCACCATCAACTGGGTGATCAGGATGACCGCGAGGACTACCCCCGGCCGCCGCGCGGGCGTACCGGTACTGGCGGCGCCCGGCGCCGCGGATGTTGCCGACATAGTGTGACTTGCTCCTTACCCCGGAGGGGCTAGAGTGGATTTCGATGAAGTGGAGCGCTCCTCCGGATCACCATACGGAGGCCTCCTCCGTTTTTCAAGCGATTTTCCGAGGAGGGCCGGATGACCTCGACACCACTGCCGACGAGGCGGCCCACCAGGGCCGACGCCGCCCGGAACTACGACCTGCTGGTCAGCGCCGCCCGCGAGGCCTTCGCCGAGCACGGCACGGACACCTCGCTGGAGGAGATCGCCCGCCGGGCCGGGGTCGGGATCGGCACGCTGTACCGGAGGTTCCCGAACCGGACCGCGCTGCTGGAAGCGGTGTACATCGACGAGATCCAGTCGGTCTGCAACCGCGCGTACAACTTTCACGAGGAACTCGCGCCGTTCGACGCGCTGGCCGCCTGGCTGCGCAGCTTCGTCGGTTACAGCATCTCGAAGAAGAGCCTGGCCGGCGAGCTGACAGTTGCTCTAGGCAAGGACTCGGAGTTCTTCACGGCTTGTAAGGTGAACGTCCGCGAGGCCGGTGACCTGCTGCTGGACGCGGCGAAGGCGGACGGTTCGGTCCGCCAGGAGCTGCAGCTGATGGACATCCTGCGGCTGGTCGGCGGGATCACCATGGGCCGCGAGATGGAGCCCGACCAGGCCAACCGCCTGCTCGACATCGTTCTAGCCGGCCTCAGACCCTGATCGGAGTCACCGCGTCCAGGTACGGCGCGGTCGCGTCCACCTCGGTGTACTGCAACTCGCCCCTGGGCAGCGGCCACGGCACGGCGACCTGCGGATCGAAGAGGTTCAGCACCGTCCGCCGCGCCTCCGGCGTCCAGTGCTGAGTGAGCAAGTAGGTGTAGACCGTGTTCGGCTCCAGCGTGCAGAACGCGTGCCCGCAACCCTCCGGCAGGAAGATCGCCTGCCCGGGCGTGAGTTCGAAGGTCTCCAGCCGGCCGAAGGCCGGTCCTTCGCGCAGATCCACGATCGCGGTGAAGAGCCGCCCGAGCGCCGGTGAGATGTACCGGTCCCAGGGCTCCGCGTGGACGCCCCGGGTGATCCCGATCTCGGTCGTGTAGGCGACGTTGTTCTGCACGAACTCGACCTTGGGAAAGCCGAGCTCGGTCAGCTTCGCCTGCTGGAAGCTCTCCTTGAACCACCCCTGCGGGTTCTCCAGCACATCCAGCTCGACATGCAGAAGACCGGGGATGCTGGTCTGCTCGACAGCCGGCATCAGCGACGCACCTGGGGGCGGGCTTGCAGTTGGGCCTGGTCGGCCGCAGACAGACCGGCGGCCCAGCCGGCGCCGTTGGTGATCCTGGTCCGCCGGGTGACCGTTTCCGGGAACAGCTTGGTGAACAACGCTTCGACCTGCTCCTCGCGCCGGGTCAGCACAGGCAGCAACCGATCAGCATCCTCAGCCGGTACTGCGGCCTGCGTGGCCTCCGTCGTGGCCTGGAGCCGCTCGCCGATGCGCTGCGCATAGGCCATCAGGAACGACTGCCGGAACGACCTGGTCCGCGACTCACCCCGATGCCCGATGTGTTTGCCAGCGGCAAGCATCGCGCGATTTGCCTGGACCAGCAGCGAAGTACTGAGCAACTCGGTCAGTTGCAGGTCGAGCTCCGCGCCGACGATCGTCACCATCGCGAGCTGCTCGACCGAGACCGTACGGCATCGGTTGGCGGAGGCAACGGCTCCGACGAGTTGTGCTTTCGCCGAGACATAAGGGGTTTCGACCCAGATCCGCCGGGCGCCGGAGTCATCGGGCAGGTCCAGCTCGGGATCGGCGTCGACCAGCGCCTGGTCGAGCGAGAACTTCGCCATCAGCTCCTGCGCCTTGCCCGACAACGCCTCTGCCTCATCGGGGAAATCAGTCGCTTCTGCCTTTGCCAGCAGGGCTCTGATACGCGCCAGCATCTTGTCATTCGGTACGACGGACGTGCGTGCCCGCGCCGGAGTACCGGGCAAGGGGAAGAGTCTTGCGAGTCCTGGCAGCGACTGGAGGAAGCCGGCGACGGTGAGAGCCGTGTGGAGGGTCAGGTAGCGACCCAGTCGCTGGCCGGCCGCCCAAGTGGTCAGCTGCAGTTCGGCGTACGGGGGGACGATTCCGAAGTCGGTCAGCTGGTCGAGCCAGCGCGGGTCGATCGCCGGCTCCTCATAAGCACGGTGCTCGGAGGCGATCACGGCGAGCAAGAGCGGCTCGACACCGGGCTCCAGGCGGCGACGAGCGTGCTGAACCACATCCCCAGGCGTCCACCCGCGTTCCCACGCCGACCGGGTGAGCATCTGCAGGAAGGTCTGGAGGGTGCGATCGACCTGCATCTGGTCGACCTCGTCGTACCCGCCCAGTCGCGCCAGACAGTCGTCGACTACCGAGGCGTCGGCCTGGCTGTCGTCGCGAGAGACGGCAGCCGCGGCCGACGGCAGCAGTTGCTGGAGTTCCTGGTCGATCACTCCGCAGAGTCTGGCATCCAGTCGAGAGGCAACCCAAATGAGGGAAACAGCGACGGCTTGTGGAAGGCCATCACCGCGGACACGCCGGCCTTGGTCACGGTCAGCACCTTGATCGAGTGGGCATGAAAGATCCCGTCCCGCCCGCGCCCGTACAGCGCGAACGCGGGCTGCCCGTTCGCAGACGTCTGCACCAACCTCCGCAGGCCCTCCCCCGGCGCCACTCTTGCCGCCAGCAGCCGCATGACGTCGGCACGCCCGCTGAACCAGGTCGGGATCGGCGGCATCTCCCACCGGGTGTCCTGGGTCAGCAACCCCTCCAGGGTGACCAGGTCGGCGTGCTCGAACGCCTTGGCGTACTGGTCGAGCAGGGCACGGCGTACCGGCTCCTCTGGCTCGCTGAACTCGTCCTCGGCCGGTGCCAGCTTGGCCATCTCCGCACGAGCCCGCTGCAGTGAGCTGTTGACCGCAGCGGTCGTCGTCTCGAGCAACCCAGCCACCTCGGACGCCTGCCAGGCAAGAACATCCCGCAGGATCAGTACTGCGCGCTGCCGTGGCGGCAGGTGCTGCAGTGCCGCCACCATCGCCAGCCGGAGGCTCTGCCGAGTCCCGACCACCTGTGCCGGGTCGCTGCTCAGCAGGTGGTCCGGGAAGGGCTCCAGCCAGCTGGTCTCCAGTGAATGCGGCTCCAGGTCGTTCGGGTCGGTGCCTGGAGCCCCCAATGCCGACGGGACCATCCGGCGGCTGCTGTGCTGCATGGCGTTTAGGCAGACCCGAGTAGCGATCCGGTAGAGCCACGTCTTGACCGAGGACCGCTGCTCGAAGTCCGCGAACCCCCGCCAGGCCCGCAGGTACGTCTCCTGGACGGCGTCCTCCGCGTCATGCAACGAGCCGAGCATCCGGTAGCAGTGTGCGACCAGCTCACCCCGGTACTGCGCGAACTCGTCCTCCAGGTTCATCTCATCTCCTCCACCGGCTCCAACTGCACAGCCACGCCGGTACTGCGTCGCACCGCGATCCCCAGTCCGGCAAGCGCTCCGAGTAACGACAGTACGCCGCAGATCGCCAACGCCCGGCTGAACCCGCTGGCGAACGACTCGTATCCCCCGGCACTCGCGAACACAGCAGCCAGTACTGCGACTCCGGCAACCCCGCCGAGCTGCCGCATCATGCTGTAGATGCCGGACGCGATCCCGACGGCCTCCCGCGGCAGCGCACCGACACTCGCGCTCTGCGTGGCCGGCATCGCCATCGAGACACCACAGCCGGCGACGATCAGGGGCAGCACCAGGTCGGAGTACTGGAGTGTGCCTTTGCTGACCTGGCTGATCCAGAACATGCCGACCGCTTGCAGAGCGAGGCCGGTGAAGACGAGCGGGCGTTCACCGATCCTGTCCACCAGGCGGCCGGCGATCGGCGCGACCAGGAAGAGCGTGGCCGTCCAGGGCAGCAACTGCAGGCCTGCCTCGAGCGGACCGGAGCCGAAGGCAACTTGCATGAACTGGGCCAGGAAGAAGACCGCCCCGAACAGTGCCGCCGTGAGGAAGAAGCCCGCCGCGTTGCCGGCCGAGAACGCGCGGATGCGGAAGTAGCTCAGCGGCACCATCGGTTGGGGCGCACGCTTCTCCCAGGCCAGGAAACCCAGCAGAAGAAGGGCTCCGAGGACGAACGACCCGACCACCTCCGGGCTGGACCAGCCCGCGATCGCGCCCCGGACGACACCCCAGACCAGACCGAGAACCGCCAAGGTGATCAGGGTAGCGCCGCGCGGATCCAGCCGGCGAACGGCACCATGGCTCTCGGGGATCTTGCTGAGCACCAGCGGGATCGCGATCAGGCCGACGGGCACGTTGATCCAGAAGATCCACTGCCACGCGAGCCCTTCGGTGATGGCACCGCCGATCATCGGGCCGCCCAGGACGGCCAGGCCGGTGAGTCCGCTGAAGATGCCGATCGCCCAGCCGCGCCGTTCGGGCGGGAACGCGGCGCCCAGCAGCCCCATCGCCAGGGGCATCACCACGGCCGCGCCGACGCCTTGGAGAGCCCGGGCACCGATCAGCATCGGCACCGAGGTGGCCAGCGCGCAGCCGACCGACGCCACTGAGAACAGGGCCAGCCCGGCCGCGAAGGTGCGGCGGCGTCCCCAGCGGTCGCCGAGTGCCGCTGCTGTCAGCAGCAGCATCGCGAAACTCAGGCTGTAGGCGTTCACTGTCCATTCGAGCTCCTCGACGCCCGCGCCGAGGTCGTGCCGGATGGTGGTCAGCGCGGCGGCGACCACCAGCGCGTCGAGCGCCACCATCACCGAGCCGATCGAGGCCAGGCCGAGCACCCAGCGCTGCTCACCGGTCGTTCGTACTTTGCTGCTCACGAGGGTCCTCCAGAGGTTCGCTGTCACAGGTACTGACAGCGGCCGGACCCCGAACTCATCGGTGCGATGAGTTCGGGTGTTCCGCGCGGTCTGTAGTAGTGACAGCAACCTGCGAAGGAGTACTCATGAGTTCAGCAGTGATCCGCTACCGGACCAAGCCGGAAGCGGCCGACGAGAACCAGCGCCTGATCGAGAAGGTGTTCGCCGAACTGGCGACCGAGGCACCGGCGGGACTGACCTACAGCAGCTTCCGGCTGGCCGACGGCGTCACGTTCGTCCACGTGGTCGACGGCGACGGCCTGACCGAACTGGCCGCCTTCCAGGAGTTCCAGCGCACCTTCGGCGACCGCGTCGCCGAAGGCCCCGACCGCGAGGAGTCCACCCTGATCGGTTCGTACGTCCCCGCCTAGCGGGGTGGCCCGGCGGCCAGGCGGGCTCGGACCTGGTCCATTCGTTCGGGGGTGTGCTGGGGATTTCCCCAGCGGGTTTCCAGCCACCAGGTGGCACCGGCTTCGGCCCAGGGGACGACCTGGGCCGCTGCCGCTGCCGGGTCGTCGGTCGGTGTCTCGCCCTCGGCCACCACGTCCAGCTCCGCCGGCGCGCCGTGCTCGGTGAGCCAGGTCCGTAGCTCCAGGAGCTCGGCCGGGCTTCCTTCGCCGGTGGAGTACTGCGGGAGCACGCCGTCACATCGCAGGACCCGGCGCATCGACTTGGGACGCGGCCAGACGCCGACCACCCAGATCGGGATCCGCTCCTGAACCGGCCGGCCGATGCTCAGCACGTTGTCGGGATGGTCGGACTCGAAGTCGTAGTACTTGCCGTGATAGTTGAACCGGCCGGCCCACAGCTCACGCATCAGGTCGATGCCCTCGTCCATCATCTCCGCGCGAGTCCGCAGATCCACCTCCTCGCGGCCCACAACCAAGTCGGGCGCTCCTACGCCGACCGCGAGCATGGCACGGCCGTTGGACAGCTGATCCAGCGTGACCACCTGGCTGGCCAGCTTCCAGGGGCGGCGCCACGGTAGCGGGGTCAGCATGGTGCCGAGCCGGACCCGCGACGTCCGCACGGCCATCGCCGACAACAGTCCCCACGCATCGACGCCGTACGGCGCTTCCCAGACGAAGACGCCGTCCCATCCGGACTCCTCGGCGAGGACGGCCTGTTCCAGCTGTTCGGCGGCATCGCCGCCCGGCAAGATCACTCCGTATTTCATACCGGCCTTCTTACCCACCGGCACCGACAAAAAGCAGCGCTAGATCGAAGCGGCTCCGTCGATGACCAGGACCTGGCCGTTGATGTTGGTGTTGTCGAGCAGCAGCATGCGGACCACCGGGACGACTTCTTCCGGCTCGGTCAGGTGGCCGGTCGGGGTGCGGCGGACGATCTGGTCGAGCTGCGTCTGGCCGAGGACGGCCGACATCTCCGAGGCGAAGAAGCCGGGCGCGACCGAGTTGACCAGCACGCGACCGCCCAGCTCGCGAGCCATCGACCGGGTCGCCGCGTCCAGACCGCCCTTCGTCGCGGAGTACGCGACCAGCCCCGGGTAGCCGCGTTGTGCGCAGATCGAGGTGACGTTGACGATCCGGCCCTTCAGGCCCTTGGCCAGCATCCGGCGGAGGACGAACCGGGTGAGGATCAGCGGCGAGGTGAGGTTCGTCTGGATGATGCCGGCGAGCTGCTCGGCCGACGTGTGGACGTGCAGTGAGTCCTGACCGACGGCGGCGTTGTTCACCAGCCCGTCGATCGGGCCGAGCTTCTCTTCGACCTCCTTGACGAACGCCTGCGTCGCCTTCGCGTCGTTCACGTCTACTGAACCGACGTGCAGATGATCCGGGTACTTCGCCGCCAGCGCCATCAGCTCGGCGGTCACCGTCCGCGCGAAAGCCGCAACCTTCACGCCGCCCGCGAGCAGGTCGGTGACGATCGCCAGTCCGAGACCGCGCGAACCACCAGAGACGAGCACCACCGAGGACGGCGGTACTCCGAGAGCGTCAGACATCGCTTTTCAACGTCTCCTTCTGCGGGATCTCGGCGAGGAACTTGATCCGCCGCGGTACGCCGTAGTCCGGCAGCCGGTGCGAGCACCAGTGGACCAGGTCCTCGTCGGTGATCGGCCCGATGTCGGGGTTCGCCACCACCTCGGCGGCGACCATCCGGCCGACCAGCGGCGCCTTGCGGGCGAACACCCGCGCCCAGGCGACACCCGGATGGGCCATCAGGACGTTGCGGACCACACCAGCCGACACCTTCGAGCCGCCAACGTTGATCTCGTCGCTGTCCAGCCGGCCGGTGATCAGCACTCGGTCACCGGCGAACTCGACCCGGTCGCCAGTCCGGACGGCACCGTCCATCCCGGCACCGTGGTGCGGAGACGTGATCACCAGCTCGTCGCCGTCGACCGAGAGGATCGGGCGCTCGTCGTCCGGATCCGGTTTGCGATCCAGCCAGGCCTTGGGGAAACCCGCCAGACCGTCGTGGACGACGATCGACGCGCCGACCTCCGAGGACGCGTAGATCCACGAGACGCGCGCCTTCGGGAAGATGTCGCGCAGCCGGTCGAGGATGGTCTGGTCCACCGGTTCGCCGCCCAGGGTGATCTGCTCGAGCGGCACCTTGGCGAGCGCCTCGGTGTCACGGTAGATCGTCTGGCGCCAGAAGGTCGGCGTACCGGAGGCCGCGGTGACGCCGTGTTCGGCGGCGATCGACGGCCAGATCTCCAGCTCGGACGGCTCGATCACGACCAGGCCCTGGTCGGCCTGGGTGAGCGAGATCGTCACAACCTGCCACCAGGCGTAGGTGCCCGGCGAGTAAGGGAGCAGCCAGGTGCGCGGCTGCTGCTGGGTGGTGACCGTGGTCAGCGACTCGAGGGTGTGGCCAATGCGCGTCGGGCGGCCGGTCGAACCCGAGGTGAGCAGCCAGGCGCGGCCGGATTCCTCCACCCGCTTCAGTTTCGCGGGCTCGACGGAGTGCTCGTCGCCCTTGGCGATGACGATCGCGAAGCCCGAGGCCGCGAGCTCTTCCCGCATGCTCAGGTCGACGCGCGAGGTGGTCGCGACCAGCAACTCGGTGCCGTGCACGGCGTGATGCCGTACGGCGGCCAGCGCGTCCGCACCGTTGTCGACCAGGACCGCGGCCGGCGAGGGCAGCTGCGGCAGTTTGTGCAGGGTCCGCCACGTCACGGTCTTGCCGCCGGCGACGACGGTGTTGTCGTCCCCGATCAGGGCGGTGGACCGGCGCCGCGTGGTCACGCCGACTGGAGCTGCTCGATGAAGTCCAGCACGTCGCCGACCTTGGCGATCTGGCGCAGCCCCGGCGCGTCGAAGTTCAGCTCGTCGCCGATCTCGTCCTCCACCCGCAGCGCGAGCTCGGAGAAGTCCAGGGACCGGAAGCCGATCTCCCGCAGGTCGGCCTCGTCGTCGGCCGGCAGCGTCTTGCCCTGCGCTTTCAGCACCGCTCCCATCAGGTCCCGGATCTGCTCCCGCGTCAGCTCAGCCATGACCACAGAGCCTAGCGCGGAGCGGGATCTGGTTCGTTGCTGGCGCTGGAAAGTTTTCGGCGCACCCGGCGGAGCCGGTCCCGGATCTCCCAGCCGATCAGTGCGAGCATCGGGGCGGCGGCCGCGGACGCGGCGAGCAGCACCTCTTCGACCGGTAGTCCCGCAATATGCTGGGCAGCCATGACCGTGACCTCCCGTGCGCTGTGTGACGGACAATAGGGAGTTCGCCTACTCAGTGTAAGGGCGCGAAGTCGGTCGGTAAACGGCTCAGGACGCGAGCGAGAGGACCGTATGACGAGACCAGGACGGGCGATGCGCCTTGCCGCGATGGTGAGCCTGCCCGTGCTTCCGCTCGCCTGGTTCATCGCATTGCAGGACCACGCCCCCTGGATGGCCGCGGCGTACCTGGTCTATCTGGTGCTGGTGATCGGCGTCCCCGGCACGCTGTTCTGGCGCCGGCTGACCGGCGGCACCGGCTGGTTCACCGTCGACGCGGCCCTCGGTACTGCGTTCGGTCTCGCGGTCGAGGCGCTGATCTATCCCATCGGCCGGTACTTCGACATCCCGCTGGCCGCCCTGGTGATGCCGGCCCTCGCAATGGGTGTTTTCCGCGCGATCCCGAAGCGCGCCGTGCCGGTGAAACACACGCCCTGGTGGGCGATGGCCGGCGTGATGGTCGCCGTTGGTGTGGTCGCGGCCTGGTTCGTCCGGGTCGGTTCGCAACTGATCCCCATCGACGGGCCCGCGGCCCTGCGCTCGGACTCCGACGCGGCGCGCAACCTGGCGCTCGCCGGTGAGCTGACTCATCACTTCCCACCGGAGCTTCCGTACGCGTCCGGCCGACCCCTCACCAGCCACTTCGCCGTCTACGACCACCTGGCTTCGGCGCACTGGATCACCAGCGTGGAGCTCGACGTACTGACGCACCGGATGGCGCCGTTCGCCTTTCTCCTGTTGACGGTTCTCGGCGCCGCGGCGGTCGGGGTCGTGCTGACAGGGCGCGCTGTGGCGGCGCCGATCGCTGCCGGGCTCACGGTGGCCGCAGGAGATTTCACTGCCTGGCCCTGGGCCGTCGATTCCCGGCTGTTCAACGACAGTCCTTTCTCGATGGGGCAGTTCTCCCATCCGTCACAGGCCTTCTCCACAGTGCTGATGCTGCCGCTGATCGCGGTCACTGCCCTGTTGCTGCGCCGCAAACCGACGCAGACGCGTGCGCAGGTCACTGCCCTGCTGGTGGCGGCCGGCATCCTCATCGCCGCTCTCTCCGCGACCAAGGCGTCCGCCCTGCCGGTGTACGCCGTCGGGCTGGCCGCCGCGTGGGTCTACCTCACGGTGCGGGCCGGTCGGCCTAACCTGCGGGCGCTCGCACTCGGTGCGGGTGTCGCAGGCTGGTACGGGTTCATGTTCCTCGTCGTACTGCGCGGCAAGCGGTCCAACGTCGAGTTCCAGCCCGCCAAGACCTTCCGGCACATGATGGACGTGATGACGCAGCAGCACACCACCGCGGCCCTGGTGGCGATCGCAGTCATCGTGGCGCTCGGCTGGTTGCTGCCTGCTGCTGGTGCCGTGCTGATCCGCCGGCGCGTGCCACGCGATCCGATGGTTGTCCTGATGCTGGTCAGCCTGATCAGCTCGGTCGTCGCGGCCGGCCTGCTGTACGACGGCGGCCAGACCCAGGTCTTCTTCGCCCGCAGCGGCTTCATCTACGGAGTACTGCTGGCCACCTGGGGTCTCGGCTCACTCGACCGCAAGCAGTACTACGTCGCGGCGCCGGCGCTGCTGATCGGAGCTGCCGCGATTTCCTGGGGGCGCTACCGCTCGGACGACTCGTGTACGACTGCGAACTGCTTCGCACAGCCGTTGGTGGTGGCGCTGGTCATCGCGCTCATTGGTGCCGGCGTGCTGGTGTTGTCGCGACGCCTGAAGCGGCAGCTGTGGGCAGTGGTCGGGGTTGGGGTCGCGCTGGGCATGACGGTGTCGCCGACCTTGGAGTCACTGGACGAGTTCGCCACCACCCCGCTGACGGCGTACGAGTCGATCGCGCCGGGTGGGATCGAGGCGGCACGATTCATCCGGCGGAACTCGGGGCCGAACGACCTGATCGCCACGAACATCCACTGCCGGCAGGCGGGCGTGGATCGCTGCCTGACCGGGTCCTACTGGCTCGCCGGGTACGCCGAACGGCGGGTGCTGGTGGAGGGCTGGGCATACACCCAACGCGTCGACGACAGCTACTCGGCGGACGAGAAGGTCCAGGGTGCCTTCTGGAATCCCGAGCGGCGGCGACTGAACGACGAGGCCTTCACCGCGCCGACCCGGGAGGTGCTGGAGACGCTGCGCACGCAGTACGGCGTGCAGTGGTTGCTGGCCGACGAGCGCGTGGGCACACCCCCGGAGCTGCTCGAGCGGCTGACCCAGTTGCGCTTCCACTACGGCACTGTCCGCGTCTACCAGCTCTTCCCAGTCCCCACGCCGACGCCCCAGGCGCCCCAAACGCCCGGCGGCTCTCCGTCGCAGCCGCCGGGCGGTACTCCTTCACGGACCCCAGTCAGCTGAAGGTGGGAATGGGGATGCTTTGCACGGCGGCTCGGTTCAGGGCGGTCACCGTGTAGAGATAGCGGTGGCCGTCGACGGCTGTGGTGTCCACGAAGGTCGTCCCGCGCTGGGTGGCGAGCAGGTTGCGCGCGTCGTTGTCGGGACACCAGTCGCCGGCGGTCACGTCGCGGCGGTAGATCGCGTACGACGTGGTGTTGGCCGAGGTCGGCGTCCACTGGAGCCGGACGCCGGTGGAGGTCCGGTCCGACCGCAACGCGTGAACCGGCAGCGGCGCACGCGAGACGAGCGACGGCATCGCCGGGAGCAAGGCCGGACGCGTGTACCACGTGCTGTTGAGCAGGCTGGTCGCGCCAAGGCGATCCGCGCGCACATCCTTGGCAGAGAAGAAGATGTCGCCCTTCACCTCAGGTACTGTCGTGTTGAAGGCCAGGTGATCGCTCAACTCTTTCGGGTCCGACCAGTCGGGCGACTGCGCCGACGTACCGACCTTGTAGGTCGCCTGGCCGATGTAGAGATGAACGTCGGTGCCGCGGACCTGTTCGGCCCACCACGGCACCAGCTTGTTGTAGTCGGCAGGAGCGAATCCGCCCGCCCAGTAGACCTGCGGGACGATGTAGTCGATCCACTCCTCCCGCACCCAGCGCCGGGTGTCCGCCGCAAGGTCGTCGTACGTCTGCACGCCGGCAGTGGTGTCAGACCCCTGCGGGTCGGTCGCCTTGTTGCGCCAGACGGCGAACGGCGAGACACCGAACTTCACCCACGGCTTGGCCGCCTTGATCCGCTGCTGGAGCTCCTGGATCAACAGGTTGATGTTGTTCCGCCGCCACTCGGCCAGGGTCGGGAAGCCGGCGCCGTACTGCGCATAGGTGGCCGCGTCGTCGAAGACCTGGCCCGCCACCGGGTACGGGTAGAAGTAGTCGTCGAAGTGCACGCCGTCGAGGTCGTAGTTCGCGACGGCGTCCATGATCGCGTCCTCGACCAGCTTGCGCGCGGCGGGGATGCCCGGGTTGTAGTAGAGCTTGCCGCCGTACGTCACCACCCACTCTGGGTGCAGCCGGGCAGGATGCGTCGGCAGCAGCGCGTTGAGGTTGGTGCCCATCGAGAGCCGGTACGGGTTGAACCAGCCGTGCAGCTCCAGGTTGCGCTTGTGCGCCTCGGCGACGGCGAAGGCCAGCGGGTCGTAGCCCGGGTCGCCGCCCTGCGTGCCGGTCAGGTACTGCGACCACGGCTCGACCTTCGACGGCCAGAAGGCGTCGGCGGTCGGGCGGATCTGCAGGATGACCGCGTTGTGGCGCTGCCGGACCGCGTCGTCGAGCCAGCCGATCAGCTCGGTCTTCTGCTGCTCGGCCGTCAACCCGGTCTTCGACGGCCAGTCGATGTTCACCACCGAGGCGACCCAGCTGGCCCGGAACTGCCGCAGCGGCGTTTGCGGGTTCGCAGTACAGGAGGAAGCGGTCTCGCCGGCCGGTGGCGCGGCGGTCGCCGTACTGGTGAGGGCGCCGGCCAGCAGGCAGGCCGACGCGGTGAGGAGGCTCACGATCCGCCAGGCTTTCATGTCACTCTCCGACTGAACTCGTAGGCTGATTCGAAAGATAGTTACACAGTTGGGCCGGGCACAGAAGAGGTCGGTACGGTTGGGCCATGCTGCGCCAGGCGACGGACGACGACGTCGACACCATCCGGGCCCTGCGGAACCAGCAGGCCAACCGCGATGTCAGTCTGACCGCGCACGCGATCTCTGCCGCGGAGCACGCCGCGTGGTGGGCCAAGGCGAGCATCGATCCCGCCCGCCGCGTGCTGATCTACGACCGCGAGGGCCGGACCGCCGGGGTGGTGAACTTCTTCGACCTCGAGCTCGACGCCTCCCCGCGCACCGGAGCCTGGGGGTTCTTCCTCGACGCCGAGGGGCTGGCCGAGCGCGGCGAGACGCTGCCCGCCTGGATCGAGGTGATGAAGGAGGCCGTCGGCTACGCCTTCGACACCCTCGGCCTCGACGAGCTGACCGGTGAGGTGCTCGAGCACAACACCGTCGTACGGCAGATGAACCGGCGGTTCCGGTTCACCGAGGGCGAGCCGGAGTACCGGTACGCCGACGGGCGCGACCTCGTCGTGCTGCCGATCAAGCTGACCAAGGACAACCGGCGCAAGCCGAAGGAGACCAGATGAGCACGACCCGGACCATCGACTTCGGCGGCGTCCCGGTCGGGCCGGAGCACCAGCCGTTCGTGATCGCCGAGATGTCGGGCAACCACAACGGCGAACTCGAGCGGGCCAAGGACATCGTCCGGGCGATGGCGGAGACCGGCGTGCACGCGCTGAAGCTGCAGACGTACACCGCGGACACCATCACCCTCGACGTCGACCTGCCCGCGTTCCGGCTGCCGGCCGAGCACGAGCTGTGGGGCGGCGCTCGTCTCTACGACCTGTACAACGAGGCACACACGCCCTGGGAGTGGCACGAGCCGCTGTTCGAGCTGGCCAACTCCCTCGGCATGCTGGCCTTCTCGTCGCCGTTCGACCCGACGGCGATCGAGTTCCTGGAGAAGCTGAACGTCCCGGCGTACAAGGTCGCCTCGAACGAGATCGGGGACCTGCCGCTGATCCGCGCGATGGCCGCGACCGGCAAGCCGATCATCATTTCGACCGGGTCGGCGACGCTGACCGACATCGACGCGGCGGTGCGCGCGGCGCGGTCCACCGGCAACGAGCAGATCGTCGTGCTGTCCTGCACCGCGAGCTACCCGGCCCCACCGGAGCAGTCGAATCTCCGCGGCATCCCGGTACTGCGCGACGCGCTCGGCGTCCAGGTCGGTCTGTCGGACCACACGATGGGCATCGGCGCCTCGATCGCCGCGGTGGCTCTTGGCGCCACGGTCATCGAGAAGCACGTCACCCTCTCCCGTGCCGACGGCGGCGTCGACTCCGCGTTCTCCCTGGAGCCGGACGAGATGAAGGCGCTGGTCGAAGCCACCCGCGTTGCACAGCTGGCACTGGGCGAGCCGGTCATCGGGCCGAAGCAAGCCGAGCAGAATGTTCTGCGCTTTCGCCGTTCCCTTTACGTCACCCGCGACGTCAAGGCGGGCGAGAAGGTCGGGCCCGACAACGTTCGCTCGGTCCGGCCCGCCGGTGGTCTGCCGCCGGATGCCTTCAGTACCGTCGAAGGCCGTCCCTTCCGTACCGACGCCCCGGCCGGTAGCCCTTTGACCTGGGATCTTCTCTAACTACCGTCCCGAAAGGTCTGGTCGTGCTCGTCTCCGTAGTCGTGCCGTGCTATCGATCGGCCGCGACCCTGCCCCAACTGGTCGACGACCTGGTCCAGGTGCTGCCCACGGTCACCAGCGGGTTCGAGATCGTGCTGGTGGTGGACGGGAGCCCGGACGACACCTGGCAGGTCGCCAGCGAGCTGGCGAACAAGTACCCCCAGGCCCGGGCGATGCGGCTGGCCCGGAACTACGGCCAGCACAACGCGTTGATCGCCGGCGTGCGGAACGCGCGGTACGAGGTGGTCGTCACGATGGACGACGATCTGCAGCACCCCGCTGATCAGGTGCCGGTGCTGCTGCGGGCACTGACCGACGACGTCGACCTGGTGTACGGCGTACCGGCCGAGGAGGAGCACGGGTTCGCGCGGAGCTTCTCGTCGCGGTTGGTGAAGGGCGCGCTGGCGTCCGCGATGGCGGTCCGGGATGCCCGGTCGATCAGCGCGTTCCGGGCCTTCCGGACCTTCCTGCGGGACGGGTTCGACGGGCTGGACGGGCCGCACGCTTCGGTGGACGTCGCGCTGTCCTGGTCGACCACGCGGATCGCGCAGACCACCGTCCGGATGGATCCGCGCACGGTCGGCCAGTCGAACTACACGACCTGGATGCTGATGAAGCACGCGCTGACGCTGATCACCGGGTACTCGGTGGAGCCGCTGCGGCTGGTCGGCTATCTCGGCTTCATCTGCGCGGTGTTCGGCGTCGGGCTGTTCGGCGTGATCATCGTCAAGTACGTGACGGGTGCGACCACGGTGGCCGGGTTCACCACGATCGCGTCGATGGTCGCGTTGTTCTCCGGCGCGCAGATGCTCGCGCTCGGCGTCCTGGGTGAGTACATCGGCCGGTTGCACTCGGGGGCGATGGGCCGGCCGACGTACGTGATCCGCGAGCGCACCGACGTGGACGCCCACCCCGACATCACCAGCGAGCCCGACATCAAGCGTGAGGACTGACATGGAGTACCTGCTGTTTCCCGGGCGGCACCACGTCCTCACCCGGTTCCAGGCGGAGTTCCTGCGCCGGTACGACGCGACGATCGTCTGGGCGGTGACGTCGGCCAACCACCACACCACCAAGCGCAACCCGGTGCCCTTCGACCGGCGCGAGGCCGCGATCGAACGGCTCAGCGTGGCGGTCGGCATCCGGTCGCTGGTGATCGGCGTGGTGGACACGCCACCGACCGACGACTTCGCCGACGTCACGATCAAGGCGGTCGAGGCCGGGACCGACGACCAGGTGCAGCTCGATCCGGGCAACACCGTCGTCGCCTGTTCGACGCCCGAGGTCGCCAAGCTGTACGAGCAACTCGGCTACCAGGTGATCGGGGTCGAGCCCGAGGACCAGCCGCGGCCGTGGGACGTCCTGCTGATGATTGCCGCGGGCAACAACGAGTGGCGGCAGCTGGCGCATCCGGCGACGGTCGACGTGTTCGACCGGTACCACCTGGACGCGCACCTCCGGCGGTGCGTCAACGACCCGGTGGTCGGCGACGACGGCGGGTTGACCACGACCCGCGACTACAAGACCTACGCGGACGCCTTCGAGACCGCGGCCGACCGGAAGTGGCAGCAGATCAAGGACTTCGTCCGGCCCGGGCGCATCCTCGACATCGGCTGCGCGACCGGCGCCACGCTGCAACTGGTCGACAACGACCCGCGTTTTCACGAGTCCGACCTGATCGGCGTCGAGGTCGCCCGGCACCTGTACGCCGAATGCGTGCACAAGAAGGAGCAAGGGCTCTTCCACAACCCGAACGTTTACTTCTACCAGCGCAACATGCTCGGCTCCGCCGTCTTCCCCGCCCGGTCGATCGACACCACGCTCACGCTGGCGCTGACGCACGAGATCTGGTCGTACGCCGATGGGTCGCGGCCGGAGACCGTGCAGCGCTTTGCCGACGCGCTCTTCGCCCACACCGCGCCCGGCGGCGTCTGGGTGAACTCCGATGTCTGCGGTCCGGCCGAGCCGGAGCGGAGCGTAGTACTGGAACTGGACGACAGCGACGGGTCGAATCCGGAGGGGCCGGTGGAGTTGGAGGCGCTGGCGGATCCGGCGGCGTACATCTCCAAGCTGTCCACGCGGGCTCGGTTTTTCCAGTTCGCGCAGGACTTCCGGCGGAACGCGTCGGTGCCGTTCGAGTACTCCGAACGCGACGGCAAGCTGGTGCTCCGGTTGGCGGACGCGATGGACTTCCTGACCCGCAAGGACTACGTGGACAACTGGCTGAGTGAGACCCACGAGCAGTTCTGCGGACTCAACTTCGCCGGCTGGTCGGCGGTCGCGACCCGGGCCGGCTTCACCGTCGACCCCGCCTCGAAGGCGTGGCGCAACGACTGGGTGATCGACAACCGGATCGCGCCGGTTGCCTCACTCAGTACGCCCACGGGTGAAGCCGTCGAGTGGCCGGACACGCACCAGTTGCTGATCGCCCGTCGTTAGAACCTGTTGCCGAGCTTCTTCTTGAGCCGGCGCTTGACCTTGTAGGCGAACTTGCGCGGGTTGCGGATGGTCGCCGCCTTGCGAATCAGCGTGGCGGCGGCGTACGCGCGGGAGTTGCGGAAGCGGGTGCGTTCGGCGTTGGCCTTCTGGACTTGGAGCCGCAGGTCACGCAGCCGAGCCTCGCGGGTCTTGAGCGCCTTGTCGCGGAATCCGAGCGTGCGCTCGAGCCCGAAGACGTGGCCTTTCAGCTCGAACAACTCCTGCTTGGCACGCTCGGCATCAGCCAGAGCGGTCCGTACGTCGGGAGTCTGCGTCTCCACCTTGCCAAGGGCTACGGACAACGCGGCCGCGATCTCCTTGCCTCGGGCAACTGATTGGTCGGGTGCGCCGGACATGCCGAGCCAGGCGGTGACGAGATCGTCCCCCACCATCCACGGCGGCCACGGGTGGCGCCGGTGGCTCTCGATCAACCGCGCGTGGAACCGCTGCCAAGCGGCCGCCAGCAGCTCTCCCCGCTCGGCGTCAGCCACCCAACCAGACACGCCAAACGCAAACGAGTCACCGTCGACGACGATGTCGTCCCATCGCAAGACCACCCGCCCGCTCTGCGCCGACGCCCACTCGCCAAGCCGTCCAGCGAGCGCACGAAACGCCGGCACATCCTCAGCAGCAGCAAGTCGAAGGAGAAGCGTCTCGACGCTGCTCCCGCCGGGAACCACAGAAGAGACAGCCGAAACGTCGAAGGAAACAGCACCCGCTGAAAGCGGGGCGGTAGCCGGGGCGCCGGCGACAGCTGTGGTCCAGCCGGTGGGGGTGCGGGTGGCGGTGAGGATGACTGGGCCGGTCTCGGTGTAGATGTCGTGCTGGCTGGGAGCGGCTGTGATCGCCAGCCAGCCTGTGGAGGTGGAGGCTAGTAGGCCTGCTCGGGCCGCAGTGTCTGCGGCTTCTGCGATGGGGGTGAGGAGTGGGGTGTCCGTTGCTTCCAGTGCCTCGGTTGCTAGGCGGGCTGGAAGGGTGCCGGGGCGGGCGGCTGCTGCGACGTCTACTGCTAGCAGGGTCTTGTCGGCGTAGGTGGCGTAGACCGAGTGCAGGGGCAGGCCGACTCGGGCTAGTTCGGAGGCTAGTTGTACTGGGGAGACCGGGCGGGTCGGGTCGTCGTGGAGGGGGCGCCATTCGTCGTCGCCGTGGCGTTCCGGCGACGGGCGGCTGTCCAGCAACGCGGTGAGGGAGAACTCGTTCTCAAGACCCAGCACCAGCACGGTTTCCGGCGTACAGAGGGCTGCCAGGGCGTCCAGGCGTTGGGGCCAGCTCAGGTCGTCGCTGTCGTAGCCCAGCACGCGGTCCAGCCCGTCGACGGCGACCACGGTCTCGTACGGCGTACCGGTGAGGCCGTCGAGGGCTCCGGCGATCACCTGCAGGTCGGGGAACTGTTCTGCCAACGAGGAAGCGTCGGAGACCGAGCGGACCAGCATGGTTGCCGATGACGCCTTGGCCAGGACAGCAGCGACGAGGTCGGCCGTATGCGGGCCGACGATCAGGGTGCGAGCGTCAGCCGGCAGTACGTCGTCCAGCAGGGCCCGGAGTACCGGTCCCCCGACAGCCTGGCGCTTGCCTTGGTAGTCGCTCCACGGCTGCATCTCTCCGCGAACCACCTCGACGGCCAGCTGGTGGTCAGACACGCTCTCTCCAATCGAACAACATCCGCAGTTCGGCCGGTGGCATCATCCACGGCACGCCGAGTTCCAGGTCGGTGGTCGCCCGCGCGGCCGCCAGGTCGATCTCCTTGCCGAGCATCTCCGGCCACAGCCGCGCGATCCGCGCCTCGCCGCCGAAGAGCGGGTTCTCGCCGGCCATCTGCATCGGGTCGCCGTACACGGCCGGTTCGCAACCGGCGGCGATCCCGTAGAAGACCGCGGTGGACAGCCGGTTGGCCGCCACCCGCTTGTGCTTGCGCAGCTCGACCAGCTGCTTGTAGAGGAACCGCCGGTCGGTGCCCTCGTAGGAGAACCCGCGCCGCCCGAAGGACACCACCCGGAACCCCGCGTCCTCGTAGGACTTCCGGATCTCCGGCCGGTCGTACTCCGTGTAGTACAGGCTGAACGTGACCGGGCCGGGCTCGGTCTCGCGGATCTCGTCGATCAGGCGTTTGTGGTCGCCCTCGATCTTGCCGCCTTCCCAGCCGTGGAAGAGGAACCAGAGCGTGCCTTCGCGCTCCTCCTCCGGCACGACGCCGAGCTCCGGTTCGAGGTCGAGCAGATACAGGAAGGGCGCGCCGATGCTGTGGTAGTTCCGTCGGCCGAGCGCGTGCCCGCGGCGCCGGGGCGCATCGCTCCAGGTAAAGCGCCAGGCGCCGTCGAAGAACTCGTGCACCGGGTTCCAGCCGTCGCCGATGTTCCAGCCATGCTGGAGGTAGCCGCGCAGTCGTGGCGGCTGCTCGTCGTCCAGACCGGCATACCGGGCGAGGATGTGCGCCTGACCGTAGTAGTGGTTGTGGTGATGCATCAGCGAACCTCGACGTGAAGAGTGCCTGCGTGCGGCCGCACACCCAGTGTGTGACCGTTCTGGTCGACCACCAACGGCAACCGGCCGGCCAGGAACGGCTCGCACTGCACGGCCTGTGCCGAGCCGTCCTCGGCGACCGCGAACAGGACCCAGTCGGCCAGGCTGGCCAGTGGATCGACCGCGTGCGCGACCGGGTTGGCCGGGATCAGCGCCGGCAACTTCACCGCCGCCGTCCATTGCCCGTCCCACAGCGTACTGCGGCAGGTGACATCCAGGTGGTCGTCCGAGTCGTCGATGTACCGCCGCCAGCTGAAGGTGTGGGTGACATCGGTCGACGGCCCACTGATCCGCAACTCATTGCTCTCAGCAACAAACAGGGCCCGCTCGGCGATCAGCCGGGCCGGTCCTTCGTGCAGGTTGACGTAACCGCCGGTCGAGCGGGTCAGGGAAACCAGCCGGCCCTGTTCCAGGTGGTTGGCGGCCTGCTCCTCGGCCGTCCAGAGCAACAGCTTCTCGGTGCCGTCGCTGCCCACCAGCCGGAACGCCCAGGTGGTGCGCTGGCTGAACGGGTCGTCCGGGTTCGTCTCCGCGATGATCGGCGCATAAGGGATCCGCACGCTGAAGCGCCCGTCGCTCGACAACTCCACCGACAGCACTTGGTCCTGCCCCGACAACGGCCTGGTCAGCTGCAGCTTGGGGTCTTCCATTGTGGCCGGCACGCGACCCCGTAGTACGAGGGCGTCTTCGAACTGCTCGACCGAGGTCAGGCGGCAGGGGTCGACCATCCGGCGCAGTACGAAGGCTCCGTCGGGCGCAGGGCCGGGCTGCACCCAACTGTTGGGGCCGATCCAGCTACCGGGCGGCCATCCTGGGCTACCGGCCTTCTGTCCGCGCAACTTGCCTTCTCGCCGCGCCTTCCCAGACTTCATCCGTACTGCGAAGTGCGCGGGCGCGCCCGTGTCGGCCAGCTTGGCCAGCAACGGCTTGTCGAGGTGCACCTCGAACCCGACGGGCGCGGTGTCGCCGTGCGAGTCGGTCGCGTCGTACCGGCGTACTGCGAGCGGTGTCTCGGCGCCGGCGATCACCAGCGCGATCCGCAACGTCGAGGAGGCGTCGGTCGCCAGGTGACGGATCTCGGCGGTGCCCTTGATCGACAGGCCGCCGTCCCGCCAGGCGACGTGCTGGACGGTGGTCGCCAGGGTCAGCTCACGCGTCGGCAACTGGTAGAGCGAGCGGGGAATCGCCGTGTTCGCCTCGTGGACGCCCGGGTAGTTGTGCTCGAACTGCCGCCGCCGGCCTGGCTTCCGCAGAGCCCGGGCGCCGCCCCGCAGACCGCCCTCGTGCCGGAAGTGCGCCAGCCGGCGAAGCAGGTCGACGTCGCCCGCCCGCAGAGCAGCGTGCTGCAGCCGGTCGTAGCCGTGGGCACGAGTGAGCACGGACGGGTCCAGCCGGTCCAGGAGACGGCAGGCGAGCAGGACGAGGTTCTGCTCTTCTTCCTCGGGCACGGTGCCGAACGCCATCATCAGCGTCAGCATGTCGATCTGGGTCAGGTGCGAGTGCACCCGTCGCCTGATCTCCCCCAGACCGGGCTGGCCGGAGTCGATCAGGTCGAGCACCAGCTCCGCCGAGGTCACCCGGTCGGCCAGGTTGCCGAACTGGAACTTCTGCTGGGTGATCGACTCGCCCGACTCCCGCTCGCGCCAGTAGTAGACGGGCGCGGCGAGGGCGTCGACGGTGACCGCGTCCAGGTGTGCCCGCAGGGTGACCGGATAGTCCTCGTAGCGGATGGCGGGGAACTCGTAGCCGTGCTCGTCCCAGAAGGAGCGCCGGTAGACCTTGTTCCAGACCATCCGGTCGAGGATCAGGTCCGGTGTCTCGATCACGTGCGTCGCGATCCGGTCGGTGGCGAACGGCAGCCGGTGGATCCACGACGGCCGGACGCCCGCGCTGTTGTTGAACCGCCGCGCGTTGCCGCCGGCCAGGCAGGACCCGGTCTCGTCCAGCGTCCGGATCAGTCGCTCGAAGCCGTGCCGACTGACCAGGTCGTCACTGTCGACGAAGGTCAGGTAGTCGCCCTGGGCCTCCCGGACGCCGGTGTTGCGGGCCGGACCGAGTCCCTGGTTGTCCTGCTCGACGATTCGGAACCGGGAGTCGCGCTGGCAGAAGTCCTTCGCGATCGCCGCGCTGTCGTCCGGCGACCCGTCGTCGACCAGGATCGCCTCGAAGTCGGCGAAGGTCTGCAGAGCGATCGACTCGAGACAGTCGCCGATGTACTCCCCGACGTTGTAGAACGGCACAATCACGCTCAGCCGCGGCGTCAAAACTGCAGTATCCCCTCGGCTCAGTCGAATGCGGTGGTCATGCTAGCAGTAGCCGGGCGGTTACTAAGTGCACTGTCAGCAGTGTGTGTACGGGCTCAAAACCGTACCTTGCCCAGGCGCGCTGGACACCGGTGTTATGCCCCTGTGTGGAGATCACCAACCGTCGGCTGGTGCTCGCATCTTCGACCGCTGCGAGCAGGTGCGCGTAGCGCCCCCGTCCCTGCTCAGCCGGTACGACGCCGGCCAGCTCCACCTCGGTCCACGACCGCTGCTGGTCGATGGTCGCCAACGCGAGCACCCGGCGATCGGGGCCCCGCAGTACGACGGCACCGAACTCGGCGACGCTGCGGCGGGCCCACTCCTGGTACCCGGCGAGTGCCTCCGAGCGTTTGAACAGCGGGTTCGCGCAGTAGTGATTGCCGTAGTCGCCGAAGATGTCGCCGACCAGGTCGTCCAGGAGGTCGTCGTCGACCGTCTCCTCCAGGCTCGCGGTGAACCCGGCCAGGGGCGCCGGACGACGTCCCTTGCCGACCGGCAGCGCCCAGTAGACGAGGCTGTCGGCCAGGAGCGCCGTCCGCGGACCAGTGGCCAGTGCTGCGAACCAGCTCACCTCGCGGGCGGGATAGCGCAGTACGACGACGTCGGCGGCGGACTTGTCGACAGCGGCGAGCACCTCGTCGAGCGGCGTACCGGCTGAGGCTGAGACGGTGATGCGGTCGACCGAGACGCCAAAACGCTTCGACTCGTACTCTGCCGGCCTACTGGTCAGCTCCCCGGCTTCCAGGGCGTCGTACCAGCTCATGCGTCGGCCAGGTTGTAGGGGAGGACGCCGCCGATCACGCGGCTCTGCTCGTCTGCCGTCAGCTGGCTGAACAAGGGCAGCCGGACCAGCCTGCTGCTCACCTGCTCGGTCACCTCGCAGCCGCCGGGTGCGACGCGCCCGTAGCGTTCACCGGCCGGTGACGAGTGCAGCGGGACGTAGTGGAAGGGCGCACTGATGTTGAGCTCGCGTAGGTGAGCTATCAGGCCCAACTGGTCCTCATGCGACGGCATCAGCAGGTAGTAGAGGTGCGCGGGATGCACACACTCCGTCGGGACGGTCGGTACGCCGACTCCGCGCGAGGCGGCCCAGACGGCAAGCTCCTCGTCGTAGCGGTTCCAGATCGCGTGACGTGGCTGCTGGATGCGGTCGAACTGCTCCAGCTGGGCCGTCAGGAAGGCAGCGAGCGGGTCGGCCGGCAGGTAGCTGGAGCCGATGTCGACCCAGCTGTACTTGTCCACCTGGCCGCGGAAGAACTGGCTGCGATTGGTGCCCTTCTCCCGGATCACCTCGGCCCGCGCGACCAGGCCGGCGTCGTTGAGCACCAGTGCGCCACCCTCGCCGCAGTGCACGTTCTTGGTCCCGTGGAACGACTGCGTCGCCATCAGCCCGAACGAGCCGAGCGGACGACCGCGATACGTCCCACCGAGCCCGTGCGCGTTGTCCTCGATCACCGCCAGCCCGTACTTCGCCGCGACGGCGAGCACCTCGTCCATCGCGGCCGCGACCCCGCCGTAGTGCACGACGACGATCGCCTTGGTCCGCTCGGTGACGGCGGCCTCCAGCTGGGTCTCGTCCAGGTTGAGCGTGTCCGGCCGGATGTCCACGAAGACGGGTACGGCGCCGCGCAGTACATAGGCGTTCGCGGTCGAGACGAAGGTGAAGGACGGCATGATCACCTCGTCGCCCGGCGCGAGCTCGAGCAGCAGCGCGGTCAGTTCCAGCGCGTGTGTGCAGGACGTGGTCAGCAGCGAGGCGAGGCCGCCGGTGAGCTTGGTGATCAGCTCGGTCGCGCGGGCGGTGAAAGGACCGTCACCGGCGACCGCGGCGGAGGTGAAGGACTGGTTCACATAGGCGAGCTCGTTACCCGCCAGGTATGCCTTGACGAACGGGATCGGCGACAGCTCCGGCATGGAAACGGAGCTTACCGTTGGTCGGTTTCCTGAGCCTCGATTGCCTCTTGGTAGCTGTGGTGGCCGGGGTCCTCGAGGCTGTCGTAGCCGACCAGGAACTGCGGCCGCCGCTGGCTCGACTGGAACAGCCTGGCGACGTACTCGCCCAGCAGGCCGAGGCAGAGCAGCTGGATCGCGCCGATCACCCCTACTGCGAGCACTGTCGACGTCCAGCCCGGGATGCTGCGCCCGGCCAGCTTGATGACCAGTGCACCGATCACCACAGCGCAGGACAGCAGTCCGCCGAGCAACCCGAGCCAGGTGGCCAGCCGCAGCGGTGCCGCCGAGAAGGCGGTCACACTGTCGAAGGCCAGCCGGAACATCTTCGACCAGTTGTACTTCGTGACGCCTGCCGCGCGCTCGGCTCGCACATAGGCGACCTCGGCACTCGGGAACCCCAGCCACGGGATCACCAGCCGGAACACCCGGCCGTCCTCGGGCAGACCGTTCACGGCGTCGACCACCCGGCGCGAGACCAGCCGGAAGTCACCAGCGTCGAACGGGATCTGCTTGCCGACCAGACGGCACATGAGCCGGTAGTACATGCGGGCGGTCGTTCGCTTCGGCCAGGAGTCACTGGAGCGGTCGGAGCGGACGCCGTACACGACGTCGACGTCCTGGTCCCGGGCAGTGGCGAGCAGGTCGGCGATGACCTCGGGCGGGTCCTGCAGGTCGGCGTCGATGGTGACCAGGTACTCCCCGCGCGCCCGCCGGAAGCCGGCCGACAGGGCCGCCTGGTGACCGGAGTTGCGGAGCAGCCGGACCAGGCGGAGTTGCGGCCAGCTCGCCGCGGCCTCGGTGACCAGCGCGGCCGTCCTGTCCCGGCTGCCGTCGTCGATCACCAGGAGCTCGTAGCTGATGCCGAGACCGTCCAGCAGGGGGTGCATCCGCTCGAAGAAGATCGGCAGCACCTCTTCCTCGTCGTACATCGGCACGACGACGGACAGAACAGGCTGACTGGCTGGCATTACGAGACCTCCTTGCCGGGAGGCTACTCGGGCCTCTGCGCGGATAGGGTGCCCTGGTGTCAATCGTGACGGGCGACCCGCCCGGCAGCCTCGCCGAACGTAGGCGTGAGGCAGCCGTGCGGCGGGAGAGCGCCCGTCAGCTGGAAAAGGCCCGGGAGATCGAAGAAGCCCGGCTGCGCGAGGCGGTTCGGCTGCGGGAGTCGGCACGGAAGCGGCGGGCCGTCATCCGGCCGCCGCTGCCGCCGCCGCGGCAGACCCCGGAGACGCTGACTGCGCGGCTGGTGAAGGCTGGTGCCGGGGTTGCGCTGGCAGGGCTGGCGATCTGGTTGATGGCAGGGCACGCGTCCGGGGACAGCATCGTGGCGCTGCTGCGGTTCTGGGTGTTCGGGCTGACTCTGCCCGGCTTGATCCTGTGGCGACTGGCCAGCCCGCTCCGGCACAACCTGATCGAGGACATCGCGGCCGGTTCGCTGGTCGGCGTCGCCGCTCTGATCCTGGTCTACCTGGCTGTCTCACCACTCGGCCTGCAGCAGTGGGCGTGGCTGTGGGCTGCGCCCGTCCTCCTGGCTGCTGTCTCCGTACCGAGCTGGCGCAAGCGAGTGACGAGCAAGGTCGACCGTCCGGTGCATCCGTTGACCGCCTGGTTGATCGTGCTGGCCTGCGCACTGCCGCTGTACGGCACTGGGCGCTACCGCAACCTGGTGCCGGCGCCGTACACGGATGCTCGCTCCAACTCGCCCGACATGGCGTTCCACCAAGCCCTGTCGGCCAGTGCGAAGTACGACTTCCCGCTGCAGGCGCCGTACGTCCGTGGCGAGCAGATGGACTACCACTACTTCTGGCACCAGTTCACGGCCGCCACTTCCTGGGCGACCGGCGTCGACCTGACCGATCTGGTCTACACGATCGGCTGGGTGCCACTGCTGCTGGCCGGAATCGCGCTGATTTTCGCGCTCACCGACCGGCTGGCCCCGAGCTCACGCTGGGCCGGCCCGCTCGCCATCGCGGTCGCGTCCGTCGGCGGTACGGTCAGCGTTTATCCACAGGCCTCGCTGCTGTCCGAGGGCTTGATGAACTACGTCTGGGGCAGCCCGACGCAAAACCTCGGCGGTGCGCTGATCACGCTGCTCGCGATCCTCGGGATCGACCTGCTGCGCGGCCGGAACGCACCCGGTACCTGGGTGATGTTCGTCGTGATCGCCGCCGCCGCTTCCGGTTCCAAGGCCACCGTGCTGCCGCTGGTGATCTGCGGGCTCGGACTCGTCGTCTTCGTGCGCCTTTGCTACGGCCGGCTGGCGAAGGCCGCAGTACTCATCGCCGTGGTGCTGGGCGGGGTGTTCGCGGCTTCGATCGTGGTGGTGTTCGGCATGCACTCGTCCGGGCTCGCGGTGAAGCCCTGGGTGACGTTCGCCAAGATCGGCATCTACCCGCTGATCGCCGACCCGCTGCCGTCCGGTCAGTTCGACCACGGCGCGATGTGGATCAGCGCCATCACCGCTTGTCTCGGCCTGGTGCTCGGCACCGCGGGACTCGTCGTCATCACCGGTACGGCGGCCCGCTGGTTCCGCGATCCGGGCATGATCTTCCTGGTCGGCATCTCGATCGCCGGCTTCTGCGCGATGGTGCTGACCGACCAGCCGGGCACCAGCCAGCTGTACTTCCACCGCACCGCCGTACCGATCATCGCCGCGCTGGCCGCGGCCGGGGTGTGGATGGTCGTCTTCTGGTTCGCCGACAAGCGCTCCGAGCTGATCGTGCTCGCATCGGTCGTCGGCGGCGTGGGCGCAACGGCAGCAGCGCGGGCAATCGTGAGGTCTGGTGCCGAGCCGTTCAGGAAGGCCGATGGGTCGCTGACCGGGCTGATCGGTCCGTGGGTGTGGACGATCGGGCTGCTGCTCCTGGTCGCGGCCGTCGTCACCGGCCTGTGGAAACTGGCTCACCGGCGAGGGCGGCCGACCCGGATCGCGCTGGCCTCGTTCGTCCTGGCCGGGATGGGCGCGGGACTGTTCCTCCCGGTGCAGGCGATGGCGCAGTACAAGCCGGTCACGCTCGCGCCGCAGACGGACAAGCAGTTGCTCGGGCCGACCAAGAGCCAGGCCGACGCGGCGCGCTGGCTGCGTGAGCACGCGGCGCCGGGCGAGCTGATCGCAACCAACGCGCACTGCGCGATGAAGAACACGATCGGCTGCGACGCACGGCACTTCTGGATCTCGGCGCTGTCCGAGCGGCACGTCCTGCTCGAGGGCTGGGCGTACACGAACACGCTGAACGACCTCGTCGCCGGCACTGGGATGGGCCCGAACTCGCTGCCGTTCTGGGATCAGCCCAGGCAGCAGGAGAACGACATCGCCTTCGTCGCCCCGACCAGGGACAACCTGCGGGTCCTGCGGGAGAAGTACGGCGTCCGCTGGCTCTACGCGGACCCGACTCAGACGATCGTCTCAAGCGCATTGAACAGTCTGGCCACGTTGCGCTTCAAGGCTCCTGACGCACTCGTCTACGAACTCCCCTGAGTGACAGTCCGCCTACGCATAGGAGCCGTTGCGGCACTAGGGTGACCCGCATGCACTCCAGGGCTCGACGGCGCGGGCCGAGGGAAACCGGCGCGGGCACCCTCGCCGGGCGGATGGCGGCGCTGCCGGTACTGCTCCTGGTCCTGGTGTTGCTGCTCGCCCGGGCGCCTCTGCTCGACGTGCTCAGATTCGGTCTGTTCCTCGCGGTCGGCGTGACCTTGCCGGGCGTCGTGCTCTGGCGGCTGATCGGCGCGTATCGCGGCAGCCTGGTCGAGGATTTCGCGGCGGGTTTCGCGATCGGGACGGCCGTCCAGCTGATCGTCTACCTGGCCAGCGCGTCCGTGGGCCTGCAGCAATGGTCGTGGGGATGGGCGCCGATCGTGCTCGTCCTGGCCCTTCTGGACCGCGATGTGCGCAACCGGATCTGGCGCCGGGTAGAGGCACCGCTGACACCCTGGACCGCCTGGTTGCTGTCGCTGGCGACGTCACTCGTGCTGTTCGCGATCTACCGCAAGGGCCCGGAGCGCTACGCACCGGCGTACGTCGATCCGCTGGTCAGCGATCCGGGGATGGCGTTCCACCACGCGCTCGCGGCCAGTGCGAAGGCCGACGTACCGATTGTGCCGTTGTGGATCGGTGGCGAGCCGATGAAGTTCCACACGTTCTTCCACCAGATCACCGCGGCAACGTCGTGGGCGACCGGGGTGGAGCTGACGCCACTGATCTACGCGCTGGTCTGGTTGCCTTTTGCGCTGGCTGGGTGCGCGCTGGTCTTCGCCGTGACCCAGCGGTTCACCGGTGTTGTTTGGGCCGGACCGCTTGCCGTGCTGGTCGCAGGGCTGGGCGGTGCGCTGGAGCCACTGCACGATGTCTCGGTCGGTGGCGTCTCGATCCTGGCCGGGGCCTACCTGAGTCCGACCCAGAACCTGGGCCTGATGTTCGCGCTGCTGCTGGCCTTGCTAGCCATCGATGTACTGCGGAAGCAGGCGCCGCGGAGTCGTTGGCTACTCCTCATCCTGGTGACGCTGGCCGCGGCCGGCGCCAAGGCGACCGTGTTGCCGATGGCCGTCTGTGGCTTCCTGCTGGTGTTCCTGTTCCGGCGGTCGACCAAGGCCGCGTTCTTCGGTGTGCTGATCGCGTTGGGCCTGTTCGTCGGATCGGCGATTGTCATCTTCGGTGGCGAGTCGTCCGGGTTGCAGGTGAAGTTCGGCGACCTGTTCGTGCAACTGCCGCCGTACGAGTCGATCCGGGCGGGGGTCTCTTCGGATGGCCGGGCGCAGCTGATCAGCGCGGCGGTCATCCTTGCCGCCTGGGGGTTGGCTGTTGCCGGAGTCCTGTTCCTGCGGCGTTTCTGGCGGGATCCGGGTGGGATCTATGTGGCCGGCTTCGCGATCGGCGGGTTCGCGGGCGCTCTGGTGACCAACCAGCCGCTGTCGTTCTACCGGATGGCGTTCCCGTTCCTGGCCGTGCTGTCGTGCGTGGGGCTGGCCAGGTTGGTCGAGCGGCTGGACGACCAGCGGAGCGGCGTACTGGTTGCTGCGTCGGCCGTGCTCGGGTTGGTTGGCTGTGGCTTTGCCCGGTGGGGTGCGGCGGATCTACGGGGTGTCAAGGAGCCGTTGCTCTGGACGCTCGCCGCCTTGCTGGCTGCAGGTCTGGTAGTCGCCGTGGGTTGGAAGGTGGGTCGGCGCGGTGGTGGTCTGCCGACGGCGGTCTTCGCCACTGTCGTTGCCTCCTGCATGGTCGGTGCTGCGGCCCTGCCACTGGTCGGGCTGGTATCGGGGCAGGCGAGTGATGTCGTCTACGGCAGGCCGGCGCGAGGCGGTCCCACCGCGGCCCAGGCGGATGCTGCTCGGTGGCTGAAGGAGAACAGCTCACGCGACGACCTGATCGCCACCAACGCGCACTGCATCGTGCGGCGCGGTGACTCGTGCGACAGCCGGCACTTCTGGATCGCGGCCCTGGCCGAGCGCCAGGTGCTGATCGAAGGCTGGGTCCGGACCAACAGGTCCAGCCGGATCTCGGCGACCACGGGTACCGACCCGGCGCAGGTGCCGTACTGGAACAAGGACCAACTGGCCGCCAACGACGCCACCTTCATCTCGCCGTCGGTGGCGATCATCGAGCGGCTGCGCAAGCTGGGCGTGCGCTGGCTGTACGCCGACAACCTGGCCGGCGAGGTGTCGCCCGAGCTGAAGCAGTTCGTCCGCCTGCGCCACGCGACCCTGGACGCGACGATCTACGAGATCAGGTAGCTGCGTCTAACAGCCGCAGGAGCGTATCGGCGACCCGGACTCTCCCCCGGCCGTCCACGAGCTTCCACCCGGCTTGAGCAAGCTGTGCTCGCTCCTGCGCGTCGGTGAGGAGCGTCCGGAGTACTGCGGCCGCAGCTGTGGGGTCTGCCTTCAGCTCGGCGAGCGTGCCGACCCCTGCGGCCGCACCGGTGGCCACTGCTCGCTCATAGCCCAGCTCCTGGTTGTCCACGACGCACACCAGGCCTGCGGTGGCCCCGAGGCACAGGAGCTCCCAGGTCGAAGTACCGGAAGCACTGATGACCAGGTCGGACTCCACCACCGCCTGGGCGAGTTGCGACGTCGGGCCGATCACCTGGACTCGCTGGTCCTGTCCAAGCGCTACTGCGGCGATCGCCTTGGCCAGCTCGTCGCCCGGAGCCACCACAGTCGCGTCGAAGGGAGCACCTGACGCCGCCAGGGCCTGTACGACGTACGGGCCGGCTCCGTAGGCGTCAGTGCCGCCGAAGAACGCGAACACCTTCGGGGTGCCGGACGGCCGTAGTACGGGTGGCTCGACCGGCCGCCAGGCGAGCACCTCGTCGCGCAGCAACACGTAGTCGAGCCCCGCCAGCCTGACGGCCCCCTCGGGCAGGACCGGCTGGTCGAACTCGGCCCGAAGGTTCTGATCGACCAGTACGTCGGCGTCAGCGCCCCTGAGCTCGCCATCCACGATCGCCAGCGTGGGCACCCCGGTCCGGCGTACTGCGCTGAACACCTCGCCCGGCAGGTCGTAGGAGTCGAACACCACCGCATCCAGCTTTAGCCGCCCGAGCATTTCCACGTGCTCACCAGGCGTCCACACAGCCGGCTCGACCGGAATTCCACGCTCGGTGATCTGCGCATCGACCCACGGAACCGTCGGGCTGTCGCACACGAACACCACGTCCACCCCGCGCGCCCGCAACTCCTCCGCGAACGCCAAGCACCGCATCACATGCCCGATCCCCCGCCGGACCCCGACATCACACCGAACCCCGACCCGCACCATCCGCTCCACGCCCAGACGGTATCCGGTCCCCCGCGCCAGCTAAGGTACGGACTTGCGCGCAGTGATCGCGTGGTCCGGAAATGTGGCTCAGAAGGGTCTGACGTGTCCATCCTCACCGGCTCCGACATTCTCGTCACCGGAGGCACCGGGTCCTTCGGTCGGGCCTTCATCCGGTACGCCCTGGAGCGCCTAGATCCGCGTCGGGTGATCGTGTTCAGCCGCGACGAGTTGAAGCAGTGGGAGGTCCGGGCCCAGTTCGGCGACGACCCGCGGTTGCGGTTCTTTCTCGGCGACGTCCGCGACCGGCCCCGGCTGGTGCGGGCCATGCACCGGGTCGACTACGTCGTACACGCCGCCGCGCTGAAGCAGGTCGACAGCGGTGAGTACAACCCGTGGGAGTTCGTCCAGACGAATGTGATCGGCTCGCAGAACGTGATCGAGGCCGCGATCGACTCCGGGGTCAAGCGGGTGGTCGCGCTGTCCACCGACAAGGCCTCCAGCCCGATCAACCTGTACGGCGCGACGAAGCTGACGGCGGACAAGCTGTTCATCAACGGCAACCACTACGCGGCGGCGTACGACACCCGGTTCAGCGTGGTCCGGTACGGCAACGTGATGGGCAGCCGGGGCTCGATCATCCCCAAGTTCCGCGCGCTGCACGCGGCCGGCCAGTCGCTGCCGATCACCGACCTGCGCTGCACCCGGTTCCTGATCACGCTGCCCGAGGCGGTCCGGTTCGTGGTCGACTCGTTCGAGCTGATGACCGGCGGCGAGCTGTACGTGCCGCGGATCCCGTCGATGAAGGTGACCGACCTGGCCGAGGCGATCGCGCCCGGCGCCACCATGCACGACATCGGCCTGCGCCCGGGCGAGAAGCTGCACGAGGAGATGATCAGCCCGGAGGAGGGCCGGCGCGCGCTGGTGCTCGGCGGCCGCTTCGTCCTGCAGCCCGATCTCGCCACCTGGGGTTACACCCCGCCGGTCGAGGGTCAGCCGGTCACCGACGGCTTCCACTACGCGTCCGACACCAACGACCAGTGGTACTCCATCGACGAGATCCGCAAGATCCTCGAGAACGACTGACCGTGTCCGAGTCCTCTCCCACTCCGCCGCTGCTTCCCTACGGTCGCCAGTCGATCTCGGCCGAGGACATCGAGGCGGTCACAGCCGTACTGCGCGGTGACTGGCTCACCACCGGCCCGGCCGTCGCCGCCTTCGAGGCCGCGATCTCGGAGCTCACCGGCGGACACCGCGCGGTCAGCTGCACCTCTGGCACAGCCGCCCTGCACATGGCGTACGCCGGGCTGGGCGTCGGCCCCGGCGACGAGGTGGTGACCACGCCGATGACGTTCGTGGCGACCGCGTCTTGCGCGGCGATCCTCGGCGCGAAGATCGTCTTCGCCGACGTCGAGGAGGACACCGCGCTGATCGACCCGGCCGCCGTGGACGAGGTCGTCTCAGAGCGGACCAAGGTGATCGCCGCCGTGGACTACGCCGGCCACCCGGCGGACTACGCGGCCCTCCAGCCGATCGCGGATCGGGTCGGCGCGGCGACCCTCGACGACGCGGCCCACTCGGTCGGCGGATTCGCCGACGGCCGCCCGGTCGGCGATCTGGCCGACGTGACCACGCTGTCGTTCTTCCCGACCAAGAACCTCACCACCGGTGAGGGTGGCGCGGTCGTCGCGAAGGACCCGGCCGTCGCCCAGCGGGTGCACGAGTTCCACTTCATCGGCCTGGTCCGCGATCCGGCCCGGTTCGAGATCACCGACGAGGGCCCGTGGCACCAGGAGGTGCACGAGTTCGGCGTGAACTACCGGCTGACCGACGTCGCTTGCGCCCTCGGGTTGTCCCAACTCCGTCGGCTGGCGGCCTTCAAGCAACGCCGGGCAGAGATCACGGCGAAGTACAACGAAGCCCTGGCCGGCGTCGACGGCCTCCGTACTCCGGTGCAGCGCCCCGGCGTCGATCCTGCCTGGCACCTCTACCCGGTCCGCGTCCTTGGCGGGCGCCGACGCGAGGTGTTCGAGGGGATGCGCGCGGCCGGCATCGGCGTCCAGGTGAACTACATTCCTGTCTACTGGCACCCCGTCTTCGCCAAGCAGGGCTACCAGCGCGGCCTGTGCCCCAACGCGGAGCAGTTCTACCGCGAGGAGCTCTCGCTGCCGATGTTCCCCGACCTGACCGACGCGGACGTCGACAGGGTGATCGAGACATTGACGAAACTGGTGCGGTGACAAGCTTGTTGATGGTTGGGGCAGAGATGCTCAACTGGTCTGATCTGCGGCCTACGGACGGGCCCCCGGCGACTGGCGGGCGAGCCACGGGCGCGTTGCTGGCTGCGACGTTGCGGCCGACGGACAAGGTGCTCGTCGCGGGCCCGCATTCGCTGCAGGTGCTCGAGCTGATCGCGAGCAGGACCGCGTCGGTCGACGTACTGGTCCGCTCCGCGCCCGATGCCGAGCAGATCGCGCGGATCGTCACCGGCCGCGTGTACTGCGGCGCCCTCGACCGCTTCACCGGCACCGACCTGTACGACGTGGTCGTCGCGCTCGACGGACTGCCCCGGCTGATCGGCCCCGACTCCTCAGCAATGGAGTGGACGGATGGCCTCGCTCTCCTCAAAGCGCGGATGGCTCCCCGCGGCCGGCTGCTCCTGGCGGCCGAGAACGCCTTCGGGATCGAGCGGCTGATCCAGCCCGACATCACCGCGACCGTGCCGCGCAATGCGGACTGGCCCGGCGTCGTCGACGGCGCTCTGACCGCGCCGGTCGGATTGGCGGCCATCCAGGCCGCTCTCGGAGTGTTGGCCGACAGAATGACCGTTTACGCCGTCTATCCCGACTTGGTGAGCGCGGATCTCGCTTTGACCGAGCCGCGTGGATCGCTGACAGCCGCGGCCATCGCCCGGTCTGTCGCCGCTCGCTACAACGGGCCCACGTTGATGGATCCCTACCGTCTGGTCCAGGACGCAGTGGCCGCCTGTCTCGGGCTGGAGCTCGCACCGGTCTGGTACTTCGTGATCGGCGACACCGCTCCCGCGGTCCTCCCCGCCAACGCAATCCCTTCGGGGGAAGGCGTTCTGCTCGAAGAACAGTTGCTGGCGGCACTCAAAATCGACGACCAGGCCGCGCTTCGCAGTACTGTGCCGGCCTATGTCTCGTGGCTGGCTTCGCTGGACGCGCAGTCGGCGGCGATCGCCTCGCCGGACAACGTGATCACGGACGGTACGGCGTACCGGCTGTTCGGTAGTGGTGTGGTGGTTTCGGGTGGCGCGGTGGAGCATCTGGCCCGCTTCGTCCGGCGCGCGCAGGAAGCGGGCTCTCGGCAACCATGGGCCGGTGACACCCAGGCGCTGACCGCCCGGCTCGCTTCGATGGCCGGGCTCGAGGTGACCGGTGAGCTGACCGTTGCCATCGACAACCTTCGCCCGCAGGGGCAGGCCGAGCAGCTCGCCACCATCGCGCGGCTGTCGCAGGAGCTGGCCGACGCGAACGAGCAGGCGACCTGGTTCGAGAGCCAGCTGGACGGGATCCGGCGGTCCCGGCCGTACCGGATCGGCCATGCGGTGCTCAATCCGGCCCGGGTCGTCGTGAAGCGCCTCCGGCGGCTCTGATGCACCACGCCAACCACTTCTACGGCCACGCGCACGTGATGGCGAAGTACGCCGGACTGCGGGGTTCACCGCGGATCTGGGGCTACCTCCAGCACGGCTGGAACATCCTTGACGGGTTCGCTTACAACACCGCCTTCGTGGCCGGGATGCCGAAGTTCGTCTGGTCGGACAGCGTCCGGCGTCGCGGCTGGTCGATGGGGCTGCGCAACCACTCGGTGATCGGCGCTCCCTGGCTCTATCTACTCCGCATGCATCCGGAGCTGGCGACTCCGGCGAAAGATGCGGCCGGCACCATCTTCTATCCGTTCCACGGCTGGGAAGGCCAGCACGTGCTCGGCGACCACGGCCGGATCGTTGCCTCGATCAACGAGCACGAGCAGGGCCCGGTGACGGTCTGCCTGTACTGGAACGAGTACCAGAAACCGGAGATCCGGCAGGTCTACGAGCAGGCCGGCTTCCGCGTCATCACGCACGGCTATCGCGGCCTGCACTGGCGCAAGATCGACCAGGACTTCCTGCTCAAGCAGCTCAAGGAGCTCCGCAAGCACCGCCGGGTCGCCTCCAACCGGCTCAGCTCCGCGGTTCTGTACGGCGCCTCGCTCGGCCTGCAGCCCGGCGTCTACGGCGACCCGATGCTGCTGGAGAACGAGCACCCGTCGTTCGGCGGCCAGGCGCGAATCAAGCGTTTGTGGCCCGAGATGGACCAGCCCTACGTGCCGCTGGAACTCGCTCGCGACTTCACCGACACCGAACTCGGGGTGGAGAATCTCGCCCACCCGGCCGAGATCCGGGAAATGTTCCAGTGGAAGGCTCACTCGTGAAGATCGGCATCATCACCCAGGCTCGCGCGACGAGCACCCGGCTGCCGGCCAAGGTGCTGCTCACTGCGGGCGGACGGACCTTCCTCGAGTACCACCTGGACCGGCTGGTGGCTAGCGGGCTGCCGGTGATCGTCGCGACTACCACCAATGCGGACGATGATCCGATCGTCGAGCTGACCGAGAAGGCTGGGCTGCCGGTCTTCCGGGGCAGCGAACACGACGTGCTTTCCCGCTTCGCCGGCGCGGCTTCGCAGTACGGGCTGGACGGGGTGGTCCGGGTCTCCTCGGACTGCCCGCTGATCGACGCCGAGGTGGTTGCCGCCGGGGTTGAGCGCTGGCGCGCGGAGAACGACGAGAACCTGTACCTCTCGAACTGCCTGGAGCGGACCTATCCGCGCGGGATGGACTACGAGGTGTTCTCGACCGCCCGGCTGCTGGACGCCGACGCTCACGCGACGCTGGCCCCGGATCGGGAGCACGTGACGCCGTACTTGCACCAGAACCGCCCTGGGGACGTCCGGTTGCTGAACCTGCCGTGGAGCGGCGGCGGCGCGCAGTACCGGCTGACGCTGGACACCGAGGACGACCGGCTGCTGCTCACCGAACTGCTCGAGAAGTACGGCGCGAGCAGCCTCGGATGCGCGGATCTGGTCGCGATTCTGGCCGAACATCCCGAACTTGTCGCGCTCAACGCGCACATCGAGCAGAAGAAGCTCGGCGAGTGACGTCGCGCGAGGCGGTGGCTACGGCATGATTTACGGTGATGACCACCGATGACTCAGACCGCGCGCACTCCTTCGGCGCCGTCGCGGCCGCGTACGACGCGGGCCGGCCGACGTTCCCTGCCGACGCGCTGACCTGGATCCTCGGTCCGGGGCGGCTGCAGATCCTCGATCTCGGGGCCGGCACCGGCAAGCTCAGTCAGGTCGCCGCGGCGCTCGGGCACGACGTCGTCGCGGTCGATCCGTCCGAAGAGATGCTGTCCGTCTGCCGCAAACTGCCCGGCGTGGACACGATGGTCGGCGCCGCCGAGTCGATCCCGCTCGCGCACGCCTCGGTCGACGCGGTGATCGTCGGCCAGGCCTTCCACTGGTTCGACCACTCCCGCGCACTGCCCGAGATCGCCCGGGTACTGCGCCCGCACGGCGTCCTCGGTCTGCTCTGGAACAACTACGACACGGTGGTGCCGTGGGTCCGCCGGCTGCACCGCGCGATGATCGGCGAGGACTTCCTGGCGGTCAACGACGAGTTCGACCCGATGCCGGTACTGCTCCAGTCCGACCTGTTCTCGATGGTCGAGACGGCCCGGTTCCGGCACTGGCACGACCTGGACCGGACCGGCCTCAAGCAACTCGCCCAGTCGCACTCGCGGGTCGCAGTACTGACCGAGTCGCGGCGGGAGTCGGTGCTGGAGCAGATCGACGCCATCTACGACAGCACCGCCCGGCCGCCGGAGCCGCTGCGGATGCCGTACTTCACCAACTGCTACCGGACCCGTCCGAGCGACCTGGCGAACTACCGCCGGACGCTGGCGTGAAACCGCTCTCCGCCCGCTGAGAACTTTTTGGTTGCATTCGGACACATTTCGCCTACCAGCCGCTAAGTTGCACCTGTTCGCGTTCCGAAACGAGGGGTGCAGATGACTGAGGAAACCGGGGCGGAGCGGGAAGCTCGCGCGTACGAAGCCGTCCACCAGGCGCACGACTTCCAGCAACTGAAACGCCGGTACAAGAACTTCGTCGTGCCGTGGACGGTCGCCTTCATGGTCTGGTACCTGGCCTATGTCGCCTGCAACAACTGGGCGCGGGACTTCATGAGCCAGCGGATCGGCGGGACCCACATCAACGTGGCGCTGATCTTCGGCCTGCTGCAGTTCGTCTCGACCTTCGCCATCGCCATCATCTACGGCCGGTTCGCGAACCGGAAGCTGGATCCGCTGGCCAGTGGCCTGACCGCCAAGTACAAGAGGGAGCGCCGCCGGTGACCACCTTGCTCGTCCCACTCGCCGACGCCGAACCCGGCAACCAGGCGCTGACCATCTCGCTGTTCACCGCGGTCGTCGCCGTGACGCTGTACATCACCTGGTGGGCGTCCCGGCAGAACAAGACAGCCGCCGACTACTACGCCGGTGGACGGTCCTTCAGCGGCGCCCAGAACGGCCTCGCCGTCGCCGGTGACTACATGTCCGCGGCGTCCTTCCTCGGCATCTCCGGCCAGATCGCGCTCTACGGGTACGACGGTTTCCTGTACTCGATCGGCTTCCTGGTGGCCTGGCTGGTCGCATTGCTGCTGGTCGCCGAACTGTTGCGCAACTCCGGCCGGTTCACGATGGCCGACCAGCTCGCGTTCCGGATGCGCCAGCGGCCGGTACGAACCGCCGCCGCGTCGTCCACCATCGTGGTGTCGATCTTCTACCTGCTGGCCCAGATGGTCGGCGCGGGCTCGCTGGTCGGGCTGCTGCTCGGGGTGAAGAGCGAAGGCCTGAAGGCCGGCGTGATCGTGCTGGTCGGTGCGCTGATGATCATCTACGTGACGATCGGCGGCATGAAGGGCACCACCTGGGTGCAGATCGTCAAGGCCGTGCTGCTGATGTCCGGCACCTTGCTGATCACCTTCCTGGTGCTGCTGAAGTTCGACTTCAACCCGTCCAAGCTGCTCGGCGCGGCCGCGGCCAACTCGGGCAAGGGCGAGGCGTTCCTGCAGCCGGGTCTGCTCTACGGCAAGGACCTGGTCGGGCAGATCGACTTCCTCTCCCTCGGTCTCGCGCTGGTCCTCGGTACCGCGGGTCTGCCGCACATCCTGATCCGCTTCTACACCGTGCCGAACTCCCAGTCGGCGCGCCGGTCGGTGCAGTGGGCGATCGGCCTGATCGGCAGCTTCTACCTGATGACGCTGGCCCTCGGCTTCGGCGCGGCGGCGCTGCTCGACACCGGCAAAGACTCGGCAGTTGCCGCATCGAAGGGCAACACTGCGTCGGTGCTGCTGGCCGAGGTGGTCGGCGGTGGCGCCGGCTCGCTCGGCGGCGCGATCCTGCTGGCGTTGATCGCGGCAGTCGCCTTCGCCACCATCCTCGCGGTGGTGGCCGGCCTGACGCTGGCCTCGGCGTCGTCGTTCGCGCACGACCTGTACGTGAACGTCATCGCCAAGGGCACGGTCACCGAGAAAACCGAGATCCGGGTGGCGCGCTTCGCCGCGATCGGAATCGGCGCAGTGGCGATCGCCCTGGCGATCCCGGCCCAGAAGCTGAACATCGCCTTCCTGGTCGCGCTCGCCTTCGCAGTCGCCGCGTCGGCGAACCTGCCGGCCCTGCTGTTCAACCTGTTCTGGCGCCGCTTCAACACCTCGGGCGCGGTCTGGAGCATCTACGGCGGCCTGATCTCGGCCGTCGTCCTGGTGATCTTCTCCCCGGTCGTCTCCGGCAAGCCCACCTCGATGTTCACTGGCGCCGACTTCGCCTGGTTCCCCCTCTCGAACCCAGGCATCGTCTCCATCCCCCTCGGCTTCCTCCTAGGCGTCGTCGGCACCTACATCGGCAAGGACAAAACCTCAACCACCCGCTACAACGAACTCTCAGTCCGATCCCTAACCGGCGCCGGCGCCGAAGGCCCCGGCAAGCACTAACACTTCCTCGTACTACGCACGATGCCCGCGGCCCCACCGGTGCCGCGGGCATCTACATTCACGTCCCGTGCCGACGTCTCGCACCCACCCGTACTCACGTCGCGGGCCAGCGTCTCGCACCCACCCGAACCACCCGCGGCAGAACGCGTTGAGCATCCAACACACGTTGCGGCGGTGGGGCCGGCGTCTTGCCCCATCCGTGCTCGCGATGCGGGTCGGCACAATGCCCCAACCCAACCCACTCGCGGCAGTACGCAATGGGCATCCCGCACACGTCGCACCGGTCTGGCCGGCGTCTTGCCCACCCACCCGTATTCGCCACGCGGGTGGCGCGTGGCCCCCCACCCGAACGCTCTTACTGAACTCACCAGCATCGTCGCGCGACGCTCGCCGAACGGTTCTCTCTATGACCGGCATCGATCAGCCCGGCGACCTCATCCACTGCAGTCAGGAGCTTCGGAGCCGCGCCGTTCTTCTAGTAGGCCTTAACGCTTGGCCTCGCTATACCCACTTTCCGTAGTACAGCCGACCGACTTCGTTCGGTCGTTGTCTCGCGGTGGAGCCGGGCGTCGAAGAGTTCGGCCCGGACTGCGCGCGTTCCGCGTGGCGGCCGCAGTACCGGCCCTTGGAGGGCGTGGGTCTACGCACCCGGTCCGTGGTGAACGGGCGCTTGGGGCTGCGGGCATTGCGCCAGCGGCCGCGGGGGCCGGCTTCGCTGGCGAGCGTCCCGCCGGCGGGCCGGCGGGAGCGGAGCCGCCAGCGGGAGTGGGCCGGCGTGGGCCGGCGTGGGGTGTTACGGGCCTGCGGAAGGGGTGCCGTTGTCGCCCCAGGGGTCGAGGAGGGTGGTGGCCTCGGGTGTCAGCCAGGACAGGCTTCCAGCTCCAGCCTGCACGCTGGGCTGCGGGATGCGTTGGCGGCTGAGCTCGGCGGTGGGCTTGGGGTGAGGCGCGGGGTGAGGCTCGTGGTGACTACGCGGTTGGGGTGTTCGTGGTGTGGGTTGACGTTGATCTGTCCGGGTGTGCAGTAGCTGGACAGGTCGGTCAGGTGGGCCAGATCTGCGGCGGTGGTGCTGCTGGGCGTGGTCCAGGTCGGGCGGGTCACCTCGACGACGCCATCGGTGATCGCGATGGCCCATTGCCCGGAATGCACCGCCCGGTGGTGGATGGCGCACAGGAGGACCAGGTTGGTGATCGACGTCGGGCCGCCGTCGATCCAGTGGATCAGGTGGTGAGCGTGGCACTGCCACGGTGGTGCCTTGCAGATCACGCAGCCCTTGTCGCGCTTCACCAGGGCGCGGCGGATCGGCCGCGTTACGAAGCGCTGTTCCGTGCCGACATCCAGCGGTTGGGAATCCGACCCGAGCACGATCGGCAGGATCGCGGCGTCACAGGCCAGACGCCGTACCGCGGAGGCGGACAGGTTGTCGCCGTAGACCAACTCCCCGACGGCTTGGGAGGTGGCGGTACGCAGATCGTCGAAGTCGATGGTGACGGTGATGTGCGGGACACCCGGGCTGTTAGAGGTGCTGAGGTCGTTGTCGGGGCGGGGTGTGTTGGCGGCGGCCATGTCCAGGATCAAGCTCAAGGCGTCGGCTTGGCGCTTGTCGTGCGGGCGGGGATCCAGCTCGCCGCCGACGGTCCGGTGGGGCTTCGACAAGCGGTTGATCTGCGTCCGGAACTGTTCGGCGTTCTCCCCAGCCAGATAACCGCTGAACTTCACGCCACCATCGGCTCGGCGCAGCGTCAGAGTCTCCCTCGCATGGGCGTCGTGTTCGGCGGGTTCGGGGCCGTCGGTGTCCAGCCGAGCCAAGACCTCGCGACCGAAGTCCAGCAGATCGTCGGGAGTGAGAAGCCGGGCGACTTCGACCATCTGTTCCTCGGCTACCCGCAGCACCTCGTCCGGTACCGAAGCCGGGGCCTTCTCGAGGGTCGTGACGATGGCTTCAGCCTGGGCCGGGGTCAACCTCGCTGCGCCAGGCACGCCCTCGCCGTCGCTGTCGGCGGGTGCTGCCGGGTTGGGGAGAGCAGCGGTGACGGCGGAGTACTTCGGGAGGGCTTTGGCGGTCTTGAGGTCACGGCGAATCTCGCGGCGGTTGCGATGGTGACGCAAGGACAAGAACTCGACGGTGTCGTGCGCGCCGTGCTCGGTGGCGAGGCCGCGTTGGTCGAAGTCGGCGAGCAGTTGCAGGTGGTAGGTGTTCAGAGTGGACAGGGCAGTGTCCACGGCGTCGAGGGTGGACAGCAGAGTGCTGTCACTGAGCCTCGCCGGTGGGAGTAGCTGCGTGGTGTCCATACATCAAACTCTAGACACCACCTCCGACAGTTTCCGGACTCAAACCGCCTTATTTATAACGGGAATCCCGATTGGCCAGAACTGGTCAAGTTGTGCACAGGGAGGCCGGCTCTGTGGATGGTGTCATGATGTTGCATAGGGCAACAGCTTGCTGGAGGTGACTGGCGGTGGGTTTGCCACCCCCGCGACGGCTGACGGAGGCGCATCGGCCCGGGTAGCACCGATCCTGTTCATCTTCCGCCCGACCCGCTGGGTCAGCTCGGACAATGCATAAGAGACCCTGTACGTCGTGCGCTCGACCGGGCGTACGACGTACAGGAGGCGGTAGTGGGCAACGACCAGGAGTCAGGCGGGCAGGACGAGCCTGGCCAGAAGAAGGCGAACACGACGCTGACCACCGGGATCGCGGTCGGACTGGCGCTCGGTGCGGCCTTCGGGTTGATGTTAGACAACATTGCCGTCGGCATCGCCATCGGCATCGCCCTGGGCGTCGCCATCGGCGCCTCGGCCAACCACAGGAAATCCCAAGACTCGAAGTAACCCCCGCCAGTGGTTCGGCGGGCGCAACGCGCCAACCTGCAGCGAGTACTGGCGGGGCTAGGCGGGTGGGCCGATGGGAAAAGTCGCGGCGAAGTGGTCCAGATGTTTGGCTGTACCGCTGGTGGTCACAAGCTTCGTTTTGAGGGCTTTGGCGCCGTCTACCTCGCCGGTTAGGAGGGGGGCGATGGGGGCCTTGGCTTCGATGATGATGGCGCCGGCTAGTGGGCCTACGTCGACGGTTAGGTGGTCGGCGTCGACGATTGCGTGGATGACCGTTTCGCCGAAATGTAGTTCGTACTTCGCCTTTCGGTGGCTGGGGCGGAATGTTGAGCGGAGTGCCATCACCAGGATGTCGGCCGTGATGATCTCGTCGGGGCGGAGTTCGCCAAGCGAGCGGGCGCCCCAGCGGCCCAGGGCGAGGACCACGTCCTCCAGGTCCGCGCCGTACTGCGTCAACTCGTAGACGATCGCGCCGGACGGTCGGGGCTGGACGCGGCGTACGACGAGGGCTGCCTGCTCCAGTTCCTTCAGGCGGGTGGCGAGGACGTTGGTGGGGATCTTCGGCAGGCCCGCGCGCAGATCGGTGTACCGCTTCGGACCGACCAGTAGGTCGCGAATGATCAGCAGGGCCCAGCGCTCGCCGACGAGTTCGAGTGCGCGGGCGACCCCGCAGTACTGGCCGTAGGTCTTCGTCGTCATATCCCCCACCTTACTCCTCTTGACAAAGCGTACTTGTTTTTATGAAGCTTAGTGCATGGCGAAGATGACTGAGCAACAGCGACAGGAGTTCCTGGCCGGCCCGCATGTGGGCGTCCTGAGCGTGGCGGGCGAGCTTGGGCGGCCGCCGGTCAGCGTGCCGACGTTCTACGCCTACGAGCCCGGGGGCGAGCTGACGATGTTCACCGGCACCCAGCGGCGCAAACCGCAGCGGATCGAGCAGATCAAGAACACCGGCGTGGTGACGATGGTGGTGCAGCGCGAGGAGATGCCACCGGCGTACGTGACCGTGGAGGCCGAGCTGGTCGAGATCGGCAAGCCGACCCACGAGCAGATGCTGACAATCGCTCGCCGCTACATGCCCGAGGAGCACGCCCAGGGTTTCGTCCGCGGTGAACTCGACGACCCGGAGAACACCGTCGTCCTGTTCACCTTCCGGCCCACTCGCTGGCTGACCTCCGACACCTCCCAGGACTGACCCACTCCCGCACTACCGTCAACCCTCGTGCACCGACCGCTGGCAGCCGCAGCCCTGATCCTCGTCATCACGGGATGCACGGCGACCACCCCAAGCCCAGCGGGGCGCACACAGGCCCCGACCGCGCGCGCAGAAGCCGCGCCACCGTTCGAGATCGTGGCCGGCGGCGGTACGGACGCCTTTGCCGGGAAGGCCATCGACAGGAAGCTGACCGGTGCGGTGCGGGATCTGGAGCTCGCGCCGGACGGAACGGTGAACCTGCTGATCAGCAGCGACGGGCCGGATCAGCTGCAGCGGATCACCCCGGACGGCACCCTGACCAAGATCGATCTGGACTACGCCCAGAACATCGGCCGCCAGATCGCGGTCGGGCCGGACGGTTCGACGTACGTCAATCTCAACGTCGGCAGGGCGTCGAGGGACGCGGTCTATCGGATCAATCCCGACGGCAGCCGGCGGCCGGTGATCGGCTACGACGCAGCCGTCGCCGGCATCGACGACAGCCCCGGCAGGGCAACGGGCAAGTTCACCGCCCTCACCATCGACGCCGAGGGTCGCCTCGTCTTCGCCGCGGACGTCACCAAGAGCGGAAAGGCCGGTACGGTGATGCGCCGGGTCGAGGCGGACGGCAGTGTGCGCACGATCGCAGGCAAGCCCGCCGAGTTCACGACTCTCGATGCCGCGAAGGCCGCCTCGGCCGCGGCGCTCCATCCGTCGGCGAGCGGCGCTCCACTGGACTGGGCCACGACGGCAGCGGTCCATGTCGACGAGCTCGCGACCCAACCGGACGGCACTATCGCTCTGGAGGTGATCGGCAGCGACTCCGACATGGTCGCCGAGTCGATCCTCACCCTCACACCGCGGGGCGAGCTCAGCGAGCTCGCGGCATCCCAGCTCCGCGGCATGGGCGGCGAACCGGTATCACCGGCGCCGTTCACGCGGGAGGGCACCGTTGAAGAGATTGGCGTGCTCTACAACGGCATGTCCGCCGCCGACGGACTACTTGCCGTCAGCACCACCAAGCGCCCTCCGGAAGACACCAGCCGGTACTACAACGGCCGGTACACCCCCGGTCAGCAAGCGATTCTCCGCAAGGCACGCGGTAAGGCCATCCGGCTGATCCGGCCGGACGGCTCCTTCTCGACCGCGGCCCTGGGCGCCGACTTCGCGCTGCACGGCGGCTATCTGTACGTCGTGTGCCGCGACTTCCTCGCCAACGAACTGGTGCTCGGCCGGGTCAAGATCCCCGCCTGAGCCGTTCCAGCACCCCGCATCGACACAAACCCGTCCGGTGACGAACCGTTGACGCTCGGGTAGCGCTGCCGTAACAATGAGCCAGCGCTGCGCAAGAAATTAGCAAACTTACGAAACTTTCTAAGATCGTAAGCAAACTTCTTGGCAGCCGTAGTCCCTTGTGCCCTCACCACCCCGCCCAAATCGGAGAGGCTCCGGATGCCATGAGAACCACACCTGGAAGGTGGCGGCTGCTGGCTGCCACGGTCGTCGGCAGCCTGGTGCTGTCGGCCGGCCCGATGTTCGCCGCGGTCGGCGTGACCCATACCGGCGCGACCGCAGCGGCCGCAGTACTGGCCGGTCCCAACCTCGCGGCCGGTAAGTCCGCGACCGCCAGTAGCAGTACGCAGAACTACGTCGCCGCCAACGTCACCGACGCCAACCAGGGCACGTACTGGGAGAGCGCGAACAACGCGTTCCCGCAGTGGGTGCAGGTCGACCTCGGATCGTCCGTCAGCACCAACCAGGTCGTCCTCAAGCTACCGACCGCCGGCTGGGGAGCACGCGACCAGACGCTCGCCGTCCAGGGCAGTACGGACGGCCAGAACTTCAACGACCTGTCGGCCTCCGCCCGCCGCGCCTTCAACCCGCCGACCAACACGGCGACCATCGACTACGGCGCCTCGACGGTCCGGTACATCCGGATCCGGATCACCGCCAACACCGGCTGGCCGGCGGGCCAGCTGTCCGAGCTCGAGGTCTACGGACCGTCGACCGGCGACACTCAGGCTCCCACCGCCCCGGGCAGCCTGGCATTCACCGAACCGGCCGCCGGCCAGATCCGGCTCACCTGGTCCGCCTCGACCGACAACGTCGGAGTCACCGGGTACGACGTGTACGCCAACGGCGAGCTGCGCACCAGCCTGGCCGGCAACGTGCTGACCTACACCGACAACCAGCCGGCCAGTACCTCGGTCAGCTACTTCGTCCGCGCCAAAGATGCCGCCGGCAACCAATCGCCGAACAGCAACACCGTCACGCGGGGCGGCAGCAACGGCCCGGGCAGCAACCTCGCGCTCGGCCGGCCGATCACCGCGTCCGGCTTCGTGCACACCTTCGTCGCCACCAACGCGAACGACGACAACGTGCAGACCTACTGGGAAGGCAACGGCAACCCGGCCACGCTGACCACCGAGCTCGGGTCGAACGCCGACCTCAGCTCGATCGTGATCCGGCTCAACCCGGACAGTGCCTGGGGCAACCGAACCCAGACGTTCTCGATCCTCGGCCGCGAGCAGAACGCGTCCGGGTTCACCACGATCGTGGGCTCCGCGTCGTACAACTTCAGTCCGTCCAGCGGCAACACGGTGACCATCCCGGTCAGCGCGCGGGTCGCCGACGTCCGGCTGAACTTCACCGCCAACACCGGCGCGCCGGCCGGCCAGGTCGCCGAGCTCCAGGTGATGGGCGTTCCCGCGCCGAACCCGGATCTCACCGTCTCGAACGTCACCTGGACCCCGTCCGCACCGGTCGAGACCGACACGATCACGCTGTCCGTCCGGGTCAACAACACCGGTACGGCGGGGTCCCCGGCAACCAGCCTCAACTTCTACCTCGGCACCACCAAGGTCGGTACTGCGGCCGTCGGCGCGCTCGCCGCCGGAGCCTCCGCGACCGTGACGGCGGCGATCGGCACCCGCGACGCCGGCAGTTACCCGCTCAGCGCCAAGGTGGACGAGGCGAACGCGATCATCGAGCAAAACGACGCCAACAACTCCGGCAGCAGCGCCAGCCCGCTGGTCGTCACACCGGTCGCCAGCTCCGACCTGGTCGCGGCCGCGGTGAGCTGGAGCCCTGGCAACCCGGCGGCCGGCAACACCGTGACGTTCTCGGTCGCCATCAAGAACCAGGGCAGCGTCGCGTCCGCGTCCGGCGCGCACGGCATCACCCTGACGTTGCTCAACGGCAGCACCGTCGTACGGACCCTGACCGGCTCGTACTCCGGTGCGATTGCCGCGGGAGCCACCACGGCACCGGTCAGCCTCGGCACGTGGACGGCGGCCAACGGCCGGTACTCCGTCCGGGTGGTACTCGCCGACGACGCCAACGAACTGCCGGTCAAGCGCGCCAACAACACCAGCGAGAAGCCGTTCTTCGTCGGCCGCGGCGCCAACATGCCATACGACCACCTGGAGGCCGAGGACGCCTCGATCGGTGGCGGCGCGTTGCTGGTCGGCCCGAACCGCACCATCGGCGACCTCGCCGGTGAGGCGTCCGGACGCAAGGCGGTCACGCTGAACTCGAACGGCTCCTTCGTCGAGTTCACCACGCGCGGCAGCACCAACACGCTCGTCACCCGCTTCTCCATCCCCGATTCGCCTGGTGGAGGCGGGATCAACTCGACGATCAACGTCTACGTCAACGGCGCCTTCCACAAGGCGTTGCCGCTCACCTCGAAGTACGCGTGGCTGTACGGCGCGGAATCCGGTCCGGGCAACTCACCGGGCGCCGGACCGGCGCGGCACATCTACGACGAGGCCAACATCATGCTGGACGGGACATTCCCGGCCGGTACGAAGATCAAGTTGCAGAAGGATCCCGGCAACGACACGAACTACGCGATCGACTTCATCAACACCGAGCAGGTCGCGCCGATCGCCAACCCGGGCGCCGGGTACGTCGTACCGGCGGGCTTCACGCAGCAGGACGTGCAGAACGCGATCAACCAGGTGCAGCAGAACCCCAGCCTGCAAGGGGTTTACCTGCCGACCGGGAACTACCCGACGTCCGGCAAGTTCAACGTCGGCGGGCGGGCGATGAAGGTGATCGGCGCCGGTCCCTGGTACACCCGGTTCGTCGCACCGACGACGCAGACCAACACCGATGTCGGTTTCGACGCGTCGTCGTCGGCGAACGGGTCGACGTTCAGCGGATTCTCGTACTTCGGCAACTACGACAGCCGCAACGACGGTCCGGGCAAGGTGTTCAACTTCAACGGTACGGCGAACATGACCATCGACAACATCTGGGTCGAACACCAGATGTGCCTGTACTGGGGTGCGAACACGGACAACTCGACAATCCGGAACACCCGGATCCGGGACATGTTTGCCGACGGCATCAACATGACGAACGGGTCGGCCGGCAACACGGTCAGCAACAACGACGCCCGCAGTACCGGTGACGACAGCTTCGCGTTGTTCAACGCCGTCGACGGCGGCGGGGGCGAGGTCCGGGACAACGTCTTCGAGAACCTCTCGTCCACGCTGACCTGGCGGGCGGCCGGGTTCGCGGTCTACGGCGGCACCAACAACGTGTTCCGCAACCTGTACGTCGCGGACACCCTGGTGTACTCCGGGATCACGATCAGCTCGCTCGACTTCGGCATCCCGATGAACGGCTTCGGCGCGACACCGCCGACGCGCTGGGAGAACATTTCGGTGGTGCGGGCCGGCGGGCACTTCTGGGGAGCCCAGACCTTCCCGGGGATCTGGATCTACTCGGCAACCAAGGTCTTCCAGGGGATCCGGTTGTCCGACGTCGACATCGTCGATCCGACGTACAGCGGGATCATGTTCCAGACCGACTACGTGGGTGGGCAGCGGCTGTTCCCGATCGCCGACACGATCCTGACCAACATCTCGATCTCCGGCGCCCGCAAATCCGGCGACGCCTTCGACGCCAAGTCCGGCTTCGGCATCTGGGCCAACGAAATGCCCGAACCAGGAGAAGGCCCAGCCGCCGGCACCGCCACCTTCAACAACCTCACACTGACTGACAACGCGGTAGACATCCGCAACACCACAACAACCTTCACCCTGATCCGCAACTAACCCGCAGCGGCCGCCGGGGATAACCTCCCCGGCGGCCACTCCCCTGCATTCGCGGACCCCGCTAGTCCACCATCCGGTGAGCTGCCGAGCCAACTTCCCAGAGACTCGTGTCCCAGGGCATATCTGACGATAGTCGCCAAATCCCCGCTGTCATTGGCCTTTTCCCGGGGCAGATCACACTGCCCCAGCAAGCCCGCCGAGCTGCCCCGTGAGGAGGCGGTGGGCTGTGGGGGTTAGGGAGTGGTGGGCGGTGCCGGCGGTGCGGTGGGTGGTTATCAGGCCGGCGTTGCGTAGTACTCGGGTGTGGTCGCTGGCTGAGGCTAGGGAGATGCCGGTTCGGCGGGCTAGTTGGGTGGTGCTGGCGGTGGCCGTCAGGGACCGGAGTACGGCGGCTCGGGTGCGGCCCAGGAGTTCTGCCAGGGCGTCGATGTCCACCTCGTCGGCTGATGGCAGGTCGGCGCACGGGTAGACCAGGACCGGGCGGCGATTCGGGACGTCCAGGACCAGGCATTCCGCCGTCAGCGAGGACGGGTAGAGCAGCAGCCCGCGTCCGGCCAGGTTGACGTCGAAGGTCGGCCCGGGACCGAGCCCGTACGTCGTCAGGACGGGCGCCTGCCACTCGATGTCGGGGTGCAACCCGCTCAGCAACCCGTCCATCCCGTGGTGCAACACCGCTCGAGAGCGCAACGCCAGATCCGCGCCGTACCGTCGTTCCAGCTCCATCCCCGACGTGGCGAGCACGTGCTGATGAAAGTCCCGTACTGCGTTGCCGAGTGCCCGCCGCGAGTTCGCCGTACCGTCGAGCAGTCCGCGCATGAACGGGTCGACCTCAGCCGGCAGGTACGGCTCGAGCACCTCCCGGACCACCGACGCCGGCGTCTCCATCAGCATCGCGACAGCGGGCTCCAGTCCCGGTGTCGGGACCTCGGGCGTGAGGAAGTCGGGGAACTGCCCGGCCGGCCCGATCAGCTTGAACAGCGGCCGCATCGACGGCCGGATCAGCGGCGCGACCTGCCGTCTCCACCGCCGCGCGACCGGCGGAATCGCCCGGTCACCCAGCGCTCGCGCGGCCAGAGCCGCCTCCCAGAGCGGTTCGGGCTCGGCCGGGAAGGTCACCCGCGCGAGATCGGCCGCAGTGAAGTGAATCCGGATCATCGCGGCCTCCCCACGGAACGCATTGTGCCTGCTCAGGGGTCCGCGGGACAGACTGCTTCGGTCCTGACCGAAACCGGTCGAGCCGACGGCCGCCCGCCGTCCAGGCTGGCCCGATGATTCGCAGACGCACCGCCGCCACCGTCCTGCTGGCCGCGCCACTCATCGCCGCGACCATCCAGCCCAGCGCCCAGGCCCAGCAGCACCACCACCCGCGCCCCACCAGCTACGTCGTCTCGACCACGCCGGGCGACACTCCGGAAGGCATCGAGGTGACCCGCAACGGCACCATCTACGTCACCAGCGTGGGCACCGGCGCCGTGTACCGCGGCACGGTCCGCAACCCCACCCTCAGGCCTTTCCTGCCCGCCGGCAGCGACGGCCGCACCTCCGCCACCGGCGTCCACGTCGACCACTGGGGCCGCGTCCTGGTCGCCGGCGCCAGCACCTCGAAGCTCTACATGTACGACGCGCGCGGCCACCTGCTCGCCATCCGCCCGGCCGCGGAGGGCTCGTTCCTCAATGACTTCACCTTCACGAAGGACGCCGTCTACGTCACCGACTCCGCGCACAACCAGATCTGGCGCGCCTCCCTCACCCGGGAAGGACTCGGCCAGCTGAAGCCCTGGTTGACCCGCGACAAGATCCAGCCAAAGCCGTACTTCCTCAACGGCATCGTCAACGACGGCCACAACCTGCTCGTCGGCGAGCAAGGCCAGGACGTGACGTACCGCGTCGACCTGCGCACCAAGGCCGTGACCACGCTGGAAATCACCGGTGCGAACGGCATCCTGTCCGGCGACGGCTATCTCCTCGAAGGTCGCCGCCTGTACGCCGTCTACAACGCGGGCGGTGGCAAGTACGTCACCCGGCTCGCCTTGCTCAACGCCGATTCCACCCAGGCCGAGATCCTCGCCGACTCATTGCCGGGAGCAACCAATTCGACGCCGACCACGGTCGCCCGGGACCGCAACCGCCTGCTCTGGGTGAACAGCCAGCTCGACGCCGCGCCCGGCACCCCGCCGTACACGGTCTCCGTTGTCCCGGGGCTCAGCTAGCACTCAGAGCTCGTCAGCCATCCGGGCAAGGACGGCACCGGCGGAGAGGACCAGCGCTCGATCGTCTTCGGAGAGACGGTCGAGCAGCTGGGTGAGGTCGTCGACCGCATGCTTCCCGGCCGCTTCCACGACCGCGTCACCGCGGGGAGTCAGCACGACGGCCGTCGCCCGCCCGTCCAGTACGTCGGCCTGACGGCGAGCCAGCCCTGCCGCCTCCAGCGCCGCCACCGTGGTGGTCGCCGTCGGCTGGGAACACGGCACGCGGTTGGCGATCGTGCCGATCCGGATCGGCTGCTCGTCCGCGATCAGCAGCAGCGCGATGAACTGGGTGGGGTGCAACGTGCTGCTCGCACTGGTCCGGCCGAGGTGCCGCACGATCCGGTGCATGCCGACGAGCAGCCGCAAGGTGTCCTGCTCGATGACGATCCCCTCCGCCCCACTTCCCGAATCAACCATCGTGGCACAGGACCGGGCAGCGGGCAGGCACTATTTCGTCCAGCTGCAACAACCTGCAACGCTCTGTACCGACCGGGGGCAGTTCATTGGGCAGCCCAACGGAATACACTGGCCGCCGTGGCGACCGACGAGGGACGGGCCCCGACCCAACTGCTGGCGATGCCGAGCTGGCTGCTGACCCAGAGCGCGATGCACGCGCACCGGATCATCAGCGAGACGTTCGCCGCCGGCAACGCTCGCGGGTACCACTACCGGCTGCTGGCGACGCTCGCGGAGTACGGGCCGGCCAGTCAGGCCTCGCTCGGCCGGCGGACCGGGATCGACCGCAGCGACGTGGTCGCCGCGCTCAACGAGCTGGCCGACCTCGGGTACGTCGTACGGTCGCCCGACCCCGCCGATCGCCGCCGCAACGTCATCACGCTGACCCCCGAGGGTGAGCAGCAGCGCCAGCGGCTCGAAACGCTGATCCGGGCCGCCCAGGACGAGCTGTTCGCCCCGCTCTCCCCCTCAGAGCGGGACGAACTCACCACCTTGCTGGCCAAGGTGCTCAGCCACCATCAGGGCTGACTGAGTCACCAGGTCGGCAGCTGGGCGCGCAGGGAGCGCTGGGTACGGCGTACGCGGCGCTCGCGGGCGTGCACCCGGCGGCGCGCGGCGCGGGACAGCTTGCGCCTGGCGGCCGGCTGCTCGGTGACCATCTCGCTCTGCTGGTACATCGCGACTCCACCTCCGTGAACATCCATCGACACGCCAACTCGGATGCGCCGGCCGGCGATCTGGTTCCCGCGACCTTCTGCTCGACCGGCTGCTCGACCGGTAAGGCGGCCCGTTCGGCGCAGATCGTGGCCAGCTGGGCGAGGCACCAGTACCGCGGCTGGTCCGGCGTTGGTAGAAAGGGGACCGGGGGCGCCGTGTGCGTTCCGCTGTCTTGCAGCTCTCAACGAGGAGTCCGCGACGTGACCAGTTCCGAGTCCCACCAGTCCGATGCGCTGTCGAACCTGATGCACGAGGAGCGCCGGTTCGAACCGCCCGCCGAGCTCGCGGCGAACGCGAACGTCAAGGCGGACGCCTACGCCGCGGCCGAGGCCGATTTCGAGGGTTTCTGGGCGGAGCAGGCCAAGCGGCTCAGCTGGGCCGTCGAGCCCACCCAGACGCTGGACTGGAGCAACCCGCCGTTCGCCAAGTGGTACGCCGACGGCAAGCTCAACGCGGCGTACAACTGCGTCGACCGGCACGTCGAGAACGGTCTCGGCGACAAGGTCGCGTACTACTTCGAGGGTGAGCCCGGCGACACCCGCGAGATCACCTACGGCCAGCTCAAGGACGAGGTCAGCAAGGCGGCCAACGCGCTGCTCGAGCTGAACGTCCAGCCGGGTGACGTGGTGGCCATCTACATGCCGATGATTCCCGAGACCGTGGTCGCGATGCTCGCCTGCGCCCGGATCGGGGCCCCGCACACGGTCATCTTCGGCGGCTTCTCCGCGGACGCGCTCAAGGGCCGCATCCTGGACTGCGACGCCCGGGTCGTGATCACCTCCGACGGTGGCTACCGCCGGGGCGCGCCGGCCGCGCTGAAGCCGGCCGTGGACGCCGCGCTGGTTGACTGCCCGGACGTGCGCAACGTGCTCGTGGTGAAGCGGACCGGCCAGGAGACCGCGATGGTCGAGAGCCGCGACCTGTGGTGGGAGGACTTCGTCGGCAAGCAGTCGGCCGAGCACACCCCGGAGGCGTTCGACGCCGAGCACCCGCTGTACGTGATGTACACGTCCGGCAGCACCGGCAAGCCGAAGGGCATCCTGCACACGACCGGCGGCTACCTGGTGGGTACGGCGTACACGCAGTGGGCAGTGTTCGACCTCAAGCCCGACACCGACGTCTACTGGACCGCCGCCGACATCGGCTGGGTCACCGGCCACAGCTACATCGTGTACGGCGCCCTGGCCAACGCCACCACCTCGGTGCTCTACGAAGGCACCCCGGACACCCCGCACCAGGGCCGCTGGTGGGAGATCATCCAGAAGTACAAGGTCTCCATCCTGTACTGCGCGCCGACGGCGATCCGCACGTTCATGAAGTGGGGCAAGGAGATCCCGGCGAAGTTCGACCTGTCGACGCTGCGGGTGATCGGGTCGGTCGGCGAGCCGATCAACCCGGAGGCCTACATCTGGTACCGGGAGAACATCGGCGGCAACAAGGCGCCGGTGGTCGACACCTGGTGGCAGACCGAGACCGGGATGCACATGATCTCCCCGCTGCCCGGTGTGACCGCGGGCAAGCCGGGTGCGGCGATGCGGGCGATCCCGGGCGTGAGCGTCGATGTGGTCGACGACGCCGGCAAGTCGGTACCGGACGGCTCGGGTGGCTACCTGATCATCAACAAGCCGTGGCCGGCGATGCTGCGCACGCTGTGGGGCGACGACCAGCGGTACAAGGACACGTACTGGTCGCGCTGGCCGGGCGTGTACTTCGCGGGTGACGGCGCGAAGAAGGACGAGGACGGCGACATCTGGCTGCTCGGCCGGGTGGACGACGTGATGAACGTGTCCGGCCACCGGTTGTCGACCACCGAGATCGAGTCGGCTCTGGTCTCGCACCCGAAGGTTGCCGAGGCGGCCGTCGTGGGCGCGTCCGACCCGACCACCGGCCAGGCGATCGCCGCGTTCGTCATCCTGCGTTCCGAGGCGGGGGACGGCGGGCCGGACGTGGTCCAGGAGCTCCGCAACCACGTGGCCAAGGAGATCGGCCCGATCGCCAAGCCGCGCCAAATCATGGTGGTCGCCGAGCTGCCCAAGACCCGCTCGGGCAAGATCATGCGCCGCCTGCTCCGCGATGTCGCCGAGAACCGCGAGGTCGGCGACGTCACCACGCTGGCCGACAGCACCGTGATGGATCTGATCAAAACCAACCTGGAGTCCGGCAAGTCCGACGACGACTGACCCGTCGTCCACCCGAATCCGGTTGCCGCACCGGGCCGCTCCTGCTGGAATGGCCCGGTGCCGGCACCCCATGGATTCGACTACGTGAGCCGTCCCGACGGGACCGTCCGCATCACCCACCACGGCAAACCAGCGACCGTACTGCGCGGCCCGCGCGCCGCCGAGTTCCTCGCCGAGGTCGACGACGACCCGCAGGAAGTGATGGCCCGCTGGACCGGCAACTACAAACGCGGCAACGAGCGGATGGGGAAGAACCACCCCCGCAACCGCGGATGACCGCCCTGGTCGCCATCCTCCACGCCGGCCTGGCCGCCGCCTGGGTGGGCGGCATGACGTACTCCCTCTTCGTCGTCCAGCCGAAACTGAAGAAGTACTTCGGCACCCGCGAGGAGGAGCGCGAACACCTCACCGCAGTCATTGCCTCAGGCAACCGCTACAAGGTCCTCGCCCTGATCGCCGTGATCGCGGCGACGGGCGTCGTCCTCCTCCTGCTGGACTCCGACCACTGGTGGATCCACGCCGTCAAAGCGGCCCTCCTCCTGATTGCCACCAGCATCTTCTGGTACGTCTCCTGGCGCCACTGGCCCCGCCGAATCTTCGCCACCCCCACCGAGCGCCCTCCCCTCCAACGCCAACTCCTCATCCTCGCCACCACCATGCTCACCCTGGCCAGCGCCGCCTTCGCACTGGGTGTCGTAGCGGCTCAACTCTGAAATTGGTCTAGTTGAGTTTGGCGGACAGGCGCCGCTGGACCGCTAGGTTTCTGGGTATGGGTGGAGCTGCGGAGTACTTGGGGAAGGCTGTGGAATTGGCTGGGCGGGCTGTGGGGACGCAGTTGCCGGCTGTGCGGGAAGCTGGGCGAGTGGTGGCGGATGCGTTGGGTGCGGGGAGGACATTTTGGGTGTTCGGGACTGGGCACAGTCATCTGATTGCCGAGGAGTTGTACGGGCGGGCTGGTGGGTTGGCGAGTGTGCGGGCGGTGCTCGAGCCTGGGTTGATGTTGCACGAGGGGTTGCTGAAGAGCTCGTTGCTGGAGCGGCTGGGTGGGTTGGCTGACGTCTTGCTGCAGGTCAACGAGATTGCGGCCGGCGACGTCGTCCTGGTGGTGTCGAATTCGGGGCGTAACGCAGTACCGGTTGAGTTTGCGGTGGGAGCCCGGGCTGCGGGGGCGAAGGTGGTGGCGTTGACGTCGCTGGCGCACAGTGAGGCTGTCGAGTCTCGGGCGCCGGGTGGGCAGCGGTTGTTCGAGGTCGCGGACGTCGTGATCGACAACTGCGGGGTGCCGGGCGACGCGCTGATCGAGGTCGACGGCAGTCCGGAGCGGACCGGGGCGACCTCGACGGTGGTCGGTGCGTTGCTGGCGCAAGCGCTCGTCGTGGAGGTCGTCACCCTGCTCGCCGAGCGCGGTCACACCCCCGACGTACTGCGCAGCCTCAACGCCTGACCGCAGGTCTGATCACTGATCACGCCGGACAGCCGGGAAAAACGTCAGGAAGCGCGGTAGGCCACGGTGATGTCGTACCGGTCGGAGCGGTAGACCGAGCGGCCGAACTCGATCACCTCGCCGGACGCGGTGCGCGGGGCCGAGGTGATGATCAGGCAGGGCACGGTGGAGTCGATGCCGAGCAGTTCGGAGTCGGCCGGGTCCAGCGGCGCCGCGACGATCGAGGCGTTGACCATGCCCAGCGTCACGCCGTAGCGCGAGGAGAGGGACTCGTAGAGCGAGACCTCGGCGAAGTCCAACTCGTCCAGTCCGGGATAGCGCTGCAGGGACAGCGCGGTCCGCTCGATCGCCATCGGTTCGCCGTCGGCAGTGCGGAGTCGCACGAGGTGCAGCACCGGCGTACCGACCGGCTCTTCCAGTTCGGCAGCCAGGGCCTCGTCGGCGGTGTCGACGCGGTGCTCCAGCACCTTGGCGCCGGGTGTGAGGCCGCGGGCGCGCATGTCCTGGCTGAAGGACGAGGTGAGCATACGGGCCGGCCGCGGCTCGGCGACGAACGTGCCACCACCTGGCCGGCGGGCGGCGAGCCCTTCCGCGACGACCCGGTCCACCTCCTGCCGCACGGTCATCCGGGCCACGCCGAAGCGCTCGGCCAGGACGCGCTCGGACGGCAGCACCGTACCTGCGGTGAGGCTGCGGGCGAGGGTCTCCAGAATCTCGCGGATCTGGTCACCCTTCGGCCGGTCGGTACGGAGCTGCGTGGGGAGTTCCGCGAGGTCACCGGGGTTGTTCCTTGGGCGGGCCATGTCGTCAGTATCCCTGGGATTGTGCCCGGCAAACCGGTTGCCGGGGATCGCGAGCCACCACGTGCTCCTGGAAATGTTCGAACTAGACCATTACAGCCGACAGTACTGTTCGGCCTGCCCCGCCGCCACCTATCGGCTTCGTGGTGGGCGGGTAACTTTGCAGCTATGTCGTCCGCACAGAACGTCACCGACACCGTCCAGGACGGGGCGTGGAAGCGCCAGGGCAACCGCTTCACCGACCGGATCAGCAGGGAGTCGACATCGGCACCCGGCGAGGGCCCGGACGAGAACGGGCGCTGGCCCGTCGAGCCCGGCCGGTACCGGCTGGTCGTCAGCCTCGCCTGTCCGTGGGCGCACCGCTCCGTCATCGTCCGGCGGCTGCTCGGCCTGGAGGACGCGATCAGCCTGGCCGTCGTCGACCCGGTCCGGGACGAGCGCGGCTGGCGGTTCACCCTCGACCCGGACGGCACCGACCCGGTGCTCGGGATCAAGTTCCTCTCCGAGGCCTACCTCGCCACCGACCCGCAGTACGAGGGGCGGGTGACGGTGCCGGCGATCGTGGACACCGTCTCGGGTCTCGTGGTGACCAACGACTATCCGCAGATCACGCTCGACCTGTCGACCGAGTGGGTCGACTTCCACGCCGACGGCGCGCCCGAGCTGATCCCCACCGACCGCGAGGAGATGGATCGGCTGATCGAGGAGGTCTACACCGACGTGAACAACGGCGTCTACCGGTGTGGGTTCGCACGCGGCCAGGAGGCTTACGAGGCGGCGTACGACGCGCTGTTCGCCCGGCTGGACGTGCTGGAGGAGCGGCTCGCCGATCGTGAGTACCTGCTCGGCGACACTCTGCGGGAGGTCGACATCCGGTTGTTCACGACGCTGGTGCGGTTCGATGCGGTCTACCACGGTCACTTCAAGTGCAACCGCAACAAGCTCACCGAGCTGCCGAACCTGTGGGCCTACGCGCGGCGGCTCTACCAGCTACCTCACTTCGGCGAGACGGTCGACTTCGACCAGATCAAGCGGCACTACTACGTCACGCACACCGACATCAATCCGAACGGAATCGTCCCCAAGGGACCGAACCCGGAGGTCTGGCTCAGTGCGGCTGGATGACCAGCTCCAGCAATCGTGAAGCCGTGATCGCGCCGATGATCTCCTTGTCACGCAGCACCACCACGAGCGGGCAGCGCAGCCGGGCCATCAGGGCGGCGATCTCGAGCACGGTGTCGTCGTGCTTCACGGCCGGCAACTCGGCGGGCTCGCGCGGCAGCAACTTGCGCACCGTCACTCCGCTCAGCTTGTCCGCGACCTGGTCCGCCAGCGACTCGTCGATCACCCGGGCCAGGGACGGGTCGTCCTGCACGTAGCTCGGCACCAGGAAGCGCACCACTTGCGAAGCGGGCAGCACGGAGTACGGCGTACCGTCCGTCTCGACCACGATCAGGCCAGGCAACCGCCGGGAGGCGAGCAGCTCGACAGCTTCCCGCGCGTCCGAGTCGACGCTGACCACGGGGAAGTCCTCGGCCATCTGTTCTCCGTGCACCTTCGCAGCGTACTGCGCGCCGGCGGCCGCGGATCGCGTTCTCCCACACCTCCGCCGGCCAACCGGTAGGATGGGCCGCTGAGCGTCAAGGTGTGCCGGGAAGTCTGGTCGGCGATTGGTCCGAACGATCCCGATGAAGGGTAGTCCTGTGCCTCCAGCCCTCCGTCTGCGAACGAAACGCCGCGCCTTCCCGCGCATCCTCGGTCCCGAGCGTGCGTTCCTGGCCGACACCCTGCGAGCCGAGACCACCGGTGGCCTGCTGCTTCTCGGCGCCGCCGTGATCGCGCTGGTCTGGGCCAACTCGCCGTGGCAGGACGCCTACCACCACCTGCGCGAGTTCGAGCTCGGCCCATTGACCGTGGAGGGCTGGGCGGCCGACGGCGCGCTGGCGTTGTTCTTCTACCTGGCCGGTGTCGAGCTGAAGCGCGAACTGGTGGTCGGCACGTTGTCGCGGATCAGTGAGGCCGTCGTACCGGTGGTCGCGGCCATCGCCGGAATGGTGCTTCCGGCAATCATCTATCTCGTCATCAATCTGACCGCGGACGGCGGCCGGACCTCGGGCTGGGGGGTGCCGACGGCCACCGACATCGCGTTCGCCCTGGCGGTGCTGGCGATCGTCGGCTCCTCGCTGCCCAGCGCGTTGCGCGCCTTCCTCCTCACCCTCGCGGTGGTGGACGACTTCGGCGCGATCCTGGTGATCGCCGTGTTCTTCTCGCACGGCTTCCACCTGCTGGCGCTGCTCGCCGCGATCGCCCTGATCGGCGCCTTCTTCCTGCTGCAGCACTTCCGCTTCCGTACGCCGCTGCTGTACGTCCCCGTCGCGCTCGGCGCCTGGTGGTTCATGCACGAGTCGGGCATCCACGCGACGATCGCGGGCGTCGCGCTCGGACTGGTCACCCGGGTGCTGCCCGACCCGGGCGAGAAGCACCCGCCGGCCGAGCGGATCGAGCACCGGCTGCGGCCGTGGTCGGCCGGCGTCGCGGTACCGCTGTTCGCCCTGTTCGCCGCGGGTGTCACGCTCGGCGGTGACGCGCTGCGCGAGATGCTGACCGACCCGGTCGCGATCGGGGTGGTGGCCGGCCTGATGGCCGGCAAGGTGCTCGGGGTGTTCGGCGGGTCCTGGCTGACCGCGCGCTTCACCCGGGCCGAGCTGAACTCCGACCTCGCCTGGCGCGACGTCGCCGCCGTCTCGGTCCTGGCCGGCATCGGGTTCACCGTCGCGCTGCTGATCGCCCAGCTCGCCTTCGGCGACGACCTCGCCCAGATCGAGCGCGCCAAGGCCGCGGTCCTGGTCGCGTCGCTGCTGTCCGCCCTGCTCGCCGCACTGCTGTTGTTCCGCCGCAACCGCGCGTATGCCGACGATTGAAGCGCGGGTACAAGCTAGTCTCGGGAGCCAGAGACCCGTGTTGGAAGGAGCGCCATGTCGATGGGGCAGACCGAGGATGAGCCCACTGTCGGGCAGCTCGTCGCCAACGCCAGCAAGGATCTGTCCAGCCTGATCCGCAGCGAGCTCGAACTGGCCAAGACCGAGCTGAAGTCGACCGCGGTTGCGGCCGGCACCGGCGCGGGGATGTTCGGCGCGGCCGGCTTCCTGTCGCTGCTCGCGGTCATCCTGCTGTCCATCGCCGCGGCGTACGGCGTGCACGCGCTCGGCCTGCATCCGGCGCTGGCGTTCCTGATCGTTGCCGTGCTCTACCTGCTGATCGCGGCCGTGCTGGTGCTGGTCGGCAAGAAGATGATCGGCAAGGCGAAGGGCCCGCAGCGCACGATCGAGACCTCGAAGGAGTCCGTCGAGGCGCTCAAGGCGATCGGCAAGGGCGACTAGTGCGCCGTGCCGGGCGATCGCCGGGGAGCTCTGACCGCTGAGTCCCGCCGGCGTTTCGGATCTGCTCGTCGACGGGCCGTGGTCGCACTCGCTGGTCGCGGCCAATGGGGCGAGATTCCACGTGGCCGAGTGTGGGGCGGCGGACGATCCACTAGTGCTGTTCCTGCACGGCTTTCCCGAGTTCTGGTGGGCGTGGCGGCATCAGCTGCCCGTGGTCGCCGCAGCGGGGTACCGGGCTGTGGCGATGGACCTGCGCGGCTATGGAGCCAGCGACAAGACGCCACGCGGCTACGACCCGTTCACCGTCTCCGCTGATGTCTCGGGCGTCATCAGGTCGCTCGGTGCGACCGACGCGGTTGTCGTCGGGCACGGGTGGGGCGGCTTCGCCGGCTGGTCGGCCGCAGTACTGGCGCCGAAGCAGGTGCGTGCTCTGGCGGCTGTGTCATCGCCACATCCACTTCAGTTGATGCGGTCCGGGCAGCTGCGGTCGATGGCGCAAGTCGGCTGGTTCCAGCTGCCGATCCTGCCGGAGCGACGACTGCTCGCCAACGACGGCATCCACATCGAGCAGCTCCTCCGCGCCTGGTCCGCGCCCGGCAGCGCCTTCCCCGACGCCGAGGCCTCCCGCCGCTACCGCGCGGCCCTGCAGGTCTGGCCGGCGCCGCACTGCGCGCTGGAGTATCACCGCTGGTTCCTCCGGTCCCGCCTACGCCCCGACGGCCGCCGGTACTCCGCCCGCATGCGCACCCCGATCCCAGTACCGGTCCTCCAGCTGCACGGAGCCCAAGACGGCGCCGTCACCGCGACCACCCCCGCCGGACTGCTCACCGGGCCACTGCGCCGCGAAGTACTGACCACCGCCGGCCACTTCCCCCACGAGGAAACCCCAGCCCTCTTCAACGCCGTCCTCCTGGACTGGCTAGCCCGCCTACCTGACTGACCGGCGGCCATGAGGTTCACGACACTGCTACCGGGCCGACTGTTCCGGTGATGCGCCAGGCGTCGGTGGTGGGGTTTCTGGTGAGGCGGTAGGTCAGCCAGTGGGCGTCCAGGCAGCCTCGCCACATGCTCATCCCGATGGTGGCGGTCGAGTGACCCTTGTCGAAGGCGAGCTGGCCGACTGTGATGTACGGCGCCGGGCTGGCCTGCTGGTCGCAGATGTTCGAGCCCGTCGGGCGTTTCTTGACCCACTCGATCGGCACACCGGCCGACGCGGCGATCTGAGAACGCTCGGGCGCAGTGAAGGGGACACCCGCGGGGCCTGGCCCGGTTGGCGAGCCGGCTCCCCCGTACGCCGCGTCGAGGACCTTGACGACCGGCCAGCCACCCTTAGGCCGCTCACGCTTCGCGATCTCCGCGATGGCCAGGCTGGTGAGCTGCGGCCGCAATGGCAGGCCGACCTTGCTTGCGGTGGCGCTCAGTGTCTTAGGGCGAGGGGTCGGCGTCATCGATGCCGACTGCTCAGCTTTTCCACCGCCGCTGTCGAGAGTCTGCCGGCCGCCTGTGTCGCCGGCGATCGCGATCGTGCCGGCCAGGACGGCGAGGACGGCTGCTGCCGCGAGTAGAGCGGGCGCCTTCCGGCGTACCGGCCTTGTGGTTGCCTTGGGCAATTGATCGATCAGTTTTTCCTTTTCCGCAAAGGTTTCGCGGAGCAGTGCGCCGACCTCGTCGTCCGTGACTGGGGGCATGTCAGTGATCCTTGTCGGAGGTCGGGAGGTTGGCTCGCAGGGTCGCCAGACCGCGGGACGCGTGGGAGCGCACGGTGCCGGCCGAGCAGCCGAGGATGGTGGCGATCTCGTCGTCCAGCAGGTCCTCGTAGAACCGCAGGACCAGTACTGCGCGCTGCTGGCGCGGCAGCCCGGCCAGGAGACGCCAGGCGGCGTCTCGTTGAACCAGGCGAGCGCTGACGTCGTCGTCGGCCGGTACGTCGGGCAGCTCGGCCAGGGGCACTTCCTGGTTCTTGAGCCGACGGCGCCAGCTCAGGAACTCGTTGACGACCATCTTGCTCAGGTACGCCTCCGGCCTGTCGACCGAGCCGATCCGGTCCCAGCGCCCGTGCGCCCGGGCCAGGACCGTCTGGACGAGATCCTCCGCGCTGTGCACGCCACCGGACAGCATCAGCGCAAGCCGCAGCAGCCTTCGCTCGCTCGACGCCACCACCTCGTCGAACGTCAGCGGTTCGGTGCGCCCGCTCGTGATCGTCACACCCCTACAACGCCGCGGGCGTGCCGATCTGTTGCGCGGGACTCAGGTGCAACTTTGGGTGGAGACCTCTTGGGTCGCCTTCGCGCCGGCTGCCGCGTCCTCGGCGACCTGTTCGGCGGTCAGGACGTAGCCGGTGCGGTTGTCCTCGACCGAGGCGGCGAAGACGACGCCGTACACGGTGCCCTTGGCGGAGATCAGCGGGCCTCCCGAGTTGCCCGGGCGGACCTGCGCCCAGATCGAGAAGGCCCGGCGCGTCACCGTCTTGTCGCCGTAGATGTCCGGGCCGCGCAGCCGCTCCTCGGACCGGATCCGGGCCGGCTCGGAGTCGAACGGCCCGTTCTCCGGGTAGCCGAGCACGACCGCGGTGGCGTCGGCCTTGCCGTCCTTGTCGAAGGCCAACGGCTTGGCGTCGAGCTCAGGGACGTACAGCACCGCGATGTCCACGCTGGAGTCGAACAGCACCACCTTGGCGTCGTACTTCTTCCCGTTCACCTCGACCTTCGGCGAGCTGACCCCGGCCACCACGTGCGCGTTCGTCATCACCCGCTGCGGCGCGTAGACGAACCCGCTGCCCTCGAGGCCGCGGGAGCAGTTCGCCACGCCGGTCACCTTGGCGATCCGGGTGTACGCGCCCCGGACCACCGGGTTGCGCGCGATCGAGCCGTCCGGCGGCTGCGTCTCGCGGATCCGCTCCGGGACGAACGGGTCGAGGAAGCGCGGGAACAGATCGGTGTTCACCACGTCGTTGAACGCCTGCAGCGCGCGATCCGCGCCGCCCGGCAGCGCCTCGTCGACCTTGGCGAGCACCTGCGAGCCGCGGACCGCCGACGTCACGCTCGGAATCCGGGCGCCGCTGACGGCGACCCCGAGCACCCAGGAGACGACCAGCACCGACGCGGCCGCCAGCGCCGCGCCACCCAGCGCGTCGACGGCTTTCACCGGTTTCCAGGAGATCTTGTTTCTCAGCTTGGACCCGAGCAGGGCGCCGATCGTCCGCCCGATCGAGGCGAGGATCACGACCAGGACCAGCGCCGCGAAGGACACCTCGACACTGGGCGAGAAGTTGTCCAGCACCCGCGGTACGCCGTACACGCCGATCGCGGCGCCCGCCAGCAATCCGATGGTCGCGCACGCGCCGAGCACGAACCCCTCGATGTAGCCGGAGATCGCCACCAGCCCGGTCACCACCAGCAGCGCGATATCGAGACCGCTCACTCCACACCCTCCGGACGCCCCAGGTCGTGCTCGATGGCCGTCAGCCGCCGTACGTCCTCCGGCCGTCGCCCTTCACTCCGCCAGGCCGCCTCGACCAGTCGGTCGGGCAACGGTACGACGTGAGTGGGGTCCCAGTCGCGCGCCCAGCCGCCGAGGGTGAGCAACTTGTCGAGCAGACCGGCGGTGAAACCCCAGATGTAGAGGTCACCGACAGTGAACGCCGGGCCGGTGAAGCCAGAGGGATGCAGGCAGCTGATCCGGTTGGCGGGATCGCTCAGCGCCTCGATCGAGACCCGGTGGACCGAGGCGACCTCGGCCGGATCGACCACCGCGACCGGCGACGGCTCGCGCCACCAGCCGAGCACGGGCGAGACCGCGAAGTTGCTGACCGGCACCCACAGTGACGGCCAGACCGCGAACACGTCGACGCCGGTCGGGTCGAGACCGGTCTCCTCCTCCGCCTCGCGCAGCGCAGTACGGATCAGTCCTTCGACACCGGTGCCGTCCTCGGGGTCGACCCGGCCGCCGGGGAAGGACATCTGACCGGCGTGGCTGCGCAACGTCCAGGCCCGCTCGGTCAGCAGCACGTCCGGACCGTTGCCGTGGACATCGTTGCCGTGAGCATCGTTGCCATCGGCAAGCAGGATCAGTACCGCGGAGCCGCGGACGCCCGGGTCGTCCTCGGGCGGAAGGAACCTGGACAGCTCGTTGGGGTCGACCTCTTTGGAGGCGGTCCGCAACCGGTGCAGGAAGTCGGGCAGCTCCACGTCGTACGTCGTACTGGTCCTCACAGGCCGACTCCCAGTTTGTCCTTCACCAGCTGATCGAGCTCGTGCTGCGAGGTGATCGGCTTGCGGTGCACGTAGGCGACCGCGCCGTCCTTGTCGACGAAGACGGTCAGCGGCGGGCCGCCGATCTTCAGCGGCTGCTGGAGCTGCTTGTCCCGGTCGGCCAGGTGCGGATAGTCCCAGTGCTGCTCGATCGCGAACTTCACCGCGAGGTCCGGCCGGGTGTCGATGTAGTCGATGCCGAGCAGCTGGAGCTTGCCGCCCGCCTTGCGGTGCAGCTCGGCGAGGTAGGGCGCTTCCTCACGGCACGGGCCGCACCACTGGGCCCAGACGTTGATCACCAGCGGACCCCGCAGGTCCGCCAGCCGGGTGTCGGGGCCCTTGCCCAGGCACGGCAGGCTGATGTCCGGCAGCGCCTTGGCCACTGCCGGCCGCGACTGGACACTCGGGCACGCCGTCAACTGATCGGCTCCGGCGACAGTCCCATCTGGCTCCTTCGCGACACTCCCCGGCTCTTGATCGCCGCAGGCAACCAGTAAACCCAGCACAGCAAGCGCGCCGGCCACGAGTGCGAGGCCGCGGCGCGCAGTACGAAGGCTGGGTGGTCGGTTCACGCCGGGGTCTTCACCAGTTTTGCGGCCAGCTCGGGGTCGATGGGGCCGGTGCCGTAGGAGGGGCACCACTGGGCGATCGGGCAGGCGCCGCAGGCCGGCTTCTTGGCGTGGCAACGGCGCCGGCCGTGGAAGATCAGGCGGTGCGAGAGCATCGTCCAGTCCTTCTTCGGGAACAGCGCGCCGATCAGGTGCTCGACCTTGACCGGGTCCTCCTCCTCGGTCCAGCCGAACCGGCGGACCAGCCGGCCGAAGTGCGTGTCGACGGTGATGCCGGGCACCCCGAAGGCGTTGCCGAGCACCACGTTCGCCGTCTTGCGACCGGTCCCGGGCAGCTTGACCAGCTCCTCGAGCTTGTCCGGCACCACCCCGTCGTACTCGTCGACCAGCGCCTGGCCGAGTTTCATCAGGCTGTTGGTCTTGGCCCGGAAGAAGCCGGTCGGCTTGAGGATCGTCTCCAGCTCCTCGCGATCGGCCTCTGCGTACGCCGCGGCGTCCGGGTACTTCGCGAACAGCGTCGGCGTCACCTTGTTGACCATCACGTCGGTGGTCTGGGCCGACAGGATGGTGGCGACCAGCAACTCCAGCGGGGTGGTGAAGTCCAGCTCGCAGTGCGCGTCGGGATAGGTCTCGGTGAGCACCTTGTGCATCTTGCGGGCCCGCCGGACCAGTTGGGTGTGGGTCTCGCCGGTGAACACGGGCGCCTTGCGCGGCAGCTTCAACGGCTCGGGCAGGGCTGAGTCGACAGAGGCGAGGGCCTCGGCGCGCTGGGTCGGCATGGAGGCCAGCTTACGTCCGCCCACCGACAGCCCTGGCTGAGACGGTGAGGGTGAGGTGGCTGCCGCCGGCCTGCGGTCGTGGGGCGTCGACTGCCTTCAACCGGTCGGCTATGTCGTCGAGCACAGCAATGGTCATCCGGAGGTCCGGTACTGCGGTGCCTTCCGGCGGCAACCTGGTCTCTGCCTCCTCCGGCGGGCTGTCGCCGAAGTAGCGGGCCGTATCCAGGTTGACCGTCCAGCAGGCCAGTGAGACCTCGGCCTGTCCGGGGGCGGTCAGGCTGACCCGCAAGTCGCCGTACACGGCATAGCCGGCGTCTGCGACTCTGACCTTTGTACTGCGCTCCTCCCCGACGGAGCAGGTCGGCAGCAGTTCCCGGATCGCGGCATCCGCCTGGGAGGCCAGCAACTGCGAGTCGATGCCGTCATCCCGGTGGATCCGGGACTGCGGGACTCGCGGGATCCATGCCCCGGCCCACTCGTCACCGGCGCTGACCCGGGCCTTGGCGAACGCGATGGCGACGTCGATGCGCTGCTTCTCGACCAGCAGGTGGATGACTCGGGCTGTCGCGTCCTGTCCGGCGTACCAGGCTTGTTTTGCCTCATGCTCAGTCGGGTCGCCGCCTCCAGCGAGCAGCGTCGCCCACCACATGTGACCGGCCGCGTTGCTGGTGGGGGCGAGGGCTTCCAGGTCCTGCAGCCGGCCGAGGCGGCCGAGTGTGCGGATCAGGTGGACCTTGAAGACGGCATCCCCATCCGCGGCGGCTCTGGCCCGCAGCTCGTCGACCTCGTCGTGAGCGGCCAGGTAGGCAGCGAGTTGCTTGGCCGACGGCTTGTCACCAGCGTCCGCTCGGGCCCGCAACTCGTCGAGCTGACCATGCTCGGCCCGCAGGCGAGCGGCCAGCCGCGGAGCCTCCCGCCGATCAGAGGCGTCCAGTACTGCGATGGCTTCGGTGGCTTCCCCGCTGTCGGCCAGCAACTCGGCCAGCAGGTCCGGGGCGATCCACTGGCGAGGGCGCAAAACGGTGAGCGCGTCGTCTGTCCGGCCCTGATCGGCGTACAGGCGGGCCAGCCGGTACCAGGCCATGTCGTCCTCACTCGAGGGTTCCTCACGCAGTACAGCGGCAGCCTCGTCGGCGAGGCCCTGCTCGATGAGGTGGTCGAACACCTTTGCTGCGGCGTACGGGTCGTGCAGACTGCTCAGCTCGTCGAGCCTGCCCTCCCGGGCCAGCAGGTCCACCAGTAGGTCCTTCGCTTGGCTGTTGCCGGCGTCCGCACGGGTCCGCAGCTCCTCCACCTGGCCCTGCTCGGCGAGGGCGTCGATCAACAGGGTCTCGGCCTCGCGGTCGCCGGCTGAGGCGCGCTGACGCAGTTCGTCCAGGCGGCCTTCGGCTCGCAGGGTGCCGAGCCGGATCGAGTGGTTCGCGAGCTCGCGGAGGTCGTCGGTGCGGCCCAGCTCGCGGAGCAGGGCCTGCAGTCTGGACCGGTCAGCGGGGAGACGGCTCGCCTTCAGCAGGTCGATCGCCTCGTCGATTTGGCCGTGTTGTAGAAGCTCGTCCACCTCGCGAGTGCGGTCGAGCGGGCGGCCGTCGATGATGGTGAGCCGGTTGAGCTCGCTACCACGCTCCCGGAGGAACTGGTCTAGCCGCGGGGCCGCCTCCGGGTTCTTGCTGGCGCGCAGGATGTCGATGGCCTCGTCCAGACGGCCGTACTCGCGCAGCAGGAGTGCCAGCATGCCCTCGGCTCGTGGGTTGTCGCTGGCGCGCAGTACGGCGGCCGCCTCGTCGACGAACCCCTCCTTGGCCAGCGCCCTGGCCTTGCGTCCGAGCTCGACCAGGGGGTCGGCTGACGGCGTACTGGTCGCGTGAACACGGCCCTTTCTCCAGCGCTTTCTCAGCCAATCGAGCATCCCTCATCCTCACTGCTCGGGGACCGGCTGAGTAGACCCTCCGGCGAGTCCCGGCGGGCCTACGTGGCGGTTCGGCAAGGCGAGGGGCTACGGTTTTGGGGCGACCGGGTGTGATCCGCCTGGCGCCGGGGCGGCTCGCAGCCTCCTCGAAGGTCGCAGTTCAGGTCCAAGGAGGCCCATTCGTGGACGCCGCAGTGCTCCGACAGGCACCGCTTTTCAGCCAGCTCGACGACGAAGCAGCCGATGCGCTGGCCGCATCGATGACGGAGAGCAGGCTGCGCCGCGGCCAGGTGCTGTTCCACGAGGGCGACTCCGGTGACCGGCTGTTCGTCGTTGTCGAAGGCAAGGTCAAGCTCGGCCGCACCTCGGCCGACGGCCGGGAGAACCTGATCGCCGTCCTCGGCCCCGGCCAGATGTTCGGCGAACTGTCCCTGTTCGACCCGGGCCCGCGCTCGGCGACCGTCACGGCCGTCACCGACGCGTCGCTGATGTCGCTGACCCACGACGAGCTGCTCCGCTGGCTGGCCGGCCGCCCCGAGGTGGCCCGCGGCCTGCTGCTCCAGCTGGCGTCCCGGCTCCGCAAGGTGTCCGACGTGGTGGCCGACCTGGTCTTCTCCGACGTACCGGGCCGTGTCGCCAAGGCCCTGCTCGACCTGGCCAGCCGCTTCGGCCGCACCGCCGACGACGGCGTCCACGTCCACCACGACCTGACCCAGGAGGAGCTGGCCCAACTGGTCGGCGCCTCCCGCGAAACAGTCAACAAGGCCCTGGCCGACTTCGCCTCCCGAGGCTGGGTCCGCCTCGAACCCCGCTCGGTCGTCCTCCTCGACATCGAGCGCCTGCAGCGCCGCGCCCGCTAGCTCGCTAGGAGTTCAGGTAGTCCAGCTGGGCGCGGACTGAGCGCTCGGCTGCCGGCCACAGGGTTTGCGGGACGTCCGCGTAGACGTGCTCGACGATCGCCTCGGGGGTTGTGTGGCCGTCGGCGACGGCTGTGCGGACCTGCTCGAGGCGCTCGTGGCGGTGGTCCAGGTAGTAGGTCAGTACTGCGCCTGGGTCGTCGATGACTGGGCCGTGGCCGGGTAGGAGGCGGGCGACGCCTGCTGGTGAGTTGGCAAAGGCCCGGAGGCTCTCCAGCGAGTGCATGTAGGGGCCGAGGGCACCGTCGGGGTGAGCCACTACCGACGTACCGCGGCCGAGCACTGTGTCGCCGGTGAGCAGGGAGCCGTCCTGTGGGAGCCAGAAGCAGACCGAGTCCATGGTGTGGCCGGGAGTGGGCAGTACTTCGATCCGCAGGTCGCCTGAGGTGATCACGTCGCCCTCCTCGAGGCCGTGGGCGTGATCGGTCGGGATGCGGAAGGCAGGGTCCACCGAACGCACCGGACAGTTGGCACGCGAGGCGAACCACGCAGCGCCTTCCGAGTGGTCGAAGTGCCCGTGCGTGAGCAGCACAGTCGAGACACTGCACCCGTACTCCGCGACTGCGTCGAGCACTGCCTGCAGGTGGTCGGTCAGGAGCGGTCCTGGGTCGACCACGACGGCGGTGTCGGCACCGGGGTCGCGGAGGATCCACGTGTTGGTGCCGTCCAGCGTCATCGGACCCGGGTTCGCCGCGAGCACCCGCGACGCGTAGTCGGTGACTTGCTCGACTGTCATGTCGTCTCCAGGTAGGCCTGGTCGTTCTCGATCCGCACGGTCGGCAGGATCGGCCGGATCTCGCGGCTGGTGGAAGCGGCGAGTACGTCGGCGACCGCGTCGTACGGGATGAGGTCTCGGCAGCAGAGGTAGGTGGGCGGGAGCATGAGCATCTCGCCGGCCTCCACTGCGCGTACTGCGTCGGCAGGCGCCATCCACGCGACCTGGTCGGACTCGCTGGTCACGTCGCGGGTCACCTGACCGGCCGGGAGGGCGGCGACGAAGAACCGGGTGTCGTAGCGGCGCGGCTCGAACTCGGGGGTGATCCAGTGCGCCCAGACGCCGAGCAGGTCGGCACGTAGTACCAGGCCCCGGCGATGCAGGAAGTCGGCGAACCCGAGCGTGCGCGACTCCAGCGCGACCCGGTCGGCCTCCCAGTCGTCCCCGGTCGTGTCACCGACCACAGACTCCGTGGACGGCCCGGCCAGCAGCACACCGGACTCCTCGAACGTCTCCCGTACTGCGGCCGCCACGTACGCCGCGGCCGTGTCGGCAGAGCAACCCAGTCGCTCCCCGAACCACTCAGGCGACGGCCCGGACCAGGAGTCGGCGATAGACGCGTCGGTGGCGTCCACTCTGCCGCCCGGGAAGACCGTCATCCCCGCCGCAAACGCCATCGTCTGCTGCCGGCGCAACAGGTAGACCTCGGGCCGCTGGTCCGTGTCCCGCAACAAGATGACCGTCGAAGCCGGCCGAGGCTCAGCAGCCGCCCGCTCGCCCCGAGCAAAGGAAAACGCTTCCGCAGCCATCCGCCCGGACAACAACTGAGACTTCAGATCCCGAACCATCCGCACCTCCAGATTCGAGCGGCCGGGCAGGCCCGGCCGCTCCGCGGTGCGAGCGTCAGTTGACCTCGACGATGAGTTCTACCTCGACCGGCGCGTCCAGGGGGAGGACGGGGACGCCGACGGCGGAGCGGGCGTGCTGGCCGGCTTCCCCGAAGACGTGGCCGAACAGCTCGGAGGCGCCGTTGGCGACCTGGGGCTGGCCGGTGAAGTCCGGTGTCGAGGCGATGAAGGCGACCGCCTTGACGATCCGCTTGATGTTCGCCAGGTCGCCGATCTCCGCCTTGACCGCGGCCAGGGCGTTCAGCGCGCACTGCTGGGCACACTCGCTGGCGACCTCGGCGGTGATGGCGTCGCCGACCTTGCCGGTGGCGATCAGGGCGCCGTCCCGCAGCGGCAGCTGGCCGGACGTGTAGACCAGGTTGCCGGTCCGCAGCGCCGGGACGTAGGCGGCGACCGGCTTGGCGACCTCGGGCAGCTTCAGGCCGAGCTCGGCCAGCTTCTCCTCCGGGTGGCTCATGATTCAGTGATCTCCCGCTTCAGGTAGGCGACCAGGTTCTCCGGGTTCAGGCCCGGGACGACCTGGACCAGCTCCCAGCCGTCCTGACCCCAGTTGTCGAGGATCTCCTTGGTCGCGTGGACCAGCAGCGGCACGGTCGAGTACTCGAACTTCTTCATAAGGGGGACTCTAACGGGCTCCTCTACCGGAGCGCTGCGAGCCACCACCTACGCTGGACCGCATGGCAAGGCTGCATGTGGTCACCGGCAAAGGTGGGACCGGCAAGACGACGGTGGCTGCTGCCATGGCGCTCGCGCTGGCCGACCAGGGCAAGCGGATCCTGCTCGTCGAGGTGGAGGGCCGCCAAGGGCTGGCCCAGCTCTTCGACGTACCGCCGCTCCCGTACGTCGAGCGCCGGATCGCGGTCGGACCCGCCGGGGGTGAGGTCTACGCCCTCGCCGTGGACGCCGAGGCGGCCCTGCTGGAGTACCTGGACATGTACTACCACCTGGGTCGCGCCGGGAAGGCGCTGGACAAGGTGGGGGCGGTCGACTTCGTCACCACGATCGCGCCGGGGCTGCGGGACGTGCTGCTGACCGGCAAGGTCTACGAGGCCACCCGCCGCAAGGCGCACGGCCGGCTCGCGTACGACGCGGTCGTCCTGGACGCGCCGCCGACCGGCCGGGTCGGGCGGTTCCTGAACGTGAACCACGAGGTCGCCGGGCTGGCCAAGGTCGGACCGATCCGCAACCAGGCGGACGCGATCATGGGCATGCTGCGCTCGGACGTCACCCGGATCCACCTGGTCACGCTGCTGGAGGAGATGCCGGTCCAGGAGACGCTGGACGCGGTCGAGCAACTCGAGTCGCTGGATCTCAAGGTCGGCTCGATCGTGGTGAACATGGTCCGGCACAGTCCGCTCGACGATGACGCCCTGGCCCTTGCGGTGAAGGAGAAACTCCCCGCGGCCGAGCTCACCCGCGGGCTCAAGGCAGCCGGGATCACCGCGACCAAGGAGCTGACCGCGGCACTTGCGCACGAGACCCACGACCACGCAGTACGGGTCGGCCTGGAACGCGAGAACCGCGACCGAATAGATGCCCTAGGCAAGAAAGTGACCGAGCTCGCGTTGCTACCCGACGGCATCGACCAAGGCGCCCTGTTCGACCTCGCCGAGGAGTTGCGCGGATGAGCGCACTTGATCTGGATGTGTTGATCGATGATCCGGGGACCCGGATCATCGTCACGTGTGGCGCGGGTGGAGTGGGCAAGACCACTACGGCTGCGGCGTTGGGGCTTCGGGCGGCGGAGCGGGGGCGGAAGGTTGTCGTCCTGACGATTGATCCGGCGCGGCGGTTGGCGCAGTCGCTCGGGCTGACCGAGCTGGACAACACGCCTCGGGCCGTCGCTGACGTGGACGCGGCGAACGGGGGCCGGCTGGACGCGATGATGCTGGACATGAAGCGCACCTTCGACGAGGTGGTGCTTGCGCACGCTTCGCCGGAGAAGGCTGAGCAGATTCTCGCGAATCCGTTCTACGTGGCGCTTTCGTCGTCGTTCGCGGGGACGCAGGAGTACATGGCGATGGAGAAGCTCGGCCAGTTGCACAAGCAGGCCGAGCGGACCGGCGACTGGGATCTGATCATCGTCGACACGCCTCCATCGCGATCCGCCCTGGACTTCCTGGACGCGCCGGAGCGGTTGGCATCGTTGCTCGAAGGGCGGTTCCTGCGGCTGCTGCTGGCGCCCGCGCGCGGTCCGCTCAGGTTGATGTCGGCCGGCGTGAATCTGGCCATGTCGGTGATGAACAAGGTGCTCGGCGCGCAGGTGCTGACCGACGTACAGACCTTTGCCGCCGCCTTCGACACGCTCTTCGGTGGGTTCCGGGAGCGGGCCGAGAAGACGGTCGCGTTGCTGCGCGAACCGCACACGGCGTTCCTCGTGGTGGCTGCTCCGCAGAACGACGCGTTGCGCGAGGCGTCGTACTTCACCGAACGGCTGCGCGAGGAGCGGATGCCGCTCGCCGGCGTCGTGCTCAACCGGGTGACGACCACGCACGTGCCCGAGTTGTCTGCCGAGCAGGCGCTCGCGGCGGCCGAGAAGCTCGAGGCAGCCGGCAAGTCAGATCTGACAGCCGCCGTACTGCGGTTGCACGCCGACCGGATGCACCAGGTGGTCAGTGACCGCAAGCGCGCCGACCGGTTCCGCCGCGGCCACCGCGCGATCGCCACCGTCGACGTCCCGGCGCTGCCCGACGACGTCCACGACCTGGCCGGCCTCCGCGCGATCGGCGAGCTCCTCACCGCCTGACACCCTCCGTTTTGGGGCCCGGATCCTCCGCTTTTCACCCTCAGCGAACGCTCGCGACCTCCGGGAATGACCTGGTCAGGGTCCTGGTTGAGCCTGTCAGACTCAATCTTCAACAGAGGGTGTGACAGCGTGACTGAGACGTTGAATCTTCCTGTTCTTCCACTCGACGACGTCGTGGTCCTGCCGGGAATGGTCGTGCCGGTCCGGCTGGCCGATACCGAGGCTCGCGCCGCCATCGACGCCGCGCAGGCGTCCGGCGAGGACCAGGTCCTGCTGGTGCCGCGCCTGGACGGAAAATATGCCAAGGCCGGGACGCTCGGCGAGATCGAGCAGATCGGCAGGTTGCCGGGCGGAGCCCCGGCGGCCGTCATCCGGGGTGTCGCCCGGGTCCGGATCGGCGCGGGGACCACGGGTCCCGGTGCGGCCCTGTGGGTCGGCGCGACGGTGCTGGACGAAACCACCGACGACAAGTCCGCGGAGCTCGCCCGCGAGTACAAGTCGCTGGTGACCACGGTTCTGCAGCGCCGCGGCGCCTGGCAGGTGATCGACTCGGTGAAGCAGGTCGACGAGCCGGGCGAACTGTCCGACCTGGCCGGTTACGCGTCGTACCTCAACAACGAGCAGAAGAGCTGGCTGCTGGAGACGCCTGACGTCACCGAGCGGCTAACCAAGCTGATCGGCTGGGTGAAGGATCACCTGGCCGAGCTGGAGGTCTCCGAGACGATCCAGAAGGACGTCCAGGAGGGTATGGAGAAGCAGCAACGGGAGTTCCTGCTGCGCCAGCAGCTGGCCGCGGTACGCAAGGAACTGGCTGAGCTGGACGGCAAGGCCGAGTCCGAGGAAGAGGACTACCGCGCTCGCGTCGAGGCGGCCGACCTGCCCGAGCACGTCCGCAAGGCCGCGCTCGCCGAGGTCGACAAGCTGGAACGTACTGCGGAGCAGTCCCCCGAGGTCGGCTGGATCCGGACCTGGCTGGACACCGTCCTGGAGATGCCGTGGAACGAGCGGACCGAGGACAGCTACGACATCCGTGAGGCCAGGGCGATCCTGGACGCGGACCACGCCGGTCTGGACGACGTCAAGGAGCGCATCACGGAGTACCTGGCCGTACGCCGCCGCAGGGCGGACCGTGGGCTCGGAGTGGTGGGTGGACGCCGCAGCGGCGCAGTACTGGCGCTGGTCGGTCCTCCTGGCGTGGGTAAGACCTCACTGGGTGAGTCCGTGGCACGTGCGATGGGCCGCAAGTTCGTCCGGGTCGCACTGGGCGGCGTCCGGGACGAGGCCGAGATCCGTGGCCACCGCCGGACGTACGTCGGGGCACTGCCCGGGCGGATCGTCAGGGCGATCACCGAGGCGGGTTCGATGAACCCGGTCGTGCTGCTGGACGAGATCGACAAGGTGGGCGCGGACTACCGGGGTGACCCGACCGCCGCTCTGCTGGAGGTCCTCGACCCGGCGCAGAACCACACCTTCCGGGACCACTACCTGGAGGTCGAGCTGGACCTGTCGGACGTGGTGTTCCTGGCCACGGCCAACGTGCTCGACTCGATCCCGGCTCCGCTGCTGGACCGGATGGAGCTCGTGCAGCTGGACGGCTACACCGAGGACGAGAAGGTCACCATCGCCCGCGACCACCTGCTCCCGCGTCAGCTGGACCGGGCCGGTCTGTCGGTCGACGAGGTGTCCATCGACGACTCGGCGCTGCGGCTGCTGGCCGGCGAGTACACGCGAGAGGCCGGCGTACGGCAGCTCGAGCGCTCGATAGCCCGAGTACTGCGGAAGGTGACGGCCAAGCTCGCCCTGGGCGAGGAACTGGGGTCGCTGGCCATCAGTGCTCCGGACCTCAAGGGCTACCTGGGTTCGCCGAAGTTCACGCCGGACTCGGCGGAGCGGACGGCCCTGCCGGGTGTGGCCACTGGGCTTGCGGTCACGGGTGCCGGGGGTGACGTGCTCTTCATCGAGGCGTCGCTGGCGGACAAGGAGACCGGCCCGACCGGTGTCACGTTGACGGGTCAGCTCGGTGACGTGATGAAGGAGTCGGCGCAGATCGCGTTGTCCTACCTGAGGTCGCACGGTGCGGAACTGGGCTTGCCGGTCGGCGATCTGGCCGAACGGAACACCCACATCCACGTGCCGGCGGGCGCAGTACCGAAGGATGGTCCGTCGGCGGGTGTCACGATGACAACGGCGCTCGCGTCGCTGCTGTCGGGACGGCCGGTGCGCTCCGAGGTCGCGATGACCGGTGAGGTGTCGCTGACCGGACGGGTGCTCCCGATCGGTGGCGTGAAGCAGAAGCTGCTCGCCGCCCACCGGGCCGGACTGACCACGATCCTGATCCCGAAGCGCAACGAGCCGGACCTGGAAGACGTACCGGAGTCGGTGCTGGCGGAGCTGACGGTGCACCCCGTGAGCGACGTACGGCAGGTGCTGGAACTGGCACTGGAACCGGCTCAGGTGGACGCGCGGCAGTTCGCCGCCTGAGCAAGCTGGACAGCCGGCAGGCCTCTCCCCCGGAGGCTTGCCGGCTTTCCTTTGTGCCCGTTACAGACGCCCTGAATCACGCTCAGGTTGACGTGAGATAAAACACATTCGAGGAATTGGCGTGGCACCGAGATCCCGTAGGCTCTAGTGCATGCGCGTAAGGGATAAGGACGATCGGGGCGTCGTCCAGTCAGTGGTTCTGTTCCTGGGGGTGAGTGTGCTGTCGGGCGCACTCGCAGCGGGCCTGGCCATCCCGTTCGCCGGCCTGGCCGGCTTCACCACCGAGAAGACCGCCGAAACACTCCAGGACCTGCCACAGGAACTCAAGGAAGCACCCCTGAGCCGACGCAGCCAGATCTACGCGGCCGACGGCAAGAAGATCGCGGAGCTGTACGAGCAGAACCGCGTGCCGCTGACCAGCCTCAACCAGATCAGCCCGATCATGCAGAAGGCGATCATCGCGATCGAGGACGACCGCTTCTTCGAGCATGGTGCGCTCGACGCGAAGGGCACCATGCGCGCGCTGGTCCGCAACCAGAGCAACGGCTCCGTCCAGCAGGGTGGTTCGAGCATCACCCAGCAGTTCGTGAAGCTCAGCCTGGTGGAGAAGGCGAACGCCGCGGGTGACGAGAAGGCGATCGCCGAGGCGACGGCCGACACCTACGAGCGCAAGATCGCGGAGTTGCGCTACGCGATCGCCGTCGAGAAGCAGTTCTCCAAGAACGAGATCCTGCTGAAGTACCTGAACCTGGCGAACTTCGGCGACGGTACGTACGGCGTGGAAGCCGCCGCCAAGCACTACTTCAACGTGCACGCGTCCAAGCTGAACCTGCAGCAGGCCGCGATGCTGGCCGGCCTGGTGAAGAACCCCACCGGCTACGACCCGACGAACTACCCCAAGCGGGCCAAGGAACGCCGCGACGTCGTCATACGCCGCATGCAGGAACTGAACGTCATCACCGCCGCGCAGGCCACCGCCGCGATGAAGACCAACGTTCTCAACGGTCCCGTGCAGAAGGTCCCGAACGGCTGCGCCAACTCGCCGTACCCGTTCTACTGCGAGTACGTCGTGGCCAAGCTGCTCGACAACCCGGCCTTCGGCAAGACACCGAAGGACCGGGACCACTACCTCAAGACGGCCGGCCTCAAGATCCAGACCACCCTCGACCCGAAGGTCCAGGCGGCGGCGCAGAAGTCGATCGACCAGAATTCCAAGCCGACCGACGACGCGGTCGGCGCGATCACGATGGTCGAACCGGGGACCGGCGTGGTCAAGGCGATGGTGCAGAGCCGCAAGTACGGCGGCGACCCGAAGAAGCACGAGACGTCGTACAACTACAACGTCGAGAAGTCCTACGACGGCGGCTACGGCGGGTTCCAGAACGGTTCGACGATGAAGGCCTTCACGATCGCGGCCGCGATCCAGAAGGGCGTTCCGCTCAACTACAGGATCAACTCGCCGGCCACCCTCGACCTCCGGGGCGCCAAGTTCTCGACCTGCACCGGATTCACCCAGGCGGGCAAGGACTACACGCCGAAGAACTCGACGCCCGCCAAGGGCGACCTGACGATGATCCAGGCCGCAAAGTCCTCCACCAACACGTACTTCCTGCAGTTGTCGGGCCAGATCGGTCTCTGCCCGATCGCCAGGGTCGCGGCCAGCATGGGCATGCACGACGCGCAGACTGGCGAGCCGCTCAAGCAGGTCGTTTCCATGACGCTCGGTGTCGACACCGTGACCCCGCTGATGATGGCCAACGCGTACGCCACCTTCGCGGCTCGCGGCAAGTACTGCACGCCGCTGCTGATCACCTCGGTGACCAACTGGCGGGGCAAGTCGATCAGCACCCCCGGCCCAAGCTGCAAGCAGGTGCTCGCGCCCGAGGTCGCGGACGGCGTCAACTACGTCCTGCAGCAGGTCATGATGCCGGGTGGTACCGGCAGCAAGCTGAAGTTCGGCTCGTCCGATCTGGCCGGCAAGACCGGAACCATCAACGCGGCCAAGGCGGTCTGGTACGCCGGCTACTCGAACAAGATGGCCGCCGCCGCGGTGGTCGCCGACGCCGACCCGAAGTACGACCCGCTGATCGGCCAGACCTTCAACGGAAAGAAGATGGGCGACGCCTCCGGCTCCGGAACCGCCGGTCCGCTGTGGAAGGTGGCGATGCAGGGTGCGTTGAAGGGCCTTCCGACCACCAAGTTCACCGCCCCGACCGACATCACCGTGCGCGGTAACGTCAAGGATCTGCCGTACGTGAACGGGGTCAGCCCCGAGGAGGCCGCTAACCGGCTGCGGTCCTTGGGCTTCGAGCCCGTCATCGCCCCCGGTCAGGTCGACTCTGAGGAGATCGCGGGCACCGTCGCCTACCTCAGTCCCCGCACCGAGGACGGCGCGCCCGAGGGCTCCAAGGTGACGATCTACATCTCCAACGGCAGCAAGGCCGCCCCGCCACCCGTGTCCAACACCCCGCTGCCCCCCAACCCCCCGAACACCGGCAAACCAGGCGGCGGCAACCAATGCCCACCCTGGCACCCCAAGTACCCCAACTGCGGACGCGGCGGCCGCTGACAGCAACACGAAAGGCCTCGTCCAGCGGACGAGGCCTTTCGCTTTGAGCCGTTCGAGTCAGGCGCCCAACTGGCGCTTTACCTCGGCGGAGACGGTGCCGCCGTCGGCCTTGCCCTTGACCTTGGGCTGGAGGGCGCCCATCACCTTGCCGATGCCGCGGGGGCCGAGTTCGGCGGCTCCGGTGGCGGCGATGGTTTCGGTGACCAGGGCGGTGATCTCCTCGGCGGTCAGCTGCTCGGGCAGGTACTCGGCGAGGATGTCCGCCTCGGCCTGCTCCTTGAGCGCCAGCTCCTCGCGACCCGCTTCCCGGTACGCCGTGACCGACTCGCGGCGCTTCTTCGCCTCGGCGGTGAGCACCTCGATGATCTCGGCGTCCGACAGCTCGCGCGCCTCCTTGCCGGCCACCTCGGCCTTCGTCACGGCCGTGAGCGCCATCCGCAGGGTCGACTTGCGGAGATCGTCGCGCGCCTTGAGCGCCGCGGTCATGTCGTCGTGCAGGCGCTGCTTCATCTCGGAGTTGGACATGCCCACGATTGTGGCAGGCTGGTGAAATGAGTTTCCGGGGGCTTGCCGCCACGACCTTGAAGACCGCCGCCGTCGTCACGGCCGCGGGCGCTGCCTGCGTCGGGTACGCGGCGGCCATCGAGGTGCGCTGGTTCACACTGCGCAGGGTGACGGTGCCGGTGCTGCCGGTCGGTGCCGCGCCGCTGAAGGTGCTGCACCTGTCCGACCTGCACCTGATGCCGAGCCAGGAGAAGAAGATCCGCTGGGTCAACGACCTGGCCCGGCTGGAACCGGACCTGATCGTGAACACCGGCGACAACATCTCCCACCCCGACTCGGTACTGCCACTGCTCCGCGCGTACGGCGCGCTGCTCGACGTACCGGGAGTTTTCGTCTTCGGCTCGAACGACTACTGGAAGCCGCACTTCAAGAACCCGGCGAAGTACCTGCTGCCCGCGAACAAACAGCGGCACAAGCCGCACGGCCCGGACCTGCCGTTCGAGGAGATGCGCTCCGCGTTCACCGGCGCCGGCTGGGCCGACCTCAACAACGCGCGCACCAGCCTCAAGGTGAACGGCCTGCGCCTGGACCTCGCCGGCACCGACGACCCCCACATCAAACGCGACCGGTACGCCGACGTGGCGGGCGAGGTGGATCCGGCGGCCGACCTGTCGATCGGCGTGACGCACGCGCCGTACCAGCGGGTGCTGAACGGGTTCGTGGGCGACGGGTACCCGCTCGTGCTGGCCGGGCACACGCATGGCGGTCAGCTCGCTGTGCCGCTCTACGGCGCGCTGGTGACCAACTGCGACCTCGACACGTCGCGGGTGAAGGGTTTGTCGACCTGGGGGTACGAAGGCCGTCAGGCGGCGCTGCACGTGTCGGCCGGTCTGGGCACTTCGCCGTACGCGCCGGTGCGGTTCGCGTGCCGTCCGGAAGCGACCTTGCTCACGCTCGTGGCGCGGGCCGGCGAGGGTCCTGGATAACCCGATTTCGTCCCAGCGGTGGGCGCATGTAAGCTAACGCCGACTTCGGGCTGTGGCGCAGCTTGGTAGCGCGCGTCGTTCGGGACGACGAGGTCGCAGGTTCAAATCCTGTCAGCCCGACAGAAGAAGGCGGTGGCTCTCCGGAGCCACCGCCTTCAGTCATTCCTGGTCGTCGTCGGGTGAGGTGGTCGACCTAGGCTGGTCGGTATGAGCACGATCGAGCGGGTGGATCTCGGCGAGGTGGAGTACGAGGTCGCCGCGAAGGACATGCGGACCTGGGTCGAGGAGCGGCAGGCGGGCGAGGTGGGCGACCGGTTGTTCCTGCTGAGTCATCCGCCGGTGATCACTTATGGCCCGCGGACGTCATTGGCCGACCTGCCCGCCGAGACGGCGGCCATTCCCGCCGTGGCGGTCGACCGCGGCGGCTTCGCGACGTACCACGGTCCGGGGCAGTTGGTCGGCTACCTGGTGATCGACCTCAAGAAGCGCGGCCCGGTCGACATCGTCCGCTGGGTCGAGAACGGGCTGATCGAGGCGCTCGACTCACTCGGCTTCCCGGTGATCCGGCGCGACACGCCACGCGGCGAGAGCAGCCTGGTCGGCGTCTGGACGGCCGACCACCGCAAACTCTGCTCAATCGGCATGCGAATCCGCCGAGGCATCACCAGCCACGGCTTCTCGATCAACCTCGACCCCGACATGCAAGTCTTCCAAACCTTCACCACCTGCGGCCTCCACGACGTCACCATGACCTCCCTGGCCGACCTAAGCCAAGAACTCTCCATCCCCTGCCCCACCCCCACCCAACTCCGCACCGCAGTAGCCACAGCCCTAGGCGCCGCCTGACCCACCCACTTCTCGATAACCTGCGCCAATGAGCGACGAGAAGCCCGACGCGGACCCAGACCCGGACGAGGCCGGCGCGGACCCGGAGTACGTGGAGTCTGCGGAGGAGGGTGAGGGGCCGCCGTTGCCGGGGGTTTTGGTTTTGGGGGTGGTGGGGGTGTTGGCTGGGTTTTTGTTGGTGGGGTTGGTTTGGGGGAGTGAGCGGGGGTGTGACCGGGTTCGGGACTCGCCGAATTGTGGGGCTGCTGGGTTTCCGTTGTTGGTGCTGGCGGTGGTGGTGACCGTGGTGCTGGCGGCGGTGGCGCTCGGGCGGTTGCGGATGCCTCACCCGAAGTTGGTGGCGTTTCTCGGGGTCGGGTTCATGTTGCTGGTCGTGCTCGCGTTCCTGTCGGACGACCTGTTCTCCACCTGGACGCTGCTGGTCGTCCCGGTGCTCACCGCCATTACTTTCCTGCTAGCACACCTGATCGCCGGACGGTTGGAGCGAGCCGATGCCTGAACTCCCCCGCTACCCCTGCCACCGCACGTCCACTCCGCTGCCGCTCGACGGCACCCTGACCCACCCCGCCTGGGAGCAGGCGCCGTGGACCACCGACTTCGTCGACATCCGCGGCGGTGACGCGACCACTCCGAGGTTCCGCACCAGGGCCAAGCTCCTGTACGACGACCTGTACCTGTACGTCGGCGGGCAGCTCGAGGAGCCGCATGTCTGGTCGACCATGACCGAGCCGAACACCTGGCTGTACGAGGAGAACAACTTCGAGCTGTTCCTCGACCCGGACGGCGACGGCCACAACTACTACGAGTTCGAGATCAACCCGCTCGGCACCATCTGGGAACTCTCCCTCCCCAAGCCGTACTCCGAGGGCGGAGTCCCCGTCGACCCGGACAACCTGCCGGGCCTGCGGACCGCAGTACGGATCGATGGCACCTTGAACGATCCGGCGGACACCGACACCGGGTGGACCGTCGAGGTCGCGTTGCCGTGGGCCGATCTGGCGAAGTACAACCTCAACCAGACTCCGCCGGTGCCCGGTGACGAGTGGCGGATGAACCTGATGCGGATCGAGTGGGACCACGAGGTCGTCGACGGCCAGTACCGCAAGGGCAAGGAGCAGGATTTCTGGGTCTGGTCGCCGCAGTACGTGGTGGACATGCACCAGCCTGCCCAATGGGGCATTCTCCGGTTCGAATAGGCCCTGATCGCGGCGCCGAGTGCCAGACTTCGGGTAACGGCTGTTGCCGGCTGGGGGCGGATTGGTGACAGCCCACGCTGCGACAGGGGGAAATGTCATGACCAGTACAGATCCAGTGGACACGTCCGAGCTGACGGAGGTGCTGGACGAGGCGACGCTGCCGCCGTTGGCGGACTCGCCGGGGATCCAGGCCGACGACCCGGACCTCGACGACCCGTCCGACGAGGCCCCGTTCCAGGAGCCGATCCCGGACACCGAGCCGCTCGGTCCCGACGAGGAGCCCGGAACGGTGGGTGAGTGAGATGGCCGTCCGGATGGGCAAGGCCGCGGTCGACTTCGCCGCGGGCCAGGTCGCGAACCCGAGCCGGAACTGGACCGGCATCTGCCTGATCTTCGTCCGGAACTGCTTCAACGTCGGTCCGGTCAACCCGGACGCGCACGCGGGCTACCGGGCGGCGAAGTTCAAGCACGGCTCCGCCGGTACGCCGCCGCTCGGGGTGCCGGTGTGGTGGACCGGCGGGCAGCACGGGCACGTCGCGATCAGTACCGGCGACGGGAACTGCTTCAGCAGTGACATCAAGCGCAAGGGCAAGATCGACAAGGTGCCTATCTCGCTGATCACCCGGCGGTGGGGCATGCTCTACCGCGGCTGGACCGAGGACATCAACGGGGTCCGGATCTGGCGTCCGGGCGCGCCGTCGCTGCCGGCCGTCGATCTGAGCAACGTCCGCGAGGCGGCCAGCAAGGACCAGTTCCGGCCGCCGGGACAGGGCCTGCACGAGAGCGACGTCATCATCGTCGAACGCGCGCTGTTCAAGCAGGGGCTGCGGGTGGCGGCGGATGTCGACGGAGTCGCGGGGAAGGACTTCCGCAAGGCGTACGCGCTGTGGCAGAAGGCGGTCGTACCCCCGCCGTTCGACGGGATTCCGGGCTTCCAGAGCTTGGAGAAGCTGGGCAAGCGGCGCGGGTTCCGGGTGATCACCTGACCACGCCGGCAGATTGAGTGACCCCGCCCCGGCTGCTGGCCGGGGCGAGGTGACAATGAGTCATATGGAGTTCGCCAACCTCGGGCCTACAGCCCTCAGCCGGGCGGGCGAGCCCTCTTTGATTGGCCGCGACGAGCTGCTGGCGGAGGTCGCGGAGGCGCTCGCCGTCAGCCGCCTCGTGACTCTGGTCGGTCCGGGCGGGGTTGGTAAGACGGCGCTGGCCAAAACTGTCGCGGCCTCCGCCGAGGGTGAAGTCCGCGTCGTCGAGCTGGGGTCGATGGCGCAGGAGGTCGACCTGCCGGCGGCCGTGATCGACACACTCGGCCTGCGGAGCGAGTCGCTCGTGCAAGCGTTGGCCGGCCGCGAACTGCTACTGGTCCTCGACAACTGCGAGCACTTGATCGATGCGGTTGCCCGGCTGGCCGACGAGCTTCTAAATAGTTGCCCACGGCTACGAATCCTGGCCACGAGTACCAAGGCTTTGTGGATCCAGGAGGAGACGCGGTTCGCAGTACCGGGGTTGGCTCTCGATGCTGCGGTGCAGTTGTTTGCCAGGCGTGCGCCTTTGGATGCGGAGGCGCGGCCGGTAGTCGAGCGGGTCTGTGCGCTGCTCGACGGATTGCCACTGGCGATCGAACTCGCAGCCGGCGCGTTTCTCACCCATGGGACGCCAACGGATGGCGGTCTGCGTCAGGTGATCGCATGGAGCTGGCACCTCCTGCCGCCGGTCGAACGTGTCATCGCCGCACGACTCGCGATCTTCTCCGGCGGCGCGACCGCAGAGTCGGTGGCGGCCGTCCTCGACCTCCCGCAACCCGTCACGGCCCGTCTACTGACCACACTGACCGAGCGATCCCTTCTGACCGTGACCGACGGCCGCTACCGGATGCCCGAGACGATCCGCGCGTACGCCGGGGAGCAACTCACCTCGGCCGAGACAGATGACCTGCGCGCGCGACAGGCGGCGTACCTGCTGCAGCTGGTACGCCGGGCCGACCAGCGACTGCGTGGACCCGAGCAGTTGCACTGGGCAACCTTGCTTGACCAGGAGCGCGACAACCTTCGTACTGCGATCCACTGGGCGACTGAGCACGATCAGCGGCTCGCCCTCGAGCTGGTGGCCGGGCTGTCGATGTACTGGTGGATGCGCGGGCGGCAACGCGAGGCGGCTCGAGCGGCGGGCGCGCTGCTCGCAGTACTCGGGGATGTGGTGCCTGACGGGCTTGCCGAGGAGTACCTGCTCGCAGTACTGCATGCGGCCAGCTCTGGGCGGGTGGACGGCGTTGAGCGGGCGCATGCCTTTGTCGAGGAGCTGAGTGGGCCGTTCAGGTATCCGGTGACTGTGTGGTTGTGGTCGATGGTGCTCGGGCCGTATGCATCGCCGGAGTTCGTCGCCGAAGTACTGGATCGCAACGAGCTCAGCAACGATCCCTGGACGCTCGCTGTACTGCAGCTCTGCGCCGGGCTGACGGAAGAGAATTTCCGTCAGGCGCTGGAGCGCTTCCAGGAGATCGGCGACCGCTGGGGCGCCTCGCTGGCGCTGAATGCGCTGGCGGACCTCGCCGCTTGGTCCAAGCGCTTCGAACTGGCCACTGAACTGCTCGGCCAGGCACTGTCGATCGCAGATGAGCTGGGCTCCGAGGAGGAGGCCGCGCTGCTGCTGTGCCGCCGCGGAGACCTCCGAGTGCGGCTGAGTGACCTGCGGGCAGCTGCAGACGACTACAGCCGGGCATGCGTCCGGGCGACACGCCTGGGCCTCCCGGACTCCGTCGCGGCCGCTCAGATCGGCCTGGCGCGGGCAGCCCGGTACGACGGCGATCTGGTGAAGGCGGAGAAGCTGGCTCTCCAGGCGATGGCTGAGTGCCCCACCGGCTGGGTGGACGCCGACCTGGCGACGGCAGAGATCCTCGGCGAACTGGCCGCGATCGCCGACGCCGCGGGACGACCGGACGAGGCCCACAACTGGCGCCTGAAGGCAGGCCTTGCCGTCAGCTAGCACGACGGTCACCCTCCCGACCGCAATCGGCCCACGGCACACCGTTGCGCTGCTCCGAGTGGCCCCGGCGAACACAGAGGAGACTTGTGGCTCTGACCACAGTGGGTGACTCTCGCCGGATTCCTGGCCGCTGGTTAGAGTCGAGCGCACACCAACCTGCAATGGAGCAGCCTGATGGACAAGACGTACGACTCGCCGCAGTCCGCGGTCGACGACATCGGCGACGGCGCGAGCCTCGCGGTCGGCGGCTTCGGGCTGTGCGGCAATCCGATGCAGCTGATCAGCGCGATCCACGCCAAGGGGGTGAGCGGGCTCAGCGTCGTGTCGAACAACTGCGGCGTGGACGACTGGGGTCTGGGCATCCTGCTGGCCGACCGGCGGATCGCCAAGATGACCTCGTCGTACGTCGGGGAGAACAAGGAGTTCGCCCGGCAGTTCCTGTCCGGCGAGCTGGAGGTCGAGCTGACCCCGCAGGGCACGCTGGCCGAGAAGCTGCGGGCCGGCGGCTGCGGGATCGCCGCCTTCTTCACCCTGGCCGGCGTCGGCACCCAGGTCGCCGAGGGCGGGCTGCCGCAGAAGTACAACGCGGACGGCTCGGTGGCGAAGGCCTCGGAGCCGAAGGAGACCCGCGAGATCAACGGTACGACGTACGTGCTGGAGCACTCGATCACCACGGACTTCGGCCTGGTGCACGCGCTCAAGGGCGACACCCACGGCAACCTGGTCTTCGACCGGTCGGCGCGCAACTTCAACCCGCTGGCCGCGATGGCCGGGCGGATCACCATCGCCCAGGTCGAGGAGCTGGTCCAGCCTGGTGAGCTGGACCCCGACGAGATCCACCTGCCCGGTGTCTACGTGCAGCGAGTGGTTGCTGTTGGCAAGGACATCGAGAAGCGGATCGAGAAGCGCACGGTGCAACCCCGCGTGGCCTACGAGGCCCAGCGCGAGAAGCTGGAGGCCTGAGATGCCACTCACCCGTGAGCAGATGGCCGCCCGCGCCGCCGCCGAGCTGGAGGACGGCTCGTACGTGAACCTCGGCATCGGCCTGCCGACGCTGGTACCGAACTACATCCCCGACGGCGTCACCGTCGTACTGCAGAGCGAGAACGGCATCCTCGGCGTCGGCCCGTACCCGGTCGAGGGCGAAGAGGACCCGGACCTGATCAACGCCGGCAAGGAGACCGTCACGACGATGCCGGGCGCGTCGTTCTTCGACTCGGCGCTGTCGTTCGGGATGATCCGCGGCGGCGCGATCGACGCGGCGATTCTCGGCGCGATGCAGGTGTCGGCCACCGGTGACCTGTCGAACTGGATGATCCCCGGCAAGATGGTCAAGGGCATGGGCGGCGCGATGGACCTGGTGCACGGCGCCAAGAAGGTGATCGTGCTGATGGAGCACGTCGCCAAGGACGGTTCGCACAAGATCCTGCAGGAGTGCGACCTGCCCTACACCGGCCGCGGCGTGGTCAACCGGATCATCACCGACCTCGCGGTCCTCGACGTCACCGACGACGGCCTGCAGCTGGTCGAACTGGCCGAGGGCGTCACCTTCGACGAGCTCCAGGAGAAGACGGGCGCGCCCATCAAGCAGTAGCAGCAAGCAGTAGCAGCAAGCAGTAGTTCGTGTCGCCCGGTGAGGAATGGATTTCGCTGGGCAACGGTTGGTCCTCCAGGAGAAGCACCGTACGGGGTCATCTTCTGGAGGAACCACCTTGAGCAACGCCGACACTGTCATCGCCGCCCTCCGCACCGGCCATGACCGGCTCGCGGACCTGGTGAAGAAGTTCGACGACGAGGACCTGGCGCGCGGATCGGCGGCCAGCGAATGGGACGTCGCCCAGGTCCTGAGCCACCTGGGCAGCGGCGCCGAGATCATGCGCTCCCGCGTCCTCACCGCCCTGGAGGTCCAGCCGGCACCCGAGGCCGACTTCAACCAGTCCGTCTGGGACCGGTGGAACGCGATGCCCCGCCGCGAGCAGGCCGACGGCTTCCTCTCGCTGAACGAGAACTTCACCTCCCTGCTGGAGTCCCTGGACGCCGACCAGCGCGAGAACCTCCGGATCGACCTGGGCTTCCTCCCCGCACCAATCGACGTTGCGGCGTTCGCCCGCATGCGGCTCGGCGAGCTGACCATGCACTCCTGGGACGTCCGCACCGCGTTCGACCCGCAAGCCGCGCTCGACTCCGCAGCGGTTCCTGAACTACTCGAGCGGGCGGACAACCTCGGCTGGATCAGCCAGCCGGCCGCGTTGGACGGCCAGTACGCCGTACTGCGGGTCGCCACGACCGACCCGGCGACCGAGTTCACCCTGCACCTGAACGACCCGGTCAGCATCGACTTCGGCCCGGCCGACGAGGCCGGCCAGGCTGACGGCACCCTCAGCCTTCCCGCCGAAGCCTGGCTGCGCCTGACCACCGGCCGCCTCAACCCCGAGCACACTCCGAGCACGCTCGAACTGGCCGCTCCGGTGAGCTTGGAGACGCTGCGCAAGGTCTTCCCGGGTTACTGAACAAACCTGACGTCCGGGTGCCTCGGCGAGTCCCGCCAGGCACTCGGACGGCCGCGCAGGTGCTGGTCGAAGAACGCCGGGATGTAGGTCCGCAACGATCGCAGGATCCGGTCCGGGTCGACCGTGCCGATGGTGTTCGCGATCAGCTCGGGCGGCACGGTGAAGAAGCGCTGGAACCACGGGATCAGCGCCTGGTGGTCGACGAACGTGTAGTGCTGGCCGTGCGGGATGTTCAGGTCCCGCTTCCAGCCGCTCGAGTTGTCCCAGAACAGGCCCCAGGACGGCTCGGTCCGATGCGTCTGCGGGCCGCCGCCAGGGCCTGTGCCGCCGGCGCCCATCAGCAGGAACGGCCGCTGCGTGCCATGGGCAACGGTCGGCGAGTCGGCCGGGTTGGGGTAGCCGTACGCGAGAGTCCCGTCCATGTCGATCCCAGCCTTCACCCGGGCGTCGACGTCCATCACGTCGGCCGAGGTGATCCCACCGGCCGAGTGCCCGAAGGCGCCGATCCGGGTCAGGTCGAGGATGTCCCCCAATCCGCGCGGCAGCCTGCGTCCCTCGGCATCCGGGTTCTGCCCACGCGCCAACCGGCCGAGCTCATCCAGCACGAATCGTACGTCGGCAACCCGCGCTTCTCTGGCCAGCAGCGCATACGACCCCTGCGGCAACGTCTGTACTGCGAGCCGTCCGCCAGGGAACTCCACACCGGCAGCCTCGTACGTGTGGTCCACCGTGACGACGACGTAGCCGCGACTCGCCAGCTCGGCGACCATGATCGACCCGAGCCCGCGCGGTACGCCGAAACCCGGGGAGAAGACGACAACCGGCCGGCGACCGGGGAGCACCGGCGATGAGAGACCTGCGTGGTTCCGCGCGCCCACCCAGTCGACGGTTCCGAGAGGTTGCTGTAGCGCGACCGCTGCGCCCTCGGCGTACAGGTTGGCTGTGAGAGGTGGGAGGTACGGCGCTCGCGGGGCCTTGGCGTTGGTGGACGGGTACCAGAGGCTGATCATCAGCTCACGGGGGCGGCCGGGGACGTAGGGGTCGTCGCGGCGGGGGTCGATCAGGTGGAGCTCGGTGGTGCCGACGAGGTGGCGGCCGGTCGGGCGGGGGAACCTGAGCCGTACCGGCCTGCGGTGGGTGGCGGTCGGCTTGGCGCCGGCTGTGGCCGTCGGTGTGGGCAGGAACGGGGTGACCGCGGCGGCTGCGGTGGCGGCGAAGAGGGTTCTTCTGGTGACCATGCCTAGAGACTGCTGCCTGGCGCTCAGCACGTACTTCCGCCGATCGTCAGTGGTCAACCCTGTCCTTAGTCAGGACACTCAGCGTGGTTGGTCGATGACCGGTTGTCGGAGCCTCCGCCTGAGGGCTGTCGGTGGGTGGTGCCGATCGCTACCCTTCACCCCTGCCGCTTGCCCGGCTCGGTGAGGATGGACGCATGGACCTGGACGTGTTCGTGATCGGCGGCGTGGGGATCGACACGATCGTGCGAGTCCCCGGCCTGCCGTTGCCCGGCCGGGAGACCATCCACGTCCAGCCCGTCGAGACGTACGTCGGCCACACGGGTCATGGCGTGGTGCTCGGCTGTCAGCAGCTCGGACTGCTCGCGGGCCTCGCCGATGTGATCGGTGACGACGCGGAGGGCCGGCGGATCCGCGCGGAGTACGAGCGGCTCGGACTGCCGTTGGCGGTCGCGCTGCACCCGAGCGGGACAAGGCGCAGCGTCAACCTGGTCGCACCCGACGGGAGCCGCGTCTCCCTGTACGACGGCCGGCATCCGCCGGGAATGCGAGTGGACCCCAACCTCTGGCGCGGGCGGATCGAGCGGGCCCGGCACGTGCACGTCTCGATCATGGACTTCGCCCGACGGGCGCTTCCCGACGTACTGGCTTCCGACTGCACGTTGTCGACCGACCTGCACGACTGGGACGGCGACAACGAGTATCACCGGGACTTCGCCCAATGCGCCGACATCGTGTTCGTGTCGACCAGCGCGCTGCGCGAGAAGGCCATCGACTGGATCTTTGTCAGCGGGCGGGCGAAGGTCGTGGTCGCGATGGCCGGCGCCGACGGCAGCTACCTGCACATCCGCGGCGAGGAGCCTGTGCACCTACCGGCCGTGGAGATCCCCAACCGCCCGGTGGTCGACACCAACGGAGCCGGCGACGCGTACGTCGCGGCCTTCCTCACCACCTGGCTCGACGGCCGCTCGTACTACGAAGCCGCCGAGGCCGGCACCATCGCGGGCGCGTGGGCCTGCGGCTCCCGCGGGACCCACACCGACCTGATCACCGCCGAGCAACTCATGCTCCTCAGCCGCTGATCCTTGGGTCTTTGGGGTCAGCCTCGGGTCAGGGGTGGATGGAGGGTGGCGGCCGGGCCGCGGCGGAAGAGTTGGGCGGGGCGACCGCCGTCGCGGGTCGTGGTGGCGCCGACGGGGACGACGAAACCGTCGGTCTTGGTGGCTTTGCGGTGGAAGTTGCGCGGGTCCAGCTGAACTCCCCAGACCGCCTCGTAGACCCCGCGCAGCTCCGAGATCGTGAACTCGTCCGGGCAGAACGCGGCGGCGAGTGGCGAGTACTCCAGCTTGGCCCGCGCTCGTTCGACCGCGTCCGTGAGGATCCGGTGATGGTCGAACGCGAGCCGCTCCGGATCGTCGAGCACCTCCGCCACCGTCACCCATGAGGCCGACGCGGCATCCGTACCTGCCACCGGCGTCGGTAGGTCGGGCACCAGCGCGAGGTAGGCAACGCTGATCACCCGGCCCCGCGGGTCACGGCCCGGTTCGCCGTACGTGGCGATCTGCTCGAGATGGATCCGCTCGGACACCAGGCCGGTCTCCTCGGCCAGTTCGCGCCGCGCGGTCTCGGCGAGGTCTTCCTTGGGGCGCACGAACCCACCCGGCAAGGCCCACCGGCCCCGGTACGGCGCGATGCCGCGGCGGATCAGGAGTACCTGCAAGGTCCCGTCGCGGACGGTCAGGATGACGAGGTCGGCGGCTACCCCGAGGGGCTCGTAGTCCATGGCAGCTCACTCTAATCGTCACCTTGACGAAAAGCCATCCGATCCATTATCGTCAAAATGACGACAAAGGCTCGAGGCCACCGGCGAAGGTGGCGACGACAGGAGAGTTTCGATGGCAGACATCACCCGGTTCCGGTTCATCAGCCACTTGCGGGCGAACCCGACGACACACGTGCGGCACCTGCGCAACGGCAAGCTGGTGCACGACGGGGCGGGACAGGCGTTCTGGTTCCGGGCGCTGAACTCATCGCTGAGCGAGGTGCCGATCGACGACCGCGAGCAGCCGCTGCTGTTCCACGGGCGGACGCTGGACTTCCAGGATGTGGTGGTCCAGGCGACTGTCACGTACCGGGTGACCGATCCGGCACTCGCGTCGACGCGGCTCGACTTCGGGATCGACCCCGACACAGGGCTTTGGCGTGCGACTCCACTGGAGCAGCTTGGTGGATTGCTGACCGAGCTGGCTCAGCAGACAGCTTTGGATCTGCTGGCCGGCCTGTCGCTCACGCAGGCTTTGTCCGAGGGCATGGCGTCGCTGCGGCTGGCGATGAGCAGTGGATTGCGTGACGACCAGCGACTCACCGGGCTGGGCATCGGGGTCGAGGATGTGCGCGTGGTCGCAGTACGGGCTGAAAGTGATGTCGAGCGAGCGCTGCAGACTCCCACTCGCGAGATGGTGCAGCAGGCGGCCGACAAGGCGACGTACGAGCGGCGGGCGATGGCGGTCGAGCGGGAGCGGTCGATCGCGGAGAACGAGCTGCAGAACCAGATCGAGCTGGCTCGGCGCGAGGAGCAACTGGTCACCCAGAAGGGTCAGAACGAACGGCAGCGCGCGACCGAGGCGGCGGCCGCGGGGCGGATCGAGACCGAGGCTTCGGCCGGACGCCGGCGGTTGCTGGCGGAGGCCGATGCCGACGCGAAACGCGTCCTGGGCGCCGCGGAAGCCGCGGCCGAGAAGGCCTTGCTGGACGCGTACGCCGAGCTCGACCAGGGGATGATTCTGGCGATGGCGATCAAGCAGGGCGCCCTGCCGGACATCGGCACCCTCAACCTGACCCCGGACCTGCTGACCCCGCTCCTCACCAAGCTGACCTCGGGCTCGGCAACGGGTGGTTCCGTATGAGCCTGCCTCCCCGGGCGGTCGTGGTACACCGGGCGACCGAACTCACCGAGTTGGTCGCCCGGCACGGTACGCGGCAACAAGCCGGCTTCTTCCTGACCAGCCGGGGTCGCGACCTGGCCGCCTTGGACGCCCGGCATCAGGCTCAGCAGGAAGCGCTCGCCACGGTGTCGGCCGCCATCCCGCTCGACTGGCGCCGAGCTGTTGCCGAACGCAACGACCTCGACCGGTTCGTCTTCGGTCCCGAGGATGTGGTGATCGCGGTCGGCCAGGACGGGTTGGTCGCGAACGTGGCGAAGTACCTGGACGGCCAACCGGTGATCGGCGTCAACCCCGAACCCGGCTGGAACCCCGGCGTCCTGGTGCCGCACGAGCCGGCCGCAGTACCGGACCTGCTGGCTCGGCGGGATGTCGAAGAACGAACCATGGTCGCGGCCACCACCGACGACGGCCAACGCCTACTCGCCCTGAACGAGCTCTACATCGGCCACCGCACCCATCAGTCAGCCCGCTACCGGTTGGCGTCACCGGAGGGCCTGGAGGAACGACAGTCCTCGTCAGGCCTGCTGGTAGGCACCGGAACAGGCTCCACCGGCTGGTGCCGCTCAGCCTGGCAAGAACGCCACAGCGCCTTGCGCCTGCCATCCCCGACCGACCCGGCCCTCTGCTGGTTCGTCCGAGAAGCCTGGCCCTCCCCCGCCACCGGCACCAGCAACACCGAAGGCCTCCTCACCGCCTCCGACCACCTCACCATCACCGCCGAAGCCGACCTGGTCATCTTCGGCGACGGCATCGAATCCGACACCCTCACCCTGACCTGGGGCCAGCGGGTGGACATCGCAGTAGCCGATATCCACCTCCACCTCGTCAGATAGAAATATTCTTGGCCGGGGTTGTCGGATCCTGGGTGGCGGGTTCGTGGAGAGAGCAACCGGGCCCGAAGAGGGTCCCCGACTCGAGGAGAACCACGATGAACGACCAGGCGACGCGAGTCACCAAGCCATTCCGTTTCGGGGTCGTAGCACCGATCACTTCTGATCTGCCGACGTGGCGCGACCGCGTGCGCCGCATCGCCGACAACGGTTACTCCACGGTGCTGATGCCCGACGTTCCTACCTGGCAACCCGCACTCGGCCCCACGCTGGCAACCGCGGCCGCGCTCACTGACCTGCGGATCGGCTCCTGGGTCTATGCCGCTGCGCTGCGCGAACCATCGAGCACAGCGTGGGAGGCCCACTCCCTGTCAGTACTCACCGAAGGCCGGTTCGAAATGGGCATCGGCGCCGGCCGCCCCGGCATCGAAGTCGAGCTGGGTCTGCCTGCCGTCTCCCTAACCGAGCGTCGGAGCAGGATGCGCGAGACCGTGGCCGCCCTGCGGAAGTACGACGGCCCCGACCGGCACACGCCGGTGGTGATGGCAGTGAGCGGACCGAAGTCGCAGGCGCTGGCGCTCGAAGTCGCTGACGCCGTCACGTTCGTACTCCCAGCGGACGACGATCGGGCCGAAACCACGCAACGGGTCCGCGACTTCGCCGGCCGCACGGACATGGAACTCGCCCAGCACATTGCCGCCGTCGGCGACGGTGTCGCTCCGTTCATGGCGCCGCCCAACCTCGACACCGCGGCGCTCCGCGCGGCCGACTCGCTCGTCATCCTTCCCAGCGACCCCGCGGCAGCCGCCGAAGAAATCCAGCGCCGCCGCGAGGAGATCGGCTTCTCGTACTTCGTCATCGGCGCCGACTTCGCCGACACCCTCGCGCCGGTCGTGGCCCAGCTGGCCGGACAGTAGGCGGCTTTCTGGTCTGTGGGTGGTTGGCTCTATCGTCGGGGTGGCCGAGGCGGTGGAGCGGAGGTGTGGGGTGGCGGACGTGTTTGCCGGCCGGTTCGAGCTGGTCGATCCGGTGGGGGCGGGTGGGAACGGGACCGTTTGGCGGGCTTGGGATCGGCGGTTGGAGCGCGTCTGTGCGGCCAAGGTGCTTCGGCAGCGGCATGCTGGGGCGTTGTTGCGGTTTGTTCGGGAGCAGGGTCTTCGGCTGGATCATCCGCATGTGTTGAGTCCGTACAGCTGGGCGGCTGAGGACGATCAGGCGTTGCTGGCGATGGATCTGGTCGGCGGCGGTTCGGTGAGCTGTCTGCTGGCCGACTTCGGGGCGTTGCCGGAGCGGTATGCGGCGGAGCTGTTGGCGCAGTTGCTCGGTGCGCTTGATCAGGTGCATGCGGCGGGGTTGGTGCACCGGGACGTCAAGCCCGCGAACTTGTTGCTCGAAGCCACTGGTACCGGACGTCCCGTACTGCGGCTGAGCGATTTCGGCATCGCCTTGTCGCTCGGCGAACCGCGTCTCACCCAGCACGGCGCGATCGTCGGTACGCCGGGCTATGTGGCACCCGAAGCGCTCGCCGGTCAACCGCCGTCCATCAGCCAGGACCTGTACGCCGTGGGCGTCACGGGCTGGCAACTCCTCACTGGCGAAGAACCTCCCGCCGGCGGCCCACCGCCTAGCCGGCCTTCGAACGCGGCCGACGCAAGCGTTGTCTGGAAGGTCGTCGAGGAACTCATGCATCCCGAGGCGGCGGATCGAACCCGCTCGGCCAAGGACGCGTTGGCGGCTCTGGCGCCTGTGCTGGCAGAACCGCTGGAACTCCCCGCGCTCACGCCCGACGGAGAGCCCATCGAGGTCTTCGACCAACTCCCGCCCCTCCCCGAGCCCTACGCCACCCTGGTCGCCGCCCAATCCGCTCCTCACGAAGCCCTCACTCCGCCAGCACCACCCGCGGTCCCGCGCACGCTGGCCGCGTCACATCACCCACTACCAAGCGAAGCACCCGAACCGACCCAGCCATCCCCACACAACCAACCGACCGAGCAGAATTCATCGCCTGAGCTGGCCGTGCTGTCCGAGTCGTCTGCGGGTCGGGCGGTTGAGGGGCGGCGATGGGGTTGGGTTGTGGTGGGTGGTGTGGTGGTTGTGGCGGCTGCTGTGGTTGGGGTGTTGGCATTGGATGGCGTGCCGTCGGGTAAGCCTTCGGGGCCCGGGCAGTCGCCGGGGCAGACGTCGACGCCGCCGGCCGGGCAGCCGTCGCAGTCCGGGCAATCGTCGCCTTCGGCAACTAGTAGGACTACCGGTATGACGCCCGCGCCTAATGCTGCGGTGAAAGTGGGCGGGGCGTGTGGGTGGCAGGAAGTCGGGGCTGGGGAGACGGCTGCTGACGGCACACGGGTTGTGTGCCGTCAGCAAGGAGCGTCCTATCGATGGGTCAAGGCCTAGACCAGCCTTGGCCGGGGCCGTTCTGGCCTGAGCCGTTCTGGTAGGGCGGGTAGGTCGGAGGTGTGGGGGGCTTGCGGCGGCGTAGTACCAGCGCCACGGCGACCGCGATCACCAGGAGAACGACGGCGCCGAGGAGGATCCAGGGCAGCGACGAGGAGGTCTCGGCCGCCACCGGCTTGGTGTCGTCGCCGGAGCCCTGGCCAGCCGCCGGAGTACTGGAGCTGGATGGGGTCGGCTCGCTCGCAGTGGTTGACGGAGTTGAGCTCGGCGCCGGAGTCTCACCCGTCGCGGCGCCGTACGCCGGACCGGCTGCCTGGTCGCCGGCGACCGCTACGTCAATGGTGATCGGTACGCCGCCCGGCTGCTTGTCGCCGACGGGGCTGCCGAGCTTGACCACGACGTAGTACCAGCCGTTGACGCTGGCCCGGCGGACGATCGGGGTGTTGGCGTTGCGGTTCAGGTAGGTGACGCGCGGGGTGGCGATCACCTTGCCGGCTGACGGCAGGATGCTCGTCGTACCGGTGTAGGCCGTCGTGTCGAACTTCATCTCCGAGCGGACCGGGCTGAACAGGCCGGTACGGATGTTGGTCGTCGGTGCGTCCGGTACGGCGCCGTAGGTGACCCGGTACGCGAGGCCCTGACCCCACTCCAGCTTCACGCGGTAGAACAGCTCTTCGCCGTTGTAGATCGTTTCGCCGTACCGGACGGAGCCCGCCAGCGTGGTCGCCTCGTTGAACGACCCACCGCCGCGGATCGGGCGAATACCGCCGGCCGGCTCCTGCGCGAAGCTGACGAGGCCGGTCTGCGCGGGCTCACCGAGGCTGCCGGTCACCGGCGGCTCGATGCGCAGCTGCAGCTCCATCGGTACGCGGTCGGTGCCGTCCTTCGCGTCGCGGGTGACCCGGAAGACGTACTTGCCGGGAACGCTGCAGTCCTTGGGCTTCGACGATCCGGAGACCAACCCGTTCCAGGTGAGGACCGTGGTCAGCGCGCCGCCGTCGTCCTTCGCCCGGGTGTGCAGTTCACGCTCGCGGTGGTAGCAGTCCGCTCCGCCCGGTCCGGTGATCCTGATGTCGAGGACCTCGAGCCCGCGCGGATTCCCCCGCGGGAAGACCGCCGTCGCCGCGAAGTACGCGGTCTCGCCGGCCTTCAACTCGGCCGCGTAGAAGCGTTCCTCGACCGGGTCCAGGGTGTCGAGGTACTGGCCGGGCGTCATCGTCGGCGCGGTGAACGGATCGCCCGTCCCGGTGATCGGCAATCCGGTCGGCTCGTAGTGCCGCAGCGCGCGATCGGTCACCCGGCCCAGTACGCCGAGCAGCGAGTTGGCGTCGGCCGCATCGTGATAGGTCCCGCCGGTGCTCTGCGCGATGCAGGCGAGTTGCGCCCGCGCCTTCGCGTCGACCCGGAAGCCGATCGCGTGGACATGCAGGTCGACGCCCTGCTTGTGGAGCTCCTTCGCCACCTCGCAAGGTTGCGGCGGCGCGCAGGTGTCCTCGCCGTCGGAGACCAGCACGATCGAGCGCTGCCCCTCCGTGGGTAGCTGAGCGGCCGCGACTCGGAGCGAGTGGCCGATCGGCGTGTAACCGCTGGCCTTCGTCGCGATCACCGCGCTCTTGAGGGCCGCCTTGTCGACCGCCTTGACCGGCTGGACGACCCGGACATCCTTGCAACCCGCGGCCTTCTCGGCGCCGCTCGACCCGGTCCCGGCGCCGTAGATCGCCAGCCCGACCGGAGCCTGCGGAGGCAGCCCGTCGACCATCGAGGAGACGGCGCGCTTGGCCGCATCCATCCTGGTCCCGCTGCCGCCGACGTCCCGCGCCGTCATCGAGCCCGAGGAGTCCAGCACCACCATCACCGGCGACAGCTCACCCTCGGCAGCGGCCGTCGAGGCATTTCCGAACGCGAACGTCACGGTCAGGACGGGTAGCGCAGCCAGTGCGGCCAGGCGGCGTATCATGGCGTCTCCAGAGGCATCGAGGGGCGAATGTGCAGAAACCTACCGTTTGCATTTGCAATTTGCAAACCGCAATCCGGAGTCGTCTGTGAGCGATCTCTACGACCGGAACCGCAAGCTCCAGTACGAGTGGTACGGCGAGCCCCTGGGCGACCGCTTCCGCCGGCTGCTCGATGAGCTCGGCTACTCCCAGGTCCAGCTCGCCGGCGTACTCGGCCTGTCCGCGCCGATGCTGTCACAGCTGATGTCCGGCCAGCGGGCCAAGATCAGCAACCCGGCCGTGCTGATGCGGCTCCACGAACTGGAGGCCACGGCGAGCCAGCCGGGGTGGAGCAACCTGTCGCCGGCCGAGCAGGAGCGCAGACTCGAGGAGATCCGCGGATTGCAGCGGACGACCCTCACCGTCGACCACGCCGTACCGGCCCCCGCGGCACCGGCCGCCTCGATCGATCCGGTAGCAACAATTCAGTCGGTACTGCGCGACGTCGCCTCCGCCAGCGAGATCGAGGGGGCGGCCGACTTGCTCGCCGACCGGTACCCGGAACTGGCGGAAGCCCTCCGCGTACTGGGCACCGGCCGCACACAGGACGCTCGCGCCTACTACGCACGAATCACCGGCCGCTAGCTAGTACTACGCCCCACGCGCCCGCCACCTACGCTCCTCCGTCGCTCCGGTTCTGGGACGCTCCCCCCACCCCTTGGTTTGGCGCTCCTACGTCGCGCGATTTGCGACTACCTCACGCCCGGCTGATCCGCCTTCGGTGGACTCACCCACGCGCCCGCCACCTCCGCTCCTGCGTCGCTGCGGTTCTGGGCGCTCCCACCCCACCCTCGGTTTTGGCGCTCCTGCGTCGCGCGATCCGACAGCCTCACGCCAGCGAGACCCGAGTCCGGCAGCAAGACGGGCGGGCTGGAACAGGTCTGAGGGAGGTCGGGCGCACCAGGCGCGATTGCGACGATCCAGCCTCAGATGTTGTCTGGCGATGCCTGCGGCAGTACTCCGACAAGGCCGGCGCGGACGGTGTCCCTGAACAGCTGCTCTGGAGTCGTTCGTGCGGATGACGCCGAGAGCGCAGCCAAGGCCGGGTAGTCGCTCTCGGTGACGGATACCCGCCGCTCGTCGTCCCCTGGATCCACGGGCGCGAGGTCGCTCTCGATACTGCCCACGATGAGTGACAGGAGGACCCTGAAAGCAACCAGAAGCCGACGACCTGTCAGGGTTGTCGTGCCAAGCTCGACGGCGAGGAGTTCTCCCAACCGGAGGGCAGACGGGGCGTCGGTGCGCCGGGTCAGGGTGAGCCGTGCGGCATGAGGGTGTCGCCGCAGCACCTTCCAGGCGGCGACGCAGAGATCCTCGATCCGCGTCGCCGGATCGGGCGCTGGGGTGGGAATCTCGACCTCTGAGAAGACTGCGTCGACAACAAGTGCTTCGAGGTCGGCGCGATCTTGGACATGGCCGTAGAGGGTCATTGGCCCGGTGCCCAGTTCTGCGGCGACGTTTCTCATGGTGAGGGCATCGAGCCCGTGCTGGTCTACCAGCACGAGCGCGGCGTTTTGAACTTGGGCCCTGCTGAACTTCGGGGGTCTCCCCACTGGCCCTCCATCTGATGCGTAGAGCGGTCGACTCGCGAGACATCGTCCCACCGGCCGCGCCAGACGTGACCGTCGCGGCCACGGCCTTGACAGCGATAAACTGCAATCGTAGTTTACGTACAACGTACCGAAAGGGAGATTGATGCCTCACCATCCCACTCGGCGCAGTGACTTCGCTGTCGACGGAACTCGCTGTGCCGCCTGGTTGACGCGTCCGGCAGGGCGCGGACCCCACCCGGTGGTCGTGCTCGTGCACGGACTAGGGGCCAACCACACGATGAAGCTGGAGCAGTACGAGCAGGGTTTCGCCCAGGCAGGGATAGCGGTCCTAGCGTTCGATTTCCGCCATCTCGGCGAGTCCGAAGGTGACCCTCGACAGCGCGTCTCCATGCGTCGGCACCGACGGGATGTGCATGGTGCCCTTGATCACGTGCGCGCCCTCCCGGACCTCGACGCCGCCCGGGTCGCGCTCTGGGGCACCAGCCTGGGTGCAATGCACGTGGTCAGAGTCGCGTCCGAACGCCAGGACCTCGCTGCCGCAGTGGTGCAGTGCCCGATCGTCTTCGGCCCGGGAGCGGCAGCGACCTCCGGTCTCGCACCGATCCTCAGGCTGACTCCTGCGATCCTCGATGACGCTCTGCGCGGGATCCTTGGGCTGTCGCGCCGCTACGTCAAGATCGTCGGCGAGCGAGGTGAGCGAGCCATCGTGGGCGCTCCAGGGGCGCAGGAGGGTTGGAACTCGACGGTCTCGCGGGGAGGGACTTTCGTCAACGAGGTCACAGCAGCCAGCGCACTCGGACTCGTGTCGACAACCGCTACCCGCCACGCACGTCGAGTGACAGCACCGTTGCTTGTCTGTGTCTCCGACAACGAAGGGCTGATGAGCCCCAAGCATGCCGTCACCGTCGCTGAGCGTGCGCCACGCGGTGAGCGCAGGCACTACGCGGCCGATCACTTCGAGGTCTACCACCCGCCGATCCTTGAATCGGTACTCGCCGACCAGACGGCCTTCCTGAGGAGGCACCTCCATGTCGAGCCATGACGTGCTGCGCGCCAACGACATCCGTTTCCTCGCGCAGGCAGAGAAGCTCTTGGACAGCGACTGGTACCGGCCGAGCCTGTGCGCGGGGTGGTCCAATCTTGACGTCCTAGCCCACCTCGTCGTCGGCTGCAGCGTGCCCGCATCGGTGCTGATCGGGCAGGTCCTTCGGCATCGCGGCTCCTTCGATCGCGCGAACGATGCCGTCACCCACAGGCTCGCCCGGTCATCGACTCCTAGCGAGTTGCTCAAAAGGTACGAACTGCTGGTGAGCAAGCCGGAGGGAATCGGCAAGCTCTTTCCCAGCGCCCTGCTCACCGGGGACCACGTCCTGCACGAGATCGACATCCTGCTCCCACTCGGACAAGAGCCGGCGATCGAACGCGCTGCCCTCATCGCCGTGCTGAACACCGAGGTGAACCACCCCAACCCGTTCGTCCCCGCCCACCGGACCGCCAAGGGGCTGCGCCTGGTCGCCTCTGACATCAACTGGTCAACGGGCCCCGCATCCGGTCCGGTCGTCGAGGGCCCGGGCTGGGCCATCGCATCCGTCCTGGCCAATCGACCCCACGCGCTGGACCGCCTCGAGGGGCCAGGTGTTCACGTCCTCACGAGGCGCCTGCGTGCGAATGGCCACGTGCGATCGGCCGACGAGCTCGGGCTCGGGCCCGGTGCCGAGTCACGTACGAGATCAAGACGTGCAGTTCAGGAAAGCGCCCATGACCGGGAGTGAGATCGGAGGCAGCTCGCCTGGTCGTCGGCCGCGCGCCGGTGGCAGCATCCATGCGAGGCCGCCTTCAGTTCAGGTCGGCCCCGACACCGTGATCGCGCTCGCCGACGGCGCAGGCCCCTTTTTCTCCCCCAGGTCGGAGGCGTTTCCCGGCGCCACCACCGAACAGTGGGCGGCGGCAGACCAGCTCGATCCAGGCGCGCTCGACGCCGACGGGCGCTGGCTGCTCCAGTTCCGAGCGTTCGCGATCCGCAGCGACCATGGCGTAACGCTGGTCGCCGCAGGGATCGGCCCCGCCGACAGCCCGGCGGCGTCGTGGGCGCCCGTGCCCGGGGCGCTCCCGGCTTCGTTGGCCGCGGCGGGCATCGAACTGCCCGAGGTAGACACCGTGGTGCTCACCCATCTCCACACCGATCACGTGGGCTGGGCCGTCCTCGCCGGCGAGCAGAAGAGGCCGTTCTTCCCGAATGCCGAATACCTGGTGCAACGAGCCGAGCTCGACACCCCGCTGCGCAGCGGTGAGCGCGTGGTTGCCACTCCAGGTCACACGCCCGGGCACCAGAGCGTGCTCGTCGGGTACGGGCAAGAACTGGTCGCCGTCACCGGTGACCTGCTTGTGCACGCGATACAGCTGCTCCACCCCGAGGTCACCTACGCCCACGAGGTGGATCCTGAGCAGGCAAGGGCCTCAAGGGAGCAAGTGCTCCACAGCCAGGCCGACAGCAATCTTTACCTCGCGACCCCGCACCTGACGGAGCCGTTCATCGCCCTGCCCCACCCCGGCGGAGCCGGTCCCTCCGCGCGCGCGCAACGGTCGGATCCCGTGGCGCCAACGGCCACGACTCGTCGCTCTAGAGGGCGTGGGCGCGTCCGACCGCGCCACGGGGCGTGTGACAATCGGGGGCGTGGAAACCACCTCCCTGTCCACCAGCCGGCTGGTCCTGTCGGTTCCGGCGGCCGAGGATGCGGAGGCCATCTTCACGATCGCGGGCGACCGCGCCACCGTTGCACACAACCCGTCCGACCTTCTGGCTGACGTTGTCGAGGCGCAGGAACTCGTCAACCGATGGATCCAGCATTGGCGAGACAGAGGTCTCGGATACTGGTGCGTCCGCGAAACAGGTCAGCCCCGAGTGATCGGCTACTGCGGTGTGAAGGCAATGAGTGCTCACGGGCAGCCGGTGCTGAACCTCATTTACCGATTCGCGCCGGACGTCTGGGGCCGCGGCTATGCGACAGAAGCTGCAACCGCCGTCGTCGCTGGGGTTGCGGAGCGCCACCCGGATGCGACGATCATCGCGCGCGTGCGGCCCGCCAACCAAGGCTCCCAGAACGTGGCCCTCAAAGCGGGATTGCGGCGTGACCCGGCGATGGACGAGCCGGGCGAGGACGGCCTGGATCTCGCCTACACCAACCGCGTGGCGGCATCGAGTAGGTAAGCGCAAGGAAGACCTACTCGACTGACATCAATCGTGCACGACGCTCACTTGGGCAGTCCACGCCTTCGATTCACAGTCGCGCGACGCAGGAGCGCCAAAGCCACGGGTGGGTGGGAGCGTCCCAAAACCGGAGCGACGCAGGAGCGTAGGTGGCGGGTGCGTGGGGCGTCGTACCCGGAAAACGCCCCGGACGTGGTGCGTTGGGCGCGGTGGCTACTTGATTCGCTCGATTGGGTCCGGCTGGGGGTATTTCACGCCGGTGAGGTCTTCGGAGATGGTCCAGAGGCGTTGCTGGGTGGTTTTGTCGTGGGATTGTGGGCTGGAGGAGACCACGCGGGGGCTTCCGCGCAACTCGCCCAGTCCGCCAGGGCCGTAGTACTGGCCGCCGAGGACGGCTAGGTCGGTGGCGGCGCGGAGGCTTGGCAGTGCGCCGTTAGCGGCGTTTTGGCTGACCAAGGGGCCCACTATCGGTGCGAGGAAGCGCAGGGCTGCGGGAGCGTGGCGGACGAGTTCGGTGTTGGCGACGCCGGGGTGTGCGGCGACGGCGATCGTGGTGCCGTGCGGGGCGAGGCGGCGCTGCAGTTCGTAGGTGAACAGGAGGTTCGCGAGCTTCGACTGCCCATACGCCGCCATCCGGCTGTAGGACCGGTCCCACTGCAGGTCGTCGAAGTGGATAGCGGCGCCTCGCCAGCGGTGGCCGATGCTGCTGACGGTGACGACCCGGGAACCTGGCACGGGGAGCAGCAGGTCCAGCATCAGGCCCGTGAGGGCGAAGTGTCCGAGGTGGTTGGTGCCGAACTGGAGCTCGAACCCGTCCCGCGTGGTCTGCTTCGGCGGCTGCATCACGCCGGCATTGTTGATCAGCAGGTCGATCGAGGTGTGCTTGGTGTGGAGCTCTGCCGCGGCGTCGCGGACGGACTCCAGGGACGTCAGGTCCAGTGCCTGCACGCTGACGGAGCCGGACATGCGGGCGGCGGCCTGCTTGCCCTTCTCGACGTCGCGCACAGCCAGGACGACCGTTGCCCCGCGTTCTGCGAGGACCCGTGCGGTCTCGAAGCCCAGGCCTGTGTTGGCGCCGGTCACGACCGCCACCCGGCCCTTCTGGTCGGGGACGTCGCGCTCGGTCCACTTCTCGGTCATGGTCATGCTCCTCTTTTACGGACCGCTGGTCTCTTGTGGTTATGACCGTAAGAGACCGGAGGTCTGTTGTCAAGAGACTGTTGGTCTGTAAACTCCCGGATATGACGTTCCAGCGGGCGCGCAGCGAGGAGCAGCGGGAGATCCGGCGCCAGGCCATCCTCGACACGGCGATGGCGATGCTGGACGAGATGCCGGTATCCGAGGTGAGTCTCAACGAGCTGAGCCGCAGGGTCGGGCTGGCCAAGTCGAACGTGCTGCGGTACTTCGAGTCCCGCGAGGCGGTACTGCTCGAGTTGCTGGCCGGTGCCCTCCAGGCGTGGCTCGCGGAGTTGTCGGTCGAGCTCGCCGGCGGGGTCGATCCCCGTCTCTCGGCCAGGGAGCGTGGCGACCAGCTGGCTGCGGTTCTCAGCCGGTCCTTGGCGCGCCAAACTGTGCTGTGCGATCTGGCTAACGCGCAGGCGGGCGTGCTGGAACACAACGTGTCCGTGGACGTTGTCGTCCACCACAAGCGGGCTGCCATAGCCGCGCTCGGTACGGCAGCCGAGATGATCAGCCACCATGTGCCCGAGCTCGGCGACGACGCCAAAACGGTGTGCCGGATGACGCTGGTCCTGGCGGCCGCGCTGTCGGCGTACTGCCGGCCGTCCGCCAGCGCACTCGCCGCCTACAAGGTCGACCCCGCGCTGGCCCAACTCCAGCTGGACTTGAGCGCAGACGTTGAGAGCGCCGTGGCCTTGCTGATCGCAGGCGCCCTGACGAGGTCCGGCGTCCAATAGCCGACCTTCATCGCGCAAGCCCGAGCGCGGACCGCCGCTCGCTTCGCCTTTCCCCGCCAGTGCGCTTGCTCCGGCCCAGCGCCGTCGAGATGCTGCCTGGCAGCTGATCAGCACATTGGCTGGTCCACTGACGGGCGTGCATTGGCGGCCACGTGTGGGAGTTGCCCGAGACCGGGGTCCGGCAAGCGTGAGGCCGTCGCACCTCGCGCGACGCAGGAGCGCTAAAACCAAGGGTGGGGTGGGAGTGCCCAGAACCGGAGCGACGTAGGAGCGGAGGTGGCGGGCGCGTGGGCGTAGTACGGCGGCGTGAAGTATTACCCGTGCTTTCCACGGAAAGTGATCGGGGGCGTGGGATTAGTGAAGACAACGGTGTCAGGTTCTGCCTATGGTGCAGCCACCACAACGGCCCTGTCGAGGGAGGGCTGTGGTGCCTTTACCCACCGCCTACAGGGGAGAGACACGCATGCGCAGAGCTCGAAACCGTTCGAGAACCGCGTTCCGGGCCGGGGTCGCACTGGTTGCGGCTGCCGTACTGGTGCCGCCGGCTTCGCTGACCGCGACTGCCCGGCCCGCCACACCGATTGATGCCGCTCAGGAGGCAGCGTCCAAGCCGTTCGTCCAGGGGACCCAGACCGTCGCCGCCTACGACTACGACAACGCGATCCACGAGCGCGTCCAGGTCGATGTGCCCGGGATCGACTCGGACGCGAATGGCGTCACCGACCAGCTCACCGTCGACATTGTCCGTCCGGGCGAGGCGGCGCAGGCTGGGATCGACGTACCGGTCATCATCCAGGCTTCGCCGTACTACGCGCGGGATCCGAAGACGTACTTCGATGCCAATGGCACCCGGCAGGTGTTTGGCAGCTGGCTGGACAACTACTTCGTACCGCGTGGTTACGCGGTCGCCTTCGTCGACATGCCGGGCACGTTCCGGTCGACCGGTTGCAGTGACGTCGGCGGCGACTTCGAGGTCCGCGGCTCCAAGGCGGTCATCGACTGGCTGAACAACCGCGTTGCCGCGCACACCCCGGCCGGCGCACCGGTGAAGGCCGACTGGTCGACCGGTAAGGCCGGCATGATCGGTGGCTCGTGGAACGGCACGATCGCCAACTCTGTCGCCAGTACCGGCGTGAAGGGGCTGGAGACGATTGTCCCGATCGCCGCGATCTCCAGCTGGTACGACTACACCCGCGGTCACGGGGTGCCCTTCTACGACGAGTACATGGGCTTCCTGCACGACTACGTCAGCAACGACGCCAGCCCCCGGTGTGTCGAGCTGACCGGCGAGATCGAGCAGGACTCGGACACCCGGACCGGCAGCTACAGCCGCTGGTGGGATCCGCGGAACTACCGTCTCGACGCGAGCAAGGTGAAGGCGTCGGTGTTCGTCGTACACGGCCTCGACGACGAGAACGTGAAGACCCGACAGTTCGGCGAGTGGTGGGACGAGCTGGTCAAGAACGGCGTACCGCGGAAAATCTTCCTGCACCAGGGTGTGCACCTGGACGGGTTCACCTTCCGGGACACGTACGTCGAGCAGCTGCACCCGTGGTTCGACTACTGGCTGCAAGGCCTGCAGAACAACGTGATGAAGAGCCCTCAGGCGACCATCCAGCGTGAGGACGGCAGCTTCACCACCGAGGCGCGTTGGCCGGCCGTCGGAGTGAAGAGCACGAAGCTTGCCCTGAGCAAGGGATCTGGTACCGGCGGGCTGTCCATTGCAGCCCCGAGCAGTGAGCCGGTCAGCTTCACCGGGACGGACAAGGAGTCCGTCGACGCCGTCGTCCTCGATCCGTCGACGCCGCGATCCGACCGTGCGGTGTTCGTCAGCAACGACCTGGCCCAGCCGGTGCGCGTCTCCGGTACCGGCAAGGTGACGGTCCGGGTCAAGGTCAACAAGGTTGCCGCAGGCATCAAAGCTCGGCTGGTCGACTACGGTACGGCGACCCGCTACACCAACGTGACGAACGTCCCGAACACCAGCAAGTGCTGGGGTGACGGCAACGCGCTCGACACCGGCTGCTACCCCGAGACCAAGATCAACACGGCCGTCTCGAACACCGCGGTCGTGGTCCGGACGCTCGCCGACGTCGGCCACTACCGGTCGCTGGAGAAGAAGGAGTCGCTGCAGTCCGGCAAGTGGTACGACCTGACGTTCGAGCTGAACGCGGACGACGTCGTGTTCGCCGCCGGCCACCGCCTCGGCCTGGTCCTGACCGTCGAACCCGACAACCCGTCGATCCCGTTCACCGGCGCGACAATCACCCTCGACCCCACCAAGTCGTCGCTAACGCTGCCGCTCACCGGCGCCACAGCAAGCCTCAACGCCCCCGAGTCCTCCCAAGCCCGCATCCCGGCCACCGACCTGGCCCAGCCCGAGCCCGAGAAGGACCCAGTCAAACTGATGGAACAGTTCGTAGAAGCCTCGCGCTAAACAGCAAGAAGGCCCCGGCACCAGCCGGGGCCTTCCGAGGCGTCAGTTCGAAGCGTTGGCGGGCGGCTTGGTCAACGTCGAGTACGCCGATACCAGCAGCTCTGAATCGTGTTCCCAGTTGAGTTCGGCGGCGGCGGCTCGTACTCCGGCTACGTAGCTGGTGTAGTCGGCGATTAGGGAGCGCACCGCCGCAGTTAGCGATGCCGCGTTGCCAGGTTCATAAAGCGTGCCCAACCCGTACTTCGTGATGACGGCCCGCAACTCAGGTAGGTCTGCGGCCACGACCGGTACTCCGGCGCGTACGGCGTGGAACAGTTTGTTGGGGAGGGCTAGGCGGTGGTTTTCGCAGGTGTTTGTCAGTGTGACAAGGGAAATGCCTGACTCCTGCAGGACCCGGTCGACGCCGTCGATCGAGGTTTCCGGGACTTTCTGGACCGGGCCGAGGTCGAGGCGGTAGTTCGGGTCGACCGAACCCATCAGCAGCGTCGGGAAAGGTGCTAGCTGGCGAGCGGCCTCGACGACGGCAGGTAGGTCGCGGCCTGCACCCACGCGACCGGCGTACAGCAGTCCGGTCGGTGAGGGAGGCAGTTCGGGTGCCACTGAGGGGCGCGGGAACGTGTTGCGGATGACCCGCACGTCCGGGAGTCCGCGTTCGCGCAAGCGCTGCGCGATCCCGTCGCTGACCGTGAAGACCACGGCAGCCTGACGCGCCAGGCCGAGCTCGTACTTGCGCCCGCGCACCCGCCACAACGGCGTCGGCCGGCCAGGCAGTGCACGGTCGAACCACAGCTCATGAGTGTCGTAAACCAAAGTCGCTGACCACTGAGAAGCGAACGAAGCTGCCAGCTCCAGCGTGTTGAAGTCGTGCGCATGCACCACCTCGAAGGGCTCCAGCTCCGCCAGTCGCGCAGCGGCCGCAGTACGCCATTGCTTCTCGGTGCGAAGCCGGTGCTCCGGTAGCAGCAGCCAGCGGCCGAACCGCTGCACGAGCACTTTGACGCCACGCTGCCCATGGCCGACCGCGGGACCACTACCGCCCCGAAGGCCGGCCGAGCGGGAGACCGACTCGACGGTCGCGCCGCCTTCCATGGTGAAGCCTTCTGGCACGTCACGGCCGACCACGTGAACCGTGTGACCGGCTCCCGTCAGCGCCGCGGCCTCGCGCAGGATTCGCGAGTCGCCCGCGATCGGGGACTGCGCAACCATCAAGATCCGCATATCAGCGGCCACCCAGGAACGGAAGGAGAACCTCGACGGACTTGCGGCCGTCGTGCAGCTCCCGGACGTACCGCGGTCCGGCATCCGCGGTCTTGCGGGCTTCCTCGCGCTCCGCGACCAGCCGCTCGATCACCTCGCCCAGGTCGTCCGGCGTCGCCTCGACGATCGGCAGCTCGGTCGGCAGCAGGGCGCGGACGTCATCCCCGACGTGTCCGACCGTGACTCGACCGGCCGCCATCGCCTCGCAGGCGAAGACGCCGTACGAGCCGAGCAGCAGCTGGTCGACGACGATGTCTGCGTCCTTGACCTTCGCCATCAGCTCCTGATGCGGAACGTCCTGCACCCGCTCGTACTTGATCAGGCCGCGAGCGTCGAGCTCGGTCAGCACCGGGTCGACGAAAGCCGAGCCCTTCAGCGCGCTGTCCGCAGGTGCGTGCAGCACGACCGGCACCTCACGGTCCATCACTGGCGCCGTAGAGGCCAGCTCGTCCACGTCCACGACGACCGGCAGCCACTCGCTCCCCTCGACGTACTCGAGCAAGTCAGGGGTGGTGACGAAACGCGGTCCCTCGTACTGCGCGAGGTGTTCGCTGATCAGGTCGTTGGCCGCCTGCAACCGATGAGTCAGCTCGTCGGACCGGTCACCGAAGGGCGAGAACTGGTACTTCGCCCGGTGCCGGGCCGGGTCGCGCACCTCGGACCCGTGGAAGACCAGACCGTGCTTGATACCGGCCGCGTCGAGCATCGGAACGTCCTCGTCCCACAGCTGCCCCGGCTGCTGACCGAACATAGGCTGGCCCGCCTCGAACAGCACGTGGGTGACGTTCTGCAGAGCCCACGCGGCCAGCGAAAGCTGCCAGCGCAAGTCCTCGCGGTACTGCGTGGCCGTCCCGGTCCGGTGCACCTTGAAGTCGTACTTGCCGCTCCCGGTGGTCAGCGACTCGGCAGCGATAGTCGGGACTTCCCGCTCCAGCGCGGTGGCCAAGAGATAGCCCTGGCCGGCGCTGTTGACCGGGCCGACCAGCAGTCGCCGTCCGGGCGCCTCGGAGTTGCCGTCCAGGACCGGCTCGAGCTGCGTCCGGCCGAGCATCTCGGTGTAGAGCGCGCGCAGCCTCTCGGCCTGCCCACTCCACGCCGCCTCCTGCTTGAACGCCGGGTCGGCCAGCCGCTCGCGGTACGAGTCGGTCCGGCTGAGCAGCAGCTTCGCCTTCTCGGCCAGATCGGCACTGTTCGCGGCCTGGAAGACCTCGCCGATCCCGGTCCGGGTGACGAACTCCTTCATGCTGGCCATGTCGCTCACCAGCACCGGCAGCCCACCCAGGCTGTACTCGAACAGCTTGTTCGGCATCGCCATCTCATGGTTCGGCGCCCGCAGCATCGGGATGATGCCGGCGTCCGCCGTCGCCAGGAACGCGGTCACCTCGGACGGCGCGACCGGGTGCAGGTAGTGCATCCGTTCCTCGACGCCGAGCTGGCCCGCGAGCTTGCGCAGTACGTCGACCGCGGGCTGGTTCGGAGTCGGTACGGCGACGATCGCCAGGTGCACACCTGGCATGCTCGGCAGCGCCTTGATCGCGGTCTCAATGCCCCGTACTGCGGTGATGCCGCCGCTGTAGACCAGCAACGGAACCTCTGCGGGCAGTCGCAGCTTGGCCCGGATGTCCAGCTCGATCTCGACCGACTCGGGGATGTCCGGCGTGTTCAGGATGACGGTCGGCTTGAGCGGGAGCTTGTGCTCCTTCTCCAACCGTTCGGCGATCGCCGAGCTGACGGTGACGACGCGGTCGGCGGCACCGATGTACTCACGCTCGTGGTTCGCCCAGGCGGCGATGAACTTGCGGGTGCGTGCGCCGTACCGGGCGATACCGGGCACGTACTCGTGCGCGTCGTAGACGACCTTCAGGTCCTTGCCGCGCAGCTTCGCCCGGCCGGCCGCGCGTGCGGCCACACCGATGACGTGCATGTCGTGCGCGTGGACGACGTCCGGCTCCAGCTGGTCGATCAGATCGCCGAACGCGAGTTCAAGGTCGATCGCCTCCGGGTGCACCCGCCGCCACCGGGCCGGCCAGGTGATGCGGTGGTTCACGCCGTCCCAGGCACGCCAAGCGGACTTGAACGGCTTGTCGAGCCCGCTGCCCAGACCCTTGCGGAGCAGGACTCCACGGCGGGCCGCCTGCCATCCGGCCCGGCGTACCAGGCGGGTGGCGACTCCGAGCTTGAAGCCCAGCTCGCCCTTCTTGGCCTGCATCGCGTGACCCGAGTCGGCCTTCAGCGCCTTGAGCCCTGCCTGAACCCGATAGGCGCGAGCCAGGTACGCCTGCTCGTTCGGGTACCCGACCAGCGGCGGACGCCAGTCGCGACGGCTCTTCCGGCTGGCCTTCCGCTGCTCCCGCAGGGTGAACGGCACCGCCACCCGGACGACCATCGCGCCGTCGAGCATCTCGCGGGACTGCCTGCCGTTCCCCGAGACCCCGAGCACAGTGACCTGTACTCCGGCTTCGGCCAGCGCTGCCGCCTCTTTGCGGACCCGGCTGTCGTTGGTGACCTCGTTCGCGACCAGCATCACCACCCGAAGTTCTTCCGGGGAACGCGTCACTGACGCACCGACCTTCCGATCACGATCCGACGGACACCCGCCCAGCGAGCCGCATCGGTCGCGTCGCGCCCGTCGACCAGCACCTGCACACCCGGCAACTCGGCCGGGGTCAGCTGCTTGTACTGCGGGTGGTCCGCCTGCAGCACGGCCGCGTCGACCGGATCACCCAGGTGGTACGCCGCGAATCCCAGGCCCTGCAGCTCCTCGTCGGAGTACATCGGGTCGTGCACGAGCACCTCGGCACCACGGGACTCGAGCGCCTCGACGGCCGGGAAGACACCGGAGAAGGCGGTCTCCTTGACCGAACCACGGTAGGACGCACCCAGTACGACGACGCGCGCGCCGGTCAGGTCGCCGTACGCGCCCTCGAGCAGACCGATGGTGTACTCCGGCATGGCGAGGTTCGCCTCGCGGGCGGCCCGGACGACGGTGGCCTCCGGGTCGGTCCACAGGTACAGCCGCGGGTAGACCGGGATGCAGTGGCCGCCGACCGCGATACCGGGCCGGTGAATATGGCTGTAGGGCTGCGAGTTCGAGGCCGCGATCACCTGGTGGATGTCGATGCCGTTCTGCCCGGCGAACCGGGCGAACTGGTTGGCCAGGCCGATGTTGACGTCGCGGTAGGTGGTCTCGGCGAGCTTCGCCAGCTCTGCCGCCTCGGCGGAGCCGAGGTCCCAGACGCCGTTGCCGCGCTCCAGGTCGGGGCGCTCGTCGAAGTCCAACACGGCTTCGTAGAACTCGGTGGCGCGCTTGGCGCCCTCCTCGGACAGCCCGCCGACCAGCTTCGGGTACTTGCGCAGGTCCGCGAAGATCCGGCCGGTGAGCACCCGCTCCGGCGAGAACACCAGGTGGAAGTCGGTGCCCTCGGTCAGGCCGGAGATCTCCTCCAGCATCGGCTTCCACCGGTTCCGGGTGGTGCCGACCGGCAGGGTGGTCTCGTAGCTGACCAGGGTGCCTGGGCTCAGGTGCGCGGCCAGTGAGCGGGTGGCGTTCTCCATCCAGCCGAACTCGGGCTCGCCGGTCTGCTCGTCGACGTACAGGGGCACGACCACGACGACCGCGTCGCTGCCCGGGATGGCGTCGGCGTAGTCGGTGGTCGCCCGCAGCCGGCCGTCGGCCACGGTCTCGGCGAGCAGCTCGCCCAGGCGTGCCTCACCCGGGAACGGCTCCTGGCCGGCGTTCACCTGTTCGACCATCGCCGGGTTGATGTCGACGCCGATGACCTGATGACCCTTGGCCGCGAACTGGACCGCCAACGGCAGTCCGATCTTGCCTAGGCCGACAACACTGACACGCACAGGAACTCCACTGAGTAGTGATTCTTCATCGGGGACCCCGCAGCTTGCGTTCCAGCGGGTGCTCGACGAACTTGTACAGCAGCCACGAGGCAAAGACCGAGATGGCGCAGATCCCGGCGTACCAGGTCAGGTTCGACCAGCCGACCGGGCCGGCCACACCGTGGTACTCCTTGATCGCGTACAGGATGGTGGCGTGCACCAGGTAGAAGGCGTACGACCACTTGCCCAGGGCAACCAACGGGCGGCTGCGCAGCAGTGACCGGCCGCCGCGGGTGTCCCGGGAGGCGACGGCCAGCAGGAGGAAGCCGTACAGCAGCGTGAGGATTTCCTTCTGGGTCAGGCTCATCGTGACCGCGAACGGGACCTTGGCCGGGTGCTCACCGGAGTACCACAGGGTGAACAGGCCGACGGCGGTGACCAGGAAGGCGAACCAGACCGGGATGCGCGGCTTCCAGCCGGTCCGCAACATGATCGCCAGGCCGATACCGAACAAGAACGCGACCGAGTGCAGCACCGGCTGCGGCAGCACCGGTACGACGTCCTTGAAGTGGAACAACGCCAGCCGATAAGCCACGCCGATGACGATCACCGAGACACACAGGATGAAGCCACCGGTCCGCTTCAGCTTGACCGTGGCCCGCTGCATGAACGGGAAGTAGGCGTAGAAGAACGCCTCCACCGACAGCGTCCACGAGGCCGGGTTGCCGCCGTACAGGATGGCCGAGTCGTTCGACCAGCCCTGCAGCAGGAACACCGACAAGACGAGGACGGTGATCGAGAACGGCTTGATCCACCACATGTTCTCGGGCGGATCGAACCGGTAGAAGACGAACATCGCCGGGACCAGCGCGACGATGTGGGCCGGCCAGATCCGGGCGAACCGGCGGCGGTAGAAGGTCCGGACCTTCGTCCCCGGCTGGGCCGACCAGGTCAGCACGAAACCGGACAGCACGAAGAAGAACGTCACCCCGGAGGTGCCGTACTTCAGGAAGTCGTGGATCGGCAGCGGCGCCAGGTTGGTCATGTGGTGCGCGAAGACGAAGAACGCCGCCCACCAACGCAGACCGGTGAGCGACTCCACCCGCGGCAGCCGCTTGCGGGGGTCGGCCGGCGGCGGGCCGGACTCACCCGGGAAGGTGCTGACCGGAGCGCCCGGCGGCGGCGTGGCCGCGTCGTCGGTCTTCACCGTGTCGGTCGTAACGGTGTCGGTCGCAGAAAGGGCCGAAGCCGCCGACCCCGAGGACCCCGGGGTGGGCGGCTGGCTGTGTACGTCGGCGGTCACGTAGCTACTCCGTGAGAGCGGTGACGACACGCCCGGCGGCGTGCCCGTCTCCGTAGGGCATCGGGCGGTCGGCTACCGGCGCCGGCCGGGCGGCCAGCTCGGGCAGTTTGCTCATGTCGGACGTGAGGACGTTCCAGCCGTCCTCCAGCGTCTCGACCCATTCGGTCTCCGTGCGCAGCGTGGTGCAAACCCGGCCGAGCAGGAAGGCCTCCTTCTGCAGGCCACCGGAGTCGGTGACCACGCCGGACGAGCCCAGCACGGCCGCGACCATCTCCGGGTACGCCAGCGGCTCCCGGACATGCAGCGAACCGCCCGGACGCTCCAGCTTGATGCCCTGCTCCGCGCACTTGGCCACCAGCCGCGGGTGCGCCAGCAGCATGACCGGGTGACCGGCGTCGGCGAGACCGTCGACGATCGCTGCCAGCCGGTCCGGGTCGTCGGTGTTCTCGGCCCGGTGGATCGTCGCCACGACGTACTCCCCGGCCTTCAGGCCCTCGGGCAGGTCGAACGTGTTGTTCTTCGAGACCGCGTCGCGCACCCGGAAGCACACGTCCGTCATCACGTCGCCGACCAGTCGCGCCCGGTCCGTCAGGCCCTCGTTGGCCAGGTGGCCCATCGCCACCTGGGTCGGGACCAGCAGGATGTCGGCGGCGTGGTCGGTGAGGATCCGGTTGTGCTCCTCCGGCATCCGCCGGTTGAACGAGCGCAGCCCGGCCTCGAGGTGTGCCACCGGCAGGTGCATCTTCACCGCCGACAGGGTCCCGGCCAGCGTCGAGTTGGTGTCGCCGTACACGAGCACCCAGTCCGGCCGGTGCTCGTCCAGCACGGCGTCCAGCGCGGACAGCATCGCGCCGGTCTGCACTCCGTGGCTGCCGGAGCCCACCCCGAGGTGGACGTCCGGCGCCGGGATCCTCAGGTCGGCGAAGAACACGTCCGACATGTTCTTGTCATAGTGCTGGCCCGTGTGCACGATGACGTGCTCGTGCGCGGTGGCGGCGAACGCCTCCGCGATCGGGGCGAGCTTGACGAACTGCGGGCGGGCCCCGACGACGCTGAGGACCTTCATGACTGCGCGGCCCGCGCCCCTCCGCCGGCCGGCTCGTCGATCAGCTTGACCGACTTGCCGCCGTCGGCCGCCGACGCGATGACGGCTTCCGCGACGACCACGGTGGCCAGACCCTGCTGCAGGGTGACGATGTCCGTCTCCTTGCCCAGGACCGCGTCGCGGAACGCCTCGTGCTCGGCCTTCAGCGGCTCGGGCTTGGCGATCGCGTAGCGGATCATGTCGCCCTCGCTGACACCGCGGAAGTGCGCGACGTCGTCCCAGGCGGTCTGGACGGTGCCGTTGGCGTGGAAGGACAGGTCGGCCGTCAGGGTGTCGGCGATGAACGCGCCGCGCTCACCCGTGACCATGGTGAGCCGCTCCTTCATCGGAGACAGCCAGTTGACCAGGTGACTGGTCACGGTGCCGTCCTGCAGCCTGCCGGTGACGGCGATCAGGTCCTCGTACTGCCGGCCGCTCTTGTGCGCGCTCTGCGCGGACACCGAGGCGAACGGCGACTGGGTCACCCACGCGGTCAGGTCGATGTCGTGGGTGGCCAGGTCGAGCACCACGCCGACGTCGGCGATCCGGGACGGGAACGGGCCCTGACGGCGGGTGGTGATCTGGTAGATGTCACCCAGTTCACCGGCCGCGAGGCGGACCCGCAGCGCCTGCAGCGCCGGGTTGTACCGCTCGATGTGCCCGACGGCGCCGATCACGCCGGCGGCCTCGAAGGCCTTGGCGATCTCCTGAGCCTCGGCCGAGGAGCCGGCCAGCGGCTTCTCGATCATCGCGTGCACGCCGGCCTCGGCCAGCGCCTTGGCGATCTCGGTGTGGTACTGCGTCGGCACCGCGACCATGCAGTAGTCGATCCCGGCGGCGATCAGCTGCTCGATGTTCTCGTGCACCGGCAGGCCGTTGGCCACGCCGTGCTTGTCACCACCCGGGTCGGCGACGGCGACCAGGTCGACGCCCTCGAGCGAGCCCAGGACGCGGGCGTGGTGGCGGCCCATCATGCCCAGGCCGATCAGTCCGGCGCGCAGGTTCGCCATCTCAGGCACCAGCCTTCGCGACGGTCGAGACCGCGGTCACGATGCGGTCCAGGTCTTCCTCGGACAGCGACGGGTGGACCGGCAGCGAGAGCACCTCGGCAGCGGCCTTCTCGGTCTGCGGCAGGTCCAGCTCACGCTTGAACGAGGGCAGCCGGTGGTTCGGGATCGGGTAGTAGACACCGCAACCCACGCCGTGCTCGTTGCGCAGCGCGTCGGCGAAGCCGTCCCGGTCCTCGGTCACCCGGATCGTGTACTGGTGGTAGACGTGCGTCGCCTCGGGGGCCACGGTCGGTACGACCACGCCCTGCAGGTTCTTGTCCAGGAAGCTGGCGTTCTCCTGGCGCTGCTTGGTCCAGCCGCCGACCTTGGTGAGCTGGACGCGGCCGATGGCGGCGTGCAGGTCGGTCATCCGGTTGTTCAGGCCGACGACCTCGTTCTCGTACTGCTTGAGCATGCCCTGGTTGCGGTACAGCCGCATCCGGCGCTCGAGGTCGGCGTTCGCGACCGAGTTCATGCCGCCCTCACCCGACGTCATGTTCTTGGTCGGGTACAGGCTGAACATCGCGAACTCGCCGAAGGTGCCGACCGGAGCGCCGTTCCAGGTCGCGCCGTGCGCCTGCGCGGCGTCCTCGTAGATCTCGATCCCGTGCTTGGCGGCGATCGCCTGGAGCGCGGTCATGTTGGCCGGGTGACCGAACAGGTGCACCGGCATGACGGCCTTGGTCTTCTCGGTGATCGCGGCCTCGACCGCGGCCGGGTCCAGGCAGAAGTACGTCGGCTCGATGTCGACGAACACCGGCGTCGCGCCGGTCAGCGCGACGCTGTTGGCGGTCGCGGCGAAGGTGAAGGACGGGACGATGACCTCGTCGCCGGGACCGACGCCCGCGGCCAGCAGGCCCAGGTGCAGACCCGAGGTGCCCGAGTTCGTCGCGACGCAGGCTCGGCCGGAGACCAGCGCTGCGCCGAACTCCTGCTCGAACGAAGCGACCTCAGGACCCTGGGCGAGCATTCCGCTGCGCATCACACGGTCGACTGCTTCCCGCTCCTCCTCCCCGATGATCGGCTTCGCGGCCGGAATCGGCTGCACCATCAGTTCTCCTCCTGGTTTTCGTCGGCCGGCCGGAGCCGTCCGTCCTCTTCGATGTACGTCTCACCCGTGGTCGGGCACTTCCAGCCGCCGTCGCCGGTCTCCTGCAACGGCACGCCGGCCCGGCCGACCCACTTGATCCGCCGCGCCGGGACCCCGGCGACCAGCGCGAAGTCTGGCACGTCCTTGGTCACCACCGCACCAGCCGCCACCGTAGCCCAGCGGCCGATGGTGACCGGCGCCACGCAGACCGAGCGTGCGCCGACCGCGCTGCCCTCTTTCAGCGTCACGCCGACCGGCTCCCAGTCGTGGCCGCTCTTCAGCGAACCGTCCGGGTTGACCGCGCGCGGGAAGTGGTCGTTGGTGAGCACGACGGCCGGGCCGATGAACACACCGTCCTCGAGCACCGCCGGCTCGTAGACCAGGGCGTCGTTCTGGATCTTGCAGTTGTTCCCGATCCGCACGCCGGAGCCCACGTAGGCTCCCCGGCCGACGATGCAGTTCTCACCCAGGACCGCGTTCTCGCGGATCTGGGACAGGTGCCAGATCGACGACCCGGCGCCGATCTGCGCGGTTTGGTCGACATCGGCGGTTGCCGCGATGCGGGACGTCACAAGATCTCCTTCGAGGTGAGCCAGCGGGTGAGTGCGGCGGCCGAGCGCCTGCCGTCGTGCAGCTCCGCCACGAAGCCGGGGCCGGCGGCCGCCCGCTCGGTGGCGATGTCACGATCGGCCAGCAGGCCGGTCACCACATCACCCAGGGTGCCGGGATCCGCCTCGACGATCGGCACATCCCGCCCTGTCAGACTACGCATCCGCTCGCGGACCGTGTCACCGACGTACGAAACCACGATGCGCCCGGCGGCCAGCGCCTCGGCGGCCGCCACGCCGTACAGGCCGATCCGGAGCTGGTCGACGACGAGGTCGGCGTCGCCGATGACGGCGGGCATCTGGTCGTGCCGGACGCCGGTGATCCGCCGGTACTCGATCTGACCCGCCTCGTGCAGACGCGTGAGGACGGCGTCGATCTCCTCGGTGCCCTTGAGTTTCGCGTTCGACGGGACGTGCGCGACGACGGGCTTCTCGGTACTGAACAGCGGCCGGGCGGCCTGGTGCCACGGCTCAGGGTCGATCACGACGGGCAGCCACTCCGCGTCCGGTACGTCGTCCAGCAGGTCGACCGTGGACACGAAGACCGGCAGGCCGAGGCTCTGCACCAGCTCAGCGTGCCGGCGGGCCTGCTTCTCCAGGCGGTCGGTCAGGTCGTCACCCGGGGTGAACGGCGACCAGCGCTCGCGCTCCGCGTGCCGGCTGGGCAGGCGGATGTCGGAGCCGTGGAACAACAAGGAGACGTCGAGGTTCTTCGCGAGCAGCGCGGTGATGTCGGCTTCGGCGTCCGGGTAACCGCGGGCACCGAAGATCGGGCGCGCGGACTCGACCATCACGTGCGTGTAGGAGCTCTCGATGTGCTGCTGCTGGGCCCGTTGCCAGCGCGGCTGACCGAACCAGGCCAGTGGCACACCGTAGTCGTCGGCGAACTCGAACTGTCCCTTGCGATGGACGGCGAACGAGACGGCACTGACCCCGTCGATCTGATTCGCAGCCTGGGCCCAGGCGTGCCCCTGACCGGCTGAGTTGGTCGGGCCGACCAGCATCCGCACCGGCGTCGTCGCCACCGGCGGGAAGGCGGGCAGCCGCACGTAGGAGTACCGCAGGCCGCGCAGGCGCCGCCGGGCCGCTCCCGCGGTCCTGGCCAGTGGCGCCGGAAGGTGCTCGCGGAGCGAACGCGACACAGTCATCGAATCACCCATGACCTGCCGGTGCCTTCAGCAGTTCCAGCTCGCGCCGGGCAGCCGGGACACCGAGCATCGCCGGGATCGCCGGGTTGCGCTGGCCGAGGTTCCAGCCGGCCCAGATCGCGCCGTCGTCCAGGGCCACAACGACAGCGGCCTTGTCGATCGTGTCCAGCACGTCGCGGTGGCTCAGAATCGCTGCCCAGTAGGCCTTTCCGAGCTCCTTGCCGGCCCGGTTCGCGCGCAGGAGGCGCATCGGCTTCGACGCAGTGATTGCCTTAGGCAACTTCTCGTCGACCACCTTGCTGTACTTCGGGGCTGGCGCCGGCGTTCCGGGGCCGATCAGGGTGAAGCTGACCTCGTCGTCAAGGTCAGCTTCCGGCGCAACCCAGCCGATCACGTCCAGCGTGATGTCCGGGTCGCCGAGCTCCTCACGGACGGTGTCGAAGTACGTGGGAGGGAGCGCCTTGGTGGTCAGCAGTACGACGTTCACGCGGCGACCCCCTGCACGGTGGCGGCCAGTGCCTCGATCCGCGGGTCCAACTGCAGGTCCCGCCGGTAGGAGACGCCGAACTCACGCGCCTTCGCCCGGATCCCGTCGTCGGCCGTCCGGGCAGCGTGCGCAGCGTCGATCAGCGCGGTGGCGATGGCTTCCGGCGTCACGTCCGAGACCGGGAACCACAGCGGGTGTCCGCGCAGTACGTCGGAGGCGGCGTTGTCCGGGTCGTGCACCGAGACGATCGGCAACCCGGTTGCCAGGTACTCGAAGACCTTGCCGCTGGTCACGTAGCGACCCTTGCCGAGCATCAGCAGCTGGACGTCGAACTCGTCGTACGCCTTGGCGATCTCCGCCTTGCCGACCGGGCCCTCGTAGCTGACGCCGGCCTCGGCCGCCTCGTCGATGGTGGCGAGCATGTCCGCCCGCGGCTGGGCGTAGTACCCGAGGTAGCCGTGGATCTTCGCCCGCGCGCCCTCGAGTTCCCCGGACCGCGACCTGGCCAGCTGCCAGCCCTCCACGAACTCCGCCAGCGGGACCTTGGGGGTCACCGTGCCGACGTACCCGAAGACCAGTGGCCGATCGGTTGCGGCGGCGCGTGCGGTGACGTCCGGCACCAGGTCGGGGTCGAAGCCGTTGGCGACGGTGTGCAGCTTGCCGGCCTGGGCCGGGTAGAGCTTCTCGTGCCAGTCCTTGATCGGGTCGTTCACGAACCAGACCTCACGGGCCGACTCGACCAGCTTCTTCTCCCAGCGCGCCGCGCGGCTGTTCGGCTGGTGCAGGCGGTCGCCGGTGAAGACGTCCAGCAGCCAGGCGTCGCGGTAGTCCATCACGTACGGCACGCCGTGCTTCTTGTGCAGCCGGTACGCCGCGGTGAACGTGACGTGCGGGTTCGCGGTGGCGACGGTCAGGTCGACCTTGTCCGTGGCGTGGATCTGCTCAGCGGCCTTCTCGATCACCGAGCGCCACGGCCCGTACGCCGCCTCCGGAAAGGCAACCTGGTCCTGCTTGATCCGCCACTTGCGCCACACCTTGGGGTTCGCGGCGCGGGCCTTGGACCAGCGGCGCAGGTCGGCCTCCAGGAGCGGCCACTCGAACGGCACCCGGACGACCTCGATGGCCGGGTCCACCCGCTCCTCCAGCGTCGGGTCGGCGCCGGTGAACCGGTGGAAGGCCTCCCGCTCCGCCGTCAGGACGGTGACCCGCCAGCCGAGCGCCGCGAACCGGTTGGCCGTGGCCAGAGCCCGGTAGACGCCGCCACTCCGGCAGGGCGGGAAGCCCCAGGCGACGTACAGCACATGCGGGCGACTGTCGGTCATACCCTGCCTTTCAGCAGGTCGACTATCGCGTCGGCCAATTCGTCGTACGGCGTGGTCGCGGGCAGGTGGTCGGCCGCCCACTGCAGTGCGTGGTCGCGCAGCTTCTCCAGCTCACCCGGGTCCGCCGACCAGCGTCGCAGCGTCTCGGACGCCTCGGCCACCGAGTCCACCAGGACTCCGCCACCGGACTCCTCGATCACCTTCGTCTGCCGGGGCAGCCGGGTGGACAGGACGGGGAATCCGCTGGCGAGGTACTCGTAGATCTTGGACGGCATCGCTTCCACGAAGGCCGGCGTCGGCTGGAGCATGGCCAGGCTGGCCCAGGCACCCTTGGTCAGCCGCCACGCGTCAGCCGGTGGCTGCCGCCCGTGCAGCCGGATCCGGCCGGCCAGGTCAGGCTCCGCGATCCGGGCTTCGAGCCGGTCCCGGTCCGACGGCGCGACCGGGCCGATCAGGTCGAGGGACCAGTCCGGCGCCGCGGCGACGGTCTCGACCATGTCGAACAGGCCACGGCTGGCCCGCAGGTCCCCGACGTACACCGCCCGCGGCGTACCCGAGGGCGGCGCGGGGGTGAGGAACGGGATGTACGGGAAGTTCTGGACGACCAGCCGTCGTTTCGCCTGGTGCGGCGGGAGATACGAGTCGGCGACGACGGTCAGGTCGGCACCGGCGGCCAGCTTGGAACCGGCCCGGACGATCAGCCGGGCCGGCAACCCGGCCGGGCCCTTCGCCCAAGCCCGGTCGGCGAGCAGCCGGCGGTAGTCCTCATGGACGTCGGCGACCATCCTGCGACGGCGCAGGGTGGTGACGAGCCGGGTGATCGGGATCATGTCCGGGTCGACCGTCATCACCACCTTGGCGTTGGTCCGCCACGGCAGGACCGCGGTCCGGGCCAGCCGCTGGAGCATGCTGCCGCGCGGGCCGGCGTGCACGGATGCACCGGCCGGCCCACCCTCGGCGTCACCGAGGCCCCACAGCTCGACACTGAGGCCACGATGCTGCAGTGCCGCGGTGATCTTGTGCAGACGGGCGTCGGCAACGTCGTGACCGGTGGTGATGATCCCCACGTCCGGCGCCGTACTGCGTGCCCCGGTGTGGGGCCCGGCCTTGGGCATGGTCAGAGGTCCTCGAGAGAGGCGGATTCCTTCTCGCCGACCTGGAGGAACTTGGTGTACGCCGCGATCACCTCGTTGGGCTCGCCGCGCATCATCACCTTGCCCTTGTGCAGCCAGATGCAGTCGTTGCAGAGCTCGCGGACACTGGCCATCGCGTGGCTGACCAGGAACATCGTCCGGCTGTTGCTGACCAGTTCCGTCATCTTGGCGGCGGCCTTGGTCTTGAACGACGCGTCACCGGCGGACAGCGCCTCGTCGATCAGCAGGATGTCCGGGTCCATGTGGACGGCCACCGAGAACGCCAGCCGCTGGAACATGCCGGACGAGTACGTCCGCATCGGCATCTCCATGAAGTCACCGAGCTCGGCGAACTCCGCGACCTCCTCGTACCGCTCCTTGATCTCCTTGCGGCTCAGGCCGGCCGCCAGACCACCGAGGACGACGTTCTCCCGGCCGGACAGCATCGCGTTGAAGCCGACACCGAGGGACAGCAGGGTGGAGACCCGGCCGTGCACCTCGATCCGGCCCGAGGTCGGCGGCAGGATGCCGGCCACCGCGCGCATCAGCGTCGACTTGCCGGCGCCGTTCGCGCCGATGATGCCGATGGTGGCGCCCTGGTCGACGTCGAAGGACACGTTCTGGACGGCCTTGACCTCGCGGACGGCCCGCTCGCCGCGGCCGAACCGGACGATCGCGCTCTTGAACGTCGGCACCCGCTCGAACGTGGTCCGGTAGGTGATGGACACGTCCTGGACCTTGACGGCCGGGACACCGGGCTGGAGCTTCTGCATCTGCTTCTTCTCTGCCTCAGAGACGGACAACGAACTCACGCTCCCTCGACATGAAGAACAAGCCACCGATCAGGGCCGCGGCTACCGCCCAGACCGTCGCACCGATCCAGATCTTGGGTTCGGGGATCGACCCCCGGACCAGCAGGTCGGTCCAGCCACCCAGCAGGGAGTAGAGCGGGTTGAATTGGATGAACGCCTGGAACTTCTTCGGAGCATCCTCGGCGAACCAGAGGACCGGCGACAGGTACAGCCAGATCCGGACGAAGTACGGCAGGAAGCTGGTGGTGTCGCGGAAGTACACCTGCAGCGCGGCGAAGATCATCGCCATCCCGGCCGCGAAAACCGTCAGCAGGAACAGGAAGATCGGGGCCAGCAGCATCTGCCACTTCAGCGGCTGCCGCATGATCAGGTGAATCGCGCCGTAGACGATCAGCGTCGGCAGGAAGCGGAAGAACGCCGTCCGCAGCGCCGAGAGCGGCAGCAGCATCCGGGGGAACGACATGTTCATCAGCAGCTTGCCACCGCCGACGACACTGGCCGCTCCGGTCGTCATCGCGCCGGAGAAGTAGTAGAACGCGAACAGGCCCGCGCACAGGTGCACGAACCGGGCCGACGCGTCGTCCTTCGAAGCGCCTCCGCTGAGGATGTCGACCAGCACGTAGTAGACACCGGCCAGCATCAACGGGTTCAGCACCAGCCACACCTGTCCGAAGAAGGTGTTGGTGTTCGCCGCACGGATCCCGGTCCGCGACATCTCTGCCGCGAACTCACGACGCTGCCACAGCGCCCGGAAGTAAGGGGACAGCTTCGGTAGGCCGACCTTGTGCGGTTCGTACACGTGCACCGACGGGTTGAACTCCTCGTCGACGCTAGTCGCGTTCATTCAGGCGACGCCTCTCTCTGCTAGGTGTCGTGTCGCCGCCCGGTACGGCGGCCACGCGGACCGGGAAGCAGAGTAGCGGATCGGCGCCATGACCGACGACACAGTGGTCCTCCATAGTGATCAACAACGCACAGACGGCAACCGAACGTCGCGCCCGAGTGTGCAACCGACTGAAGAGTCGTGTTTCGCCGATCGTTATCTGGAATATACATTTGACAGCCTTCGACAGCCAATCCGCTTGTCTGGGCACGGAAAGAGCGTGCCGACCGTGATCGCCGCGGGGCCGCGTAACGCCAGCGTACAAGGTCGAATCGCGGCCCCCGCAGGGGTTCGGCGCCACCGCGTCCGCCGGAGCCATGCGGCACTCACGAGCGGCGGCGGCTACCGTAGGGCGGCTGCTAGTGCCGACCCAAAACAGAGAGGTACCCCCTGCAATGAAGATCATGACGGTCTACGGGACCCGTCCGGAGGCGATCAAGGTCGCACCCGTTCTGACGGCACTCGCGGCCGAGCCCGACATCGAGTCGGTGCCCGTGGTCACCGGCCAGCACCGCGAGATGCTCGACCAGGTCAACGACCTGTTCGGCATCGCCCCGAAGCACGATCTGAACATCCTGCAGCCAGGGCAGACGCTCGCGGCCATCACCGCGCGCATCATGGACCTGCTCGACCCGGTACTGGCCGAGGAGGCCCCCGACGCGGTCATCGTCCAGGGCGACACGACGACGTCGACTGCGGCCGCGCTGGCGGCGTTCTACCGCCGCATCCCCGTCGTGCACGTCGAGGCCGGCCTGCGCAGCGGCGACATCAGCTCGCCGTTCCCCGAGGAGGCGAACCGCCGCCTGACCTCGCAGATCACCGCCCTGCACCTGGCCCCGACGGCCGGCAGCCGGGCCAACCTGCTCCGTGAGGGCGTCGACCCCAGCACCATCGTCGTCACCGGTAACACCGTGATCGACGCGCTGCTCGCGACCGCCGCCCAGCCCGTACCGCTGGCCGACCCGCAGCTGGCCGCACTGGTCGAGTCGAAGGCACCGATCCTCCTGGTCACCAGCCACCGCCGGGAGAGCTGGGGCGCCGCGATGGAAGGGGTCGGCCGCGCGCTGGCTCGCATCGCTGCCGCGCACCCGGAGCTCACCATCGTCCTGCCGGTGCACCGCAACCCCGTGGTCCGCGAGGCCCTGCTGCCGCTGCTGGGTGAGCTCAAGAACGTCGTGATCACCGAGCCGCTGTCGTACGCCGAGTTCGCCACCCTGCTCGCCTCCGCGCACATCGTCCTGACCGACTCGGGCGGCATCCAGGAGGAGGCGCCGAGCCTCGGCAAGCCGGTCCTGGTCATGCGCGAGAACACCGAGCGCCCCGAGGCGGTCGAGGCCGGCACCGTCCGCCTGATCGGCACCGACGAGGACCGGGTCGTCAAGGAGGTCGAGCGGCTGTACCTCGACCCGGCGGCCTACACGGCGATGGCACGGGCGGTCAACCCGTACGGCGACGGGCACGCCACCGAGCGCTCTGTCGCAGCTCTCCGGGCGTTGTTCGGGAAGGGCACCCGCCTCCCCGACTTCACCGGCTGACGTACTAGACGTACTAGCTGAGCGGCACCAGGATCGCGGGCCTGGCACGACCCGCGATCTCCTGGTGCCGTTGACGCTTCCGGGGTGTCAGCCGTTCAGCGCGGCGGCCCAGGCCGGGCGGACGACGGCGAGGTCGTGCCGGCCGCCGTGCAGCCGCGATGCGGCGCTGAGCCGGGCGAACTCCGCCGGTTCCGCGGACGCGGCGGCGATCTTCCGGACCACACCGTCGATCGAGTCGAACGGCGCATCCGGCCCGTACAGCTCCGCAGCGCCGTCCTCGGCAGGCGTCAGGACCGCCACACCGGCGGCCTGAGCCTCGACGACCCGCTGGTCGACCCGTCCACGGCGGTGCGGGACCAGCAGCCAGCCGATCTTGCGATACCAGCTCGGCAGGTCGCTGTCGGGGCGCTCGAACGCGACCCGCGCGGCGACCTCTGGCGTTGCCGTGAGATCGGCGACCAGGGTCCGGTAGTAAGAGCGCTCGAGCTGGTCGACCCACCGCTCTTCGGTCTCCCAGGGCAGCCGATCACGAAAGTGCAGGCTGAACTGCTCATCGGCGGCGAGCAGGCCGCGCAGTACCGTGATGGCGACGTCGGGCCGGGCAGCTGACGGACTCAGGTCGAGTACGCCGACCCGGTACTGACGGCCAGGCAGAGCCGGCCGGTCCACGTAGCCGGTGTCGACCGGGACCGGCGCGAGGTGCAGGCGCTCCGTCGGTACGTCGAACGCGGCAGCGAACGCCGCCAGGTCGGGCTCGGCCTGGAACACGAACGCGTCGATCTCTTCGAGGTTCGCCTCACGCAGAGCCGGCTCGTCGGTGCGCAGGTCGCGGATGTGAACAACCAGGCGCTGGCCGGCAGCCTTGCGACGGGTGGCCCAGGGCAGGTACGGCGCCGCGTCCTCGACGACGACAGTGCCGGCGGCGGACAGGTCGCCGAGCCGGGGCTGCTCCTGGCCCGTCAGGGTCGGGTCCCACTCGGCAATGCGAACCTGGCCGGCAGTCTGCCGCAGTACGGTGTGGGTGGCGCGGGACGCCGTCAGGTTGGCGCCGACGAGCAGCAGCGGGCGCCCGCTCGCGAGCGTGACGGTCGGCCGCACCTCGGTCGCCCGGAGCGCGGCGTGGATGCGCTCGACCGTGGTGGCCATCCGGTACCGGTCGATGGCGTCCATCGCCTTCTTGCGGGCGTCCTCGAGCAGATCGGGGTCGCGGGCCACCCGCTCGACGGCATCCAGCACCGATTCGGTGGTGGAGTCGACGAACAGCGGGTAGTCCTCGCCCAGCAGCTCCACGTGCGCGGCGATCCGGTTGACCACCGGGGCCACGCCCATCGCGCAGTACTCGAGCACCTTGGTGGACAGCTCATGGGTGGAGTCGAGCGCCCGCGACCGCCAGCTGAACCCGATGTCGGCGGTCTTGGAGTACGCCGTCGCGTCGTCGCGGGAGAGCCCGCCGGCCCACTCCACGCCCGGGCTGGAGCCGAGGGCGGCCTTCATCCGGCCGCGCCAGGTCGGGTTGTGCTTGAAGTGCATGATCTTGTCGCCGATCATCGACAGCGACAGGTTGACGCCGCGCTCGGCCAGCAGCCGAGGTACGTCGCACAGCTCGAGCGTCATCCACCCTTCGGCGAACTTGCCCGCGTAAACACCCTGCAGCCGGCCCGCCGGTCGCGCCGACCGGCCCGGCATCGGGCCCAGGTCGTCGGGGATCATCGGGTTGATCACGACGCACTTGCCGACCGACGACGGCACCCGGTACTCCATGTAGGACCGGGAGTCCTCGGTCTGCACCAGCATCCGCTCGGACGACAGGGCGATCTCCTCGAGATCGCGCAGCCGCTGCGGGGTGGGCTCGGTCCCCGGCTCCGGGAGGTCGATGACGTAGGGCCAGAACCGGCCGTCGAACTCGCGGGTGATCGCCAGCTCGTGGGAGATGTTGAAGCCGCGCGAGATGATCTTGTCGAACCGGTGGGCGCGGTCGAGCTCCACGACCTTCTCCGCGGCCTGCCGCACCGACAGCAGTTTCGTCGGCGGGACGGTGTCGCCAAGCGCCGCGAACGGGTCGACCACCGTCACGTTGTCGATGCCGTCGAGCGGCTCGAGCATCTTGCGCGAGATGATCCGGTTCTTCAGCAGCAGCGTGACGTGGGAGTTCGTCCGCGCGAGCACCTGGGCCATCGAGACCAGCCAGATGGTCGACCCGTCGATGATGTTGGTGTTTCCGTCGCTGTACAGCAGGACACGGCGCTCCACGGGGGTGGAGGAATCGGTGGTCATCAGTCTCTTTCGACGGCGGCGCGGGCGACTCGGTCGAGCAGGCTCACGACCGGGGACATGGGCACGGGGCCGAGCACGGGGTCGGCCTCCTCGACGCGCGGCAGCACCACGTCGGCGGCGTTGCGCAGCAGGTTGGTGCCGACGTTCGGCGCGTCAGCGGAGTCGAGCACGATGACGGGCGCGCCGCGATCGCGGGCCTCCGCGGCCCACTCCAGGATCTCGAGCAGCAGCGCCGTACCGGACGAGGTCTCGGCAGTGCTCCAGGGACCGGACTGCAGGGCGGCCCGCTCGATCACCAGCAGGTCGCCAGGCTCGAGCCCGGCACCGAGCGACCGCGATCCCGGCGCCACGGCGGCGACAGGCAGGACGTCGCCCAGCTTCCGCGCCGTCGCGCCGGTCAGGACAGCGACAGCGCGGGTGGCCGTCGCCAGCTCACGCCGGGCGTCGAACCGGTCGGCCTCGGCGTCCGGCGCCTCCTCGGCCTCGATCTCGGCGTCCGGCTCGGTCAGCAGCTGCTCGGGGTAGCGCAGGGACAGGATCCGCTCGGTCGCTCGCCACTGCGAGTCCGGCGTCTCGTGCACCCGGCGGTGACCGCTGACGGACCGCCGGGCCTTGCGAATCACACGCCTGGGCAGCGAAGCGGGCATCAGCGCCAGAGGCCCTTCGTGTCGATCACGCGCTTGCCCTCGAGCATCGACCGGTCGACGCCGCGGAACTCGTCGTGGTCGACGAGCAGCAGGATGACGTCGGCAGCGGCAACCGCCCCGGCCGCGTCGGCCAGCTCGACGTTGGACAGCCCGGCCAGATCGGCCGGCAGCTTCTCGATGTGCGGCTCGACCGCGAGGATCTTGCAGTTCGGCAGCTCGGCGGCCAGGTCGCGGACGATCTGGCGGGCCGGCGACTCGCGCAGGTCGTCGATGTTGGCCTTGAACGCCAGGCCCAGCGCGGCAACCGTCCCCGCGTGGCTGCTGGCGACAGCCTCGACCGCGCGGCCGACGACGTAGCCCGACTTACCGTCGTTGACCTGCCGTGCCGTGCGGATGAGGGTGGACTCCTCGGGCGCGGCGGACACGATGAACCAGGGATCGACGGCGATGCAGTGCCCGCCGACGCCCGGGCCGGGCTGCAGGACGTTCACCCGCGGGTGGTGGTTCGCCAGCTCGATCAGCCGCCACACGTTGATGCCCAGCTTGTCGCAGATGATCGACAGCTCGTTGGCGAAGGCGATGTTGACGTCGCGGAAGGAGTTCTCGGTGAGCTTCGCCATCTCGGCGGTCACCGCGTCGGTGAGCAGCTGCTCGCCGCGGCAGAAGCGCTCGTACAGCACCTTGGCCCGCAGCGCCGCCTCTTCGGTGAGGCCACCGATGATGCGGTCGTTCTCGACCAGCTCGGCCATGATCCGGCCGGGCAGCACCCGCTCGGGGCAGTGCGCGACGTGGATGACCGGACGGCCGTCGGCGCCGTCGAGGCTCAGTGCGGGGTTTGTGGCGAGGATCTCCTCGGCCATCCGCTGCGTGGTGCCGGGCGGTGAGGTGGACTCCAGGATGATGAGCTCGCCGCCGGTCAGCTTCGGCGCGATGGACCGCGCGGCCGACAGCACGTAGCTGAGGTCAGCGGTCTTGTCCTCCAGGAACGGCGTGGGGACCGCGACGATGTACGCCTCGGCCGCCGGCGTCTCCGTGGTGGCGTCCAGCGCTCCCGAGGCCACTACATCGCGCAGGACGTAGTCGAGGTCGGGCTCGACGAACGGCAGGGCGCCGTTGTTGACCGCCTCGACCTTTCCCTGGTCGAGGTCGACACCGGTGACCCGGCAGCCCGCACGGGCCAGGACGACGGCAGTCGGAAGTCCGATGTAGCCGAGTCCGAGTACCACAATGCGCGGATGCGCACTCATATCGTTGTCTCCTCACCAGATGGCTGAGACGCCCCACCGGGGCGCCTTCTCCCGAGGCAGTCTATGCACCGAGCGGGCTAGTCTGAGCACCGGGCGGTGGACCGGTGCGGGGTAGTCTAAGCACCGGGCGGGTGGACCGACGACGCTCGTCCGCGTTGCCGACCCCTCCGACGAAAGCCTCTTAATGTCGCAGCTCAAGACCATGGTTCGCGCGCCACGCCGCCTCGTGCTCCGCGCACTCCGCGGCCCAGTCCGTGCGCTCCTCCGCCCTTTCCGCCCCCAGGTCAAGGCGGTGCGGCGGCGGCTGCCGCGCCGGGCTGACCACTATATTGCCCGCCTCGGCGGAGTCCAGACGCGCGTGGTCCGTCCCGCGGTGCCGCCGGTGCCGCCAGAGCTGGTCGAGCAGGCCCGAGCCGCCCGCCCACCCGCGCCGGAGACTCCCACCCGCCTGTACGTCGCGCCGGCCAACTTCGCCGGGCAGGGCTGGTTGTGGGCACGGGCGGCAGAGCGGCAGCTGCCCGGCGTCGGCGCCGTCACCATGGTCGGTATCCCCAGCGGCTTCCGGTTCCCTTCCGATCACCACGTTCCCGAGCAGGTCTACCTGCGCTCGCCCGAGTGGCAACGTGAACAGTTCGAGTACGTCCGGCAAAACTTCACCCACGCGCTGATCGAGGCCCAGCGGCCGATGTTCGGTTCGCTGCTGAGCCTCAACGCCTTCACCGAGGCCCGGGTGCTGACCGGGTACGGCCTGCGGATCGCCACCATCGCGCACGGCCGCGATGTGCGGCTGCCCAGCCTGCACCGGGAGAACTACCCCTTCTCGCCGTACGTGCGGGAGGAGTGGGCCGACGTCGACGTACTGGAGCGGCAGGTCCGCCGCAATCTCGCGGGGCTGGCCTCGATCGACATGCCGGCCTTCGTGTCCACACCTGACCTCCTCGACGACCTCCCCGGTGCCACCTGGTGCCCGGTGGTGGTCGACCTCGCCCTGTGGGAGACCCCGGAGCCGCCGATGGAGCGGCCGAAGCCGGTGGCGGTGCACATGCCCACCAGCTCGAAGTTCAAGGGCTCGGAGCAGGTCGACGAGGCAATGAACGACCTGCACGAGCGCGGCCTGGTGGAGTACCGCCGCATCGAGGGCGTCTCGCCCGAGGAGGTGCGACGCATCATCGGTTCGGCCGACCTCGTCCTGGACCAGTTCCGGCTGGGCAGCTACGGCGTCACGGCCTGCGAGGCGATGGCGGCCGGACGGGTCGTGCTGGGCCACGTCACCGAGCACAACCGCCAGCGGGTCCAGGAGGCCAACGGCGACGAGCTCCCGATCGTCGAGGCGACGGTCGAGAACATCCGTGAGGTAGCGCTCGAGCTGCTCGACGACCGCGAGCGGGCCCAGAAGATCGCGGCGCAGGGCCCGGGCTTCGTCCGCCGACTGCACAACGGCAACTACTCGGCCAAGGTGCTCTCTTCCTTCCTGGCCAGCTGATCCGGGCCGGCTGCGCAGCTCGCAGCCCCCGAAGGCGTGAGAAACGCCACGAACGCAAAGGCCCTGGCCGATCCGGCCAGGGCCTCCGTGCGTCACGACTCAGAAGGTGTAGCTGCCTCTGCGGTACGCCGGAACCGCCGACAGCGACGCCGGCCTGGAACGTGTGATGCCGGCGGAATCCACCCAGGGCCCGGCGGTCAGCGACTGCTGAGCGGTACCGGTCGTGGCATCGCTTCCCGTGGACAGCCTCACCATCCACGGAAGCTCGCCTGGCTCTGGGGGGATCCCACCGGCGACCCGGGAGCCGGTCTCGCCCATGGCGATCGCGTCGCCTGGCAGGCGGGTCCGGGCACGTGCCGAGTGCACCGGCACGATGACCAGGGCGGCGGTCATCGCACCATGGCCGAAGGCCCGGCGATGCCTGGGCAGAACCTGACGCAGTGGCTGCGACATAGGGGTCTCCTCCTCATCGGCCTCACGATGGAGATGCACAGTTTGTACACCCTCCGGCACAGCCGGTGATGGCACGGAAGTGCGAGGGCACCGATCCGCCGGGATCGAGACCCAACCGAAACGGCGATCGCTGACGGGACCGCGAACTGGGGCCAGAATTGGAACAGCAGCCCGGCGGCGCTCAGGTGGTCCGTCGCCGGGCTGCTGGACCTCAATTCTCGCTCACGACTGCGCGGAAATGGTGGCCAGATGGTGACACGGCACAAGAATGCTGACAGAACAACAATTATTGCTCGGCGCACCTGCCGGGATACGGACAGTGCCATCGGGGTTTCGCGGTTCGCTCTAGTCTGGAGCGTTGGTAGCGCATGGTGAGCGCGCTCGGGAGGGATGGGAGGGTCATGAGCTCGACCGACACGGAGCGTGCCGACCACTTGCGGGTGCTCGGCCTGACCGACGACGAGATCCAGGTCTACCAGCACCTGCTGCGGACCGGGCCCTGCTCGGTCGCCGAGCTCGACACCGCCGTACCGGATCTTGCCCAGGGCATCGAGGGGACGCTCGGCGGCCTGGTCCAGGCCGGGCTGGCGCGGCGGTCGGGATCGGACCACTCCCGCTTTCTGCCGGTGCCCCCGGACGCCGGCCTGGAAGCCCTCACGCTGCGCCGCGAGTCCGAGCTCAAGCAGGCCAGGATCGAGGTCCTGAACGCGTACGACGAGTTCCGCCGGACCGTGCACAACGAGTCGACCACGCACCTGATCGAGGTCGTCACCGGCAGCGCGATCGTCGAGCGGATCCACCAGATCAAGGGCAGCGCGCAACGCGAGATCCTGGCCATCGACACCCCGCCGTACTACCTGGGTGCCGGTCCGAACCAGGAGGAGATCGAGCAGCTCAAGCGCGGCGTCTCCTACCGGATCGTCTACTCACCGGAGTCCGTCGAAGTACCGGGCTACCTGACCGAGAACATCCTGCCCTGCGTGGAGGCCGGCGAGCAGGCGCGGGTGCTGCCCGACGTCCCGGCGAAGCTGACCATCATCGACGGTGCGATCGCGTTCGTGTCGATGTCGGTGCGCGACACCGACGTGAACCGGTCCCTGCTGATCATCCGGCCGAGCAGCCTGCTCACCGCGTTGCTCGGCATGTTCGAGCTGTGCTGGCGCAACGCCCTTCCCCTGCACGCATCCGTCGGCACCGAGGACGATCGGCTGGAGCCGATCGAACGCCGGCTGCTCGCGCTGCTGGCCACCGGTGCCGCCGACGACACGATCGCCCGCACCCTGGGCATAAGCCGCCGGACCTTCTTCCGCTACCTCGAACGCCTGATGAACCGCACCGGAGCCAGCACGCGTTTTCAGCTGGCCCTGCACGCCGCCCGAGAGAACTGGCTCTGACAGAGGAACGGCCGGATCAGCCGCCAGGCTTGAGCAATCCGGTCTCGTAGGCGACCGCGACAGCGGCTGCCCGGTCGTTCACCTCCAGCTTCGCGAACACGTGCAGGAGATGGGTTTTCACCGTCGCCTCGGTGATGAACAACTTCGTCGCGACATCCCGGTTCGTCGCTCCGCGCGCGACCAGGCCCAGTACTTCGAGCTCGCGGTCACTCAGCCGCTGCTGTTGCTGCTGGGGCGCCGTCAGGATTCCAGCCACGGTTGACGACAGCACGGTCTCCCCTCGGGCAGCAGCAAGTACTGCGTTACGCAGCTCAGCGCGCGGAGTGTCCTTCAGCAGATAGCCGATCGCGCCTTCCTTCATCGCCGGCAGCACATCGGCATCGTCGTCGAAGGTGGTCAGCACGAGGACCTGCACGCCTGGCGTCTGTTCGCGAAGCCGTCGGATCACTTCAGCGCCGTTCATCTTCGGCATCCGCAGATCCATCAACACCACATCAGGCCGGGTCCGCACCGCGACCACCAGAGCCTCAGGTCCATCGGCTGCCTCGCCGACCACTTCGAAGCTGTCATCCCCCGCGAAGATCCCGTGCAGCCCGTCCCGCACGATCGGGTGGTCGTCAACGATGAGCAAGCGGATCATGAGGTGCTCCCCTCGGGCGGAATGGCAGGGACAGTGGCCGAGATCCCAGTCCCTTGCCCGGGTGCCGTCTCGACCTCGAAGGCGCCGGCCAGCCGGGTGACGCGCTGGCGCATCGCGACCAGCCCGAAGCCCGCAGTACGGGCTGGGACGAAGCCGGCGCCGTCGTCGCGGACGTCGAGTGCGACGACGTCTTCCATATAGGAGAGGGTGATTCCGACGCGACTGGCCCGCGCGTGCTTGCTGACATTGGCAAGCGCCTCTTGAGCGACACGCAACAGCGCGACCTCGACCTCGACGTGCAGTGGCCGGGGTTCACCGGTGATTTCGACTGACGTGGTGACGACGCTGGACTCCGACCACTTGTCCGCAACCTCGTGCAGAGCGGTCGCCAACTGCGCGTCGTCCAACGGCGTCGGACGCAAAGCCTGGACGGAGCGGCGCGCTTCGGTCAACGCATCCCTGGCCAGCCCACGCACGGTTTCGAGCCGCTGGCCCGCACCGTCATCCGCTTCCAACTGGGTCAGGATGCCGGTGAGGCTCTGCGCGATCGTGTCGTGGATCTCCCGGGCCATTCGCTGACGTTCGTCCAACACACCGGCCTCGCGCGCCTGAGTCAGCAGCCGGGCTTGCAGTTCGGCGTTCTCCTCCGCGAGCTCCTGCAACTTGCCGATCATCAGCTTGCGCTGCTCGCTCTGCTCGGCGATCGCCCGCGTGGTCAGCCCGACCGCCGAGGCGATCAGTACGGCGACCAGGAACGAGAAGATCAACTCCCGGGCAGAACTCCCCGACCGAGCCCGTACGCCGACCAGTACGCCGGCCGTCGCCGCGACTCCGGCGTACGCCCACCAGCCGGGCAGCAAGGTGAAAGCCAGGACGAACGCACCGATCCCGGTGACGAAGAAGACCGAGTCGATCCTGAGCAACACGGCGAGAAAGGCCAGCAGCACAACGAAGTACGCGATCATCACGGCCGGGTGGCTGGCCCGGCGTCGATCGATCAGCAGCCAATGCCAGGCTCCGAGGGCGAGCGGTGCGACGAGGGCTTCTGGGCGCCAGTCCCGTAGTACGGCGAAGACGGCTGGAAGCAGGATGAACAGGTACGGAAGGATCGGCTCGGCGCGATCCCACCGCGAGTCATCTACCACCGGAAGGCCCGTACGGCGGCGCCGCCGGCGACCAGGGCTATCGCTGCCATGATGCTCAGGGTAAGCGGGGAAAGGGCATTACCGGCCCACGCGTCGCGGATCGTCTCGACCACCGGGGCCATCGGGGTCAGGTCGCCGATCGCCCGCATCGACTGCGAGGTGACCTCGCGCGGGATCATCGCGCCGGAGACGAACACCATCGGGAAGAAGACACTCAACCCGATCACGGTCGCGGCCCGCGCGTTGGGGACGAGAGCGCCGATCAGCAACCCGAGCGCGCCGAGGCTGAGCGCACCGAGCAACCAGGCCAGCAACACCGCGGCCACGTTCGCTGGAGCCGACAGGTCGAAGGCCGCGAACCCCAGCGCGATCAGCAGCACGGTCCCCAGCGCAGCCAGCAGCAGGTGGGCGACCCACTGTGAGCTGAAGACCAGCGCGGGCGAGGCAGGAGTCGCTTGCAACCGCTTGAGAATCCGCCGCTCCCGGTACTGCGCCAGCGTGGCCGGCAGCACCACCAGCGAGGCCAGGCCGATCACGAAGACGCTGAGCATCGGCACGGTCGCGTCGATCTCGGGCAGACCGCCTGGCAAGGGTTCGTCGCCGCGCAGCTTGACCCAGAGCAGCAGCGGCGGGAAGGCGAGCGCGAAGAAGGCCGACATCGGGTCGCGCATGACCAAGGAGAGCTCCACCGCGATGACGCGCCCCAGCCCCTTCACGACAGCGACCTTCCGGTCAGCGCGAAGAAGGCGTCCTCGAGGGAATCGCTGTGCTGCTGGGCGATCAGGGCCGCCGGTGTGTCCTCGGCGATCACCCGGCCGTGGTCGACGATCGCGATCCGGTCGCACAACGCCTCGGCCTCGTCCATGAAGTGAGTGACCAGGATGACGGTCACGCCACGATCGCGCAGCTCGCGGATCAACCCCCAGGTGGTCCGGCGGGCGATCGGATCGAGCCCGGTGGTGAGCTCGTCGAGGAAGACGACCTCCGGGTTGCCGACCAAAGCGAGCGCTATGAACAGGCGCTGCTTCCAGCCACCCGACAGGCTCCCGAACGCGGCCCGCTTCTTGTCAGCGAGACCCCACTCGGTGAGCAGCTCCCGCCAATCGGCGGGCCGGTCGTACAGGGCGGCGTACATGCGCAGTGCCTCGCCGACCCGGAGGGCGTCAGGCAGTGCCGCTTCCTGCAACTGGGCGCCGATCCGCTGGAGCAGTTCGCGCCGCTGCCTCTGCGGGTCGAGGCCGAGCACCCGGACCGTCCCGCCGTCCGGCCTGCGCAGGCCGGACGCGCACTCCACCACGGTGGTCTTGCCGGCCCCGTTCGGGCCGGCGATCCCGAAGATCTCTCCCTGCTCGACGCGCAGGGAGAGACCGTGCACCGCCTGGTTCGCCTGGTAGTTCTTCGCCAGGTTCTCGATCTCGATGACTGTCATGCATCGAGCGTCGCGGTTCGGCGACCACGGCGAATCAACCGATCGGTTGATGGCCCATCAGTGCTGGGCGGCGAACTCCTTGGCGACGACCTCGGCGATCTGGGCCGTGTTCAGGGCCGCGCCCTTGCGCAGGTTGTCGCCACAGACGAAGAGCTCGAGCGCCTGGTCGTCGTCCAACGAGCGACGGATCCGGCCGACCCAGGTCGGGTCGGTGCCCACCACGTCGGCCGGGGTCGGGAACTCCGCCTCGGCCGGGTTGTCGAAGACCAGCACGCCCGGCGCGTCTCGCAGTACCTCGCGGGCCTCGTCGACGTCGACCACCTGGCTGAAGCGCGCGTGCACCGACAGCGAGTGGGTGGTGATGACCGGGACCCGGACGCAGGTCGCGGAGACCTTCAGGTCCGGCAGGTTCAGGATCTTGCGCGACTCGTTGCGGACCTTGAGCTCCTCCGACGACCAGCCGTCGTCCTTGAGCGAACCGGCCCACGGCACGACGTTCATCGCCAGCGGAGCCGGGAACGGCCCGAGCGCGTTGCCGATCACCCGGCGGACGTCACCCGGCGTCGTACCGAGCTCGCGGTTGCCCGCCACCTTCATCAGCTGGTCGTACAGCGCGTCGATGCCTTCTTGCCCGGCCCCCGAGGCGGCCTGGTACGACGCGACGACAAGCTGCTCCAGCTCGTAGCGGTGGTGCAGCGCGCCCATCGCGACGATCATCGACAGCGTGGTGCAGTTGGGGTTCGAGATGATCCCCTTCGGCCGGTTGCGGGCTGCCTCGGCATTCACCTCGGGCACCACCAGCGGCACGTCGGGGTCCATCCGGAACGCGCCGGAGTTGTCCACCACGACGGCACCCTTGGCGGCCGCGACCGGCGCCCAGTGCAGCGACACCTCGTCCGGTACGTCGAACATCGCCACGTCGACGCCGTCGAAGGCCTCCGGGCTGATCGCGACGACCTCGACCTCCTCGCCGCGGACCTTCAGCCGTTTTCCTGCGGAGCGCTCGGATGCGATCAGCCGGATCTCGCCCCAGACGTTCTCCCGGGTCGAGAGCAGGGTCAGCATCACCGTGCCGACGGCGCCGGTGGCGCCGACGACGGCCAGTGTCGGCAGGCCCGTCCGGTCTTCGGTCTGATCGAAAGCGCTCACAGGTGTCACCGTCCAGTTCCTCCGTACACGACAGCTTGGGTCTGCTCGTCGTCCAGGTCGAATGCAGTGTGCGCCGCTGTGACGGCCGCGTCCACCAGGTTCTCGTCGACGACCACCGAGATCCGGATTTCGGATGTCGAGATCATCTCGATGTTCACGCCGGCGTCGGCCAGCGCGGAGAAGAACTTCGCCGACACGCCCGGGTGTGAGCGCATGCCGACGCCGACGACCGACACCTTGCCGATCTGGTCGTCGTAGAGCAGCTGCTCGTAGCCGACCTCGTCCTTCATCCGGGCCAGCGCGGACATCGCCCGGGCCCCGTCGACGCGGGGCAGCGTGAAGGAGATGTCGGTGCGGTTGGTGGCGACCGCCGACACGTTCTGCACGATCATGTCGATGTTCGTCTCGGCCCCGGCCACCGTCTCGAAGATCCGGGCCGCCTCACCGGGCTTGTCCGGCACCCCGACGACGGTGATCTTGGCCTCGTTGCGGTCCTGGACCACGCCGGAGATGATCGCCTGTTCCATGTTCTTCAGTTCCTTCGCATCGACGACCCAGGTGCCTTCCTTCTGGGAGAAGGAGGAGCGCACGTGGACGGGGACGTTGTAGCGCCGCGCGTACTCGACGCAACGCAGGTGCAGCACCTTCGCGCCGCAGGCGGCCATCTCGAGCATCTCCTCGTAGGAGATCATCGGGATGTGCTTGGCGGCCGGCACGATCCGCGGGTCCGCGGTGAAGATGCCGTCGACATCGGTGTAGATCTCGCAGTAGTCCGCCTCCAGCGCCGCGGCCAGCGCGACCGCGGTGGTGTCGGACGCGCCGCGGCCCATCGTGGTGATGTCCTTGGTGTCCTGCGCGACGCCCTGGAAGCCGGCCACGATCGCGACGTGGCCCTCGGCCAGCGCGTCCTCGATCCGGCCCGGGGTGATGTCGATGATGCGGGCGTTCCCGTGCGCGGCGGTGGTGATCACCCCCGCCTGCGAGCCGGTGAACGAGCGCGCCTCGTAGCCGAGGTTCGCGATCGCCATCGCCAGCAGCGCGGCGGAGATCCGCTCACCCGAGGTGAGCAGCATGTCCAGCTCCCGCGGCGGGGGCAGCGGTGAGACCTGCTTGGCCAGGTCCATCAGTTCGTCGGTGGTGTCACCCATCGCGGAGATCACCACCACGACGTCGTTCCCGGCCTTCTTCGTCGCGACGATCCGTTGGGCCACGCGCTTGATGCAATCGGCGTCAGCGACCGAAGAACCGCCGTACTTGTGCACGACGCGTCCCACAGAGTCTCCTCATTGCTTGAATCCCCAGCGGTCCTGCGCTGGTTGCGGTACGCCGTGCGGCGCTGCACCGGGCGTAGTCGTTCGGGCTCATTCTAGCCGTGATCTTCTCGTTGCCTACGGGCCGACCACCGACTGGTCCACCCGTCCGGCGGCGCGCGGGGCGGCCCGGAGGAAGTCCAGCCGGGCCGCGATCCGGCCGCAGACCTTCTTTGTCAGACCTCTTGAGGCACTGTCTGCGGTACGACGGGTTCCGCGTCCCGCTCGTCGGCCGGGCTGTGCGGCGGGACCCGCAGTACGGTCGCGGCCGCGGCGAGGGTGAGGAGCGCGGCCATCACCCAGACGTAGCGGACGCCGAAAGTCTCGACGACCACGCCTGCGACGGCTGAGCCGACAGCGCCGCCTGCCATCCCGGCACTCTGCATCCAGCCGAAGATTTCGGTCTTGACCGACTCCGGCGTCATGCTGCCCAGCCGCTCGTAGAGCGCGGCGACCATGGGCGCCAGCCCACACCCTGACAGCATCAGAGCGAATCCGAGCGACACAGGCGACCAGGTGGCGAAGGCACAGAGCAGCATGCCGGCCGAGACGAGGAGGGTCCGCCGCCAGACGTACGACTTGCGGCGGCCGGGCAGCGCACCGGCCAAGATGCCGCCGGCCAGACTGCCGATCGCCCAGACCGCTTCCAGCCCACCGGCGATCAGGCGATTACCGTGCGCGTCCGCGAACGCCACGATCCCGAGCGAGACCGACGCGAACGCCGTGACAGCGAACGCGAACGCAAGAATCAACGGCAACCGATGGCGATGCCAGAGCAGCTGCGGCGCGGTCAGCCGCGCACCCTTCGACTCGTCATGCGGGACCGCCGGAGGCTGCCGCAGTCCGAACCACCAGATCGAGATCCCGGCCGCGACAGCAGCAGTCAGTACTCCGGCCCGCGGGCTGGCGAAGCTGACGATCAGAGCACCCAGCATTGGGCCGATCGCGAACAAGACCTCCGCCGCCGTCGCGTCCAGCGCATAGGCGACCCGCAGCCGTGAGCCCTGGACGATGCGCGGCCAGGCAGCTCGCAGAGTCGACCCGACCGGCGAGACGAACGCCCCGGCCAGTCCAGAGATCACCGGCATCAGCCGGTACGACTCGGACGGCAGCAGGGCGAGCACGGCCATCGCCACGCCCCAGGCGACTCCGGTGCCGATCACGACGCCCCGGGCACCACGACGATCGGCCAGCCGCGACCAGACCGGCCCGCCGACCGTCATACCGACGGAGTACGCGCCCGCTACGACACCGGCCCAGCCGAAGTTGCCGGCGGCGTCCTTGGCGAGGAAGGACATCGGTACGAGCGACGCGATGACAGGGAGACGCGCGACGATCGCCGCGGTCAGCAGGGCGAAAACGCCCCGCGTCTGCCAGAGCGCACGGTAAGCCGACAGGTCCATGAGCCGCATTCTGTCCTGTCGCACCGGCGTTGCGCCTCGGGATTTCTCCCTATTCGGGCAGTCCGAGAGTATGCGAACATGTGTTCGTGCCCGACGGCGAAGCGACCATTCTGCATGCCGACCTGGACGCGTTCTACGCGTCGGTCGAGCAGCGGGACGATCCACGCCTGCGCGGCCGCCCGGTGATCGTCGGCGCCGGGGTGGTGCTCGCCTGCAGCTACGAGGCCAAGGCGTACGGCGTCCGCACGGCGATGAACGGCGGCCAGGCGTTCAAGCGCTGCCCGCAGGCGATCGTGGTCCAGCCGCGCATGTCGGCGTACTCGGAGGCCTCGAAGGCGGTCTTTCGCGTCTTTGAGAACACCACGCCCCTGGTCGAGGGCCTCTCGATCGACGAGGCGTTCCTCGACGTCGGCGGGCTCCGCAAGATCGCCGGTACGCCGATCGAGATCGCCCGGCGGTTGCGGGCCGAAGTACTGGCCGAGGTTGGGTTGCCGATCACGGTCGGGGTGGCGCGGACGAAGTTCCTCGCGAAGGTGGCGAGTGGGGTGGCGAAGCCGGACGGGTTGTTGGTGGTGCCGCCCGATCGGGAGTTGGAGTTCTTGCATCCGCTGGCGGTCGAGCGTTTGTGGGGCGTCGGTGAGGTGACCGCTGAGAAGCTGCGGAATCGTGGGCTGACGACTGTTGGTGATGTCGCGATGCTGCCTGAGGCGGCGCTGGTGGCGATGCTTGGCAGGGCGTCGGGGCGGCATCTGCATGCGCTGGCGCACAACCGGGACCCGCGGCCGATCGAGGTCGGGCGGCGCCGGCGGTCGATCGGGTCGCAGCGGGCGCTGGGCCGGTCGCCGAAGTCGCCGGAGACGCTGGACGCAGTACTGGCCGGGCTGGTCGATCGGGTGACGCGGCGGATGCGGTCGGCGGGGCGGGCTGGGCGGACGGTGACGTTGCGGCTGCGGTTCGACGACTTCAGCCGGGCGACCCGGTCACATACGTTGCCTCAGGCAACTGGTCAGACGCGGGCGATCCTGGTCACGGCGCGGTCGCTGATGGCGACGGCGCGGCCGATGATCGAGAAGCAGGGCATCACGATGGTCGGCATCTCGGTGGGGAACTTGGAGAACGAGGCGAGCGTGCAGCTGGCGTTGCCGTTCGACAAGGCCAGTAATGACGAGCTTGATTCCGCACTGGATGGGGTGCGCGACAAGTTCGGCAGCGATGCGGTGACGCGGGGCAATCTGCTGGGCCGGTCTCAGGGTCTTGCTGTTCCGATGCTGCCGGACTGATCAACTTGTGGTCGCGCAGGTGATTTTTTGTTGCTGCGCTTGGGTTTTCGCCGGGGCTGGGCGGGTGGCGGCGAGGATGACGGTGAGGAGGGCGAGGGTGCCGATGGCGGCACCGATCCAGCCCAGCGCGGCGTACCCGGCGCCGGCTTCGATGGCGATCCCGCCCAGCCAGGGTGCGACGGTGATGCCGACGTTGAACGCGGAGATGTTGACCGCCGCCGCGAGAGTCGGGGCACCTTCGGCCAGGCTGAACACCCGGGTGTTGACGGCCGGGTTGGTGGCGAAGCCGAAGGCGCCGAGCAGTGAGATCAGCGCGATGGCAACGACCGGCTGAGCGGCCCACAAGGCGATCCCCACGGACAGGGCGATGAGTCCGCTGATGCCGATGAGGAGGGTGGCGAAGGGGCGTTCGTCGGAGGTGCGGCCGCCGATCGTGATGCCGATCAGCGCGCCCGCGCCGTACAGGGCAAGTACGGCTGGCACCCAGCCTTCGGACAGGCCGGTGACGTCGGTGAGTAGCGGCGCGAAGTAGCTGAAGGTGACCAGTAGAGCGCCTGTGGACAAAGCGGTTGTGGAGTAGGCCAGCCAGAGGCGCGGGTTTGCCATTGCGCGGAGTTCGGCGGAAATTCGCGGAGCGTGGGTGCGGTCTGGGGTGGTCCGCGGAACGGTTGCTAGCACCCCGGCCATCGCGACTGTGGACATCAAGGCGACGCACCAGAAGGCGGCTCGCCAACCGAGGTGCTGACCCACGGCCGTTCCCGCGGGTAGTCCGACGATGGTGGCGACGGTGAGACCGCCGGCCACGATGCTCATCGCCCTGCCGCGTCGATCGTCTTTGACCAGCCCCACTGCGGTGACTGCGGCTACGGCCCAGAATCCGGCGTACACGAAGGCTCCTACAGCCCGGGTGGCGAGCAGTACTTCGTAGTTCGGCGCGAGTGCTCCGACGACATGGGTGAGCGCGAAGACCGCGAGGAAGGTCAGCAGCGCAGTACGGCGCGGCCAGCGGAGCGTGACGACTGCCAGCACCGGGGCTCCGATCAGCATCCCGATCGCGAAGGCCGAAATCAGCAGCCCGGCATCCGAGATGGAGACACCAAGATCCTGGGACAACTCCGGGAGCAATCCGGTCAGCATGAGCTCCGAGGTGCCTTGAGCGAAGATCGCAAGCCCCAGCACGTAAATGGCAATGGGCATGACTGAATTCCTTCCGTCGAAGGGTGTTTCACCGTCGGGCCGGACGGCGAGGGCGATAGCCGCAGCGCCAGACCGCGGTCAGTGCGGGTGGCAGCGTGCGGTGCGGGTGGCAGCGTGCGGTGCGGGTGGCGGCGAGCAGTTTGGGTGGCGGCGTGCGCTCCGGGTGGCAGCGCGCAGTTCGGGTGGCAGCGTCAGAGAGCGGTGAGGGCGGTGCTGGCGACTGACTCGAGGGCGGCGCGGTCGGCGCCGCTGCGGGCAAGCACCCGCAGGCCGCTGATCGTCGCCACCACGAACCGGGCCAGACTCTCCGCGTCCTTGTCCGCCGCGATCTCGCCGGCGCGCTGACCGGCCTCGATCGCAGCAACCAGCGCAGCCAGCCGGATCTCCTGGTCGCGCCGCAGCCGATCGGCGATCGCCGGGTCATGCGGAGCAAGCTCGACCATCGAGTTGACCACCAGGCAGCCAAGCGGGTCCTGCTCATCCGGCTCCACCGCCCACCAGAGCACCGTGCGGATCTTCTCCCGCGCCGGCAACTCACCACCCAGCAACTCCAGCGCAGCAGCAGTCTTCAGCTCGATATACCGACCGAGTGCCTTCTCGAACAACTCCCGCTTACTAGCGAACGTGTTGTAAATACTGCTGCGCCCGAGCCCGGTCGCCTCACACAGATCCTGCGTAGACGTCCCTTCGTAGCCATGCGCCCAGAACGCCCGCATCGCGGCATCCACCGCCCGCTCCTCCACAAACCCTCTCGGCCGCGCCATACCCGCACCGTAACACATTCTGAACCAATCGATCCAAAACTCTTCGGCATCTTGTGAGAGGTGATGTCGGATCGGGGCCGAGCTGTTCGTAGCAGGGGTGAGGAACCGCCAACGGGAGCGGTCCCCAGACATCAGGAGAGCATCATGAGCGCCACCTACACCTTCGACATCTTCTCCAGCCTCGACGGCTACTCGAACAGCACGACGTTCGGCGGCTACTTCGGCAAACAAGGTCCCGAGCGGCTCGACCACCGCTTCACCCAGTACGGCGAGGAGCAGCGGTTGGTCCTCGGCGCCAACACCTACCGAGCCCTCTCATCGATCTTGAGCAACACGGGATCTGGGGCACTCGACCCATGGGTCACCCGGATGCGGAACCTGCCGACGACAGTCGTGTCGAACACCCTCGACGGACCGCTCGACTGGGATGCGACCGTCCTGAGCGGCAACGCCGTCGACGCGATCGCCCAACTCAAGAAGGAGTCAACGGTGCCGCTGCGCTCGCACGGAAGCCTGACGCTGAACCGCGCACTGCTGGCCGCCGGCCTGGTCGACCGGGTCCAGGTGACGCTCTTCCCCGTGATCACCGGTCAGAGCGGGCTGGGCCGCATCTTCGACGACGCGGCCGACTTCGACCTCGAACTGATCGAGAGCCGCACCCTCGACGGCCACACCCAGGAACTCATCTACCGCCCCACCCTCCACCCCTGAGCGGGTCTTCAGGGCCGTGGGTAACCGATCTCGGCGATGTCGTCCTTGAGGTCCTTCAACATGACCTCGGGATTCAGCGCGGTGACGATCTCCTCGGTGAGCGGCATCAGCGCATAAACGTGATGAACCGCGTCGAGCTCCAACGCAACCTCGTAGCAGTCCTCGGCAAACGTCAGATACGCCTCCGGCCGCCCATCCGCAAGCAATTCGAACAGCCGCTCGGCCCCATCCTTCTCAACACCCTCAACCGGTCCACACTGCCAACCGTCATCACCGGTACGACGCCAAAAACAGACCGTGGCCATCGCAATCCCGTTCTCATCCCTGAACGCAGGCTCGTCGAGTTGCGAAGCGAAGACATCCGGCACGCCGTCGAACAGCCCCGGCCAAGTGGTACTTCGGTCGTCGGACACATACGGCGACATCGGTGACTCGTGATCGAACCCACGCGCAAAGGCACCCTCTGGCGAGAACACAATCGCGTACTGATCCCCGGACCCGTTGTCCATCAGAGCCGTCTCCTCGGTCTCCGACCACCGCGAGTCGAAGCCGAAGTACCGATGCTCCAGCGCAGGACTCAGTACCGCATCAAGCATCGCCAGCGCACGACTGGCCCGCCGAACCTGGTCGATAGCAGGCAGCCGGGCAATCAGTTCATGAACGGACACGGGTGCGGTTCGTAGTACCGGCTGTCAGCGGCGTTGGACTACTTCTTCGGCTACCTCGACCAGTTCGCGGTCCGTGGCCTCGGTTTCGGGGTCGTGGGCCGGCTCCAGCCGGTCGTGGGCGATCAGCGACTGGATGGCCCGCAGTACTGCGCTCGCCGCCGCGCCCCAGGTGGACACGTAGGAGAACTGCCACCACCAGAGCGCCTCGATGACCCGGCCCTCTTCGTAGTGCGCGAGCCCGTGCACGAGGTCGGTCGCGATCGCCGTCAGGTCGTCGGACAGCCGGTTGACGGTGATCTCCGGCGGTGCGGCGTACGGGTCGAAGACCTCGGCGTACTCGTCCAGGCCCTCGAACAGGATCGCCAGCCGGTCGCGCATCGCGTCGAGGTCCGGGTCCGGACCCGCGTCGCTCTCGAACCGCTCCTCGGGCACGAAGTCCTCGAACGCGCCCAGCCGCCCACCGGCCAGCAGCAGCTGGCTCACCTCGAGCAGAAGGTACGGCAGCGAGGCGAGACCCTCGTCGACACCGTCCTCGTCGGGTTGCGCGGCGATGTCCCGCACGGAGATCAGGAAGCTGCGCACCTGATCGGCGATCTGTTCGGCGAACTCGAGCAGATCCTCGGAGTCCGTCCCCAGCGCCCGCTCGGCGATATCCACTGGGCCAGCACTATCGGTTGATTCAGTCATCGATCGATCGTCGCCCTTCAAACGCCCGTCCGAGTGTGACCTCGTCGGCGTACTCGAGATCACCGCCTACTGGAAGTCCACTAGCCAAACGGGTGACGCGCAACCCCATGGGCCGCAGCAAGCGGCTCAGGTACGTCGCTGTCGCCTCACCCTCCAGGTTCGGGTCAGTGGCCAGAATAATCTCGGTCACCTCTCCGCTGGCCAGCCGCTGCATAAGTTCCCTGATCCGCAGCTCGTCCGGCCCGATCCCCTCGATCGGCGAGATCGCGCCGCCGAGGACGTGGTAGCGGCCGCGGAACTCGCGGGTCCGCTCGATCGCCACGACGTCCTTGGCCTCCTCGACCACGCAGATCAGCGCGAGGTCGCGACGCGGGTCGCGGCAGATCCGGCACTGCGTCTCCTCCGAGACGTTGCCGCAGATCTCACAGAACTTGACCTTCTCCTTCACCTGCACGAGCACGTGCGCGAGCCGGCGTACGTCGGTCTCGTCGGCCGAGAGCAGGTGGAAAGCAATACGCTGCGCGGACTTCGGACCGACTCCGGGAAGCCGGCCAAGCTCGTCGATGAGGTCCTGAACGGCCCCTTCGTACACGTCAGCCCGGGTTCTGACCGGACGACCCGGCCGTACCTGAGGCGCCGGAGCCGTCGCTCGAGCCGGGGGTGCCGGTCGGGCCAGACGTGCCCGGGGTGCCGGTCGGGCCTGGGGTGTCCGGCCTGCCGAAGCCGATGCTGGGCTTGCTCGTGGATTCGTCCTCGTCGTCAGCGCCGCCGAAGACTCCTTCGAGACCCGGCAGACCACCGCCGAGACCACCGGCCAACGGGCCCATCGCGTTCGCGGCAACCTGCTTGGCGTTCTCCGAAGCGTCCCGGACCGCCGCCACGATCAGATCGGCCAGCGTCTCCGTGTCGTCAGGATCCACGGCCTGCGGCTTGATGGTCAGACTCAGCAGCTCACCGGTACCGGAAACAAGCGCGGTCACCAGCCCACCACCGGCGCTGCCCTCGATCTCCTGGCTCTCAAGGTTCGCCTGAGCCTCCATCAACTGGCTCTGCATCGCCTGCGCCTGGGCCAGCAGGTTGGACATGTCGAAACCACCAGCGCCCTGCGAACCGCCACCGTCGAACACCGCGATCTCCCGTCCGATCCCATTGCCAGTCCCACTTGCTCCCCGAGCCTAGCCGGTCCCCCGGACAACCCACCCCGCCAGGCACCACCCCACCGGAAACCGACAAGTATCCCAACCCCTTTCCACAAGTTGTGGACACCTTTATCCACACCCTGTGCACAACCCCACCTCCCCGCCCACCCCCCTCCCCACCCCCTGTGGACAACCCCAGCCCCACCCACCCCGCAAGTGGATCGACGTGGTGCGTGTGGCCGGTGACCGCGGTGGCGCGGCTGCCGACGGCTGTTGCTGGGGGATCGGTCAGCGGCGTGCGGTGGTGGTGAGGTGCCGGGGCGAAGGGCCGGGGGGGGCGAGATGCGGTGGTGGTGGTGGTGGTGGTGCTGTGGTGGTGGTGGTGCTGCGGTGGTGGCGGTGCTGCGGCGGAGGTGCTGCGGTGGTGGTGCTGCGGCTGCGGTGGTGCTGCGGCGGAGGTGCTGCGCCTACCGGCGGTGGTGGTGCTGCGGCGGAGGTGCTGCGCCTACCGGCGGCGAATGTGCGGCCGCAGCCAGCAACAGCCGCACTCACCGGACTACCTGGCGACCGGGCGACGCGGCGTCCGAGGTACATCGACGGCGGTGCGCCGCGCCTGGTCTGCGGCGCCGGATGATCCGTTGGCGCAGTCTGTGGGCTGGCCCCGGGCGCCACACACGGGCGGGCGTGCAGGTCGGTTGTTTGCCGGGCCTGCGGGGTTGCGGTGGGTGGTGCTGGCCGTTTACGCCGAGGCGTCAGCGTTCGCGGGAGGCTGTACCGCAGGCCGTGCTGCTGTCTCCTCACCGATCTAGCGGTGGGGTTAGTTGGGTTCTTCGCTGATGATTTGGGCGCCTAGGGTTTCGGCTAGTAGGTCGGTGTGGCTGCGGGAGTCTTCTTCGAGGACGATGTCGTCGTCGCCGATTGCTTCCGCCTCCTCCTCCGGTGTCAGCGGGGCTTCCTCGACATGTACCTGGGCGGCGCGCCGACTCTGCTCGGCCGCGACAGCTGCCTCCGCCGCGCGGCGCTTGCTCGCCGCCTGGGTGCGGCGATCCTCGGTGGCCGGCGCCGGGTTCGCAGCCGGCGCGGGCGGTCCGCCAGCTTGCTGGTCCGCCTGCAACCCCGCCTGCTCGTTCCCCGCATCCCGTACTACGACCGTGGGCGAACCCGCCGCTCCCAGCTGACCCGCCGCGTTCTCCGACACCCGTACTGCGGTCGCCACCGCACCACCAGCCGCACCCCCGCCGACGGAGGCGTTCGCAGTACCAGCAGCCGACGCGAAGTCCTGCCCTGCTCCAACACCCCCATTGGCCGCACCGCCGGCACCAGGACCGCCCGCACCGCCAGCGTTCGCACCGCTGGTGTTCGCGCCGCCGGTGCTTGCGCCGCCGGCGCTTGCGCCGCCGGTGTTTGCCCCGCCGGTGTTCGCTCCGGAGCCGTTGGCGCCGGACGCGTTCGCGCCGCCTGCGCCGTTCGGCGCGCTTGCTGCATTCCCCATGCCGGGACCCGAGTGGCCGCCAGTCGGTGCGTTGCTCCCGGAGCCTCCCGAGGCTCCCGCATCGCCCGCTTGCCCACCACCGCCTGGCGCTACGCCACTGCCGCCTGTCGCACCGCCTGCCGATGCCCCACCGCCAACGCCGCCTGCCGCACCGCCGCCTGCTGGTGCGCCAGCTCCACCTGCCGCACCGCCTGCTGGTGTGCTAGCTCCACCTGCCGCACCTCCTGCCGGTGCGCCGCCGCCAACGCCACCTGCCGCGTTGCCACCTGCCTGCGCGCTGCCGGCTGGTGCCGCGCCTGCTGGTGCATTTCCGCCGGCTGGTGCGTAGCTGCCCGGTGCGTTGCCGGGGTTGGGCGAAGTGGCGGGGGCGTCCCAGGATGACGAGGGTGGCGCGCTGGCTGACTGAGGCGCTGCGGGTGCTGTTGCGGTCGGATCGCTGGACGGGTCGACCACCGCTTCCACCCGGCGGTTGAGGCCGAGGGTGTCGATCATCGCCTGTCGGAGGATCTCGTCGCTACCGGATCGGGCGAAGCTCTCCCGTGCGCCGGCGTTCACGAGTCCGAGCGTGAGTGTCTGCTCGTCGATCGCGATCACCTGGGCGTTCTGGCTGAGCATGATCCAGGCGAACCGCCGCTTGGCCTTCACCGCCTCGAGGATCTGCGGCCACAGCCGTCGAACATCAACCAGCCCGACCGACCCGGACGACGTCCCCGCCGCCAAAGGCCCGGCACCCTGAGCCGGCACGTTCGAACTGGCAGAGGCAGCGCTCGGCGCAGCCGCGGCTGCAGGAGTCACATTCGGAGCCGCCGCACCCGACCCGCCTTGCGCGGATCCGCCCGTCGGCTCATCGCCCCATGCCCCGGACCGGGACCCAGTGTTGTTGACCAGAGCCGGCGCGGCCTGCGCGGCCGCAGCCGCCGGCGCGGACCCGCTCATGGACCCCCGCCCCTGCTCCTGGCCTGCATTCCCACCGACCTGCCCCGAGCCACCTGCCGCAGCTCCAGCCGGATCAGCCCCACCTGCCGGCGCCGAGCCAGCGTGCCCCGCAGGTCCACCTGCGGCTGCCTGCCCAGACGCCGCTCCTTGGCCAAACCCTGCTGCCTGCCCAGACGCTGCTCCCTGCCCTGCCGCCGCTGCCTGCCCCGCCGCCGCCAGCTGCCCAGCATCCCGTCCGGCCTGCGCGGCCGGTTGCCCGACTGGCACGCCAGGTTGCCCGGCTGCCATACCTGACGGGACGGCCTGCATGCCCGACTGGCCAGTGTGCCCAGCAGCAGGCTGATCCGCGTAGCCACCGCCAGGCGCAGTACCGGCCGGACCGACCCCACCAGCCGCGCCACCGAAGTTCGCAGTACCGGCAACAGGCGCAGTACCGGGTGCTCCGCCTGTGATGGTGAGGCGGCGTTCCATGCGGTCGAGGCGGGCCTGGATGCCGTTGGTGGAGTCGTCAGCGCCAGGCAGCAGTACCTTGGCGCAGATCAGTTCCAGCTGAAGGCGCGGAGCCGTCGCGCCGCGCATCTCCAGCAGACCGGCCGCGACGATGTCGGCCGCGCGGGTCAGCTCGGCCGGGCCGATGCCTGCCGCCTGGGTCTGCAACCGCTCGCCCTGGTCCTCCGCCGCCTCGATCAGCCCGGAGGCCACCGCGTTCGGCACCGCAGACAAGATCACCAGATCACGCAACCGCCGAAGCAGGTCCTCGGCGAAGCGCTTCGGGTCTTGCCCGGTCTCGATGACCTTCTCGATCGTTTTGAACACGGCCTTGCTGTCGTGCGCCGCGAACCCGTCCACGCACGCGTCGAGCAGCGAGTCCGGCGTGAAACCGAGCAGCTGTACGGCGAGCCGATACGTCACACCCTCGGCGTCGGCACCACCCATCAACTGGTCGAGCACGCTCAGCGAGTCACGCACCGAGCCCGCACCCGCGCGGACCACCAGCGGCAACGCGGCCGGCTCGATCGTGACGCCCTCGGACTCGCACAGGGTCGCCATGTAGTCGGCGAGCGCCTTCGGCGGGACGAGCCGGAACGGGTAGTGGTGGGTGCGCGACCGGATCGTGCCGATCACCTTGTCGGGCTCGGTCGTCGCGAAGATGAACTTCAGGTGCGGCGGCGGCTCCTCGACCAGCTTCAGCAGGGCGTTGAAGCCCTGCGTGGTGACCATGTGCGCCTCGTCGATGATGTAGATCTTGTAGCGGCTCTCGACCGGCGCGAAGAAGGCCCGCTCGCGCAGGTCGCGCGCGTCGTCCACCCCACCGTGCGAGGCGGCGTCGATCTCGATCACGTCGATGCTTCCGGGACCGCCGCGGGCCAGGTCGGTGCAGGACTTGCAGACCCCGCACGGCTCGGCGATCGGGCCCTTCTCGCAGTTGATCGCGCGGGCCAGGATCCGGGCGCTGGTCGTCTTGCCACAGCCGCGCGGACCGGAGAACAGGTAGGCGTGGTTGACCCGGTTGTTGCTCAGCGCGTTCCGCAGCGGAACAGTGACATGGTCCTGCCCGATCACCTCGGAGAACGTCTCCGGGCGATACCGGCGGTACAACGCAAGGGGTGCTTCCACGACGGCAACCCTAGCGCCGAGCGCCGACAAATCCTCCCCGCCGTCCTCCAACCCGGCTCCACCGGCCCCGGAACCGCGCAGTACGTTCAGTCGAACAGCCCCGAGACTGCAGCCGGATCCCAGTAGAACGTCTGGAACTCCGTCACCAGCCCGGCCCGGACCGAGTTCAGCTGCACCAGCGAAGTCTCCAGCTCACGCCCGGTCGCCCGCGCCGTGAACCGCACCCGCAACCGCGCGGCGACCTGATCCCCGTCGACGATCTGGCTGGTCTCGAGGAACTCGATCGACGACCAGGCCCGGCTGAAGATCGCTTGGAACTCCTCCAGGCCGGCGTGCCCGCGCCAACTCCCGCTGTACGGCAGCCCGGGCTGGACGGTGAGCAGTACGTCGGGATCCAGCACCGCTGCGACCGGCGCGAAGTCGGTTTTCCCGCGGCCGCCCGCGGCGACGTACTCGGTCTCGGCGGCGTAGAAGCGGTCGAGGATCGCCACAGTGGAGCTGTTCGTCATACTTCGAACGTATGGCGCGGCAGTCCCCGAAGCTGGCGGAATTCTGTCGTGAGGTTCAGCGGAGACCCTCCTCCAGGAGGCCGAGGAGGTATTCGCCGTAGCCGGACTTCGGGAGGGCGTCGGCGCAGCGCTGCAGGCCGGCGTCGTCGATGAAGCCGCGTCGCCAGGCGATCTCCTCCGGACAGCTGATCTTCTGGCCCTGCCGCGTCTCGACGGCGCGCACGAACTCGCCGGCCGCCATCAGCGCGTCGAAGGTCCCGGTGTCGAGCCACGCCGTACCGCGCGGCAGCACCTCGACCTGGAGCCGCTTGTCCTGCAGATAACTCGCATTGACCGCGGTGATCTCCAACTCACCCCGCGCCGACGGCCTGATCTCCTTGGCAACCTCGACGACATCGCTGGAATAGAAGTAAAGCCCCGGTACTGCGTACTTGCTCTTCGGCCGTTCCGGTTTCTCCTCGATACTCAACGCCCGCCCGTCGGCATCGAACTCGACCACCCCGTACGCCGAGGGGTCGGCCACCCGATACGCGAAGATGACCCCGCCGTCGACCTGGTTGAACCGTTGCAGGTGCAGACCGAGTCCCGGCCCGTAGAAGATGTTGTCGCCGAGAGCCAGCGCGATCGGCTCCGACCCGATGAACGACTCCCCGATCAGGAACGCCTGGGCAAGACCGTCGGGGCGCGACTGTTCGGCGTACGAGATCTCCATCCCGAACTGCGAACCGTCGCCGAGCAACCGCCGGAACTGCGCGGTGTCCTCGGGCCGGGTGATCACCAGGACCTCGCGGATGTTCGCCAGGATCAGCGTCGACAAGGGGTAGTAGATCATCGGCTTGTCGTACACCGGCAACAGTTGCTTGCTGGCACCCAAGGTCAACGGATGCAGCCGGGTCCCGTCCCCACCGGCCAGGATGATCCCGCGCATCCGGCCACGATACCGAGCGCACCCACCTCCCGCGGTACTACGAGGTGGCACCGGTGTAGCGCCGCACGCCGGTCCGCCACAGCAGCATGGTTCCCACCGTGAACGCAGCCCCGAGCAGGATCGCAGGGCACGGCCTTGCGGATCGGCTAGCTCGCGGACCTCCTGGACGTTCGCACCTCGGCACTGCGCTTCTGGGAACAGGAAGGCCTCATCACTCCCTCCCGCGAACGTGCCACCGGCTACCGCGCGTTCGACGTCGCCGCCCGCGACGCACACCTCGTGCGCCTCCTGCGAGAAGGAGACTTCCCGATGGCGATCATCCGCGCCGCGCTGGACGAAATGCACTCCTCACCCGCCGGCCGCCCCGAACGAGTCGGCGCCGAACTCAACCGCCGCATCTCCCAACTCCACCACCGCAGCCTGCGCCGCCTGCGAGCCGACGCCACCCTCATCACCTACCTGGACTGGCGCGAATCCCCCGCCCTGTAAGAGATCCAGACACTTGCCGCGTCGGAGAGCTCGGCCCGGATTAGACTGCGCGGCATGCTGGGTTCGACGAATGCGTTCGCGGTGAGCCGCTTGCCCGCAGTCCACCTCCCGACTGTCGCGAACCGGAGCTGATAGGACACATGTCCGTCGCCACGTCCTGGTCCCGGATCACCGGCTGGCTCGCCGTCCACCACCCGGCCACGGCCACCTTGGTCAACCCACCTGCCACGGCCGTCGATCTCCGCTACCTCGAAGCCGCGATCAATCGCCCGCTGCCGGCTGACCTGGTTGAGCTACTCGAGCTTGCCAACGGTACGCAGCATCGATCGGTCCGGGGTTCGCTGATCCCGACGCTCTACAACCTCGTCCCGGTAACGGACATGCTAAAAACGCGGCAGATGCTGCAGAAGATCCAGCGGCAGATCTTCGGCTCCGGCGCTCGGCCAGGCGAAAGCGACGCTGCGGGGCAGTCGTCGATGGACTGGCTGGACAGCTTTCTGCCGATTGCGGAAGCGGCTGATGCCGGGCTGCTGTACGTCGACTTGCGAGACGGTGACCAGCGCGGGTGTGTCTGGGAGTGGTACGCCGAAGGTGGGCCGGCGTCGGCGCCTTGGTGGAGCAGTGTCGGTGAAATGCTCGACGACGTCGCAGGTGCTCTCGTCGACGGGCGCCCGGCCCTCCAAAAGTACGCGAGTGGAGCAGTTTGGCCGGAGAAGCGGGCGCCGTACCTGCCGGAAGTGGATGACGACTACTTGCGCTGGTTCGCGGCACCCGACTGAGCACGCGAGCCGGAGCAGCCCCGCGGGGAGAGTGTTACCTGCCTCTCGGCGCGGTGGGCGCCGGGAGGTGGGCAGCGGGTTAGCTGAGGTGGTAGTTGGCGAAGCGGGTTCTTAGGTCTTTTTTGGAGAATTTGCCGACGCTGGTTTTGGGGACCTCTTCGATGAACTCGACTGCGTCGGGGAGCCACCACTTGGCTACCAGGGGCTCCAGGTAGGCGAGGATTTCCTCCGAGGTGACTGATGAACCTTCCTGCAGTACTACGCAGGCCAGCGGCCGTTCGTCCCACTTGGGGTGGGGCACGCCGATTACGGCGGCTTCCTTGATTGCGGGGTGGGCCATCAGCAGGTTCTCCAGTTCCACCGAGCTGATCCACTCGCCGCCGGACTTCACCAGGTCCTTGGTGCGGTCGACGAGGCGCACCGATCCGTACTGGTCGATCGCGGCAACGTCACCCGTCTTCATCCAGCCGTCTTCGGTGTTCAGCTGGACGCCGTCGTCAGGCCGGTAGTACTCCGCCGCGATCCACGGACCCCGGACCTGTAGCTCACCCGTCGCCTCGTCGTCCCATGGCAGCGGGGTGGTCGATCCGGGCTCGACGATTCGAACCTCGACACCCGGCAGTGGCAGCCCTTGCCGGGCGCGCAGTTTCGCCTGCTCCTCCTCGGGCAGGCCCTGGTCACGCAGCGGGACATGCGCCGCCGTAGCCACCGGGCTCGTCTCGGTCATCCCCCACGCCTGCAGGATCGGCTTGCCCAGCTTCTCCCGGAAAGCCTCGGACAACGCGAGCGGCACGGCCGAACCACCACATGGAATCCGGCGCAGCTTCGGCAGCTCCACCCCGTCCAGCAACGGCAACAGGCCTTGCCAGATCGTCGGGACGCCGGCCGTCAGCGTGACCTCCTGCTCCTGCAGGAGTTTGAGAATGCCCTGCGGTGACATGTCCGGCCCTGGGAAGACAAGGCTCGCCCCAGCCATCGGCGCCGCGTGCGCGAGACCCCAGGCGTTCGCGTGGAACATCGGCACCACTGGCATCACTGTGTCGGTCTCGTTCAACCCGAGCCCCGCGTTGGTGAGCACGCCGATCGAGTGCAGCCAGGTCGACCGGTGCGAGTACACGACGCCCTTCGGATTGCCAGTCGTCCCGCTCGTGTAACACATCGCGGCCGCCTGGTTCTCATCCTCGACGTGGAAGTCGACCGGCGAGGCGGCTGCGAGCAACTCCTCGTAGTCGTGGAAGCGCGCATCGTCCGGCACCTCGACGCCGGGAGCACCGGCCGGAAGATCGTCCATCACCACGACGTGCCGAACCAGTGGCAATCGGTCGAGCAATGGCAGGAACAGCCCGAGCAACGAGCGGTCGACGAAGATGACCTCGTCCTCGGCGTGGTTCGCGATGTAGATGACCTGCTCTGGGAAGAGCCGGATGTTGAGCGTGTGCAGGACTCGCCCGGTACACGGCGCCGCGAAGTACAGCTCGAGGTGGCGCCCCGAGTTCCACGCGAACGTCCCGACCCGGCCATCGGCGCTGATGCCCAACGTGTCGAGCACGCCGCCCAGCTGTCTGGTCCGTGCGGCCCATTCGGCGTACGTCGTCGTGGTGGGCGCTGGGCCGCCGGTATGGACGGTCTTGTCCGGGAAGAACTCCTCAGCCCGGCGGAAGATGGTGTCCAAGGACAGCTGGTAGTCCTGCATGAGTCCCTTCATGGCCCCACTGTGCCAGCACCGATGTCAGCTTGGCCATGACCGCACACCGACCCGCGACTGCACTCAGCAAGAACCCAAAGCCCCACTAACCAAATAGTTGACACGACATACATGTCGTGTAATCTATTGACCATGAAGACCAGCGACGCAAGCGTCAGCCCATGAAGGTCGCAGAGGAACTGCGCTACCTGATCCTGGCGATCCAGCGAGAAGGCAACCGGCTGCTGGCCGCCGAGCTCCGCCCGCTGGGAGTCACGCCGTCACAAGGCGAGGTACTGCGAGTACTCCGCGACCACGGCCCCCTAACCCTCAACGCACTCGGTGGATTGCTCGTCTGCGAGACAGGCAACAGCCCCAGCCGCCTAGTGGATCGCCTGGTCGCGCAGGGCCTGGTCCAGCGCGACACGGACCCCGAGGACCGCCGGTATCTCGCCCTGAGCCTCACCCCAGAAGGCAAAGCGCTCAGCAAGCGCGTCGCCACCGTCGAAGAGCACCTGCACGACACCATCGCTCAACTCGTCACCGGACAACCAGTGGCCGAGACCCTCACCACCCTGCGCGCACTCGCCGGCGGCTTCCCTGCAGGAGAAGCGCTAGCCCGCCGACGCGCCGCCGAGAAGGAGTGAATCCCCATGGAACAAGCAACTCTGCAGATCAGTGGTTCACCCGCCACCGCACTGCTAGCCCCACTGGACCTACCGTCCTGGAACGAGGCCTTCCTCAGCATTGAAGGCCCCAAGACACCAGTCGTCGGCCAGCGTTACCGCTTGCGCGTACGGCCCGGCCTGACCGGCTGGCTCGAGTACACAACGATCTCCCCCGACCGAATCGACATCACCTGGCAGGTCCCCGGCTTCCACGAAGACGGCGTCTGGCTGATCGACCAAGGCCTGGTCACCCACTCCTTCGAGCACAAAGGCGCACTGGCCGCCGTACTACGCTCCGCCTACCGCGGCATCGCCGCAGTACGGCTAGAGCGCCTGGCGGCTGTTTCCTAAACCTCGCTGTTGCGCAGATAGGTGAGCACGGCATGCACCCGACGATGCGTCGCCGACGACTCGTCGAGCGACAGCTTCTGGAAGATCGAGCGCAGGTGGCTCTCGACCGTACGGTCGGTGACGAAGAGCCGACCCGCGATAGCCGCGTTCGAGTGGCCCTCGGCAACCAGTCCGAGCACCTCCAGCTCCCTTGGCGACAAAGGTTCCAGCTCCGAACGCCGGGGACCAAGCAAGGCCGAGACGACGGCGGGGTTCTCCCGAGCCGCGTCCGCGCCGTCGTCACTACCTGGTCTACGCCGTCGGCTTCGGTCTGATCACGCTTGGCCACTGGCTCCGGAACCGCCGGCGCGCGCGGGCGGACGCAGTACTGCTGGACAGCTGAGGTCAGTTGAAGTGGGCGCCTGGTTTTCGGTAGCCGCGGAGTAGGTCGCGGGAGATGATCAGGCGCTGCATCTCGTCGGTGCCTTCGAAGATGCGCCACAGGCGTACCTCCCGGAACCAGCGCTCGACCGGCAACTCCTTGGTGTAGCCCATGCCGCCGTGGATCTGCAGCACGCGGTCGGCCACGCGGTTGACCGTGTTGGTGCCGTAGAGCTTGGCGATCGCGCTGTCGTGCTGCGGTGGGCGACCCTGGTCCACGGCCCACGCGGCGTACAGGACCAGCCAGCGGGCCGCCTCCAGTTCGACCTCGGAGTCGGCGATCATCCACTGGATTGCCTGGTTGTCACCGATCGGGCTGCCGAAGGTCTGCCGGGTGGTAGCGTGGTCGATCGCCAACTGGAGCAGGCGTTCGCAGGCACCGATACCCCGCGCCGGGATGATGAAGCGGCCCTTCATGATCCAGCGCATCGCGAGCTCGTAGCCTTGACCGATCTCGCCGAGGACATGATCGTGCGGCACCCGTACGTCGTCGAAGTTGAGGGTCGCCGGCATCGCCTGGCCCATCGTGATGATCGGGTCGGAGGTCCAGCCGCGATCCCGGTCGACGAGGAAGGCCGTGAAGCCGCCCTTCGAGCCCTTCTCCGCGTCGGTGACGGCGATGACGATCGCGAAATCGGCCTCGTTGCCGCCGGTGATGAAGGTCTTCTCGCCGCGGATCACCCACTCGTCCCCATCGCGCCGCGCGGTGGTCCGGATCGCCCGGGTGTCCGAGCCGGCACCCGGTTCGGTGATCGCGAAACACGACTTCCGCTCTCCGGAAATCGTCGGCAGCAGGTACTCCTTCCGCTGCTCCTCGCTGCTCTCGTAGAGGATGTTGTCGGCCTCGCCACCGAACGAGAACGGTACGAAGGTCCGCCCCAGCTCACTCGTGATGAGCGCCTGGTCGACCGCCGACAGGTCCATCCCGCCGTACTCCTCCGGCGTGCTCAACCCCCAGAACCCGAACGACTTCGCCTTCAGCCGGAGCGCCTTGAGCACCTCCGGCTCGACCCCCGGCAGGCCTTCGCGCTCCCGCTTGAGCACCTCGTTCTCCAGCGGCATCAGTTCCTTGCGGACGAACTCGCGCGTCGTCTCGCGAATCGCGCGCTGTTCCTCACTGAGCGAGAAGTCGACCATCAGCCCTCCAGCGATAGACCGTCCCTCCACCGTAGGCCCAACTACGCTGCCCCACATGTTGATGGAGATTCGCGGCACCCGCCTGTACGTCGACCAGCGTGGTCCCGCGCACGCTCCGGCTCTCCTCTACCTCCACGGCGGCCCCGGCTCGGGCACCTACGACTTCCTGGCATTCCAGGGCGACGCACTGGCGAAGCAAGTGCGACTGATCGCCGTCGACCAGCGCGGCGTACAGCACTCCGATCCGCTGGCAGGTCCGGTCACCGAGCACGACCTCATCGCGGACTACGAGGCGGTGCGAGAAGCACTGCGCATCGACAGCTGGACGATCCTCGGTCACTCGTACGGCGGCCGGCTGGCACTCCGGTACGCCGTGACGCACCCCGGCACGGTCGACCGGGTGATCTTCGAGAACCCGGCCTGGGACATGGAGCTCGTCACCCGAACCCTCCTGGTGGCAGGCCGACCCCTACTCCGCGAACTCGGACTGGACGAAGGCATCGAGGACCTGCTGGCGGACAACGGCCCGGCGACCACCGACATGTGGACCGCCCGGATCGGCATGCTGGCGCGCCTCGGCGACCGCCGGATGGAGCTCTATCTCGGCCCGGCCTCGCGAGAGCTGAAGCTGCCGGCCGACGAACTGCCCGACGAGATCCAGAGCCGCGCAGGCCGTTTTGCGGAAACCATTGTCCGTACTCCGGAATTCGTCGAGTCGCTCCTGCCCCTGCTCGCCGAACTGCCCCAGCCCGCGCTGCTGATCAAGGGCGAGCACGACCCGGTGACCAGCCCGACGGAGATCGGCCGGTTCCAGTTGGATGTTGCTGACGGCACCTATCGACCGTTCGAGGGTGCCGGCCATTTCGTGCATGCCGAGGCGGCCGGCGAGTACACGCGACTGGTGACGGAGTTCGCTCTCAGGGCGTAGTACCGGTGGTCAGGGGGCGATCGGGACGGCGCGCTTGTGGATGGTGCGGCGGTGGTAGGAGATGATCGTCTCGGCGGCCTTGTCGCTGACCTGCTTGCCTTCGAGGAAGTCGTCGATCTCGTCGTAGGTCACGCCCAGGACCACCTCGTCCGGGACGCCCGGGTTGCCACTCTCCAGGTCGGCCGTCGGCACCTTCCCGGTGATCACGTCGGACGCGCCGAGCTGCGAGCCCACCGCGCGCACCCGCCGCTTGGTCAGCCCCGCGAGCGGAGTCAGGTCGCAGGCGCCATCGCCGTACTTCGTGAAGAACCCCATCACCGCCTCGGCCGCGTGATCCGTCCCAATGACCAGCCCGCCGCGCGCACCGGCGACCGCGTACTGCGCGATCATCCGCTGCCGGGCCTTCACGTTGCCGGCGTGGAAGTCAGCGCGCTCGCCGAGCTCGTGCTTGACCGCTTCGACCATCGCGTCCGTGGCCGGCTTCACGTCGACCGTGAGCGTCTCGTCAGGGCGAATGAACTCGAGTGCCCGCTGCGCATCGTCCTCGTCAGCCTGTACGCCGTACGGGAGCCGCATCGCGATGAACGTCGCGTTGCCACCAGCCGCGCGGACCCGCTCGACGGCCAGCTGGCAGAGGCGTCCCGCAGTACTGGAGTCGACGCCGCCGGAGATGCCGAGCACGTACGCCGTGGCGCCCGAGAGGCGGAGGCGGTCGGCCAGGAAGCTGATCCGGCGCTCGATCTCGAGCTCCGCATCGAAGGACGGCGACACTCCGAGCTCGTCGATGATCAGTTCCTGCAGGTACCGGCGGTCGAGCTCGCTCATCGGACTCCCTCGTAGGCGTGATCGTCGATCCCAAGCCTATTTCGCACCGCCGAGCGGTCTGCCGAAGGGGGTCCGGACATGAGGATTCCCCGCGCACCCGGAAGAGCTCACTTACCCTTGCTGCCTTCCGGCCCTGGGGGAGTTGGGCGAGATACCGCCACGCGGGGAACCGTCCGAAAGCATACGCGATCACCCCCCGACCCTCCGAATCCGCCCCCACGACTGGTGGAATGCCGGCGGGCTGCCGCGGGTTGGCACCGTTATGACGAGCCTTGACTTCGGTGCTTTCGGGATCACGACCGGGCTGGACGGCAGCCCCCACTCGCTCGAGGCGGCGGCCGCCGCGGAGGAGGCGGGCTACCCGGCCATCTGGCTGTCCGGCGGCCCGCTGCCCGGCCTGCCGACCATCACCGACCTCATCGACGCGACCTCGACGATCAGGTTCGTCACCGGCATCCTCGCGGTCGACACATACTCCGCCGCGGAGGTGACTTCCGCGTACGCCGACCTGGCGGCGACCGCACCCGGCCGATTCACCGTCGGCCTCGGCGGCGCCCACGGCCCCCACCCGATCGCCACCCTCAACGCCTTCCTCGACCAACTCGACGACACCGCAGGACAGCCCGGCGTACCGGTTGAGCATCGGCTGTTGGCGGCGCTCGGGCCGCGGATGCTGGAGCTCGCCCGCGATCGCACCTCTGGCGCGTACCCGTTCCTCATCACACCGAAGTACACCGCCGAGGCGCGCCAGATCCTCGGCCCGGACAAGCTGCTCGCCGTCTCCCACCTGGTCGTCCTCGAGACCGACCCGGAGCGGGCTCGCGCCATCGCCCGGGACACCATCAGCTTCTTCCCGAAGCTCCCCGGCTATGCCGCATCGCTCAAGCGCCAAGGTTTCACCGACGCCGACCTGGCTGACCTCCCCGACCACCTGATCGACTCCCTGGCCGCCTGGGGTACCCCGACCCAGATCGCCGACAAGCTCCACCAGCACCACACCGCCGGCGCCGACCACGTCGCCATCAACGTCATCACCGGCGTGACCGGCCCGCAGCCGATCGCACAGTGGCAGGCGCTAGCCCCCGCGTTGCTTTCGTAGCAACACCGGGATCCAGTGATCGCCGTACCGAGCCTGGAGGTCCTCACGCCTCCAGTCCTCCCCGGTGACCTTCCCGCGACACAACACTGAGCCGCACCGACAGGCCATCTCGAAATCCACGCCGGTACTGGTCCCGTAGTCGCTGGTGACCTCTTCACCTCCACCGATGTCGCGCCGCGCCCGCAGCGTGACCGCATCGGTCCACCACATGTTGGGATCACAACTATGGTTGCCATAAGCAATCACAGGCCGTGGATCACTGGGCAGCACAAGGTGTTCGTCATCATCCAGCGTGATCGAGTCCACCGGCGGACGCATCAGAAGTTCCCGCAATTGCGCGGTCGCAACCTTGCGCCCCGCCAACACCGCAACGACTTCACCTTCGAAGATAGGCTCGCGCGCGAAGAGTCCTTGCCCCGCGATCTTCGACGCCTTCACCTGCAAATGCGGATGTGCCCACCCCAACCGCTTCTCATAGAGCCGCGCAACGCTCTCCACTTTGTCGTACTTATATGGCTTGACCTCGCCCGTAGCCTCAAACCCCTGCCGCACCCAAAACCCCTGTGCCTGCTGGGCATTCGTGTCCACCACGGCCAGCCTCAGCGTCCGCACCTCCGGCCATTCCCGCTCGACGTACCGCTGCATTTCCCGGTACGCCGCTGCGCCTGCACCTCGGCCTTGCTGCTCACCGTGGACTTGCAGCAGGCCGATAAAAGCCGTGTGTTCATTGGGATATCCGCGCAACAGATCGACCACCGCGACGAGCTGTTCGCCATCACAGAACCCGAGAACCTTCTTCGATTCCTCCGGTAGCCCCTCCGGCCGCATCATCAAGAGACTCTGCGCATCGGCTGGACCCGGCGGATGGCCGGTGATCCGCTCGGTATAACCCGGGTCCGACTCGATCAGTTCCTGCAGCGCATCGAGATCAGCCGGCGCGATTTCCCGCAGTACAGTCACTGAGCCTTCTCCAGCTCGTCGATGCTGCCGGCCATGATCGCCGGAACATGCCTGGTCACCTTGTCCACCGGCCAGTCCCACCAGGCGATCGCGAGCAGCCGCGCGATGTCCTCGTCAGGGAACCGCTTCCGGATCAGTTTCGCGGGATTCCCACCGACGATCCCGTACTCCGGTACGTCGTCGACCACCACCGCCTTCGACGCGATGATCGCCCCGTCGCCGATCCGGATACCCGGCATGACGGTCGCGCCGTACCCGATCCACACGTCGTTCCCCACGACCGTGTCACCCCGCCCCGGCAACCCGGTGATCAGCCCGAAGTGCTCGGCCCACGGCCCACCCATGATCGGGAACGGAAACGTGGACGGCCCGTCCATCCGGTGGTTGGCCCCGTTCATCACGAACGTCGCCCCCTCGGCGAGGGCGCAGTACTTCCCGATTCGGAGCAGCTCCGGCCCGTAGTGGTAAAGCACGTTCTTCTCCAGGAACCGCTCGGGCTCGACCGGGTCGTCGTAGTACGAGTAGTCCCCCACCTGCACCAACGGCGAGTCCACCACCGCCTTGAGCAGGACCACCCGCTCAACCCCCGCCATCGGATGCACAACCCCCGGATCAGGCGCAATCTCCATCCCCCAACCCTAGGACCCCCACCCCCGCGCGACCCCCGATTTTCCTCCCCACCCCGACCTCGCGTATCCTCTCGCCTTGGAGGATTCGCCTAGAGGCCTAGGGCGCACGCTTGGAAAGCGTGTTGGGGGCAACCCCTCACGAGTTCGAATCTCGTATCCTCCGCCACTCTCCGAGAGGCCGATTGACCTGTGTTTCCGCAGGTCAGAGCGCAATACGGGCACTCGCAGAGGACGAACACACTGAGGGGCGGTTCCCAGTCTGGGAACCGCCCCTCAGTCATTCCGTCTCAGTTTCCGTCTCAGTTGTCCCTACGCCGTGGCCAGGACTCCCGCCGCACCGTCGTCCGGGTCTTCGTCCTCCGGCCGGACCTCGTCATCAGCAGTCGCCCACAGCAGCCCGCCGACTCGCTTGGCGATGTCGCGCCGAATGGGATCGGTCATGTGCTGGTAGCGGGCAGCCATAGCCGTCGAGGACCAACCCATGATCCCCATCGCCGCGCGCTCAGTTACGCCCAGGGCGAGGAGCATGGTCGCCGCCGTGTGCCGCGCATCATGAAGGCGCATATCTCTGACCTCAGCTCGCTTAAGCAGCGCCTTCCACTCGTGATAGTCAGTGTTGGGATTCAAAGGCTCGCCCGTTGGCGAGGCGAAAACCCAGCCTCCTTCGTTCCACATCTGCCGAGCTATCCGCCGCGCCTTGTCCTGCTCCGCGCGATGCTGGCGCAGGATCTCGACTAGCTCGTCCGGCAGGCCGATCGTGCGCTTGCCGGCGCGACTCTTGGTCTCACCGATGATCGGATTGACCTGCACTCGCTCAGGGCAATAGCCCGCGTCAGGCCGACCACATTTCCCGCCGCATCGGTGTTCGTAAATGGGACGTAGGCGAGTCCATCTCACACGCAGCTCGTGAGCCTCCAGATTGACGTCGGCCCACCGCAAGGCGAGCGCTTCACCCTGACGCAGACCGAGTGACAGAGCAACAGCCCACCGCGCGCCGTTAGGTCGCTTACCTGCCTCCGTCATGATGCGCTGCGACTCCTCGACCGAGAACGGCTCCACATCCTCATCGGTGATCCGTGGCGGCTTTGCGATTGCTGCGGGGTTTGCTTTGAGATGCCCGCGCCTGAGCGCCTCTCCCAACGCGACCCTGACGGTTCGGTGCACCTGATGTGCGGTCGCGGGCTTGCTGCCGTTCGCCGTCATGCGCCGGTAGAACTTCTCCAGGTGCTCCGGTTCAAGCTTCTGGAGCTTGTGAGCACCGAGGCCCGGGATCAGATGCGTGTGGATCGCCACCCTGTAAGCGGAATAGCTCGTGTGCCGAAGGTGCGGCCGCGCGATGTTTTCGAGCCAATGCGTCAGCCACTCTTCAAGAGTCCATTTCTTGCCCGGCTTCGTGACGATTCCCTCGTCTCGCTCCTTCTCCAGTTCCTTGACTCGGGCAACAACCGCCGCCTTGCTCTTGCGCTCGATATGCCGCCTGTCCGGCGTCCCGTCGTCCTTGACTCCCATCGTCACGCGGCCATGCCAGTAGCCGTCAGCGCTCTGATAGATACTCGATCGACCGTTGGGGTTTCGCTTCATTTGAGAGGTCTCCTTAAGCAGCGCTGGCGTTTGCGCGGGTCAGTTCCAAGAGGCGCTTTACGTAGTCGTCCAGGCACTCGACCGGGACACGACGCAAACGGCCAACCGGCACGGACTCGATCTCGCCGGACATCACGAGCCCGTAGCAGGTCGTTCGCCCAATTCCGAGTCGCTTGGCGGCTTCCTCGACCGTGAGCAGCAACTTGTTAGCCACAATCGCTTCTGTCGTTGACATTCGCTCTGAACTCCCCTGCTCCGTGCTGAATGTGCGGCGGGTAGTGCGATCGAGCGCCGTCATGCGCTCGCCCTGGAGTGAGTCGGCGTGCCGGCATCGTCGGCAAGGGTCGGAACGGCTCTGGGTCCCCAAGCCGTACCAGCCGTACCAGCCTCGTTTTCGCAGGTCAGGGTCAAGGAGGCTTGGTTCGTTGGTACGGCTTGAGCCGTACCAGTGGGGGAAGCCTCCTCGGGGCTGACCTGGGAAGTTACGGCTGGTACGGCTGGTACGGCTTCCCCACCGGAGGCTTTCGGCTCGGGGCAGTACCTGTTCCATGCGTCGGTGAAATCGTTGCGGTGGTAGCCCTTGGCTTGGCCGGTGGGGAACCTGATCGTGTCGCTGCGGATCTCGAAATCGCGGAGCAGGTTGCCCATCTTCATCGGGGTCAGCCCGTTCGGTCCGTGGGTTGCCCACGGCGCTTCCGGGTCGGCCTTGAGCCGGTCGAGCAGTACGGCCGTGGGCAGCGCGTCGGCGTCTTGGAAGGCGATGCGACAGTCAGTGAGGAGCCGGGTGTGCAGTGACGTTTCGTCGCCCGCGTCGCGGTCGCTGGTGAGCGCTACAGCGGCTTTACGGGCGGCGCGTGGCCAGTTGCCGCCGGCGAGGTCTGCAACGGCTATCAGCGGCTCCCAGGTGTCGGCGGCGCGGTCTTCCAAGGGCATGTCCGGTGCGGCGGCGGTGAGCACGTCCAGGTGCGCGGTCAGCCACTCATTGAGCCGTTGCCGCAGCTCGCCTAGCTGCGGACCATCGCGACGGATCCGGTAGGGCTCGACCTGCTCACCTGGGGCGCGGCGACGCATGCGGATGATCGCCGCTCGGTCCTCAATGGTGTCCGGCATGACGCCGATGCCCGCAAGCGCGGCCATGGCGAACGTCTGAATGTCCTCTACGTCGTCCTTGCCTGCGTTGTAACGCAAGGTCGGGCGGTTGCGTTGGTGTCCGGCGTTGAGCAGTCCGCGTAGGTCTTCGTTGTCGCCTGCCTTGGCGCCAAAGATCGTGTCGGCCTCATCGATCAGCAGCGTCGGTGGATCGGACGGCCGTTTGCCGATGGATCGGTAGACCGCTGACGGGCTGGCGTTGGTGGTCATCAGCGGCCGGTGACACATGCCCTCGACCATGTCCAGCAGCCGCGACTTCCCGCACCGCTTCTCAGGCGCCCGGATCACCAACCGGGGCGCACAGTTCCACGCCGGAACGGCATGCGTGGCAGCGATCCACAACACCACGGCGACCATTGCCGATGTGCTGGGCAAGATGACGTAGCGCGCGACTGTGGCCCGGACGGCGTCCAGCAGCTCGGCGCCGTCAATGGCGTCGCCCTGGTCGTGGTCGTGCTCGGTCATGCGGCGATCCCTTCGTCACGGAAACCGCCGGCGATGGCGGCTCTGATGTCCCGGTCGGTTTGGGCGGCTTGGTGTCCCACGTAGGTCAGTGCGGTGACGGCGGCGGCTTGGTCGATGACTCCGGCCGCGACCATCCGCGCAACACCACGTGCGGCGCCGTACAAGGTGGTGCGGCGCCGGCCTTTGGGGGCGTGCCGTACGGCGTCCAGGTGGGCGTCTAGGAGCTTGTCCGGGTGGGAGATGCCCCCGCCTGGTTGTGTCGTGGCTGGGCTGGTTGGCGGGGTGGACGATTCGGCCGGCACAGGTGGCAAGCACGCAGCGATCAGAGGGCGGGGCATCTCCTCCACCGCTGTAGCCGCGCCGTCTCCCCACGCGTACGGGCGCCCGGTGCGGTGATGCACAGACGGCGGAAGGACCACGTAGCCCCCATCGGCCTTGATATCGATCCCCGCGAGGCCCGGCATCGGCCGCGACGGCATGTGCTGGCCGGGGTGGCGGTAGTACAGGTGCAGTCCCCACGACCCGGTGCGGACCCACAGCGTGCGCGGCACCAGTCGCCGGAACTGGAGGTCGAGCAGGCTGGTCCTTCCGCCGTGGGCCGGGTCAACGTCGACCACCAGGAGCCCGGACACCGCACCAGTGCGTACGGCGAGCTGGCCGCGCGGGACAGCAGCGACCATTGCGGCGACGCGGGCCGGGTCGGTGGTGGCGGCGTAGAAGCCGTGGCAGGTCAGGTGTCCGCAGATTGCGGGGTCGTGGTCGGTGGCGGTGCGGCAGTCGTGGCAGTTGGCTACAGGCCGCTTGGACCGGCCGAGCATGAATACCGGCCAGCCACGGCCGGCGGCGGCGAGTGCGGGTGTCAGGATCTCGTTCATCGGTGGGTTCTCCCCTCGAGTGGGTTCAGGCGGCGTAGGTGTTGGGGGTGGTGTTGCGGTAGTCGCCGGTCATGCACTCGACACAGCGCCCATCACTGGTCGGGATGCAGTAGTCGGCTACCTGCCCGCACAGGCGGCAGCGGCGGCGGGCTTCCATGGCCTTGTCGAGCGCGTTGAGCTGGGCCGGTGACGGCACCCGCGACGGGCGGGCGAGGTCGAGCCGGTAGAGCCAGGCCCAGCGCTGCCCGTTGCGCCACACCAGCAGGGCATAGGGTTCCTGTCCGCCCGGACACATGCGCATGGCGCGGAGCTGGCGGCGGGTCGCGAGCCCTGCGGGTGCCCACTTGAACTTGAACACCGGTGTGCCGTGGTGGTCCCAGCCGAGGGCCTGTTTGCCGTTCCACAGCTCGACCCAGCGCGCCCGTGCCGGGTGCAGGCTCGCCTTGTCCATCAGCCGCCCGGTCATGCCGCTGCCCCGATTGGATCGACGGACACGATCCGGCGGGCCACCCACTCGAACACCGGCACCGGAACGGAGTTGCCGAGCTGGGCGTAGCGGTCCCGATCGGACTGCGGGACGCCGTGGGATGTGGTGGTCCAACGGTCCGGGAACCCCTGCAGCCGTTCGCATTCCAGCGGGGTGAGGCGGCGCGGGCCGGTGTCGGGCTGGACGACGTAGGTCACCATCGACGGGTCCTGTTTGTCGTTGCCGCCGTGGCTCACGAGCGAGTAGGCAGCCGCCGGCGCCCAATGCCCGCTCATGCTGCTGCTTCGATCGGCTCGCTGGCTGCGGTCTGCTCCAACGCCTGCCGTAGCGGTGGTGGGAGGTTGCGGCGTCGCCGTGCGGTGCGGGTGAGCATTCCCCGGCACACGGTCGGGTTCAAGGAGTACTTGGACAGGTGCGGTCCGGTCTCCAGAATGTCCGACAAGGACGAGTCGGCGGCGTCGGTGGGGTACTCCGAAACCGCGAGCGTCCAGGACCCGCCAGGCGCTGTCCATCCCGAGCTGGGCCAGGTCCCCGAGGACGGCACCGAAGTCGTGCCCGTCGTTGACCGAGAGAAGGCCAGGGACGTTCTCGCCGACGAACCAACGGGGATGAAGTTCCGCCAGCAATCGCGCGACGTGCACCCACAAGCCCGAGCGTGAGTCACCCAGCCCGCCACGACGGCCCCGAGATGAGTTCCCCTGGCAAGGCCACCCGGCCGCGACGACGGTTCGTTCGGGAACAACTCCAACTGCTCTGAGGTCATCAGCGGTCACCTTCGTCAGGTCTTCGAACAGGACAGTGCGGGGGAACCGGTCAGCCAGGACCCCGCGAGCGGCCGGGTCGATCTCCACGGCGGCGAGAGTGGGGATGCCGGCGCGGTGGAACCCGAGGTCGATGCCGCCGATCCCGGCGCACAGCGACACCAGGTGCAGTCCGTGGCCGCTCACTTGCGAGCGCCCTTGCTGGTGGAGTTGGTGCCGGCGGTGTGGGTGCGCCGGTAGTAGGAGATGACCTTCCTGCCGAACCGGACTCGCAGGCCGGAGCCCTCGCACTTCCCGCAGTGGCGGTAGGAGCTGCCGAACGGCGATTTGAACTTGCCGGCGCCTTTGCAGCGGCGGCACTTCCCGAACGGCCAGACAGCACAGGTGAGCAGGTAGAAGGCGATGCAGACGGTGACGATGAGCGCCACCGTGGCGACCTGTCCAGCGGTGTGGGCGGTGGTGGTGAGGGTAGCGGCCAGCTCGCTACTGTGGGTAGCGGTGAGTGGGTAGGGGGTAGCGGCTGCGGTGAGCATGGAATGCCTCCGAAGGGCTGTTTTTGGGCGTGAGGAGCCGTGGCCGCTACCCGCTACGCGGGAACGAACGGCCAGGTGGTGGAAGGGTTGCGGGGTAGCGGGACGGGTAGCGTTGCCGCTACCGGTAGCGGCCAGGCCGCTACTTCAACTCGTCCCGCACCCCTGCTGAGTTGGTTACTCTCTGTTGATCACGGGTTAGGTGTTGCGGCGGGCGATGGCGGCGCGGATGTCATCGGCCTTGGCACCCTTGCGGGTCGCGCCGTCGCGCTTGACGTTCACGCTGGACACGTTCAGCCCGCGCGCCTGAGCACTGATTGCGTCCGGTGTGGTGCCGTCGTACTGCTCAGGCATCTGGTCGGCCAACCGACCGGCGATCGTGTCCCAGTGCGCGGCGGTGTCGGCGCCCATCACGGTCAAGATGTCGGCCAGCACGTCGCGCGAGCCGCGCTGCATCTCTTCGCCGGCGGCCATGCCGGACAGCAGCCCGAGCCGTTCTCGCAGCACTCTCGCTGCGGTGAGGATCTTGTCTGCGTCGGTGGCGTCGGCCAGCTCGGTCCGCACGGTCGGTGTCGCGTCGGATGCGCCGTACAGGTAGCCGACGCCTCGGTACTCGTCACCGACCGGCAGGGTGGCTGCGTCGAATCCTTCTTGGTAGGCGTCGCCGCCCAAGATCGCCTCGGACACGACCCGGTTGCCGCACTTCAGCGCGAACCGCAGCGTGTGGTTATCCCTGTACCGGTTGAACAACCGCGCCACGTCGCCCGCGCCGACCCCGGACGGCTTCTGCGAACTCGACTCGATGATCACACCCGCGCTCGGGCCGACCGCCTGAATCCGGGACAGCTTGGCGGCAATCTCCTTGTTGACGTTCTGGTCCTCGGTCTCGAAGTAGACCTGAAACTCCTCCATCACCAACACCAGCACGTGAAGGTCCGGGTAGCGGGGGTCGTTGTGGAGTTCCTCGGTGAGCTTGCCTTCGGGGCACAGCTCCACCGGCAGCGTGGTCAGGATGCTGTTGACACGGTCGATGTGGGCGAGGATCTCGTCCAAGATCGCGCGGAACGTCTCGATCGGGTCGTCGGTGTTGGGGTTGGGGTGGGTACCGAAAACGATGCGGTGGGCAACCTTCTTGAACGCCAGCCAGTCCGGCGAGTTCTTCCCGTCGACCACGATCAGGCGCACGTTCGGGTCCAGCGCGGCGTACAGGGCCAGCAGGCGAGCGAAGTACGTCTTTCCCTTGCGGGGTTGGGCTCCGACCAGCAGGGAGTTCCACATCAGCGACAGCTTGACCGGCGAGTCCCGCTCGTCGCGGCCGATCACGAACGCCTTCCAGATCGAGCGGCGCTTGCAGTCCAGCAACGACGTACGGCCCACCGGCACCGCGAGCGGGTCACGGTCGGCCACGAACAACGTGTGCCGGCGGCTAGAGGTCTTGTCCGGGGTCAGGAACACCTGATTCACGTGCACGTCCAGACCTGAGGCGATCTTCTCCCGGCAGTTCGCCACGTCGGTCCAGCCCTTGCCGTACGGGAGATCCACCAGCACCTGAGAACCGGTGTTGCGGGCATCCCTGGACATCTGCGACCCGAACCGAACCTCCTGATCGGCCTTGTCCGGCTTGCCGAGTCCGGCCGCGTAGTAGGCCCGCAGCACGATGTCAGAGTTCAGCTTCCGGAACCGGGGCGCGACCACCGCAGTACCCACCAGCGTCTGACCGGCCGGGCGGCCGTAGTGCGCGGCAGCAGCCACCAGACCGGCACCGGCAGCCGCTACAGCGGCGGTCGGAGCCGCGTTCAGGGCGATCGGGGCACTGATGGCCAGGCCCAGGTTCTGAGCCGCGAGAACGAAGCCACGCCACAGGCGGGTTCGCTTCAGCTCGCGGTGGATCTTCTCCCACTCCTTCAGCTCGTTGCCGTCAGCGGCCTTCTGCTCAAGGGCAAACGAGTTCGGCACCCACCACCACCGCAACTGATTCCGCAGCACGCGGGCGAACCCGCGACCGGCGAACCAACCGAGCTTGCACCCGTACCAAGGCGACCGGACCGCATGGAACGCGGCGACGTGCCCCGACCGCATCAGTGCGCGGTGGACGGTGGCCCGCAGGTTCTCCGGGCGCAGGTGAACCGGGATGATCGGCAGCCGCTCCCCGACCGCTACCGCCACCGGCGCGGCGCGGGGTGTGTCCACCGGGATCAGGACCTTGCCCGCTCCGGGGTCGGTGTCGGTCTCGTCATCCAGGGCGACTTCATAGGCGGTGTCCATCCGCTCGACCTCACCGGCCGATAGCGGCACCGCCATGCCGGCCGAGTCACTGTCCGGCTGGGTGGTGTCGTCGCGGCGGGCGCGGTGTGCGTCCAGGTCGATCGGCTCGGGCACGGCGTCGTTCAGAGGCTCTGTCATGGCTACTTCTCCCCGTTCTTGAACAGGCGGGTGCGGAGCCGGCGGAACCGGCTCGGTGGGCGGACCGCTTGGGGGCCGGCGTGGACTAAGTGCGCCAGCGCGGCACCCATGCCCAGGACGGCGACGGGCAGGCAGGCCACAACAGTGGTGATCTGCCATGGCGCCTGAGTGACTCCGGATGCCTCCAGCAGGTGATAGGCCACCTGACCGAGCGCACCGAGGACCAGCGATGCCAGGGCGGACCACTTGGCGAACCGGCGAGCCGATGCCGGGACCTGCCCGGACAGCCAGACCCGCAGGGCGAACGCGGCGTAGGTCTCGACGCCGATGGGGAGGGTGATGGCGGAGTTGATGGTGAAGTCGTCCGCGATACCGGGCAGCGGGTGGACGACCCCGAAACCGGTCAGGGTTCCGAGTCCGACCCAGCCGGACCAGACCGCGACGAACGCGGGCAGCGCCAGCAGCAGCACCGGCCACGACCGCACCGGCCGTACCGTCTGGGTGGGCTCGCTCGGAGCCTCCGGGAGGGAAGCCGCGGGGACCGCCTCGGATGGGGTGGATTCGGCAACCATCACCGGGTCTACAGGTGCTGTGACCTGCGGAGATGCCTCCCCCGCCACCGCGCGGGGCATCTCATCGTCGGTCGGCTCGGCCACGGTCTCGGGTGCCGTCTCGGCCGGGTCCGGCACGGTGTGAAGGTGCGTCCCGGTGGCCGCAGCGTCTTCCTCGATCAGCGCCAGCCGTACCGCCCTGGCCTTGTCCTTGCCGATCCGGAAGTGCTTCATCAGTCGGTTCTGCGACGGGATGCCACCGGTCTTGGCGGCGAGCTTGCGGGCGGCTGGGATCAGTTCCTCTACCGGGACCGGGTAGGTGGTGCGAAGCGGGATGCTCATGCGTGAATCTCCTTGCCCTGCAGGACGCGTTGCGCGTCGGCGAGGAAGCCAGTCAGTGCCCACAGGTCGCCGTAGGCGACGGCAGCGTCAGCCGAACCAGCCAGGGGAACGTCAGCGGTCACGACGGTGACCAAGTTGGCGAGCCGGGCTTCCAGCTCGGCCGGGATCGCGGCGGGAGCCTCCAGGCCGAGACGCTCGGTCCAGACCTCTCCCAGACCGGTCAGGCGGTGGCGGTTCATCGCGCGGCACCGGTCAGCAGCAGGGTCCAGCCGACCAGGTTGGTGCCGGCGATGGTCGCGATCAGGGAGAGCTGCAACAGGCGATGCTTGATCCAGCTCAATCGGCTCAAGACCACCGCCTGAGCACACACCTCGCGAACGGCGTTCTCGCTGCCGAGCCGGTCAGCCAGCCCGTCCGGGGAGTGGTGGCGGACGGTGCCGAAGTACAGCACGTTGCCGCTGCTGTGCTTGGTGTGGCGGGCCCGCAGGATCGGCAGCACCACCGCGACAGCGAACAGCACCGCAGCAACCATCAGGAAGATGCCGATCGACACCAGTGCGCGGCTTACGGTGTTGAGCTGGTCTAGGTGGGCGAGTGTCAGGACACCGGCCAGGAGGGCGGTGTTCAAGGTGGCGACGAAACCGGCCTTGGTGTCGGCCTTCCCGATCGATCCGGCCGCCGCGTCGTGGATCCGCCACGCCATAGCCAGCTCGCCACCGTCGACCGGCTGTACCTGAGCCAGCGTCGCGAGGACCTGCGCACGACGGAGCCGGTACAGCTCACTGTCCACAGACAACGCGTCTTCGGCAGCCTTCAGTTCTTGCAGCGCTTCGGAGATGGGATCGATGCCAGTCATGCCACGTCCTCCGACTCATGCTCGCGGCCGGCCAACTCTCGCCCTGTCTCCAGCACCCGGCGTTGCGCTCGGCGGACTCGGCGCCGATCAAGCGCCGAGGCGGCGGGACCCGCGTTGATGTAGGAGATCTCGGCGTCCAAGAGGTCCAATTCGGCCGCGATCAGTGGCCACTCACGCTCAATCGCGACCAAGTCAGCCGGGCTCGGGTCCTCGCTGCTGACTGCCGGAAGGGAGATGATGCTCACGGGTTGTGCTCCTGTTCGTAATGGGACGGGCGCGACCCAGACGCCTCGGCGGGTGCCACCGCCGGGGCGTCGCTATTTGGTGCCTATGGGTCTTGGTCTGCCTGTGTGGCTTGTTGGAACAAGTTGCTTAAGTGACATGTTGGAACAAGCCGCATAAGCTTGTCAAGCACCAACCGAGAGGAACCTGGGATGCCGGAGACGTTGCAAGAGCGAGTGGCGCGCCTGATTCGCGACTCACTCGGTGAGCCGGGCTCGGCTCTGCCCAGCGAGGCCGAGCTGGTCGAGCGCTACGGCGCGAGCCGCAACACGATCCGCGCCGCGCTGGCCGCTCTGGAAGCCGAAGGACTGATCACCAGCAGCCAAGGCCGGACCCGCCGCGTACGGCAGATCCACCGGTGGGAATGGAAGATGGCCGAGTGGGAGAAGGCCCACAACAACGACGGCGATGCCTGGGCCAACACCATCAAAGCTCAAGGCGGCATCCCCAAGAACGACCTTCAGATCCTCTCGATCCAGGCGCCGGCCGATGTGGCCGAGGCGCTCAAGATCCCTGTAGGTACGCCAATTCAGGCCCGCAATCGCCTCCGCTGGGTCAACGATGAACCCCACCAGCTCAGCGATTCGTACTTTCCGCCGTTCGTCACCGATGGGAACGACCTGTTCTGGAATCCCAGTGACCTGGGCGTTCCAGGCGGCCTGCTCGCTGCGACCGGCCACAAGCAAGTCCGCTGGCACGACACCCTCACCGCGCGCATGCCCGGCGCCGAAGAGGCCCAGCGTCTGATGATGGCGCCCGGTACGCCGCTACTTATCCACACCCGCGTCGGCTACGACGCCGAAAAACGCCCAGTCCGCTACATGGTCACCCGTATGGCCGCCGACCGGGTCGAAGTCTCCTACGACCTGAACACGGACGACTGATGCTGATCACCCTCGACGAGTCCCACCGCCAGCTCGTCCACCAGGTCCGCGACGAGGCCGGAGAGTGGCTTGCCACCAAAGGCACCGACCAATACCGGGGCGGCCTCGACATGGCCCAGGTCCACGCCAACATCGACCACGACTTCGACAAATACCCCTTCGTCGGCTGGGAGGTCGCCGGCCGGATAGTTGCCATGATGGCGCTCATCGATCCAGAACCCGACTTCTGGACGGCCGAAGAGCTCGCACAGCCGCAGACATACATCAGCCGGTTTTTCGTCGTAGAACACGGCAGGAACTACGGCTCCACCCTGCTAGAAGCGGTCGTGGACCAAGCACGGAAGGAAGGGAAACAGTGGGTTCGACTCAACTGCTGGAGCACAAACACCAAGCTTCACAAGTACTACATCGACCGTGGATTCTCGCATGTCCGAACCTGCAACATCCCCGGCCGGATGAGCGGCGCGCTTTTTCAGAGGAGCCTTACAGCATGAGCCCCTTGCTATACCGCACGACCCACTGCGGGATCCGAGGCGACGCCTCGACACGTCTTCCGGCATGATCAGGCCTATGACACCGAATTTCGGAGGCCTAGATCTCTCCTCACTGGCCGATCGCCTGATCGCCCTGAGCAAGGAGACGACTTGGGTCGAATTCAAGGTGGACAACGCGGACCCGAAGGAGATCGGCGAGTACATTTCCGCCCTTTCGAACTCAGCGGCCCTAGAAGGCCGCCCGCGCGGCTACATGATGTGGGGGGTGACCGACGATGAACACGACGTCGTTGGAACCCAATTTGATCCGGATTCGCGGAAGATCGGGAACGAAGATCTGATCCCATGGCTGGTGCGCGGCTGCGATCCGCAGATCCATTTTAGCTTCCACAGCTTCAACCATCGTGGTCAGCCCGTAGTGCTTCTAGAGGTCGCGGCAGCGACCACCCGTCCAGTGATGTTTTCCGGGAAGGCGCACGTCCGGATTGGGTCCTACAAGAAGACACTCAAAGAACACCCCGATCATGAAAGACGTCTCTGGCGCCTACTTGATGCTGAGGAGATTGAGAACATCCCTGTCCTCGACAATTTGTCGGATGAAGATGTCGTTCAACTTATTGACTACCCCGCCTACTTCAAACTGATGGGTCGACCTCTACCCGCAAATCGCTCGCATATTGTCGAGATCTTAGAGCAAGATGGCATCATCTCGCACGACATTGCGACCAGTTGGTCGATCTCGAACCGTGGAGCCTTGCTGTTTGCGAACGATCTTAGCGACTTTCCCTCTTTGTCGCGCAAGGCGCCCAGGGTGATCCAGTACGCAAAGAATTCGAGAATCGAAACCATCCGAGAACAAATGGGCGTGCATGGTTACGCCACAGGATTCCAAGGATTGGTTCGCTATATATCTGACCTACTCCCAGAGAACGAGCAGATCTCAGAGGCGCTGCGCACCTCTCACCCGCTTTATCCTGACCTTGCGCTACGAGAGCTGATCGCCAACGCTCTCGTCCACCAGGATCTCGCAATCCATGGATCTGGGCCAATGATCGAGATGTTTGACGATCGTCTTGAGATCACGAATCCCGGCGTACCGCTGGTACAGCCAGAACGGTTCGTGGACAGCCCTCCGCAGTCCAGGAACGAGCGGTTAGCTCGCGCGATGCGACAGATGGGCATTTGCGAAGAGCGCGGCAGTGGTTGGGATAAGGTTCTCTTTGAGATCGAGTACAACCAATTGCCACCACCTCTAGTAGAGGTGACGGAAATGCATACCAAGGTGATCCTCTTTGCCCCACGACCGCTGCCCAGCATGGAGCATGACGACCGGGTGAGGGCTGTGTATCAGCACGCATGCTTGAGCTATGTGAATCGTCAAGCGGTGAACAATGCGTCAATCCGCCGGCGTTTTGCGATCGCGGAGCACAACAAGGCGCTGGCCTCCCGACTCCTGAGGGAGGCGGTGGCTGCGGGGTACATCGTGGTGTACGACTCGTCGGCAGGACCTCGCAGCATCCGCTATGTGCCGTTCTGGGCGGACCCAGACCGAACCGAGGTATGACGGCAGCACGCGCCACCAGGTTGCCCCGGCGAGTCAACGACCTGAGGTTGTGATGTGGATCACAACCTAGACGCTCTGGCCGGCCCGTTTGTTGATGGAGAACGTGTAAACGCTCCAACACGGAAGCCGCTCAGGGGGCCAAGGTGCCTCTGACCTGCGGTTTTGTACCTACAGACGGGCGTTAGCTTTGTTGATGAGAACCGTGTGACACAGATCACATTGCGACTGAGGCTGTCGGCCCCGAGCCTCAGGATCCGGGATGCTCCCCGGCATCGTGCTCATCTCTCCAAGCTACCTGGTTCCGTCTCAGTTTCCGTCTCGTTCGCTACCGTCCGGGGACGTTCAGGGCGAGACGACCCGAAGCCGAGCCAAGCGGGACCGAACAGCCGGGGACCGCGCTGAACAGGCCACCGAGGACTTGGAAAGCGTGTTGGGGGCAACCCCTCACGAGTTCGAATCTCGTATCCTCCGCCACTCTGCTGAGTGGCCACCCGATCGGTGTTTCCGCTGGTCAGCGCACTATGTGGTCACTTCCAGGGGACGAACACAAGGCGGGCCGGTCGCATCGCGACCGGCCCGCCATTTTCGTCAGGGTCGAAGGGCCGGCTTCAGTGTCCGAACGCCCAGGCCACCATCAGGGGGAACTCGGCCTGCCAGAACGGGTCGCCGTGGTTTCCGGTCCGCTCGGTCATCATGACGTCCGCGTCGGCATCTCGCAGTGCGTCCGCCCAGCGGGTTGCGTTTTCGGCGAACCACGGCTCCAGGGTTCCGGCGACAAGGTAGGTACGCGGGAGGGGGCTCGGCATCACGGCAGGCGGGTGGTAGCCGCCGCCGGGCGAGGCGCAGAAGATCGCGCCGTAGATGCCCGGATGCCGAAGCCCCATCGCGAGCGCGAGCTCTCCACTCGCCGAGACGCCGCACACCGCGGTACGTTCGGCCGGTAGCGCGACGTTGAAGCGCGTCCGCACCCAGCTGCGGACGTGGTCGACGAAGAAAGTCTCGTGGGCCGCGAACCGTTCCTCGTCGAACGACGGTGAGTACTCCCGGATCCGCGCCATCTCGTCCTTGGCGTCCGTGTGGTGCGCGCCGACGACCATGGTCGGCGGGACGTCGGCGGTCTCGAGGTCCGCACCCCACTGCGAGATCAGCTGACCGTCACCGGCGAACACGACTGCCTCCGGCTGATCTGGAGGCACGTACACAGTGACCTGCCGGCCGCCGTCGTACTCGAACGTCTCGGTGACAAACTCTCCGGCTATCTGGTCATCCATCAGTCGTCACACCTCGATGCTTCGTCCCTCAGTTCTACTTTCGGGCGGCGATTACTCGCATGGAGCCGCTGGTTACGCGGATTCTCCGGTCGCGGAAGGGGCGGGTTCGTTCGAAGGGTGGGATGAGGCGGGAGGCGGGGTGGAGGAGTTCTCGGATTCGGGTCATGACGAACGGGAGCGCGTAGTACTGGTAGGCGCTGTCGATTGTGGTGACCTCGAAGTCGGTGCGGCGGAGGAGTTCGGTGATCGTGCCCGGGTCGTAGTAGCTGACGTGTTCGGGGATCTTGAAGGAGACCCAGCGCGAGCCTGAGACGCGGGACAGCAGGCTCTTGATGTTGGGGGTCACCATCACGACGAGGCCGCCGGGGTTGAGCAGTTCGCGTGCGGTGTGGAGGAAGGCGGCCGGGTCGGTGACGTGCTCGATCAGGTGCGAGGCGAAGATGACGTCGTACTTCTCGCCCTGGATCTGGGGGATCTCTTCGACGAAACCGCAGAACACCCGGCCGGGGTAGCGCTCCTCGGCGAACTTGACCGCCGCCGGCGACAGGTCCACGCCGTACGCGTCGTAGCCGGCGTCGAGGGCGGCTTTCAGGAAGTACCCGTAGCCGCAGCCGACCTCGAGGATCCGGCCGGTCGAGACGAACTCACCGATCCGCCGGACGTCCTCACGGAAGGTGGCCAGGTATTCCTCTTCCTGGCTCTCGTACTGCGAGTAGCCGGAACCCTCGCCGCCGAAGTACGACTCTTCCTCGTACAGCGCACGCAGCGTCTCCGGCGTGGGCGTCGGCACCAGTTGCACCAGGCCACAGCCCGGGCACTCCTCGATGCCGTAACCGTCCTTCGCGCCGCGCGGCCGGAAGGGCCCACCGGCACCGCACAAGATGCAGACAACCTCGGCCGACGTATCGGTCATTGCTCAACCCGCCTCTGGTCACACTGGAACCCCGAGAAATCAGGACCGTACCGCACCGCCGGGCCGGGGCATAAAAAAAGCGGAGAGGAGCTAAGCACTCCTTTCCACTCCTAACTTATAGCGCATGGGTGGGCTTGCCGCAAGGCCCGGTTGGTAGCGGAGAATCGGCGGCCGTGGCCGTTACTGCTCGATCGGAGCTGCTGAAGTGAATCCTTTGACCACCAGTGCGTTCGACCTGTCCGGCGCCCTCGCCGGCAAGGCAGATCCGGCGTTGATCGCCGGGGACGAGAAGCATTTCGCCAGGATCGCCGAGACCCTGGAGAGCTCCATCGCCGACCTGTCCGAGCGGCTCGACGCGGCGCGCAAGGCGCCCGGCGGGAGCGGGCAGGAGGCGCTCGACCGCGACCTCGAGATCCACCGGCTGACTGGCCGACTGAAAACCCTGCGCCGCTTCGGGCTGGACCTGACGCTGGGGCACATGGTCAGCACGGACGACAACGAGCCCGTGTACGTCGGACGTCTCGGCCTGACCGACAGCGACGGGCGCCGGCTCCTGATCGACTGGCGTTCGCCTGCGGCCGAGCCGTTCTTCGGTGCGACGCACGCCAATCCGATGGGCCTGGCGAGCCGTCGCCGGTACCGCTGGACCCGGGGCCGGATCAGCGACTACTGGGACGAGGTCTTCACCGCCGAGGGTTTCGAGGGCCATGCCGCGCTCGACGACCAGTCGGCGTTCATCGCCAGTCTCGGCAGCAACCGTTCGCCGCGGATGCGCGATGTGCTCGGCACCATCCAGGCTGACCAGGACTCGATCATTCGCGCCGGCTCCCGTGGCGCGCTCGTCGTCGACGGCGGCCCTGGTACCGGCAAGACCGTAGTTGCGCTGCACCGCACCGCCTACCTCCTGTACTCCGATCCGCGCCTCGGCCACCGTCGAGGCGGCGTACTGTTCGTCGGTCCGCACCAGCCCTACTTGGCCTACGTCTCCGACGTCCTGCCCAGCCTGGGCGAGGAAGGCGTGCAGACCTGCACCCTGCGAGACCTCCTCCCTGAGGGCGCCAAGGCACAGCCGGAGTCCGACCCGGAAGTGGCGCGGCTGAAGTCATCCGCGGACCTGGTCAAGGCCATCGAGCCCGCCGTGAAGCTCTACGAAGAACCGCCCACCAAAGGAATGACCGTCGAGACCCACTGGTCCGACGTCTGGCTCAGCCCGGCCGACTGGTCCGAGGCGTTCGGATCGGCAGACCCCAGTACTCCGCACAACGAGGCGCGCGACCAGGTCTGGGACGAGTTGCTCACGATCCTGCTCGACAAGCACGAGGAGGCGTACGACGACGAGGACCTCTCGATCGACCTCGTCCGCAGGTCCCTCGAGCAGAACGAGGACCTGATCGATGCCTTCGGCAAGGCTTGGCCGCTGATCGAGCCGACGGATCTGGTCGGCGATCTGTGGTCGGTCCCTGCCTACCTGCGGATGTGCGCGCCCGGACTCAGCCCGGACGAGGTCAAGAAGCTGCAGCGCAAGGAGGCTCCGCAGGCCTGGACGGTCTCCGACCTGCCGCTGCTGGACGCGGCACGGCAGCGACTCGGCGACCCGGAGGCCTCCCGGCGGAAGCGCCGGCAGAAGGCGGCGGCCGCGGTGGAACGCGAACGCATGGCCGATGTCATCGACCACATTCTCGAGGCCGATGACGACAACGAGGGCTGGGTACCGATGCTGCGCGGCCAGGACATCAGGGACAGCCTGGTCGACGTGACAGCGCTCCCCACCCCCGACCCCGACGTACTGGCCGGGCCGTTCGCGCACATCGTCGTGGACGAGGCGCAGGAGCTGACCGACGCGGAGTGGCAGATGCTGCTGCTCCGCTGCCCGTCGAGGAGTTTCACCATCGTCGGCGACCGCGCCCAGGCCAGGCACGGCTTCACCGAGTCGTGGCAGGAGCGGCTCGAGCGGGTCGGCCTGGACCGGATCGAGCTGGCCTCCCTGAGCATCAACTACCGCACGCCGGAAGAGGTCATGGCGGAGGCCGAGCCGGTCATTCGGGCCGCACTCCCGGACGCCAACGTGCCGACCTCGATCCGCAGCAACGGGGTCCCCGTGCGCCACGGTTCCACCGCGGAGCTGGACACGATCGTCGACACCTGGCTCACCGAGCACGCCGAGGGAATCGCCTGCGTCATCAGCGCGGACGGTACGACGAAAGCCCGCACCTCAGGAACCCGTGTGCGGCCGCTCACCCCTGAACTGTCGAAGGGACTCGAGTTCGACCTCGTCGTCCTGATCGATCCCGAGTCGTACGGCGACGGCATCGAAGGAGCCGTCGACCGGTACGTCGCCATGACCCGCGCCACTCAGCAACTCGTCATCCTGGAGAGCAATCAGTGACCGATTTCGACGTCATCATCGTGGGCGCCGGCCCTTCCGGCCTGATGCTGGCCGGCGAGCTGCGGCTGGCCGGAGTACAGGCGTTGGTCCTCGAACGCCACGCACAGCCGCGGGAGGTCGAGAAGGCCAGTGGTCTCGGCGGGCAGATCCTGGACCTGATGCAGTACCGCGGCCTGCTGGAGCAACTCAAGGCGATCAGCCCCGACGCTCATCCGCCGGCCCGTTTCCCGTTCGGTGGCCTCCATCTGGACCTCACCCAGCTGACGGATCCGCCGATGACCGCGATCCAGCTTCCCCAGCCGCGCCTCGAGGAGCTGCTCGACGAGCGAGCTCGCGACCTGGGCGCCGAGATCCGCCGCGGACACCCGGTCGTCAACGTGACCCAGGACGACGAGACAGTGACCGCGGCCGTCGAAGGACCGGACGGCCCGTACCAGGTGACGGCCCGCTATCTGGTGGGATGCGACGGCCCACGCAGCCCGATTCGTACGCTGGCCGGCATCCCGTTCTCCGGTACGACGTACCCGGAGGTCAACCGGATCGCGCAGGTCACCAAACCCGACTCGGTGACCCAGCTCGCCAACGGCGACATCGAGGTCGCCGGTGCCGGCCGGATCCCCTGGGGTTACACCCGGACGGAGCGAGGCGTCTTCGCCGTCGGTTCGATTGCCCCGGGCACCCTTTTCATCTCGACCACGGAACACGAGGTGGTCGAGGACGACGAGGTCCCGATGACGCTGTCCGAACTCCAGGACAGCATCCGCCGGGTACTGGGCATGGACCTGCCCTTGGGCGAACCGCTGCGACTGTCCCGCTTCACCTTCCAGGCAAGGCAGGCCGACCGGTACCGCGAAGGGCGAATCATGCTGGCCGGCGACGCGGCTCACCTGTTCCCCGCGACGGGCGTCGCACTGAACGCCGGACTGCTCGACACGGTCAACCTCGCCTGGAAGCTGGGCGCGGCCGTCCACGGCTGGGCGTCACCCGGCCTGCTCGACACCTACCACGAGGAACGTCATCTCGCCGGTGCACGGACCTTGCTGCACACCGAAGCTCAGGTAGCCCTGCGACGCGGCCAGGACCGAGCATCCGACGCACTTCGCGCGGTCTTCGCAGAGCTGATCGCCGACGAACAGCCGGCCCGCCGCCTGGGCGCCCTCCTCGGCGGCACCGACATCCGCTACCCGGCACAGGAAACCGACCATCCGTTGACCGGTACTTTCGCGCCCGATCTCACCCTGCACACCGCCCAAGGAACGACCACCGTCGCCGAACTCCTGCACACCGCACGGCCCATCCTGCTCGACCTCACCGACAACCCGGCTCTGCGCGAGGCAGCCCGTGACTGGCAGCACCGCGTCGACATCCACACCGCGAAGACCGACACCAAGCCGGCCGACGCGCTGCTGATCCGCCCGGACGCCCACATCGCCTGGGCCGCCACTATCGACGAACCCCTCGACCTCGACGCCTTCCGCCAAGCCCTCTCCACCTGGTTCGGCCGCCCCTGAGGGCGGCCGAGCTCACGGCTCGTCGCTGAGTTCGATCCTCTGCTTCGGGACGGCTGCCTGCATCAGCGCTGTCACGTCGTCCCGCGGCACGTCGATGACGCCTCGGCTGACCCACTCGGTGATGTTCGCCATCATGCTGCCGACTGCCCGTTGTGACTCCGGAGAAGGCGCGGGCACTGTCCAGTTCGACGGGCAGCGGGCAACGAGGAAGCAGCCGAAGGCGAAAGTCGAGCCGTTGAGCACGCGGGCACCTGACGATGCTGTGAAGGTCGTCAGGTGCATCGGCACCATCCGGCCGTTCGTGCGGCAGGCACCGGCGCTGCTGGCGGCTGTCACCTGACCTGGATGCTGGTAGAGCCCCGGATCCACGGCGTCGATCTCGCCCGCAACGAAGCCCGGCAGCTGCGTTCCTCCCGCGATTCCGTCGAAGACCCAGCTGTCGCCGGTGGTCAACGTATTGCCGAGGACAGCGCACTCGTACTCGGCACCGAGCAACGGCTGCGACGCGTAGGCATCGCCGAGGTATCGCCAGGTGGTCGAGGTGAACCCGTCCGTGTACCGGTCGATGTCCCAGGACCGCCGGCTGTCGCTGGTGAAGGTGATTCGCCGGTACGCCGCGTTGGCGCCCAGGTTCGCCACGTTGACTCCGCGGGTGATCGCCTGGCTCAGCGCAGCCCGCATGGTCAGCGAGTAGTACTCGTCGTGGCCCGGAAGGAAGATCGTCCCGGCACGATCGGGCAGTTGCCCGCCGAACTCGTCCAGGTCCTCGTTGGTCCAATACGTCACGTCGAGCCCCTTGGACTCGGCCCAGAACACCAACCCCTGCTCCAGCGTGAGGAACTGGCCCGACCCCTGCCCTTCGTTGTACGGGCGGTCGGCGGTGAGGCGGCCGGAGCCGGTGGTCAGCCCGGTGTAGAAGCTCACGCCGCCGTACTTGTTGTAGGCCTGCCAGGTCGTGGTCGCCTGCTGGATCAGCAGCTTGTGTTTCGTCCCACTGTCATCGCGCACGGTCAGCGGCGCGTACGACGCGGCGCCGCCCCCGGTGATCTTGATGAGATAGGTGCCCGGCACCCAGGTCGCGTTCACCGGGATGGTCGTGGTGGTGGTCCAGTGCGCGGCCGACGTCATCCGCAAGTCGTTGCCGTTCGCCGTACCACCCGTGGTCGGCTCCGCCTGAACAGCGGCCGGTACGCCGTCCTGGCGCCAGATCTCGCGCGCCCCAAGGCCTTGGTAGTAGCCCATCCGGTACGCGACGATGCTCACCGGCTCGGCCGACGAGACCTTCAGCCCGACGGTGTCTCCGCAGGTGGCGGAGGTTTGGGTGAGGTACGCCGCCACCGCACCGTTCATCGAGGACGGAATGACCCAGTCGTTGGTCCCCGGCCGCGCGTTCTCCACCGTGGTGGTCGGCCAGGTCGACGGGCAACCGGCGCGGATGGCCGGCATCGCCTCGACCGCCACCGGGGGCATCTCCGCCGGAGGGGCGATCAGGGCGAGAGTCGCAGTACCGGACATGAGAGAGGTGGCGGAGGCCGAGGCCGACATCGCCAGGGTCAGAACGCCGCCGTACTTCGACAGCACCAACCCGTAGATCGGGATGGACAAGCGAAAGCCGGCGTTGATGCTGAGCGGAGAGCGGGGCGTCCAGGTGGCGTACCCGCCAGAAGTGGTCAGGGTGCCGTTGACACTCGTCACCGCGCCCGACGCTCCGGCCGGCATCTGCATCCGTACGGCGGTCAGGACGCCGCCACGCGCGACCGTACCGGCGTACGTCAGCGTGGTTTTCTGGCCCGGGATGGGATTGGTCGCCGTGATCCTGATGTTCGGCGGATAAGTTGCCAGGGGCACCAAGGTGCCGTAGCCCGTGGACATGACGGCACCCGTCGTCGCAGTTGCCTTGAAACCAAGGGTCCACGGTCCGCCACTCGGCAGGTGCAACCCGTACAGCGGAATGGAGAACCGGGCGCCGACCGCCATCGAGATCGTCTTGCTCGGTGTCCACCGCAACACCGTGGCCGAAACGTTGCTCACGACACCGTTCACGGACGTGATCCGCCCGGTCGAACCCGCCGGTATCGCCATCGTGACGCTCCGGACCACGCCCGCGCTGGTCACCGTCGCCCGGTAGGTCAAGGTCGTCGTCCCACTCGCGCCTGCGGACGCGGTGACGGTGACATTGGCGCTCACCGCGGCAGTGGCGGTCAGCGTCGCCGTACCTGTCAGTGACAGGACAGCAGCGAAAAGCAATATTTTTCGGACCATTGGTTCCCCCCTGGATCCAGTCCCCCTCCTGCGAGACTACGGAGAACAGGGCAATGCGCAACCCGTCAGCTCAGTCCGTAACCCACTCGACACCGGCAGTCACACGACCGACCGTGAGATCAGGGAAGTGCGCACCGACTCCAGGCGTGGTTTTCAGTTGGTGCCAAAGGGATTGGCGGGTCTGCTGAGCGGTAGTGGGATCTACGTCGCCGTAGGAATGCCACGTGGGTTCGGCCAACTGGATCGGGCAGGTGATCGCATCGCCCAGCAGCAACAACCGCTCATTGCCTGAGGCAAGCGATACGCAGAGATGGCCGGGAGTGTGACCGGGCGTCAGTACCGCGTCGATGCCCGGGGCAACCGTCGTGTCGTGGGTCAGCGGATGCTGGCGATCGACGTTGCTCAGGAACCCGTCCCGGATGTGCGGGCGAATGTCACCGGGCCCATTGACGAAGTAGTCCCAGTCGGCCGCGCCGTACCAGATCTTCGCGTTCGGGAAGACCGGCTCAGCGGCGAGATCGAACAGCCAGCCGACGTGATCGGTGTGGAAATGCGTGATGACGACGTCGGTGATGTCCCCCGCGCCGACCCCCAACGCCCCGAGCCCGACGAACAACTGCCCGCCCACCAGCCGCATCCCCCGCGGCAACTCGTCCTGATCAGGACCCAGCCCGGCATCGACCAGCACAATCCGTTCCCCGGTCCGCACCAGAAAACACCCGATCGGCAGCCAGGCAAACCCGCCCCGCCCAAAGACCTCCGGCCGCGCATCCTCCGGCACCTCAGCCCCGAAGTACGACGGATGCACCACAAAAGCTCCGTCACTCACCGCATCTACGGAAATCTCACCGACCTGCATGTGCGCCACCCTCCGGCTGATCGTCAGGAATCTATGACAACAGCCCTGACGATCAGCCGGTGCTGGGGGTCAGCCGTTGAGGAGGGGGATCAGCTGGGCTTCCTCGTAGTCGAGGTGCTGGAGGAGAGCCTCAGTGAGCTGGTCGAGGTCGGCCAGGAGGGTGGTGGGGGCCGGGCTGCTGAGGAGGGTTTGCAGGTCGTCCAGGAGGGTGGCGATGGTGTCGTGTTCCGCCTGGAGGCGTTCGATGGCGGGGGCTGACTCGGGATGTTGGGCCAGCAGGGCGGGGAACAGGCCGGCGGATTCTTTGGAGTGGTGGGTGTGCAGGCCGTGGCACAGGGTCAGGCAGTTGATCCGGAGCTGGGCGCCGAGCGGTGCGCTGCCGCCGGTTCCTGTCCCGTTGGTTGCAGCATTGACTACTTCGTGGCGGATCAGGGCGAGTTCGTGGCGGAAGGCGTCGTGGATCTTCAGGAGGGCGTCGGCGAAGGAGCCGCCGGGTGGGCCGCCGAAGTCGCCGGACGGGGTGAGGGCGACGACCGGGATGATCCGGGTGGTGTTGGCCTGGTACTTCGCCCAGCCCGGTTCCAGCTCAGCCAGGCGGGCGAAGATCTCGTCGCGCTCGGCGCCGCGTAGTACGGCGGCTTCGGCTGTGTAGGTGAAGGGGCCGGTCTCGACGGTGACCTGGGGATTGGCGAGCAGGTTGTGGTACCAGTCGGGATGCCTCGGCCCACCGCCGGCCGAGCCGACCACGAGGATGCGTTCCGTCGTGTCGGGGTAGTACCCAAGGATCGTCGTGTGGGGCTTGCCGGAGCGGGCTCCGGTGGTGGTGAGGAGGAGCAGTCGCGCACCTTCGAACTGGCCGCCGACGCGACCGGAGTTGGCGCGGAACTCCTCGATGAGCTGCTGGGTGAAAGTGTTCAGGGTTCTCTCTGCTTTCTGGCTGACAAGGAAACTCAGGACCGGAAGAACAGACAGAAGGCGGGGCTCGCGCGGCCCCAGCGGCGCTCAGCGCGCAGCCGGGTGCCCAACTCGTGAATGGCTAGCAGCAGCCGACCCGGCAGTCACCCGCGAAGCCTATCCACCACCCCGGGTCAGGCTCAAAGCGTTATCCGGGACAGCCACCCCCAGGCCACCCCCACCGACCCCCAGGTGGGGAGGTTGAGGGATTGACCCTCATGCCCTCAGGGGCGTGCGCGGACAGAGTTGGGGTTACCGAAAACGACCACTCTGGGGGTTACCGAAATGAAGCGCTACCGCCTCTCCGCACTTGCCGGCCTGACCGGGCTGACGCTCGCCGGCGCGATCTTCCCGGCCACTGCTGCTCACGCCGACACACTGCCGCTCGCGCCGTTGTGTGCGGAGCAGCGGGACACCACGGGCACGCAGTACGCCGTGAACCTGTGTGACGTGACCGATGTCGACCAGTTCCGCACCCACCTGGACGCCAAGGGCAACACCCACTGTGGGCCGACTTCGCTCTACAACGCCATGTACTACCTCGGGGAGCACAAGGGCCTCCCGATGCGGGTGGTGCCCAACGGGCAGCTGATGACGGAGTACGACCCCGCAGTACCGGCCGACTACGACCCGGTGACCGCATGGCTCGGATGGCTCGGCTACAAGGCCGGCATGAGCGCCAGTGACCCCAGTGGCTCGAGTGCCAGCGGGAACCGTGTGGCCTTCGACGCCGCCACTGCCGGTGCCAAGGCGTCAGGCTGGACGGTCAACCGTGGTGGCACGGGCACGGACAGTACGCCGGAGTTCGGGCTGGAGATCGCCAAGCGGCTGCGGCAGGCGCCCGTGCAGCTCTGGTACGGCCGGTACGTACTGAACGCCGACAAGACCCATACCCGTACCGGCGGGCACGCGGTCACCGTAGTTGCCGCCAAGGGCGACGTGGGCTCCGGCAAGGTCGAGCTGACGCTGCACGACCCCGCCCGCTCCGACGACCACAAGAGCCCGGGCTACCTGGACACGCAGTCGGAGACCCGCGGCGAGAAAGTCACGCTCTACCGCGTGGCGATCAACGTGAAGTCGACGCCGGAAGACCCGAACGAGCAGCCGACCATCAAGCAGCACACCTACTGGCGGCTGATGGGCGAGAACTACATCGGCGACACCTTCCCGTACGTCGAGGCGATGAACTGGTTCGAGGCGGCACCCCCGGTCGGCTGAAGCTGACGCACACCAACCTGGTTCGAGCGGCCCTGGAGGGAGGGGCCGCTCGAACTAGGTCAGCGCTCGGGCCAATTCGCGGCGACCTGTGATGCCCAGCTTTACGTAGATGCGGCCGAGGTGGTTCTCGACCGTCTTCGGGGACACGAACAGCTCGTGCGCGATGTCCCGGTTCGTACGGCCGCTCACTGCCAGGCCCGCCACTCGCCGTTCGCTGGCCGTCAGTGAGTCCTGGCCGGACGAGGTCAGGGCCCGCGGCCTGTCTCCCAGCGCCTGCAGGGCTTCCGCAGCCCGCTGCCTCACCGCTGTAGACCCACAGCTCGTCGCAAGCTCTCCACCCCGGGCCAGCGTCTCCCGAGCATCAGTACGCCGGCCAACCACGCGGTAGGCCTCCCCTAGATCCACTAGCGCCTTGGCCAGCTCCAACCGCGCCGGAGACTTCTCCAGTACTGCGACCGCATCCTCCAACGTAGTAACTCGCCGAGCGCCCTGGCCCACGTCGACCTTCGCAGTGAGCCGCAGTGCAGCTCCCACGTCGGACGCCGCTCCCCAGCGCCTCGCCAGGTCCAACTGGTCGCCGGCAAGCTCACGAGCCGATGCCACCGACTCCTCCGAGCCGTGCCGCAGCAGAGCCCAGGCGGCCGGAGTACGCCAAGGCACTGCTGGTGGGTCGAGGTGTGCGGCAGCCATCTCGTCACGCAGGCGATAGGCGTGCTCCAAGGCTGCGGCCGGGTCGTCCTCCTCCAGCGCGATCCGCGCGCGAACCTCGTGCAACCACATCGCCGGGATCACCCGCGGCGCGTCCGCGGTCTGCTGGTCGAAATCGGCGAGCAACGCCTTGGCCGCCGCCAGCTCGCCCTGTTCGAGGGCGGCGTACGCACCGAAGTTCACCGCCGTCGCCCGCAACGCGAGCACCTGGGGAGACAACTCTTCCGGCGCCATCGCCGCGAGTACTCCGTCGGCGTCGGCCTCCAGCGCGGGCACATCACCGCAGCGCCAGGCGAGGAAGTCGGCGACATTGGCCACCATCGCGAACTCGATCGGCGAACCGTTGCGCCGCACCCAGTCCTGCGCACCGGCGATCTCCCGACGGGCCGGCTCGACCCCATCGGCCGCGATCAGCGACATCATCGCGAGCAGCCAACCGACCAACGTGTCCGTCTGGCCAACCGACTCAGTGAACAGCGCACCTTGCCGCAACGCGCGCTCGGCGGTTCGCCGTACGTCGGCCGACGGGCTCACCTCGTACCGCCCGCACTGCGCAAGCAACGCCAGCAACGTGCGCTCTTCCGGCGTATCTCCGGGCAGATCGGCGAATCTGCGCAAGTGCTCGGAGGCCTTCTTGCGCTCGTCCGGCAGGAAGGACCGGATGATCCCGAGCCGCGCCTCCAACGTGAGCCGCTCCGGCCCGTCCGGCCACCCGTCGAGCGTCGACGTCAGCTCCGCCACCGCGGCCAGCGGCCCGTCCACTGCGGCCGTCGCAGTCGCCGCCGCTCCCAACAACGCAGCACGATCCCGTACTCCGGTCGCGGCCGCCGCGGCACGCAGATGCTCCCTCGCGGCCGCGGCATCGCCGGCCCGGAGCAACGTCAGGCCGAGCTGCGCCCGAACCCCTTGATTTGCTGGGTCCGCGTCGAACGCGCGGGTGAGGTAGCCGACCGCCGTCTGCGGATCACCGGCGGCGAGCGAAGCGGTGGCGGCGGCCTGGAAGATTTCAGTTGCATTGGGCAACGTTCCGGCCGGTGCGTTGACCAGATGAGCCGCGATCCGGTCGGCCGGCGCACGATCGGTGAACAGCACCTCGGCCGCGCGGGCGTGCAGTGCGGCCTTCTCGAGCGGGCCGAGGGTCGATCGCATCGACTCGCGGATGACGGGATGGACGAAGCTGAGCTGGTCGGCGTTCGCGGCAACGACATTGGCGGCGACGAGGGCGTCGATCGCGCTGGCCAGCGTGCTGTCCGGCAACCGGGCGACCGAACCGGCCAGCCAGACATCGGCTCTGGCACCGAGGATGGCCAGCGCACCGGCGAGCTTCAACGCGTCCGGATCCAGGCGGCCGAGCATCGTCCGGGAGACCGTGCTCGACCCGAGGCCGGCGACGGCCGCGGCGGTCGCGGGGTCGTTGACGGGACGATCGAGGGCGCGCAGTTCGTCGAGCAAAGACTCGGCCAGGAAGGGGTTTCCGCCACTGGCGGCAAGGACGGCATCGACCACCGGTGCCGCCGGAACCACCTCCTGATGCTCCGAACGACCGTGACCCCCGACCCGGTCGCTGGTCAGGGCGGCGATGCCGTCACGGCTGAGGGGACGAGGCAACAGTCTCTCGACGTGTCGCGAAACAGTCAGCTCGGCCAGCGGACCCAGCCGGTCGGGCGGCGGCCGGGTGGCGACGATCAAGGCGATCGGCAGATCCGCGACGCGCTTGGACAGGTAGGACAGGAAGCGCAACGAGGGCAGGTCGGACCACTGGGCATCGTCGACCGTGATCAGCAACGGTCGTGGTGAGGCGAGATCGACCGCGACCCACCACAGCGCGTGCATAGTCCGGGCGACCTCGGCGTCCCCGGCGTCAGGGGTCGCCTTGTCCAGCGCTTCGAGGGCACGCCCGGTCGGACCGGCGATGATCGCCTCGCGGGTCGCACCGGAGTACCGGGAGATCGAGCGCTCGACCATCTGCCGGACGACGCCCCAGGCCATCGCGCTCTCGAGTTCGTCGCCGGTCGCCTGCATCCGGACGAACCCACGCTCCTTGGCCATCGCGCGGGCCTCGTCGACCAGCCGGGTCTTGCCGATTCCGGCCTCGCCCTCGATCACGAGGACCTTGCCCTCGCCCTCTTTCGAGGCGTCCAGCGCCGCCGCGATCCGGCTCAGTTCCGCCGGCCGCTCGAGAGTGCCGCTCATCTCAGGGCCGCGACTTCGGAGCGGGCAACGCCGCCACAGCCCGGGCGAGCTTGTCCGGGTCGCGCAGCGGCGGACCATGACCGAACAAAGTCAGCGCGGGACGCAGCTCGGCGAGCCGGCGCATCGACTCGTAGTTGCGCTGGACGTCGACGGTCAGGAACTTCCACGGCTGCGACACGCGCGGCAGGCGGAAGAAGACGTCACCGCACAGAAGGGTCCGGTCAGCCTCCCGCCACAAGGCGATGTGCCCAGGCGAGTGGCCCGGTACGTCGAGGACGGTGAAACTGCCGACCGTGTCGCCCTCGACGAGCCGGCGGGACACGGGATGCGGGGGCGGCATCTTGGTGCGCGACATCAGCGCCGGGATCCGGCCCGGACCGACGACCGGGGTCGCGGTCTCGATTGCCTCGGCGTCCAGGGCCCCGGTCCACAACGGCAGCCCGAGGGCCTCACACACCGCGTGGCTGGAACCGAAATGGTCGGGATGCGCGTGCGTCACGACGTGGGCGCCGACCTGCCGATCGCGAAGCTGCCGCAGGATCCGCCGCGCGGCGGCCGGAGTACCGGCGTCGACCAGGACGTCGTCGACCAGGTACGCATTCATGAAATGCGGTGGCCGGCCTAGTAGCTGTTCGACCCCGTCAGTTAGCCGCCGCACGTGCCGCATCATATACGCGCAGTGTGCCACTGGTCGCCGCGCGAAATCGATCGTTCAAACCCAGGATGCGGCCCAGGTACTGGACAATGTCCGGCGTGGACGGAACCTCATTGCGGGACAGGCTGGTGACGGCCGGCGTCGAACTCCTCGAGGAGGAGGGGATGGCGGAGCTCTCGTTGCGCGCGATCACCCGGCGTACCGGGGTCTCACACGGCGCACCCCGGCGCTACTTCCCGACCCACAACGCCTTGCTAGCCGCCATCGCCGCAACCGGCCTGGCCGACCTCGCCACCCGCCTCCGTACTCCGACCGAGGGCGCGACCGCCGAGGAGCAGCTGGTCGAACTCGGAACGCGCTATCTGCAGTTCGCCCAAGAGCGCCCGGCGATGTTCCAGCTGATCTTCCGGCACGACCTCCTGGTCGGCGCGGGCGGCAACCTCCGCGAAACCTCACTCCCCCTGATCGCCTCGATCACCACCCTGATCGAACAAACCGGCGCCACCGACCCGCCAACCCGAACCATCGCCCTCTGGACCAACCTCCACGGCCTGGCCACCCTCACCATCACCAACGCCCTAGACCTGGTAGCCCCCGACCCCGCAGCCCTGATCCCCACCCTCGTCCACACCCACCTCACTTGAGGTCGGCGAGGACGCCGTAGTGGTCGCTGAGCCAGGTGGTGTTGTGCGGGGTGTCGCCGAGCAGGGTGGCTGCGGTGATGGGGGCGAGGGTGAGGATGTAGTCGATGCGGCGGCGGATGTCGGTGGCGCCCAGGAGGCGGGAGATTTCCCGGGCGGCTACCGGGTTGTCGACCGTCCAGGTGTGGCCGGGGCCGTCGCCTTTGGCTGACCAGGCGTCGTCGTAGTACCGGCTGAGGTAGCTCATGGTCGGGGATTCGGGGGTTGCGTTGAAGTCGCCGGCGACGATCGGCGGCAAGGTGGTGTGGTGACGGGTGTCGAGCTCGACGATCTCGTGCGCTTGCTGCAATCGCGCCTCTTCGTGTTCGGGTCGCCACGGGGTAGTCGGCACAATGAAGAGTTGATCACCGGCATCCGGTACTTCGACCGCTGCGGCGACCGTCCACCAATGCGGGTCACCGCGATGTTCGACGACCTCCAGGATGCGATGCGGCCAGCGAGTCGCCAGTGCTGTTCCGTGGCCGAAACCGGAAGGGCCGATGAGCTCGTCCTGCTCGGTTGTCCAGATCAGCCCGGTACCGGCGGTCAGTTCCGCGAGCTGGCCGGGATGGCAGACCTCCTGAAACGTCGCCAGGTCAGGCGCGGCCCGCCGGACCTCCGCGTTGATCAGGCCGGTACGCCGAGGATCGCCGGCGTCGTGCTGGACATTCATCGTGAGAACTCGCATCACCAGCCTGGTGCCCGCGACCGCGAACGGCTAATCCGGCGCTCGTCATTACGGAGAGTTATGTCGCCGATTCGATTGGTAGTGGAATTACGGCGAAAGACCCCGCCGGGAAGAAGAAATGCGGGGAATCGGTGAAATTGTGGAGAAACGTGTAACGCCCCCGAGGTTGTGACGATAAAAGGTTGAGCGACCTGGTCTTGAGGGGGGCAAGTGGACGCTCCGGTGTTTCTTCGGAGGCGCTGGTGATGTGGAGGGGGCCCCAGCAGGTGCTCGCCCGGGGCGGGGTGAGCACCTGCGGAGGGGACCGTCCCCGGGCTGTCAGCCCTTGATGCCGACGTTGGCCATTCCCTCGACGAACCGCTTCTGCGCGAAGACGAACATCACGATCATCGGCAGCGTCGCGAGCGCCGTCCCCGCCATCAGATACGGCCACTGGACCTCGGCCGGGTTCTGGGCGAAGATCGCCAGCCCCAGTTGCAGCGGCCGCATCTCGTCCGACGTGGTGATCATCAGCGGCCAGAGGAACGCGTTCCAGGCAGCCTCGATCTGGAACACGCAGATGGTGATCAGGGCCGGTTTGACCAGCGGGGTCATGATCCGCCAGAAGATCCCGAACTCACCGAGGCCGTCGACCCGGGCCGCCTGCCCCAGCTCGCTCGGGACCGACACGTAGAACTGCCGGGCCAGGAACGTGAACAGCGGCGCAGCGCCGAGCGGGATGATCAGACCCCACCAGGAGTTCAGCCAGCCGATGCCGCCCTGGCCGAGGATGTTGTTGCCACCGAACAACGGGATCGACTTCACGATCAGGAACAACGGCACCAGGATGATCTGGAACGGCACCAGGAGCAGCAGGATGAAGTAGTTCAGCAGCGCCTTGGAGCCGCGGATCGGCAACTTGGCCAGCGCGTAGCCGGCCGTAGTACAGACCGCCAGCGTGAACGCCGTTTCACCGACCGCAATGAACAGGCTGTTGCGGAAGTACCGCAAGAACGGCGCTGTTTGCATCGCCTCGACGAAGTTGTGCCAGCGCAGTTCACCCGGCAGCCAGGTGAACTTGGCGATCTCCAGGTCGCTCTTGAAAGCGGTCAGCACCATCCACAGGAACGGCGTGATCATCAGGATCGCGCCGATCGTCAGTGCGACGTACAGCAGGATCCGGCCGGCCCGCAGGCCCGGTGGCTTCGACCCGACGATGGGGCCGGTCATCGTTGCGCTAGTCATTGACATCCGCCTTCTGGAGCAGGCGTCCGAGGCCGATGAAGACCGCGATCAACAGCATCATGATCACGGTTTCGGCGGACGCGAAACCGAGTCGCAGGTCCTGGAACGCGTTCTGATAGATGTCGAGCACCAGCACCATCGTCTCGGTGCCCGGACCGCCGTCCGTCATCACGTAGACCAGGTCGAAGACCTGGAAGGTGCCGACGATCGAGGTGACCAGGACGAAGAACTGCACCGGACCCAGCGCCGGCCAGGTGACGTTGACGAACCGCTGCCACCGGTTCGCGCCGTCCAGCTCGGACGACTCCAGCAGATCGCGGGAAACGCCTTGCAGGGCAGCGAGATAGATGATGATCTTCGTGCCGAGTCCCTGCCAGACGCCGACCACCATCAGCGACGGCAGCGCGGTGTCGGGGTTGGACAGCCACTGGCTCGGCGCGAAACCGAAGAGGCTGAGGAACCCGTTGGCCAAGCCGGATCCGGGGTTGTAGATCCACAGCCAGATGGTGGCGATCGCGACCGTGGCGGTCACCGTCGGCACGTAGAAGGCGGTCCGGAAGAAGCCGAGGCCGCGGATCTTCTGGTTCAGCCCGAGCGCGATCGCGAGTGAGACCGCCATCGACACGGGGATCACCACAACGGCGTACAGGACGGTGTTGACGAAGGCGGCGCGGAAGTTCGCGTCCCCGAAGAGCACCGTGTAGTTCTCGAAGCCGACCCAGGACCAGGAGTCGCCGAAGCTGTAGTCGGTGAAGCTGAGCGCGACCGCGAAGATGATCGGGATCACCAGGAAGATGCCGGAGTGCAGCAGTGCCGGCGCGAGCAGCAGCCAGCCGGCCCGGACCTGACTCCGGATCAGCTTGCGACTGTCCTTGGCCGGGGCGTCGCGGCGCGGACCGGCGACAGCGGGCGTGGGTCGTTCCAGCGTGGCGCTCATCGGGACTGTCCTGACAGGTTGGCCAGCGTCTTGGCGGGATCCTTCTGGCCGAGCACCGCCTGGGTCAGCTGGGTGTCGAAGTTGCCGCGCATCTCCAGCCAGTTCGCCGAACCGCCTTCGTAGATGGCGAGTTCGAGGCCGCTGGCAACGAACTTGCTGAGCGGGTTCGACTTCGCCTGCGGCGAGTTGGCCGCGTCCTTGTACGCCGGGATCTTCTTGTTGAGCTTGGCCATCGCGTCGACCGCCGACGGCTTGGTCAGGGACTGGATGAAGACCCAGGCCGCATCCTTGTGCCGGGCGCGGGAGCCGATCGAGGCCAGGTCGCCGCCGACGAACTGGACCTCCTTGCCGTTGTCGAACCGGAAGAACCGCAGGTCGTCGCAGTTGGCCTGGCCGATGCCCTTCTCGGAGCAGTCGACAGCGCCGCCGGTGATGCCCATCGCGGCCTCACCGGTGTACACCAGCGGCTGCTGGGCGGCATTGCGCTGGCCGTAGACCTGGACGTTGTTGATCATCGACTTGATCCACTCCAGGGTCTGGACACCCTTCTCGTTGCTGTAGTTCGGCTGGCCGTCGACGTACAGCGGGGTCCCGGTGGACGCGAGCAGAGTCGTATAGGTCTGCCGGAAGCTCGTCGGGGCGGCCAGATCGAAGCCGGCGCGCGTGATCGTGCCGTTGGCGTCCCGCTTGGTCAGCTTCTCGGCCGCGATCTTGAGCTCCGCCATGCTTTTCGGCGGCTTGTCCGGATCGAGCCCGGCCTCCTTGAAGGCACTGACTCGCAGCGCGACTGCCCGGGCGTCGGCGATCACGGGGTACGCGTAGAGCTTGTCCTCGTACGTCGCGGCCGGCACCATCGCGCCGATGCTCTTCTCCCGGATCACCTCCGGGGTGACGCCGTACGGACCGAGGTCGGCGAAGAGCCGCTTCGACGCGAAGGTCTGCACCCAGCCGACGCCGGTCACCATCACGTCGTACGGGATGCCGGCCGCGATCGAGGTGGAGATCTTCTCGTTCAGGTTGCTGTAGGTCGCGAAGTCGGGCTCGACCTTCATCTTCGGATAGGTCTTGCGGAAGTCGGCGACGACCTTGTCGAACTCCTCCCGGCCCTTGTTGCTGGGCGGGAAGGACGGGATCAGCACCCGTAACGTCCCGGCCGCCTCGGCCGGCGGGACGCCGTCCGTTGACTTGTCGATCACCCCGTTGCCACAACTGCCGGCGGCCAGGCCGACAAGCACCGCGGCCAGCACCACCACTCCACTCCGGGCACCACGTCTCACAGGGGAACTCCTTCGCTGCCGAGCGAGGTCCGGGCCCATCCTGCGACGACCAGACCACCGAGTGCAGCGAAAGTAGGAGGAAAGCCCTTTCCCGTCAAGACCCAACCGCTCGAACGATCATTTTCGATCACCATCGGAACAAATCTGATCAGAGTTCCACGAAAACTCGTGGCCTCTCGAGTCAGGCGGAATTGGGTGGTGTGCCCGGAAGAGCAGCGGATGCGGAGCGGATCGGTGTCCCGCCGGGCGGCCGCCTTCCGGCTCGCGTTGACCGCCGCGGAGCGGAGGCGGATGCGGAGCGGATGTGGAGTTCGGGGGGAGGCAGAGGTGCTCGGTGGGGGCCGGCGAAGTTCAGTTTGTGGAGGAGGGACAGCGCCCCGAGTTCTTCCGTCGGCTACCGACGTGCTCGACTCTGGGGGCTTTCGGAGCAGGCTTTGGATTTCGCCTGGGGTGGGCTCACCTCCTGCTGCCTCTCTTGGCAACGCTCCCGCCGGCGATCACTCCCCGCGCTCAGGCCCCTGCCGCTCCTGCCCAACCTGCCCGCCCCCGCGGCGAGCCCCCTGCTCCCCCGCCGCCAACGGCCGAGCCGACGACATCTGAGCCGTCCCACTCAACCCCGCCCGCATGGCGTTCTGCAGCTCACTAGACTGCGAACCGCCAGCCCTCGCCTCAACCGGCACCGCCTGCTGAGGACCGTGCTGAGACTGGTCGGAAACCTCCTGCGCTTGCTCGGGCTGTTGCTGGGTCCGCTGGGAGGCCTGCTGCTGCGGGCCGCGGGTGACCTGCTGGCCTGGTGCAGGCGCGGTCCACTGGGTCCGGATCTTGTTCATCTCGCCGGCAGCTGCCTGAACCGAGTTCGCACCGGCCTTGGCGGACTGCCGCCGGACTTGGTCGGCATCGAGGTGGTCCATGTCGCGGAGACTCGCGAAGGCCGGCCTCATCGCGGTTTCGATTCGCCGTACGGCGGCGTCCCGTTCCTGGTCGGGCACCAAACCAGCCAGATCGCTGTTGTCGTACAGGATCTCCGCGGCGACCCGGAACTTGTCCGCGGCATTCACCACGGCCAGTTGGCGCACCACCTCGGAGCTCTCGAGACCGCTCCGTCGCCCGATCGACTCGGCGAATCGCTGTGCCGCGGGCGTGAACTGCTTGTACGACGGTCTCGCCTCGGCCGTGCTGATGCCGGGGGCAATCTCTTCCAGGCCGAGATCTTCGATGTAGTCGTTGAGGTTGTTGTAGCTGTAGACCTCGGTGATGCCCTCTTCCAGCGCGCGAGTGCCGGGGATGTTCTGGAAGGCGTACTTCGCGTCGCTGTGGTCGGTTCCTTCAGCCGCGAGGAGATGAGTGTTCTCGTGCAGGACCGTCTTGATGGCTTCCCGGTACGACCGCAAGGTCTCGGGATCCTGGTTGTAAACCCGAGCGTTGGCGAACATCTCGCGCACGGGCTCGTTCACCGCGGCTTCGTTGTACTCGATCGTGTTGTCCCACTTGACCGCTCCCCGGATCTTGCGGTCGGGGTCGGCGACCGTCTGCCTGCGGTTCCACGAGGAGTGGTGGGCGCCAGAAATCCGGACCGCCGAGCGAGCCTGCTCGGCCATCAACTCCTTCTGGCTGGTGACCTTCACCTAGCTTCGGGTTCCAGGGAGGTGATCAGCATGTACAGGGACTCGTTCATCTCCAGGATGGACGCCTGCTCGGCCGGCTCGGCGGCTTCGGCGATCCGGGCGATCTCCGCCATCCCCGCTTCCAACTGAGCGATCCGCTCCGCCGGGGTCCCGTAGGCGGAGTCAGCCCTGGCGTGAACGCGGATCGCCTCCGCCATCGCCGGGGACAGCGGCTCGTCGTCGTACTCGAGAACACCCTCGAGGTCAGCGATGAGATTCTCCGCCTCTGTCCGCTCTCGCACATTTTCCAGGCTGGCCGCGAGGCCCTTCAGCCGCGCCACATCCGGCGCGAACTGTGCGGCCGGCTGACTCTCGACCGAAGCGAAAACCCGCTGGTACTCCGCTTCGAACTCTTCGTAGGTCATCGGACACTCTCGCTCAGTTGGAGGGACGTGATCAGCAGCGCGGGCGTGGGCGCGGATGGCGTTGGCCATTGCGGGAGAGAGGGGTGGCTCGTCGTCGTAGGCGAGGATGTCTTCGATGGTGGCGATCTGGTTTTCTGCGGTGCGGCGGTCGGTGGGAGATTCGATCGCGGCGGCCATCGCCTTCAGGCGGGCGACGGCGGGGGCGAACTCGGTGGCCGGCTGGGCTTCTATGGAGTCGAAGAGTTGCTGGTACTCGGCCTGGAACTGGTTGTAGTCCATCCGTGCCTCCTGGTGCTGATCCGTCGGCCCAAATCTAACCGTGGCGCGGCGGCTTCGGGTCAGGCGGAAGCGGGGGGTGTGCCGGAGGAGGAGCGGATTCGGAGGTCGGGGAGGAGGGAGAGGTGCTGGATGGGGGCGGGGGCGGAGTTGAGTTTGTGGAGGAGTAGTTCGCAGGCGGTTTCGCCGAGTAGGGGTTTGGGTGGGGAGACCGCCGTCAGGGGGACGACGGCCAGGGCGGCCGTCTCGTCGTTGTAGGCGACCACGGCCAAGTCATCGGGGATGCGGACCCCCGCCTCCAGTGCTCGTTCGGTCAGGCGGGCGGCGTGCTCGTCGGAGTGGATCAGGACGGCTCGGGCTCCGAACGCGTCGCACTCGGCCAGGAACGCGTCGTGCTGGGCCAGTGTCGCCGGGTCGGCCCCATGTGCGGGCAGCTCGGTCGTGGAGATGAACAGGTCGACGTCGAGCACCTCGGCCGCCTGCTCGATGCCCTGCCGGAGCCAGTACGCCGTGACGCTGGCGTCCAGGTTGATCCCGATCCGGCGATGCCCGAGCGAGACGAGATGGCGCAGCGCGAGCATCGCGCCGTACGCGTGATCCGTCCGGACGTGGTCGTACTCGCGCTCCACATGCGGAAACCCGAAGGCTCGCTCCATCAGCACGACCGGTACGTCGATCGCGTCCAGCGTCTTGCTGATCTCGGCCGCTCGATCGTCACCCAGCGCGGTGCTGAGCAGCAGGCCGGCCACCCCGATGCCGAGCACCTTCTCGATCCGCTCCTGCTCGACGGCCACGTCGTACCCGGAGACCCCGAGCACCAGGCGGGCGCCGTACCGGGCCGCCGTTTCCTCGGCGCCGCGGATCACGGAGGTGTAGTAGAAGGTCGAGCTCGGTACGACGATGCCGATGGTGAGCTGGCTCCCCTGGCTGCTGGGCGCGGCCGCCGGGCTGATGCCGACCGCGCCGCCGTGCACCCGGCGCAGGAGTCCGGCCGAGTCGAGCTCGCCGAGGTCGCGGCGTACTGTGATCGCGGACACGCCCAGCTCGGCCGCCAGATCGCCGACCCGCAACCTCCCGTGCCGGCGCAGGCTGCGCAGGATCTGCTCGTGGCGTTCCGATGCAAGCACGCGGGTCCTCCGGGGATTGTGATCCGGGCCTGAGTGTTTGTGATCATATGATCAAGCGCAGGCCGGCGCCGACTCCCAGGGAGCCTATGTGAGCGATAACAGTGGCCGGACCAACGCTGTCCTGTCGAAGCTGACGGTGATCGGCGACCTGCTCATGCTGCAGATCGTCTTCCTCGTCCTCAGCCTCGGCGTCGTCACGCTGTACCCGGCGGCCTTCGCGCTCCAGCGGGTCCTGCCGGACGCGCTCAGCCAGGACCATCCCCAGCTGCTGCGCCGGTTCTTCGGCCAGTTCAAGTGGGCCTTCCCGCGGTTCTGGCTGACCGGCCTGGCCCTGTACTTCGGCAGCCTCGCGCTCGCGTTCGGCCTGTTCTTCTGGGCGAACACGAACGGCCCGGTCCGGATCGTCGCGCTGGCGATCCTGATCCCGCTGACCGGGATGATCATCGGGCTCTACCTCAGCGCACTCGCCGTACTGCCCTCCGTAGCAGCGGACAGTACGCCGAAAAGCCTGTTCCGCGACGCCAACCTCTTCCTGCTGCGCCGGTCGCTGGCCGTCGCCGGCGGGGTGGTCGCGCTGCTCACCTGGTTCGCGCTGGTTTCCCAGCTGCCGACCCTGTTCGCGATCGGTTCCGGGCTGGTCCCGGCGCTGATCGGCTACTGGATCTCGCGGACCCGGACGAAGGCGCCAGAAAAAACTTCTCCGGACGTGTCAATCTGACTCCCGCTGGTTCGACGTAGAGGTGTAAGGCCCCACCGGACCAGAAGGAGAACTCAGATGCACGCGACGACCGACACCCTGGCGGAGACGCCGGCCACGCAGGGCGGCGGCCGGTCGCGCTGGCTCGCGCTCTACATCCTCTGCGCGGGCATGTTGATGATCGTGCTCGACGTGACGATCGTGAACGTGGCGCTGCCCGCCATCCAGGACGACCTCGGCTTCACCAGCGCCAGCCTCGCCTGGGTCGTGAACGCCTACCTGATCGCCTTCGGTGGCCTGCTCCTGCTGGCCGGCCGGCTCGGCGACCTGCTCGGCCGCCGGACCATCTTCGTCAGCGGCCTGCTCGTCTTCACCGTCGCCTCCGTCCTGTGCGGACTCGCGTCGTCGGCCGAGGTCCTGGTCGCGGCCCGCTTCCTGCAAGGCATCGGCGGCGCGCTGACCTCGGCCGTCATCCTCGGCATGATCGTGACGCTGTTCCCCGAACCGCGCGAGCAGGCCAAGGCGATCGGCGTCTACGCCTTCGTCGCTTCGGCCGGTGGCTCGATCGGTCTGCTCGCCGGTGGTGTGCTGACCCAGGCGATCAGCTGGCACTGGATCTTCTTCGTGAACCTGCCGATCGGCGTCGCCACCGTGGTCGTGGCCCTCAAGGTGATCGAGAAGGACAAGGGCATCGGCTTCGGCCGCGGTACCGACGTACCGGGTGCGGTGCTGATCACCTCGGCGCTGATGGTCGGCGTCTTCACCATCGTGAAGCCGGCCGCCGAGCTCGGCTGGACCGCGCCGCGGACGATCGCGCTCAGCCTGCTGACGCTGACCCTGCTGGCCTGCTTCATCGTCCGCGAGGCGACCGCCGCCAACCCGCTGGTCCCGCTGCGGATCTTCAAGTCCCGCACGCTGACCGGCGCCAACCTGATCCAGGCGCTGTCCGCCGCCGGAATGTTCGGCATCTTCTTCCTCGGCTCGCTCTACCTGCAGCGCGTTCTCGGGTACGACGCCCTGGAGATCGGCCTGGCCTTCCTGCCGACCACGGTCGTGATGGGGCTGCTGTCGGTCCGGTACTCCGAGAAGCTCGTGATGCGCTTCGGCGCCCGTCGGCCGCTGATCGGCGGACTGGTCCTGATCGCCATCGGGCTGGCGCTGTTCACCCAGGCGCCGGTCAACGGCAACTACTTCATCCACGTGATGCCGGTGCTGCTCCTGCTGGGCCTGGGCGGCGGCGTTTGCTTCCCCGCGCTGATGGGCCTGGGAATGGCCGATGTGAAGCCCGAGGACGCAGGTCTGGCCTCCGGCCTGATGGGCACCACGGCCGAGGTCGGCGCCGCACTCGGCCTGGCGGTCCTGGCCACGCTGGCCGCAACCCGCACCGAGTCCCTCGCCGAAGCCGGCAAGCCGACCCTCGACTCTCTGACCAGCGGCTACCACCTCTCCTTCGCCATCGCCGGCCTCCTGGTAGCAGCCGCCGTAGTCATCGCCTGCACCGTGATGCGCCCGACCCGCGCCACCGAGACCCAGGCCGACACCGAGGCAGTCCTCGAAGCCGCCTGACCAGTACTACGACCGCGACGCGCCCGGCCAAACCGCCGGGCGCGTCCGCATGCGCAGCACCGCGGTTCCTCACCTCACCACCGCCCGTCGGCATGCCGGCGGGCGGTGCGTAGTACTGGAATCGGGGTGGTTGTCCACAGGGTGGGGGCGGCGGTCGTCTTCTGTCCGGGGGATAGGGAAGGATGTGCGATGCGGCGAGCGGGGCAGAATGCTCGTCTGTCATCGGATGTAGAGGGGATGCGGGACAGTGGCATTGCAGTCGGTCGAGCAGAGGATCGCGGACGAGCTGGAAGTCGGTGTGAACCAGGTGCGGGCAGCCGTCGGGCTGCTGGACGAGGGCTCAACGGTTCCGTTCATCGCGCGGTACCGCAAGGAGGTCACCGGCGAGCTCGACGACGCTCAGCTGCGCACCCTCGAGGAGCGCCTGCGGTACCTGCGTGAGCTTGAAGAGCGGCGGCAGACCGTGCTCGAGTCGATCGAGAGCCAGGGCAAGCTGGACGACGCGCTGAAGGCGTCGATCCTCGCCGCGGAGACCAAGTCGCGGCTGGAGGACATCTACCTGCCGTTCAAGCCGAAGCGCCGGACCAAGGCGATGATCGCCCGCGAGGCCGGGCTGGAGCCGCTCGCCGACGGGCTGCTGTCCGACCCGAGCGTGCCGCCGCTGGCCGCCGCGACGTTGTTCGTGAACGACCAGGTGGCCGACCCGCAGGCCGCGCTGGACGGCGCCCGCGCGATCTTGGTCGAGCGGTTCGCCGAGGACGCCGACCTGATCGGCGAGCTGCGCGAGCGGCTGTGGACCCGCGGCCGGCTGGCGTCGAAGGTGCGCGAGGGCAAGGAGACCGAGGGCGCGAAGTTCTCGGACTACTTCGACTTCGACGAGCCGTTCACGAAGATGCCGTCGCACCGGATCCTGGCGATGTTCCGCGGCGAGAAGGAAGAGGTGCTGTCGCTGACCGTCGAGCCCGAGCCGGCCGGCGTCGAGGCACCGGAGGGTCCGACGGAGTACGAGGCAACCATCGCCCGCAAGGTCGGCGTGGAGAACAAGGGCCGTCCGGCCGACCAGTGGCTGATCGAGACGGTCCGCTGGGCCTGGCGGACGAAGATCCTGGTGCACCTGGGCATCGACCTGCGCACGCGGCTGCGGCAGTCCGCCGAGGACGAGGCGGTCCGCGTCTTCGCGGCGAACCTGCGCGACCTGCTGCTCGCGGCCCCCGCGGGCACCCGCGCCACGATGGGACTCGACCCGGGCTTCCGGACCGGTGTGAAGGTGGCCGTCGTCGACGCGACCGGCAAGGTGGTGTCGACCGGCGTGATCTACCCGCACGTCCCGCAGAACCAGTGGGACCGGTCGATCGCGACCCTGGCCGCGCTGGCCGCCGCACACAAGGTCGACTTGATTGCCATCGGCAACGGTACGGCCTCCCGCGAGACGGACAAGCTGGCCGCCGAGCTGATCGCCAAGCACCCGGAGCTGAAGCTGACCAAGGCGGTCGTGTCGGAGGCGGGCGCATCGGTGTACTCCGCGTCCGCGTTCGCCTCGGCCGAGCTGCCCGGGATGGACGTCTCGCTGCGTGGCGCCGTCTCGATCGCGCGCCGGCTGCAGGACCCGCTGGCCGAGCTGGTGAAGATCGACCCGAAGTCGATCGGCGTCGGGCAGTACCAGCACGATCTGCCGGAGAGCTCGCTGTCCAGGTCGCTGGACGCGGTCGTCGAAGACTGTGTGAACGCGGTCGGCGTCGACCTCAACACCGCCTCCGCGCCGCTGCTGACCCGCGTCTCCGGTATCACCCCCGGGCTCGCGGAGAACATCGTCATCCACCGCGACCAGAACGGCCCGTTCAAGTCGCGGACCGCCTTGAAGGAGGTGCCGCGGCTCGGCCCGAAGGCGTTCGAGCAGGCGGCCGGCTTCCTCCGCATCCCCGATGGCGCGGACCCGCTGGACTCGTCCAGCGTGCACCCGGAGGCGTACCCGGTGGTGCGGCGCATCCTCGACTCCACCAAGACCGACCTGAAGTCGCTGATCGGCTCGCCACTGCTGAAGAAGCTGAACGCAGCGGACTACGTCGACGACATGTTCGGTCTGCCGACGGTGACCGACATCCTGGCCGAGCTGGAGAAGCCCGGCCGTGACCCGCGGCCTGCCTTCAAGACCGCGACCTTCGCCGAGGGCGTCGACAAGATCGGCGACCTCAAGCCGGGGATGCGGCTGGAGGGTCAGGTCACCAACGTGGCGGCCTTCGGAGCGTTCATCGACATCGGCGTCCACCAGGACGGTCTGGCGCACGTGTCGGCCCTGTCGAAGAACTACGTGAAGGACCCCCGCGAGGTGGTCAAGCCCGGCGACATCGTCAAGGTCAAGGTCCTCGAGGTCGACATCCCCCGCCAGCGCATCTCCCTGACTCTGCGCCTCGACGACGAACCAGGCGCCCCCACCTCCGGCGGCCGCCCCGGCGAAGGCCGCTCGGCCCGCAGCGGCGCCCCTGGCGGTTCCGGCGGTTCGGGCGGCCGCGGGCCTGGTGGCGGTCGCGGTCCCGGTGGCGGAGGTCGCGGCCCCGGCGGCGGCCAAGGTCGCGGCCGACAGGGCGCCTCCACCCCACCGGCCAAGGAAGTCCCCATGGACGAAGGCTCCCTAGCCGACGCCTTCCGCAAGGCCGGCTTCACCGTCCGCTAACCCACTTCCACCCAGCACCTCCCGCCGACCCGGCTCGGTGGGTCAGAGCTTCGGGTACTACGCCGGGCCAGCGCCTCCGCTGGCCCGGCTCCACGATTCGGTGACTCTCGTACTACACCCGGCCGGTAGCCCTCAGGGTTGCCGGCCGGATCCGTTGGTCGGCTTCGCGGGGCCGGACGAGGCTCGCGTCTTGCCTTCCGGGTGATCCGCCAGTTCGTAGCCGGCTTCTTCTAATGCTGTTTGTATTTGCGGCAAGCCGAGCTCCTTTTCGCTTGTCAGCGTGACGGTTCCGGCTGACAGATCCACAGCTACTGCGGTCACCCCGGGCAGGCGCTCAAGTCCTTCGGTTACGAAGGTGACGCAGTGGCCGCAGGTCATCCCGAGCACCTGGAATTCCTGGCTCGTCATCCTGCGACTGCTTCCGGGGTGACGTCGCGGGTCAGCTGTGTGGACCGCCGGAGACGGCCGTCCGGCGTCAGCTCTCCGAACAGGTAGACCTCGGTCGAGACCATCCGCCCCTTCCGCAGTTGAGCATGGATAGTGAACCGCGCGGCCAGCTTCTCCCGCTCCAGCAACGCCTCGTGCACCTCATAGCGCCAGCTGACAAGGTTCTTCCGTACAGGCCGCAGATGAGCGATCAGCTTGTCGCGGTCGATCTCGATGCCATCGGCGACCTGCAGCACGTCGGCCGCGTAGTACCGGTCGACGACCTCAGCCGGCTCGTCCGCCGCCAGCATCTCGCTGGTGAACGAGTTGTAGAACTCCTCGACAAACCTCTCGGCTGTCCGGCTCATCACCCCTCCTCTTACCTCTTACAGTCTGTCAAAGATAACCACGTCCGCTAACCTTGACAAGGTGACAGAGATAAATCAGCCAGCCGGTCGACCCACCCGCCGACGCCGAGCGGACGCCGACCGCAGCCGGACGGCGACCCTGCAGGCCGCGATCTCCGTCCTGGCCGAAAACCCAGAGGCGAGCGTCGAGAACATCGCGACAGCCGCCGGTGTCACCCGGCAAACCGTCTACGCGCACTTCCCCTCGCGCGACGCGTTGCTGATCGCGGTCGCGGACCACCTCACGACCGAACTCCTGGCGGAGTACGAACAACTGGACCTGGAGACCGGTACGGCGATGGACGCGCTGCTGCTCCTCATCGACACCGGCCAAACCTTCTTCGAGCGACACCCGGTGCAGCTCTACCCGGCGGCCGCGAGCGGCGATCCACAACGCCACCAGCCGATCAACGACCTGCTGACCAAGACGATCCGCCGCGGCCAACGCAACGGCGAGTTCACCAAAGCCCTCCCCGCGACCTGGCTGGCCGACGCCACCATCGCCCTCTCCCACACCGCAGCCAACCTCGCACCCCGCAAGTCCACGCCCACCTTGCACACCACCCTCCGCCGTCTCCTCCTCACCGAGTAGCCCCGTCCGGCACCCCACCCAGCGCGGGATCGCAATTCGGTCGCCTGACGGGAGGCCGCGGAGTAAGTTGCGCCTGGGCCAGGCGACGTCGCCGACAGCGGAGGATCGATGATGGACGACCTGCAGATCAGGGCGATGCTCGACGAGGACCCGGCCGTCATGGGCGCCGCGTATGCGCGCCTGGGCTGGGGGAAGATCCGCCGTACGACCATGGCGCTGCGCCGCGGCTACCTGCCGGACGGCCGCGGTCTGATGTACGCCTGGCGGCCGGTGCCGCCAGGCGAAACAGTGCGCCTGGACGACAGCGCGACGCTGATGTTCACCAAGACATTGAGGTAGTGGGGCTAGCGCAGGTCGGAGAGGTGGCCGCCGGGGTCGCCGAGATGTACTGCGTTTGCTTTGGGTTCGAAGCCGATGCGGCGGTAGACGCGGTCGGCGCCGTCGTCGCCGGGGGTCAGCCAGGCGAGGGTTGCTCCGCCGAGCTCGAAGGCTTGCTGCGTCGCGTACGCCGTTGCGATTGCGCCGAGACCCTGTCGGCGGTGGGAGTGCACCGTCCCCACACCAGCCACCTCGGTCACGCCATCCGCAACTGCCGTCCACACGGCGGAAGCAACCGGTACGCCGTCCTTGCGGATCAGCACGCTGGCCCCGTCGACCGGGTCCGGCTTGAAGGGCGTCGCCATGCCTTCGATCTCATACGCGTCAGCGGCGACCGCGTCCACCAGCGCTTGCTCTTCAGGTGAGGTGACAACCGACGCGGTGACGCCCGCCGGCAGGTCGGGCACCTTGAGGTCCGCGGGTTCGACCACCAGCAGGGGCGGACGCGAGACGATCGTCATACCGTTCGCCGCCAGTACCTCGGCCAGGCCGGGGCTGGCTTCCTCGATCAGCTCCACGCTCAGCCAGCGACCCTCCGCTGCGAAGGCTTTCCGGATCGTTTCCAGCGCCCAGGGCACTTCTTCGGGGTCGAACGGCGCCCCCGGCTCGGCGGCGACGCCGCAGGACAGGTACCAGACGTCCTCGTCGTGCAGCATCCCGGCGAGCGGCCCTGCCACGACCTGTCGCCTCGTCCTGGTCAGGCCCTGCAATTGAGCGGATGCGATCCGCGCAGCAATTTCCACCCCTCGACCCTAACCGGGCCGGCCACCCAAGCGCTCAGCTTTTCCCGGCCAGCAACAGGAGATCCAGCAGCCGGTCCAGATCGGCGTCCGCCGGAGGGCCAGGAAGGAGCTCACCGAGAGCGTCGAGGGTTGCGACCAGCCGGCGTTCCACAGTTCGCTTGGTGCTGCCGCGAGCCGTGGCGACCTCTGCGACGACGCGTTTCGCCCGCGACGAGGCGGCCACCAAGTCGGCCGACGTGGACGCCTTCGGAGCTTCCTCGTCGACGATCGTGAGCTGCAGCTGCGCCCCGAGAGCGGCGGCGAGACGCTCCAGCGCCGCGAGGGTGGGGTTGCCGCGACCGTTCTCGAGGTTCGCGATATACGGCACCGACAGGCCGGCGTCGACCGCGACGGAGGCGATCGTGCGCTGGGCCGCTTTCCGGCGATCTCTCAGTTCGGCGCTCAGATCCACACCGGCAGACTATCTCCACAGAACACTGTTGCCAACAAGTGTTTCGTGAAGATAGCCTCCGTCGACGTGAGCATCCTGCGGAACGGCGACTTCCGGAGGCTCTGGATCAGCGGCGGAATCTCCGGCCTCGGATCCTGGCTGCTGGTGGTCGCCATCCCCGTCCACGTGTTCCAGCTGACCGGATCCGCTGCCGCGACCGGGCTCACGGTGGCACTGGAAGCAGTACCCGCACTGCTGGTCGGACCGTGGGCCGGCGTCCTCCTCGATCGCTGGAACCTCCCGCGCGCCATGTGGCTGGCCAACCTCGCCGGCGCGGCGTCGGTCGCCCTGATCCTGTACGCCGATTCGGCCGACCGCGTGTGGATCGTCTACATCGCCGTCCTGGCTGAGAATCTGGCGACGACAGTGTTCCGACCGGCATCAAGGGCACTGACCCCGGCAATCGTAGGCACTGGTAAAGGTCTGGCGGCAGCGAACTCACTGAATGCCTTCTCCGGCAGTGTGATCCGGCTAGCCGCGCCACCACTGGGCGCACTCCTGCTGGCGGGACCCGGGATCAAGTTCGTTCTCGCCGTCGACATCGTCAGCTACTTGGTGGCGGCCGCAATCATTGCCACGATCAAGCATCCAGTCACCGTAAAAAGTGAACCAGATAAAGGATTCTCAGCACTCAGAGAAGGTCTCCGAGGCGTTGCCCGAAGCAAGATCCTCAAAGGAATTCTGCTTGCCAACGGCATCTTTCTGACCGCCAACGCCGGCGCGACCGCGCTCCTCGTCCCCTTCACCGTCGAGCGACTCGACGCACCCGGGGAAACCATCGGCTATCTGATCTCCGGTCTGGGCGCCGGCTTTCTGCTGGGCGCCGCGATCAGCCCGAAAGCCCTGACCTGGCTGGGAACTCGCGACCTGTTGATCACCACTCAAGCAGCAACCGGCGCAGCCTTCTTCGCTTTGTTCAACGCCCCCAACGTCACCTGGGCGATCGTGGCAGCAGCCTTGATCGGCACGCCCGGGAGCATTCTGCTCATCACCGCGGAAACCACCGTCCAGCGAGTCGCCCCGACCGAACTCCTCGGCCGCATCGGTGCGCTCTTCTTCGCGATGGACTCCCTCACCGTCGTCATCGGAGCACTCGCCGCGCCGTTACTCGTGACGCTGACGGGTCTGCCGACCGCACTCAACGTGATCGCCGGCTTCGCAGTACTGGCCGCGCCGGTGACGCTGTTCGCAGTACCGGGTCATCCTGCCAAGCTCAGCCGGATGAAAGAGCCTGCTCCGTGAACTCGGTGCGATTGTCGTAGCTGGCGCGGGCAGCGGCGATCTCCTGCTGATGCTTCTCGGTCCAGGTGACCAGGGACTGGATCGTCGCGTGCAGCGTCACGCCGAGCGGGGTGAGCTCGTAGTCGACGCGGGGAGGGACGACCGGATGGACCGTACGCCGGACCAGGCCGTCGCGCTCCAGCTGCCGCAGCGTCACCGTGAGCATGCGCTGGCTGATCCCGTCGATGGTCTTCTTCAGTTCGGTGAAGCGCACCGTGCGGTTGTCGAGCAACGCGATCACCAGCAGGGACCACTTGTCGCCGATCCGGTCCAGGATCTGCCGGACCTCACAGTCCTCCCGGGTGTCCCACTGGAACGCCTCGGAGGGACAGCAGGAGTAACTCGGTTCCTTTGAAGTGCCTTCTTCCACAATTCCCCATGGTTCCCCACGATGGGATCAGTTACAAGAGATAACTGACCTCACTTCGAAGAACCGGAGCGTTCTCGTGCATTCCACTGTCACCCCGGACCGGCTGACCGGCCGCTCCTGGGCTGTTCTTCTTGTCCTCTGCGGCGCGATCTTCCTGGAAGGCATCGACGTCTCGATGATGGGCGTCGCGCTGCCCTCGATCCGGGCCGAGCTCGGGCTGTCCACCAGCGAGCTGCAGTGGGTGGTCAGCGCCTACGTCCTCAGCTACGGCGGTTTCGTCCTGCTCGGCGGCCGGGCCGCGGACCTGTTCGGGCGGCGCCGGATGTTCGTCACCTGGCTGATCGTCTTCCTGGTCTTCTCCGGTCTCGGCGGCTTCGCGACCGAAGGCTGGGTGCTGATCCTGGCCCGCTTCGTCACCGGCGTCGCCGCGGCGTTCATGACCCCGGCCGGCCTGTCGATCATCACCACCAGCTATCCCGAGGGCCCGCAAAGAAACAAAGCCCTGCTCGTGTACGCCGGTACGGCGGCCGCCGGCTTCTCGCTCGGCATGGTGGCCGGCGGTCTGCTCACGGCGATCGACTGGCGCTGGGTCTTCTTCGCACCGGTCGTGATGTCCGCGCTCATCCTGGCCGGAGCGCTCACCCTGTTGCCGCGCGAAGCTGCCCCGGACGCACGGGACCGTGGTGCCGGCCTGGCCGATGTGGATCTGGGTGGCGCGATCAGTCTGACCGCGGCGATGCTCTTGCTGGTCGCCACGGTGGTTCGCGCTCCCGACGTACCGGTGACACAGACAGTGGGTACGGCGATTGCCGGTCTGGTGCTGCTGGCCGCCTTCGTCGCGATCGAGCGAAGGGTCTCCGCGCCGCTGATCCGGCTGGGTATTCTGCGCAGCGGGTCACTCGTCCGGGCGAACCTTGGCGCGTTCCTGCTGGTCGGCTCGTTTGCCGGCTTCCAGTTCATCGGAGTGCTCTATCTGCAGGAGTTACGGTCCTGGACAGAACTCCAGACCGGCCTCGCGCTGATGGTGATCGGCATCGACTCGATCCTCGCCCCTACGCTGACCCCTTGGCTGGTCAAGCGGTTCGGCAACAGCCGGGTCGTGTTCGGCGGGTTCGCCTTCGCGGCAGCGGGTTACGCATTGTTCCTACCACTGAGCACCGACTGGAGCTACCCGGCCATGTTGCCGTCGCTGATCCTGTTGGGGCTGGCGTTCTCGCTCGCGTACGGACCACTGACCATCGCCGCCACCGACGGGATCTCCGAGCAGGAGCAGGGATTGGCGAGCGGAGTACTGACGACGTCGTTCCAGTTCGGCTCGGCATCGGGACTCGCTGTAGTCGCCGCGGTCCTCGCCGCGAGAGACGAACTGACCGTGGACGGGTTCCGGTCCGCTCTCCTGGTTCCGCTGGGAGCCGCCGCACTCGGGTTGCTCGTGAGCTGGCCCGGACGTCACCGCTCCGTGTCCGAATGAGCGCTCGGAGTTAGCAGGAAGTCCTACAATTCAGCACTTCCCGGAAAGGCTTTCCAGCTGACCGAATCGTTATTGGCAAATTACTGCAAACATTCTTGACAGGCCATAAAGCCGGGCCTCCGGCCAGACCGCTCAGGACACCTCTGACCAGCGGTTTCGTGGTCACGGCCACGCTGCGTAAGGGCTTTGTAAAGGTCCCTGCCAGTCTATTCCGGGGTCCGGCTTTTTACGGTGTTCTTTCCTTGTGCCCAGCGTCGGGCAGCCCCTCGAGAACACGAAGGAACCACCGATGACCGAGTCGATCGAGATTCCCGCCTCGCACCGCCGCGTGCGGGTCTGGTTCGGCGCCACCACGATCGCTGATCACACCGCCGACGCCGACCAGGCCGCGCAGTACGAAGAAGCCATGCGCCGCCGGTTCGCCTCGCTGCGAGTGACCAGCGAGCCCGTTCTCGCCGACGCGCTCGGCGCCCGGGACCTGTCCCGATGACCACCCGTCCGACGCTGCTCGGCTATGTCCGGGCCGACGCACTCGGTTGCGCCGAGGAACTGGCCGCGGCCACGAACTCGCTCGCGGCCTTCGCCAGCGCCGAGGGATTCACCCTCGGCACGGTGTATACCGAGCGCGACGCCGCCGAGTCCGCCGCGTTCCACGCGCTGCTGGACGAGGTGAAGCGGACGGACGTCCGGGCGGTCGTCGTACCGACCCTGCAGCACCTCGGCACCGCCGGGGCGCCGGTCGGGATGCAGAAGGACCTCGAGTTCCACCACGCCCACGTCTGGGCGGTCGACACGAGGTAACCCACAGACAAGCGGAGCTGGCGTCTTGACCCCTGCATCGGCGCCGGTTCCGCTCTCCACCTCCACAGCTGCACCGACTCACGCCGGGCGGTAGTGGACCAATCAAGGCCCCACCGGCTGCTACCGGTGGGGCCTTGTCGTTGGCTCAGGTCAGGTGGCTCAGGTCAGGTGGCTCAGGCCGTGATCGTGTAGCCGTAGCGCTTCATCACCGCGGCGATGCCCTCGTTGAAGATCCCGGTCACCGGCAATCCGAACTTCAGCTGCACCTTCCGTAGTACGCGCTGGAAGTGCAGGTGCCAGGACACCCCGGCCCGCGGGACCGTCTCGGCCTTGGTGATCGCCCCGACCTTCGGATGCGCCGCCCAGGCCACCACGCGAGCCCGATCGGCACCCCACTCACCGGTCATCACGTCATGCGTCCGCGCATACGCCATCGCGGCGAGCGAGATCGAATGATCCGGTACTGCGGGCGGAACCGGGTGCGCCTTGAGATAGAGCTCCCAGGTCATCCCGTAGAAGCCGGGCGGGCCGTCGTCCTTGCCCCGGTTGGCCAGCCCGTTGCGCTTGCGCTTGTACTCGAGGACCTGGATCGCCGCGCCACGGGACAGATCCTTGTCGCCGATCGCGATGGCGTGCACGTGGTACGGCCAGCGCCCCTGCGCCGGCGTCCGCAGCCAGGCGGCGAACCCGACCTGACGCAGCGCGAGCACGATCGCCCGGCGCTGCGCGGGACTCTGTTTCGCCACGGCGATGTCGACCGCGCCGCCACCGTCGTGCGTCCCGGCCGAGGCGGCCACGCCACCTTTGTTGTACGAGCCCTGCAGCAACTTGAACTGCGACCGGTAGATCTTCTCGGCGGCCATCAGCATCGCAACGGTCCGCCGGTTCAGCTGCGTGCCCCGCCAGACGATCCTTGCCTCAGGCATCCGCTGACCCGAGAAGCAGCTCGGCATCCTCCGCGGCCCCGAGTGCTTCCAACTCGTCCAGCTCGGCGTCGGTCAGCTCTTCCCCGTGAATCGTTTCGTCGAAGTCGGCTTCGTCGACCTGGTCGAAGACGTCCGTCATCGCGTTTCCCCTCCCCCTGTACCGCCCGCAGCCACCCCCGGCCCCGGAACCGCCTTTCAGGTTAGGGGCGCCCAGTGTCATCCGTCCATGTCCGGCCGGACGCCCGCTTGTACGAGGAACGTGAAGTTTTCCGTCATCGCGGGTGTGAGCCGCCGCCCCTGGGGTACGAGTAGAGGGTCCCGCGGTTCGGTCGGCCCCATTCGGGCATGGGTGGTGCTCACCGAGCCGCGAGTTCTCCCACTGAGGGGCGGGAGAACGACCGACGGCGGCGGGCGTATCCCACGGTACGCCCGCCCCTGGCCGTCTCACCGCCGGCAGCCACAGCACCCGGCGCCGGCGTGGGACTGTGTGCTGCTTCTATCTGTTAAAGGGCTGAGGCTACGAAGAGGTAGCGGTTGAGGCTGAAGAAGTAGCTGTTGGCGAGGTTGCGGAGGTCGGTGGCCCAGGCGGTGGCTTCTTCTTCTGTGACTTTGGCGCGGCCGGGGACGAAGGCTTCGACGATGTCGATCAGGCCGGCGCTGTAGGTGCGGGCGTCGTAGCCGACGTTGAGCATCGGGACCACCTGGCGGTGCGTGACCGTGAAGCCGGCCTTGTCGAGGGCGTCGCCGAGGGTTCGGGGGAGGTGTGGGTCTTCGAGGTGCTCTTCGAAGGCGGTCAGGACGCGGGCCATGCGGGCGTCGTCGGAGGAGCGCCAGACGATTGAGTCCCAGTCGGTGTCCAGCAGGATCACGCGCCCGGCAGGGCGTAGTACCCGGCGGATTTCGTTGAGGGCGCCCGGTACGTCGTCGAGGTACTCGAAGACCTGGGTGGACACGACAACGTCGAAGCTCTCGGCGCCGTGCGGGATCTGGCCGGCCGGCGCGACCTCCAGCTCGATCTCCGGGCCGTCCGGCACCTTGGCGCGCGTCCTCGCGATCGCCAGCATGCTGTCGCTGATGTCGATTCCGCAGACTCGCCCCTCCGGTCCGACCTCGGCGGCCATCTCGGCGGCCAGCAGTCCCGGTCCGACGCCGACGTCGAGTACTCGGTCGCCGGGCCGGAGCGCGAGCGCGGTCCGGACCACCCTGCGCTGCTCGACCACGTCCGGGGTGGTGTAGACCGATTCGATCTGCCGTGAGACCTGCGGATCGAACTGCAGATTGCTCATTCCCCGTCCCTCCACTGTCCGCCCATGGATCACATCATGGTCCGCCCGGCCGAGAACTGGGAGGCCAAACACACACCAACCCACTACGGTTGATCGAATGATCGAGCTGCCCGAGACCTTCCTGGCGATGCCGCGCTGGTGGTCGGAGGGCGCAGAGTGGCTGGCCGGCCTCCCCCAGGCCGTCGACCAGCAGTGCGACCGCTGGGGACTCGAGATCGACGGCCCGCTGGCTCACGGGTCGAACGCGATCGCAGTACAGGTCAGCCGGGCAGGGCAGCCGCTGGTACTACGAATGAGCCTGCCCGGCCCCGACGTTGCCGGGCAGGCGTATGCGCTGCGTTGGTGGGACGGCCGCGGGACGGTCCGCCTGTACGACGCCGACCTCCCGCACGGAGCTCTTCTCCTGGAGCGACTCGGTAGTTCACTGCTCAACGAGCCGGTCGACGAGGCGATGGTCGTGCTTGGCCGGCTGATGCGACGCCTGGCCGTCCCGGCTCCCTCGGATGTCCCGTCGACCGCGGCGAACGTGAGCGCCCGGGCGGCCGAGCTCGAAACCGACTGGCAGCGCCTCGGCCGTCCCTTCGAACCGAGCTGGCTGGCCGAGGCTCTCGCGATCGCTCCCCAGCTGGCCGAGACCAGTTCGAACCTGACCGCCAATGGTGACTTCCATTCCGAACAGGTACTCCGCGGCGCCCGCGAACCGTGGCTCGTGGTCGATCCCGTGTTGTACCGAGGCGATCCCGACTGCGACCTGGCCCGGATTCTCTGGACTCGCGTGGACGAGATGGCGAACGGCGCCGAGATCCGGGACCACTTCGCCACTCTCGTCAGCGAGGCGGAGCTCGAGCCGGAGCGAGCGCGGAACTGGGTGGTGTTCCGAACCGTCGACTACTGGCTCTGGGGCCTCAACGCCGGCCTCACCGAGGACCCGGAACGCTGCCGCCGGATCCTCGATGCCTTCCTGAACTAGCAGGCGGAGCGCCTCGGCGGAAGCTCCCCGTTGAGCAAGAACCTCCCGATGGCGTCCCGCGCACAAGCAGCGTTGAGGTACGCCGTATGCCCGACCGCATCGGCAACCAGCAAGCGACTCCCGCGAAGCTGACGAGCCAGACCGAAAGCGTTGCTGACCGGCGTCGACGGGTCGTGCGTGGTCGACGTGATGAGGATCGGTGGAGCGTCCTTCACCGGCGTCCGCTGCCACGGGTTGCTCGGCTTGACCGGCCAGCCGGAGCAAGCCGCGGCCATCACCCACGCCTCGACGGCCGCACCGACGCGCGGCGCCACCGCCTTGGCGCGAGCGATGCGCACCTTCGCATCGGCGTACCCCTTCAGCTCGCCAGGGAAGTCCATGCACGACACGGCCGCGTACGCCGTTTCGTAGTTGCCGACGGAACTCGTCGAGGCGAACAACGACCCGTCGCCCTTCACCGCCTGGGCAATGCCCTCGGCCAGCGCGGGCCAGGGGTCACCGACGAAGTCCGTCTTCGGCAGCAGCGTGGGCAGCGTCATCCGCATGGTGTCGCCGGTGACGGGCGCGTGATTGGGGACCTGCAGTGGAGTCTTGTCGGCCTTGGCGGTCACCTTGTCCCAGACCGCGCCGACGTCCTGCCCGTGCAGTGCGCAGTCGGCGTCCTTGTCACACCACTCGGCGAAGCGGTCGAAGGTGTCCTCCATCTCCTTCGCCTCGTCGAGCATGAACCTCTTCGAGCCCTGCGCGTGGTCGACGATCCCGTCCAGCACCATCCGGCCGACGCGTCGCGGGAAGAGCTGCGCGTACGTCGTACCGAGGTAGGAGCCGTAGGACAGGCCGATGAAGTTGAGTTTGTCCTCGCCGAGCGCTGCCCGGATGGCGTCCATGTCGCGGGCGACCGTCCGGGTGTCCAGGTTGCGCATGAGGTCGCCATGTTGCTTGAGACATTTCTCCCCGGTCGCGCGGCTGGATGCGACCATCGCGTCGTACTCCGCTTGGCTCTTCGGGAAGACCGGTACGCCGGGACGCAGGACCGGGCCGCAGTTGAGCGCAGTACTGCTGCCAGTACCGCGTGGGTCGAAGCTGACCAGGTCGTAGCGGTCGCGGTAATCCGGGAACAGCTGATCGGCCAGACCCGCGGCGAAGATCGAGGCCCCGGCGCCACCGGGACCGCCGGGGTTGAAGGTCAGCGAGCCGAGCTTGCGCGTTTGGTCCTTGGCCGGGACCCGCGCGACGTAGATCTCCGTCGTGGCACCGGTCGGCTTCGACCAGTCCAACGGGACGGTCAGCTTGCCACATTGCTCGACGCCGCCCGGCCGGCACGCGGTCCACTTGATCGACGGCGCCGGCTCAGCAGCCGACGCCGTTCCCGGTATCAGTACGCCGATGGTGCCAGCGGCAACCAGTACGGCGGAAAGCCCTTGTTTCCAACGTTTTTCCATGAGCTCGACACTAAGCTCTGGAGGTGGTGACCGGGCATCCCCCATCAGTCGGTCTGCCCGGTTCGACCAAAGTCGTAGACCGACCCTGACCCGACCCTTAGACCAGCGCGTCGTGGGCCGGGGCGAAGTCGTGGAAGCCGACCACCTCGCCGAGCTTGCCGTTGCCGTCCAGGGCGGCGACATCGGTGCCACCGGCAACCGGCTCCTGACCCTCGGCGGCCAGGTGCCAGGACCAGCGGAGCCGGTTGTGGTGCTCGTCGACCTCGCCGGTGAGCGAGAAGACGAAGCCGGGGAACATCTGGTGTGCGGTCTCGACCATCTTGGACAGGCCGTCGTGGCCGCTGACCTCGAAGCTCGGGTCGACGTAGACGCAGTCGGCGGACCAGATCCGCTCGATCAGAGTCGCCCGGGCCTCGGCGTCGGTCTCGTTCCACATCGCGATGTACTGACCGGCGAGAGTGCTGGCGTTCATGGTGTATCTCCTCGGTTTCGGTGCTGCTCGATGACCAGAAGCCTGCCGCCGGATCGCGGGCCGGTCGATGACGTCACAGGTAATGAGGGTGACCACCTCAGCGGTTACGGTCGTGACATGACCGCGATGATCGACGAGACGTTCCAGCGCCCGGTGGGCGAGCTGTTGCGGGGCTGGCGCGAACGCCGCCGGCTCAGCCAACTGGACCTGGCCAACCAGGTGGAGGTCTCCACCCGGCACGTGAGCTTCGTCGAGACGGGCCGCTCCAAGCCGAGTCGCGAGATGGTGCTGCGGCTGGCCGAGCATCTCGACGTACCGCTGCGGGACCGCAACCAGTTGCTGCTCGCGGCCGGCTATGCACCGATCTACTCCGAGGCCTCGCTGCACTCGCCCGCGATGCTGGCGATCCGGGCGGCGCTGCGGCGGTTACTCAAGGCCCACGAGCCGTACCCGGCGCTGGTCGTCGACCGCTGGTGGAACATCGTCGAGGGCAACACCGCCTTGGCGCTCTTCACCGAGGGGGTCTCCGACGAGCTGCTGAAACCGCCGCTCAACGCACTGCGGCTGACCCTGCACCCCGACGGGATGGCGACGCGGATCAGCAACCTCCCCGAGGTCCGCACCAGCGTGCTGACCACCCTCCACCGCCAGGTCGCCAGCACGGCGGACCCCGACCTCCAGGACCTGTACGACGAACTGCGCGGCTACCCCGGCGGCGAGCGCACCGAACTCGCTGCGGGGGCCGAGGTCGTCGTACCGATGAAACTGCGCCGGGACGGTCACGAGCTGTCGCTGCTGACCACGATCGCGACCTTCGGTACGCCGCTGGACGTGACGGTCTCGGAACTCATGATCGAGTCGTTCTTCCCCGCCGACGACAAGACGGCCGAGTACCTGCGAGGACTGTGATGCTGCCGGACGACCAACTGGCCGACACCCGCGAGCTCCATCTGGCCTGGCTGGACTACTACCGCGACACGGTCGAGCGGAAGCTGGCCGGTCTGAGCGAGGAGGAGCTCCTGACCAGCCGGCTCCCATCCGGCTGGTCACCACTGGAGCTGTTGAAGCACCTGGTCTTCATGGAGCGACGGTGGCTGCGGTGGGGTTTCATGGCCGAGCAGGTCGAGCGGCCGTGGGGCGACTCGGGAACCGAGGACGCGCCCTGGCGACTTGAGCCTGGGGACAACCTCGACGAGCTGCTGGCGGCGTTGCGAGCGGGTGGCGAGCGGACCAGGGAGATCGTGACGGGCGACCTGGCGGCGAAAGGCGCTGCCGGTGGACGATTCCGGACCGAAGGCGAGGCGCCGACGCTGAACTGGATTCTCTTCCACGTGTTGCAGGAGTACGCGCGGCACACCGGTCAGCTGGACATCGTCCGTGAACTGGCAGATGGGACCACCGGCGAGTAGAGGTCGAATCGCTCTACTCGCCGGTGGCCCTAGTGGCTACCTACCGGTGGGTGGAGGGGAAACCGGTGGGCAACGAGGGGGTGGGCTTGCCTGGCCAGGTCGGGGTGGCGGTGGGCCAGCTCGGCTTGGGCAGGGTGGGCTTGGTGGTCGGGACCGGCGGGAGGGTCGGCTTGCCCGGGAGGGTCGGTGTGGCCGTCGGGAGCGGGGGCAGGGTCGGCTTGCTCGGCTTACCCGGCAGGGTCGGGGTAGCAGTCGGTACCGGCGGCAGGGTCGGCTTGCCCGGCTTGCCGGGGAGTGACGGCGTCGCGGTCGGCTCCGGCAGTTGCACGCAGGGCGGCAGCTCCGGCTTGTCCGGCACGGACGGAGTCGGCACTGGCGGCAGCGTCGGCTGGCCCGGCAGGGTCGGCTTGGCAGTCGGCAGGCTCGGCTTGCCCGGCAGCGTGGGATTGGAGGTCGGCAGGCTTGGCTTGCCCGGCAGGGTGGGGATAGCGGTCGGCAGCGTGGGCTTGCCCGGCAGCGTCGGCTTCGTCGTCGGCACTGGCGGCAGCGTCGGCTTGCCCGGCAGGGTCGGCTTGGCAGTCGGCAGGCTCGGCTTGCCCGGCAGCGTGGGGTTGGCGGTCGGCAGCGTGGGCTTGCCCGGCAGGGTCGGCTTCGTGGTCGGCACCGGCGGCAGCGTCGGCTTACCTGGCAGCGTCGGCGTGGCCGTCGGCACCGGCGGGAGAGTCGGCTTGCCCGGCACCTTCGTCGAGACCTCGACCTTGACGCTCACCTTGACCTTGGCCTTGACCTTGCCCGGCACGTCCACGGTTGGCAGGCAGGTGGGGATCGGCGTGGGGGTGGCGATGGGCACCTCGATCGGTGCCGGCGGCTTGCCGTCACCGGCCAGCAGGTTGCGGACATCACCAGGTCCCCCGACCGCGGCGGACACTGTTGCGACAGTGCCGGCGAGGACAGTCACGCCCGCCGCGGCCAGTCCTCGGCGGAGCCAGGCAAACCGGCGGCCGCGACGCATCAGGTCGGCCGGGTCGGGCTGCCAGGGCTCCAGGTCGTACTCGAGCGCGCTGCGCACCCGCTGCTCGTCGGTCATGCTTTTCCTCCAACGGTGGTGTCCATCAGGTCGGGTGCCAGACGCAACTTGGCCAGCGCCCGCGATGCGGTGCTCTTGACAGTTCCGACGGCCATGCCGAGCAACTCGGCGGTCTCGGCCTCGGAGAGGTCCTGCGAGTAGCGCAGCGCGACCACGGCACGTTCGCGAACGGTCAGACCGGCCAGTGCGGCCAGCACGGCCTCCCTGGTCTGCACTTCCGCGGAGAAGTCGGCGACCTCGCGGCGATCCCAGTCGTTGTCGACCGGATCACTCGGTACTTCGTTGGACCAGTGCCGGCGGGCCGCGGAGAGGAACCGGTTGACCAGCACCCGGCGTACGTAGCGCAGCGGGTCACCGTCCAGCCGGTGCCACTTCGGATAGGACCGCATCAACGCCTGCTGGACGAGATCCTCGGCCGTGTGCCGATCCCCGCACAGCATCTCCGCGAAGCGGAGCAACTGGGTCGACTGGGCCTGCACGAACCGCTCGAAGTCGGCGTCCGCGGTCCGGGTCATCGAATCTCCTCTGCCTCTGTCACACCCGTTAAACCCGCTGGGTCACCGCCTAGGTTCTGTTCTGTCACCGATTGATCGGAAGAAATTTATTCACGAGCTATACAGAAGGGTGGTTTGTTTGTCACATTGGGTCGCACCGGGTGTGCGCCCGGTGACCTCACCGCCCCGGAGGTACTCATGCCTATCACCACCAGGATGCGAGCCGCTGCCTGTCTTGCCGCGGCCGTCACCCTCGTCCCACTCACCATTGCGGCCGGGCCCAGCTCGGCCAGTACCGTCCACCCCGTCGCCGTGGCCGCCCAGCCCGTCGACGGCTCCACCAACGTCCGCGTCGATGGCCGGCGGATCATCCTCGGCGACGCCCCTGCGTCGATGGGGTCGGCCGAGGTTCGCCAACGCTCCGGCATCGCGAACCTCGCCCCGGTCCAGTTCGCCGCGGCAACCTCAGCCGTCGTCGTCGACTACACCGCCGGTACGCCGGACCGGTCGACGGCTGAGGTCGACGTACGGGCTCTGGTCAAGGACAGGTGGTCGGAGTGGACCCCTGGGAAGGCGGGACAGCCGACCGCACTGCCGGCCGCCAGCGACCAGGTCCAGCTCAGGATCATCGTGATCGCGCCACCGCAGGGCGGCAGCCCGTGGGTCGGCGACGTCAGCGTGCGGCCCACCGACCAGGCGGACCCGAGCCGGATGGCGATCCAGGCCGCTCCGCTGAAGTCGCGGGTGTTCGCGACCCGCGAAGGCCTGGTAGGCGGTACCACGGCCAACGGGCACGTGATCGTCAGCCGGGACCACTTCGTCGCGCTGCCGTCACGCCGGGGCCTGGCGAGCAACGGCTCGGGCAACTACTCGGTCAAGGTGTGCACCGCGAGCCGCTGCGCGTTCGAGCCGGTCTGGGATGTCGGGCCGTGGAACACCAAGGACGACTACTGGAACCCGGCGGCCGTCCGGGAGATGTGGAAGGACCTGCCGCAGGGCCGGCCGGAAGCGCAGGCGGCGTACCAGAGCGGTTACAACGGCGGGAAGGACCAGTTCGGCCGGACGGTCGCGAACCCGGCCGGGATCGACCTGGCCGACGGCACCTTCTGGGATGCGCTGAAGCTGACCGACAACGCCTGGGTCGACGTGACCTATCTGTGGACCGGTGACGGCGGCCGCGGCACCGTCTCGATCTCGTCGGGCTACCTGAACATCCGCAACGCCGCGAGCTCCACCGGCTCGATCGTCGGGATGGCGGGCAAGTCGGCCCAGGTGACGGTCGAATGCCAGACCACCGGGCAGAGCGTCACCGGATCCCAGGGCACCACCAACATCTGGCTCCGCGTCCACGCCGGCATGTACGTCTCCAAAGCCTGGATCAACGCCGGCAGCTTCAGCGCCTGCTGACCTCGAAGGTCCGAAGAACCGAACCCCCGGTTCCTCGGACCCCACCGGGTGTCCGGGCTCGGACCGGTGTTAGCAACCGTGGGAGATCTGTGCGCAGGTCTGCTCGCCCCAGATCAGGTGGAACTCCTTCAGGACCGAGCCGTTTGCGCGTTGGAGGGTCACCTTGATCTTCGTGCGGTTCGCGACTGAGGATCCCGCGACGTACGGCTTTGCCGCGCGGTGCTGCATCAACCAGTAGTCGCCCTGGACGACAGCCTCGGTGGTCACGCCGTCCGGGAACCTGTAGGCGATCTTCGCGACACCGGAGGGCAGTCTGCCCGCGGCCCAGTAGTAGTCGTACTCCTTGCCCTTCACCGGGATGAGGTTGTTCGCCACGGCGAAGGTCTCCGCGGTGACGGACGGCGTCGCAGGCTTCGCCGGCTGCCGCAGTGAGCCTTGGCCGTTGTGGCGCGCGTACGCCGTACTGCAACCGGCCCAATGGTTGCCATCGGCAAGCACCAGGACAGAGCCTGGCTCGCTGTCCAGCCGGGCGGCCACCTTGACTGGGCGAAGTGGCTGGTCCTGAGCGGCCAGCAGCTCCTTGCAGGCTTTGACCGCATCCTTCGGCAGCGGCTTCTCCTGCGGCCGAGCCGGAACACCCAACGGAAGCGTCGACTTACCCTGACGCACGGTCGACGGCGCCGGCGTCGACAAGCCCGTTGTGGGCGGTGCCGGGGTGGATGGGGCCGGGCCGCCGGCTTGGGCGGTCGCGGGCGTGTTGGGTGAGCTGTTCGCCGCGGCGGCGGCCGCGACCGCGACTCCGGCAACAGCCGCCACCGCCAGCCCGGTCACCGCCAGTTGCTTGACCACGTTCTTCCTCATCTGTTGCCCTCCGCAAGTTTTTTCTGCTGTCGGGCTGAAGGACGCACAAGCGACCGGAGAAGGTTCTGCCGGTTCAGCAACCGTGGGTGATCTGCGCACAGGTCTGCTCGCCCGGCTTCAGCGCGAACTTCTTCAGGACGACACCGCTGTCTCCGAGCAGCTGAACCCTGACGCGCTCCGGACTGACCGACGCCTGCGGCCCAGGCAGTGGCACCGAGTGCTGCATCAACCAGTACTTCCCGCTCACCGTCGCATTGACGGAACTCCCGCCCGGGAAGGTGTACCTCACCGTCGTCACCCCGGTCGGCAGCAGCCCCGCGGCCCAGTAGTAGTTGAAGGTCTTGCCCGCCCTGGTCAGTTCGTTGTGCGCCACGGCGAAGGCATCGGTGTCCGAGATCGCCGGCCGCTTGACGGTGCCCGGCTCCCGCACGGCCATGTCGGGACGGTCACCACTGTCACAGGCCGCCCAATGCTTGCTATCGGCAATTACTATCACGGCGCCTCGTGGCGTTGACAACAACGCCTGCTTGGCCGCCGCCGGCCCCAGAACCAGCGTCTGGTCCCGCTTGAGCGCTGACTTGCACAGGGCCACCAGAGCGGGCACGTTCGGTTGCGATTTCGGTGTCGCAGCACGCGACGGCTTCGCAGTGGCGACTGAAGGTTTCGGCTGCTCCACCACCGGGTTTCCGGTCGGCCGCGTCCCACCGAACACACTCGCGGCAACAACCACCGCCAGTACTGCGACCGCTGACGCGCCACCGGTCGCCAGATTCCGTTTGCGGCGCCGACGCGCGCCGGCGATCACCGTCGCCGGGTCCAGTGGTTCGATGCCGGCTGGTGGCCGCAGCGCCTCGCGCAGGTCTTCGTCGTTCATGCCTGTTCTCCCACGTAGCGGCCACTCAGCGAGGGGGCGGCACGCAGCTTCTGCAAGGCCCGGGCATTCGTACTCTTCACCGTTCCGAGCGCGACTCCGAGCGTGGCCGCGGTCTGCGCCTCGGTCAGGTCTTCGACGTACCGCAGAACCACCACTGCCCGCTCCCTTCTGCTCAGCGTCGCCAACGCGCCGGCGATCGCGACGCGGTGCTCAACCCGTGCGAGCGGGTCGGCAACGATCCGGCCGGGCGACGGCGAACCGAACTCGTCGTCGAGTTCGGCCGTCCCGCCGCTCGGTCGCTCGCGCCACAGCCGGCGCCGGATCCACGACAGATGCTGGTTGACGACAGCCTGCCGGACGTACGCGAAGGGGTCGCCGAGCTCGATCCGGTCCCAGCGCAGGTAGGCCTTCTCCAGCGCCGTCTGCACCAGATCCTCCGCCAGCCCGGCGTCGCCGCACAGCATCCGCGCGAAGTGCACCAAGCGCGCGGATCTGGCCAGCACGAAGGCCGTGAAGTCCACATCGCGGCTCTCTGACCGCTGCATCCGTTCTCCCGTCGTTCCAGCCACTCACAGCACAAGACGCGGGCTGTCGGGAAAAGGTTCTGCCGGTCCCGGGAGAGATCTAGCGGTGCTGGAGGTTGGCCGGGGTGGGACGCGGCAGCGCCGGCGTACCGGGTGAATGGTTGAGGCCGAAGCCGACCTTGGGGTCGGCGAGCATGTCGGCGGCCAGACGGACCCGGTCGCGGCCGGCCGCCTTGGCGGCGTACATGGCTCGGTCCGCGCGCAGCAGCAGGTCGTCGAGGGTGCTGCCGTCGGCGGGGTAGACCGCGACACCGATCGAAACGGTCAGCCGGAACGTGTCCGGATCAAGGTCGGGATCATCCAGTACTCCGGCGCACATCGCCGCGAGCGGACTCGAGGCGACCGCGGAGCGGAGCCGGTCGGCCGTCACGGTGGCGTCGTCGAGACCGGTGTCGGGCAGCGCGATGACGAACTCCTCGCCACCGAACCGGCCGATCACGTCCTTGGTCCGGATCGCCGAGCGCAGGATGGTGGCCACCGCCCGGAGCGCCTCGTCACCGACCAGGTGCCCGTGCCGGTCGTTGACCTGCTTGAAGTGGTCGATGTCGATGAGCAGCACGGCCATCGGCTCGCGCTGGGTCCGCGACGTGCGCAGCATCTCCTCGGTCCGCCGGCGCCACCAGTCGACCCGGCCGAGGCTGGTCTTCGGATCGGTCTGCGCCTCGGTCTCCAACTGGCCGAGCAGCAGAGCGCGCTGAGCGGTCAGCGTGATCGGGATCGCCACGAACGCGAACCACGGGCTGACCAGCGTCGCCGCCGCGAGCAGGCAGCCGAGCGTGCCGGCGGTCGCGTCGACGCACAGATCGTCCTTGCCGCCGACCGTGTCCTGCCGGTTGCTGCCCGGCACGATCAACGAGATCGCCAGCCCGCAGAGCAGGGTGTCGGCCGCGGCGTACGCGACGGCTCCACCGGCCATCGCGATGACCAGGCCGAGGTCACTGCTGCCGGCGAGATCGCGGGCGGACAGGTAGACGGCGTGTGCGGCGCCGATCGCGAGCACGTGGACCGAGGTGGAGAACGCCCAGCGGTACGGGATGCACTTCCCGGCCCGGACCCGCCACCAGATCCGCAGCAGCAGGGCGACCAGGATGGCCAGGGCTGGGTGCAGGACCAGCGCGGCCGCGATCATCCAGGCAGGCGCGAGGTCCTTGTGCAGTGCGCCGCCCCGGCGGCGACGGCTCTCCACCCGGCGCGCGCCCTCGACCGAGATCAGCGCCGAAACGGTCAGCGCGAAGACGATGTCGAGCCCGCCCCACGACGGCAGCTCGGAGAACGCCTCGACGCCGTACGCGATCGCGCCCAGGTCGACGAGCAGGACCACTCCGAGCGCCGGGAGCGACAGCGTCCACAGCGCCCAGGACCGTACCGCTCGCCTACTGTGCGCAACCATTACCTCTCACGGTACGACGAGTGAGGGCCCGGTCCCAATCCGCGACGGCGCGGTGACGATAACCAGTTGGAAACGAAATAGGTCGTTCAGAATTCACTCGTTTGATCAAGAATCAATGATCGCCGTACGGACGGTGACTGGTCCATCACCGTCGAATACCGCGGCCTCAGCGCTTGCGGCGGGCGGCGCCGAACAGGCCGCGGATGATCTCCCGGCCGGCCGAGCGGGCGAACTGCTTGAAGGCCGACGAGCCGACCACTTGCTCGACCATCGACTTCTCCTGCTTCTGCGCCCGGGGAGCCGGAGCCGCCTTCGGTTGCGGAGCGTTCTTCGCCTCGGCCTCGGCTTGTTCGGCACCGGCCTGCACCCGCGCCGCCAGCTTCTCGTACGCCGACTCGCGATCGACCACCGCCGTGTACTTCGAGTTGCCTGCCGACCCCTGCACCGAGGCCGCCAGTTGCTCGGCCGTGGCCGGTGCCATCAACGACTGGGGTGCCCGCAGGCGTGTCCACGCGACCGGAGTCGGTGCGCCCTTCTCGTTCATCACCGTCACGACCGCCTCGCCGATGCCGAGCTGGGTCAGCACCTCGGCGAGGTCGTACGACGAGTTCGGGAAGGTCGACACGGTCGCCTTCAGCGCCTTCGCGTCGTTCGGGGTGTGCGCGCGCAACTGGTGCTGCACCCGCGACCCGAGCTGCGCCAGGACGGCGTCCGGCACGTCCTTCGGTGTCTGGGTGACGAAGAAGACGCCGACGCCCTTCGACCGGATCAGCCGGACGGTCTGCGCGATCGAGTCCAGGAACGCCTTGGAGGCGTCCGCGAACAGCAGGTGCGCCTCGTCGAAGAAGAACACCAGCTTCGGCTTGTCCACATCGCCCACCTCGGGCAGGTCGTGGAACAGGTCGGCCAGCAGCCACATCAGGAAGGTCGAGAACAGCGCCGGCCGGTCCTGCAGGTTCGGCAGTTCGAGCAGCGAGACGACCCCCTTGCCGTCACGCTGCTGCAGCAGGTCGGCCGTGTCGAACTCCGGCTCGCCGAAGAACGCTTCGGCGCCCTGGTCCGCGAACCCGATCAGCGACCGCAGGATCACCCCGGCGGTCGCCGCGGACAGCCCGCCGAGCTCCTTCAGGTCGCCCTTGCCCTCGTCGCTGGTCAGGTGCGTGATGACCGCGCGCAGATCCTTGAGATCCAGCAGCGTCAGGCCGTTCTTGTCCGCGTAGTGGAAGATCAGCCCGAGCGAGGACTCCTGGACGTCGTTCAGCCCGAGCACCTTGGACAGCAGGACCGGGCCGAACGAGGTGATGGTGGCCCGGATCGGTACGCCGGTGCCCTGCCCGCCGAGCGCGTAGAACTCGGTCGGGAAGCCGGTCGCCGACCACTCCTGACCGATCGTCTTGGTCCGGGCCAGCAGCTTCTCGCTCTCCTGACCGGGCTGCGAGATGCCCGAGAGGTCGCCCTTGATGTCGGCCGCGAACACCGCGACACCCGCCGCCGAGAGCTGCTCGGCCATCAGCTGCAGCGTCTTGGTCTTGCCGGTACCGGTGGCACCCGCGACCAGCCCGTGCCGGTTCACCATCGAGAGCGGGATCCGGACCGCCGCCGCGGGGTTCGGCGTACCGTCCACCAGCAGCGCGCCGAGCTCGATCGCCGGCCCCTCGAACGCGTACCCCTGCTTGACGGTCTCCACGACATCGGCTGTCTCGGCCATCTCAGCGTGCCTCTCGAACGAACGAAGAAACTCTGTCCCCTGCGCTCGGCATGCTAGTGCCCCGGACCTGAGGTTGGGTGAACCTCACGCCCGGGGCACGGTCGCAGTGCTGCGGAACGTCAGCGGATGACTACCACCCGGGTCGCCGTCGCGGCGAAGGTCCAGATGGTGGCCGACATCGAGGCCGACACCCGGATGCAGCCGTGCGACGCCCGGTAGTTGGTCCCGAGCAGCCAGTCGGGGTGGATCTGCGCGCCGTTGCTCTTGTACGTCGGGATCTGGTGGAAGCCGATCCCGCACGGCGCGAACCGGACGAAGTTGTTCAGGTACAGCCGCGCACCGTCGGTGTTCTTCCGGATCCGGGCCGCCCGGCCACACTTCGGGCCGCTCGTGTAGGTGCCCGGCTTCAGATACGTCGGGTTGTCGATCATGCCGCCCTGGCGAACGATCCGGTTGTACCCGTCGACCAGCCAGACCCAGTTCTGTCCCTGGCTGATCACGATCCGGCGGCCGCTCCCGGTGCGGGTGGGCACCGCGCGGACGTCGCAGCGCTTGGCCGTGGAGGCCAGCAACCGCGAGTACGTCGTACTGTTCAGCGAACCGGTCTGGCTCAGCAGGTTCGCCGACTGGAACCGGACGGTGGCCGCCTGGGTCATCGCGCCGATCTTGCCGTCGACGGGGCCCGCCGTACAGCCGAGTTTGTTCAGCCGGGTCTGGGCCGTCTTGGCCTGGGTCACGGTGAGCGCTTCGGCCGGAATCGTCGTACCGGCCACGGCCACCACGAGGGTGGCCAGACCAGCGCCCCAACGGGTCAGAGTTCTCATTTTTCTCCCCCTACTAGTGCTTATCCTGATCAGACGCCCGGCAACCCCCAAAGGTTGAGCTGCCGGGCCAACTTTCCCGGTGACATTCCTGACCTCTCGCCGACCCTCACACCCCGCTAGACTTCCGTGGGTGATCTTCAAGCGCGTCGGCGAGGAACGGCCTTACCCGGACCACGGGTACAAGCCGAAGGACTGGTCCGTGCTGCCACCGAGGCAGGTGCGGCTCGACCAGCTCGTCACGACCAAGGGCACTCTCGACCTGAACGCGCTGCTCGACGAGGACTCCACCTTCTACGGCGACCTGTTCGCGCACGTGGTCGAGTTCAAGGGTGAGATGTATCTGGAGGACGGGCTGCACCGCGCCCTGCGTGCGGCCCTGCAGCAGCGTTTGGTTCTGCACGCCCGGGTACTGGTCGTGGAGTAGAGATGAGTCGGGGGACTTTCAGATGAGCGCACTCCAGCCGCAGCCGCGACCGCACTCGCGGATCCACTGGCGGACGCCCATCACGATGGTGGTGCTGCTGGGGTTACTGGTCGGCGGGGCCTGGTGGGGCTGGAACTCGCTGACCCAGAGCAGCGCCGAGCAGAACTGCGTCGACACGCTGATGCCGAACGACCGGCTCACCTCGAAGCAGGTCGTGGTGAACGTCTACAACGGCGGCGCCAAGGCCGGTACGGCGCGGGCGGTGGCCGCGGTGCTGACCAAGCGTGGTTTCCACGTGAACAAGATCGCGAACGAGCCCAAGGGTGACAAGGTCACCGGCGTCGTGCTGCGCGGCACGACCGCGAACGCGCCGGAGATGAACCTGATCGCCGGTCAGGTGAACGGCAAGGTGAAGGCGATCGCCGACGCCCGCCCCGACCACACCGTCGACCTGATCGTCGGCGAGGGCTACCCGGGACTCCGTGCCAAGCCGATCCCCTCGATCGCCCTGCCGAAGAACACCACCCTCTGCCTGCCCAGCATCCGCCCGACCCAGCCGGTCCCGTCCGGCCAGAACCCGGGCTGAGTCCTACTGCTGCTCGCGGCCGCGTTCGCCGAACCAGCCGGCCAGGCGACCGGCCCGGCTGACGGCGCGGAGGCGGCGGATCGTCTGCTCCCGTACTGCGCTGGGGGCGACCACCAGGACCGCGTCGCCGGCCCGTAGTACGGATCGGCTCTCGGGGACGAAGGCTCGCTTCTCGCGGATCACCAGCGACACCGACACCCCCGGCGGAAGCCTCAGCTCGCCGATCTCGACGCCCGACAGCCGGGACTCGCTCGGGATCATCACCTGGAGCATGTCGGCGCCCAGCGACTCCAGCGGCGCCACGTCGATGTCGACCTCGTGCGCCGCGTTGTCGTCGAGCACCCCCAGCCGCTTCGCCAGCCACGGCAGCGAGGGACCCTGGAGCAGCGTGAAGACCAGTACGAGCACGAAAACCACGTCGAACACCCGGTCGGCCTGCGGCACGTTCTCCGCCAGCGGGATCGTCGCGAGCACAATCGGTACTGCGCCGCGCAGCCCGGCCCAGCCGATGAACGTCTGCTCCCGCCACGGCACCCGGAACCAGGACACCGACAACGTCACCGCCGCGAACCGCCCGACCACAGTGACCGCGATTCCGATCACCAGGGCGAGCAGTACGTCGTTCAGCCGGATCCGCCCCGGCGAGGCGAGCAGGCCGAGCATCACGAACAGCCCGATCTGGGCCAGCCAGGCGATCCCGTCGACGAACGACCTGGTCGCCAGCCGATGCGGCAACTCCGCGCGGCCGAGGACCAGGCTGGTCACGTAGACGGCGGCGAACCCCGAAACGTGCAGCAGGACCGTGCCACCGGCGTACGAGAGGAAGCAGAGCGCGACGATCGCGAGCGGGTACAGACCGGCGGAGCCGAGCGCGACCCTGCGGATCAGGCCGATGGCCGCCCAGCCGACCAGCAGGCCGAACACAGCACCGATCACGAGCTCGTAGACGACCAGGCCCGCGAAGTACGGCAGGCCGTGCTCCTTGAAGCCGCCGGTGCTCACCAGAGTCACCAGGAGGACCGTCGGGGCGTCGTTGAGCCCGGACTCGGCCTCGAGCATCCCTCGGATGCGGGGACGGATCGGGACGCGGCGCAGTACGGAGAAGACGGCGGCGGCGTCCGTCGGGGAGGTGACGGCACCCAGCAGGATCGAGATCTGCCAGTCGAAGCCGAGCACGAAGTGCGCGAAACAGGCGACCACTCCCACGCTGACGGCGACTCCGACGGTCGCCAGCACGATGCCGATCGGCATCACCGGGCGGACCTCGTTCCACCGGGTGGTCAGACCGCCCTCGATCAGGATGATCACCAGCGCGGCGAACCCGAGCGCGTGCGCGATCTCCGCGTCCTCGAACTGGATCCCCACCCCGGACTCGCCCAGCATCAGACCCATCGCGAGGTAGATCAGCAGCGACGGCAGGCCGAGCCGGCCGGACAACCGGACGGCGATGATCGCCACCAGCAGCACCGCGGCGCCGGTCAGCAGGATCCGGTCGAGTTGGGATACGTCCACAGCGGCCCTCTCGGGTCGGGGGCTGCAGTTTAGTGGAGTGTCGCCTCCGGCAACGAATCATCGGCGCGGAGCCGGACCCGGCGGGAAAAGAACGGAGACCCTGACGCATCACACAGCATCAGGGTCTCCGGCGTAACTACCACCCGAAGGTGGTTGGCGGTGGCGGAGGGATTTGAACCCTCGGAAGGGGGTTGCCCTTCACGCGCTTTCGAGGCGCGCTCCTTCGGCCGCTCGGACACGCCACCGCCGCAGAGGCTATCAAGACCTATGGCCTGTGAAGAAATCGCGTAGCCGCGCACCCGCTTCGTCGGCCATCACACCACCGATGACTTCGGGCCGATGGTTGAGCCGGCGGTCCCGGACGACGTCCCACAACGAGCCCACCGCACCCGCCTTCTCGTCGTACGCCGCGAACACCAGCCGGTCCAGCCGGGACAGCACGATCGCGCCCGCGCACATCGTGCAGGGCTCCAGCGTGACGACCAGCGTGCAGCCGCTGAGCCGCCACTCGCCGACCTGTTCGGCCGCCCGGCGGATCGCCAGCACCTCGGCATGAGCCGTCGGATCCCCGGTCGCCTCCCGCTCGTTGTGCCCACGACCGATCACCCGGCCCTCGGCGTCCACGACGACAGCACCGATCGGTACGTCGGCGCTGCCGCGCGCCAGCTCGGCCTCTTCCAGGGCCAGACCCATCAGCTGGGCCCAGGCCCGGTGTGCGGGGTTAGCCAAGAGCTTCGATCGCCTCGTGGAACTGGTTGCCGAACCCGAGCACGTCGGCGATCTCCTCGAGCATCTCCTCGGGGTACAGGTCGACGTCGTCGATCAGCGCGCCCAGATCCATCGCGCTCATCCCCAGGTCGGAGATGATGCCGAGATCGCCGGCCGGGACCTGCTCGTCGTCGTCATCGGCCAGCGGGATGCCGAGTTCGTCGACGACCTCCTTGGCCAGCGGCCACTCGGTCGCGGCGGTGACGTCGGACAGCAGCAGCCGGGCCCGGCCGCCGACCACCCGGAGCAGCACGAAGAAGTCCTCCTCCACCGAAATCATCCCGATCACGCCGGAATCCCCCGGATACCGGCGCAGCGCCGAGACGAGCGCGGACAGATCGGGTTCGCCCCGCAGTACCAGCGGTGCGACCTGCCAGTCCCCGTCCTCGGTGTAGGCAGCAACCGCGAAGTCGAGTTCGGTGGTGGTCATCGGCCCAGCCGTGGGATCGGACACCTTTGCATGGTCGCAGACTCCTGACCCAGTTTTCGCTTTTTTACCGCTTTTTCCCTTTCTGTTACCCACTCAGTGGTGGTAGGTGGCGCGGCGCATGGCGGCGCGCAGCTGGCGGACCCGGGCCCGGCGCGGGGCGATCCGGTCCCGGAGGGCGCGGGCTTCTTCCAGTTCGCGGAGGAAGGCGGCGCGGCGGCGGAGGCGGTCGAGCTGCTCGGGGGACTTGCCGGTCTTCTCGGGCACAGTTTCGGGCGCTGTCTCGGGCACGGCGGCACCGTCCTCAATCGGTTCGGGAGAGGCGCCCCTGGGGCGGGGGCCGGCTGACCTAAATCGACTGCGCTTTCCACGCTAACAGCGGGCTTGCTTCCCGGCAGCGAATCGCCGACGGTAGCGTTCGCGGCATGCAGATCCTCGTGGTGGACCACCCGCTCGTCGCCCACAAGCTCACCGCGCTGCGGGACGAGCGGACGGATTCGCCGACTTTCCGGCGGCTGACCGAGGAGCTCGTCACGCTGCTCGCGTACGAGGCGACCCGGGACGTCCGCACCGGCCCGGTCACGGTCACCACGCCGGTCGCCGAGGCCGAGGGCATCAAGCTGGCGTCACCCAAGCCACTCGTCGTACCGATCCTGCGCGCCGGTCTGGGCATGCTCGAGGGGATGACGCGGCTGCTGCCGACGGCCGAGGTCGGTTTCCTCGGGATGATCCGCAACGAGGAGACGCTGAGCGCCTCGACGTACGCCGAACGGCTGCCCGAGGACCTGCACGGCCGGCAGTGCTACGTGCTCGACCCGATGCTGGCCACCGGTGGCACGCTGGCCGCCGCGATCCAGTTCCTGGTGGACCGCGGCGCCGACCACATCACCGCGATCTGCATCCTCGCGGCCCCCGAAGGCGTCGAGCGGATCGAACGCGAGCTCGCCGACCTGGACGTCCCCTGCACGCTCGTCATCGCCGGGATGGACTCCCACCTGAACGAGAAGGGCTACATCGTGCCGGGCCTCGGCGACGCCGGTGATCGCCTGTACGGCGTCGCCCAGTAGCCGCTGGACCAGCAGCCGCTAGACCAGCTCGTTGCGGTAGAAGAGGTTGGCTCGGCGGTCGCCGGTGACGCCCGACGCGAAGCCGAAGTACAGGCGGGCGGTCGCGTCGGTCGAGCCGTAGACCGCCATCCCCTCGGCCTCGCGGTAGGTCAGGCTGTTGCCGGCCAGGGTCAGGAACGAGTCGACGATCTGCCCGGCGTTGATGTCGTAGCACCACAGCTTCGAGTTCGCCGCGTCCGGATCAGGCTCACCGGGGTACGCCGTGCCCTCCCAGAAGTAGCAGTACGAGCCGTAGAGGGCCCACCCCTGGAAGGCGACGTCAGGGGTCAACGCCGGCTGCTTGAAGGACGCGAGGACGGTCGAGTAGTCCCCAGCAGAAGCCGCGGCGAGGCTGTAGACGTTGATGCGCATGCCGTCCGGCGACGAGTGCCGTACGCCGAGCCGCCCGTACCGCTGGTCGACCGCCGGCGTCAGGACGCCACCCGTGACCGGCTTCCACTTCGTCACCGAGGACGAGCTCAAGGTGGCGCCGTTCTTCCACGGGAACCGGCAGATCTGCCGGCCTCGCCCGTTCGCGGTGTCCACATCGGTCTCGGTCCAGATGTACGACGTCGTACCGACGGCCTGCGCGCCGATCGAGACGGCATGGCCGAAGCCGTTGAGGTACATGTGGCCGAGCACGGTCCCGGAGAAGCTCAACTGGCTCAGGGTGAGGTCGCCGCTGTTGGCCGGCGTACCGGATCTCAGCTGGCCGGTGAACAGCCGGTTGTTGGGGGTGTCGAACGCGAACGACTGCATCACGGTCGGACCCCACAGCGGCTTGCTGCGGAAGATTTCACCCCCGGCGCCACCCATCTTGAACCGCTTGGTGGTGGGCAGGGCGGTGGCGCGGACAGTGCGGGCGGAGGCGATGGGGAGACCGAGGGAACCGGCGGCGACCAGCGCACCGGCTCCCGCGAGCAGACCACGGCGGGAAAGGTTGTCCATACCGCTCGACGGTAAGTGACTAACCGTGAACTGTCAGTAGCTCGAACAATAATTTCTGTGAACTACTCACGGATGATCGTTAAAACGCGTAAGGATATCCCGACCAGTCCGCCGGCCGCTTCTCCAGGAAGGAGTCGCGCCCCTCGGCCGCCTCGTCCGTGCCGTAGGCCAGCCGGGTCGCCTCACCGGCGAAGATCTGCTGGCCGACCAGTCCGTCGTCGATCAGGTTGAACGAGTACTTCAGCATCCGCTGCGCCGTCGGTGACTTCGCGCAGATCTTCTTGCCCCACTCGAGCGCGACCGCCTCCAGTTCGGCGTGCGGCACGACCTTGTTCACCATGCCCATCCGGTAGGCGTCCTCGGCGGAGTACTCGTCGCCCAGGAAGAAGATCTCGCGAGCGAACTTCTGCCCGACCTGCCTAGCTAAGTACGCCGAGCCGAAACCCCCGTCGAACGACGCCACATCCGCATCGGTCTGCTTGAACCGGGCATGCTCGGCCGACGCCAGCGTGAGATCGCAGACGACATGCAGACTGTGCCCGCCACCGGCCGCCCAGCCCGGTACGACGCAGATGACCACCTTCGACATGAACCGGATCAGCCGCTGCACCTCGAGAATGTGCAGCCGGCCCGCCTTGGCCGGGTCGATCGTGTCGGCGGTGGTGCCCTCGGCGTACTTGTAGCCGTCCTTGCCACGGATCCGCTGGTCGCCACCCGAGCAGAACGCCCAGCCGCCGTCGCGCGGGGACGGGCCGTTGCCGGTGATCAGCACGCAGCCGACGTCGGTCGACATCCGGGCGTGGTCGAGCACCCGGTACAGCTCGTCGACGGTCTGCGGCCGGAACGCGTTACGCACCTCGGGCCGGTTGAAGGCGATCCGGACCACGCCGGCGTCGACCGCCCGGTGATAGGTGATGTCGGTCAGGTCGAACCCGTCCACCTGCTTCCAGGCCGACGGGTCGAAGATCTCGGACACCTGCGCGGAATCAGTCACTCCGCGAGCATATTCACCGATTCCCGGCTCAGCGCCGCTGGGTGCTCTCCCGCAGGACGACCTCGGCCGGGAACGTCTCGGTCCGCGGCTCGCCACCCTCGACCGCCAGCTCCAGCGCCCGGCGACCCATCTGCTCCAGCGGCAGCCGCACGGTCGTCAGCCCCGGCCAGACGTCCCGCAGCGTCGCGATGTCATCGAACCCGGCCACGCCGAGCTGCCCCGGTACGTCGATGCCCTCGGCCCGCAGCGCCGACATCGCACCGACCGCCATCACGTCGTTGACGGCGAACAAGCAGTCGAGATCCGCCTTGCCGGCGATGATCTCCAGCGCGGCCGCATGACCACCGTCCCGCGTGAAGTCCCCAGCCTGTACTGCGACCGGCTCCAGCCCTGACTCAGCCAGCCCTTCGACGAACCCGTCCCGCCGGTCCCGCGCCGTCGCCAGCCCGTCCGGCCCACCCAGTACGCCGAACTTGCGGAACCCCTGACCCACCAGCGACCGGGCCAGTTCGGCCGCGCCCGCCCGGTTGTCGGGCTCGATCGTGTGGGCCGGCATACCGGACTGGCTGACCAGGGCGAGCCCCGCACCGGAGTTCAGGAACGTCTCGATCTCGGTCGCCGTCCGGGCCAGTCCCTCGGCGTCGGTCCGGCGCGAGCCGATCATCACCGCCGCCCGGGCGCGCTGGGCACGCAACGAGGACAGGTAAGCAATCTCACGGTCGGAGTCACGGAACGTGCTCGCCATCATCACCAGCAGGTTGCGCTCGTCGGCGGCCCGCATCACCCCGTTCGCGATCGCCGCGAAGTACGGGTCCTCGATGTCGTGGACCAGGATGCCGACCACGTTGGTGGACGACTTCGCCAGCGCCTGCGCCTGCGCGTTCGGCGTGTAGCCGAGCTCCGCGGCGGCGTCCCGGACGCGTTCCTGCAGCTCCGGGCGTGGCACCCGGTCGCCGCCGTTCAGTACTCGTGAGGCGGTCGCTACGGACACGCCCGCCCGCTGCGCCACGTCGAGCAGTGTGACCGGTGCTCGCAGGTTCATCGCCGTACCCACCTTCTGTGCTCTCCCCCTGGGTGGCGGTCACACTATCGGAAGTGGCCCGATCATCACCGTGCGTGGCAGTGATGTAGGCAGCAAAGTCTCCAGAACCTGGCTTTGCGGCGCTGGAATGACTAGCCTTCCCAGCCATGACGACCGTCCGCGCCAGGAGCCTTCTCCTGGCATCGTCCGCCGCGCTGATATGCCTGGGTACCGTCGCCGGTACCGCGGCAGCCGCGCCTGCGCCGGACGATGCCAGCGGAGTGTTCCCGGCCCGGCAGGGATCCGCGCTGGAGAGCTCCGCGCCGGGCAATCAGACGCCTCCGACGCACGGTTCGGGCCAGGGCGCGGCCCAGGATTCAGGTCAGGCGAGCAGCCAGGCCACTGGCCCCGGCGAGCGCACTCAGGAGCGCACGGCGGCCGCAGTACCGTCGAACGTGGACCAGCGCACGCGCAGTACGCAGCCTGTCTACGACTACGCCAACGCGATCCGCGAGTCCGTCTACGTCGACACCACGATGGACACCGACTCCGACGGCACCAACGACGTGATCGCGGTCGACATCGTCCGGCCCCGCGAGACCGCCGCCGCCGGCCGCAAGATCCCGGTCATCATGGACGCCTCGCCGTACTTCTCCTGCTGCGGCCGCGGCAACGAGGGCGAGAAGAAGACCTACGACGAGAACGGCGTCATCCAGAAGATGCCGCTGTACTACGACAACTACTTCGTCCCGCGCGGGTACGCCGTGGTCGGCGTCGACGTGGTCGGGACCAGCCGCTCCACCGGCTGCGGTGACGTCGGCGGCAAGGACGAGATCGCCTCGGTGGTCGCGGTGATCGACTGGCTGAACGGCCGCAACACCGCCCACACCGGCGACGGCGACCCGGTCACCGCCGGCTGGACCACCGGCTCGGTCGGCATGATCGGCAAGTCGTACGACGGCACGCTGGCCAACGGGGTCGCCGCGACCGGGGTCGAAGGACTGAAGACGATCGTGCCGATCTCGGCGATCTCCTCGTGGTACGACTACTCCCGCTCCGGCGGCGTCCCGTACTCCGTCGACTACATGCCCTGGCTCGGCGACTACGTCGGCCACAAGACGCCGGCCTGCGCGGCCGTCCGCGCCGACCTGGGTGAGCAGGACGACGACGAGACCGGCGACTACACCGCTTTCTGGGCCGAGCGCGACTACCTGAAGGACGCGGGCAAGGTGAAGGCGTCGGTCTTCGTGACGCATGGCCTGAGCGACTACAACGTCCAGACCAACCACTTCGCCCAGTGGTGGAACGCGCTCGGCAAGAACAAGGTGCCGCGCAAGATCTGGCTCGGCCTGGAAGACCACGTCGACCCGTTCGAGTTCCGCCGCAAGGAGTGGGTCGGCGAACTGCACAAGTGGTTCGACTACTGGCTGCAAGGCCTGCAGAACAACGTGATGCGCGAGCCGATCGCGACCGTCGAGACCGCGCCGGACGTGTGGGCGAACTACAAGACCTGGCCGGCCACCCAGAAGACCGTGCCGGTCCCGCTGTCGGCCGGCAAGCTCGGCGTGTTCGGCAAGGGCTCCGTCACCATCACCGACGAGCCGTCGCTGACCGAGGACGACATCGTCGCCACCCCGTCGGAGCAGATCGCCGGACGGCAGATGTTCCTGTCCGCACCGCTACCGGCAGCGATTCGGGTCAGCGGCACCCCGACGGTGACGCTTCGGATCAAGGCCGACGCCTCGACCACGCCGGTGACCGCACGCCTGGTCGAGTACGGCGAGGCCCAGCGGTACTCCGGCATCAGCCGGACCACCAACTCCACCTGCGAGGGTGCGAGCGTGGACTACGACGACGCCTGCTACTTCACCGTCGAGAAGCAGACCGCGAAGACCGACCACGGCATGGTCAGCCGAGGCTGGATCGACGCCGCGCACAGCAACTCAACTGCCAAGCCGGAGCCGCTCACGCCCGGCAAGTGGTCAACCGTCACCGTGCCGCTCCGAGCCCAGGACGAGATCATCCCGAAGGGCCGCGTACTCGGCCTCGCGGTGACCTTGAGCGACACCGAATGGACCACCCCGAACGACACCGGCGCCACGATCGACATCGACCTGGCCAACAGCAAACTGAACCTCCCGATCACGGTCGGCAAGATCACCCCGCCCACCGCCAACGCCGCCCCCCTCGAAGTCACCATCAACACCCCCACCGAACGCCCCAACCTCCGCGACCCGAAGAACTGACGGCCGGACAAGCACCCACGCAGCCTCCGACGCCCGCTCCTCCGTCGCGTGCTCGTTCGACCGCTCCCACCCACCCGGTGCTTTGCGCTCCTTCGTCGCGCGGGTTCGACCACAGGGCGGGCTCGCCGGTCTCGCTGACTTGCGCGGCCTGAGTAGCACCCCTGAGCTGACCCCTCCGTCGCGTTGCGACCGCCCTGCGAGCACCCTGTGAGCACCCGAGCCTGCTAGCCGGCGCCGGTTGGGTTGCCCAAGCAGCTGCGGCCCACTCGCCGACTATGGCCGGAGGATGATCTTGCCGAGGGTGTGGCGTTGCTCGAGTTGAGCGAACGCCTCGTGGACCTGGTCCAGCGAGTACGTCGCGGCGATCGGCACCTCGAGTTCTCCCTTGTCCAGCAGCGCTGCCAGCTCGGTCAGCACCTGCGGGGCATCGACCGCCAGGCAGCCGTCGGCTCGGGTGCCGTGCTTCGCGGCGGCCTCGAAGTCGATCACGGTGTTGATCCGCTCCGGCGGCACCCCGAGATCGATCGCCAAGTCGACATAGCCGTTGCCGAAGGCATCGATGAGGGCGTCCGGAGCACCCAGCGCCTTCCGGAGGTCATTGCCATAAGCAACCGGAGTGACGCCGTGCGCCGACAGCCAGGCATGCTTGTCCGGTCCGGCGATCCCGATCACCTTCGCCCCAGTACGCCGAGCCAGTTGCACAGCGACCGATCCAACACCACCAGCCGCTCCGGCGACAACCACCGTCTCACCCGGCGTCGGCCTCACCGCTCGTACCGCCGCGTAGGCCGCAGCACCGGCTGTGTACAACCCACCTGCCATCTCCCACGAAACGCCGGCCGGCTTGGCGACAACTTGGTTGATCGAAGCAACGACATACTCCGCCTGCGCGGCTCCCGGCGCCGGCAGGAACCCCAGCACCTCATCGCCCACCTCGAACGTCACCACGTCCGGCCCGACCTCGTCGATCACGCCGGCGAAATCCTGGCCCTGTCCACTCGGGTACGCCGCAACCGGGTAGACGCTCTGCATCACCCCCTCGCGGATCGCCGAGTCCAGCGGGTTGATCCCGGCCGCGCGCACCGCCACCACGATCTCGCCCGGACCGGCCTGCGGCTGGGCCACGTCGGCCACTTCCAGTACGCCGACTCCACCGTGCCGGCTGAACCTGATTGCCTTCGACATCTTCGTGCTCCCGTCGTTTCGAGCTGACTTCGACGAAGGTGCCAGCCGGCCGGCGACCTGAGGAGCGGACCGGATTCCCTAGGATCGACAACCCTAGGCTGACGGTTGGTCGCCGCCCGGGCGCCCGTCATGATGGAACGCATGGACCGCCGCCAGCTCGCCGACTTCCTGCGCCGCTCCCGCGAACGGATCAGCCCGCAAGAGGCCGGCCTGCCCACCGGCCCCCGCCGCCGTACGCCGGGCCTGCGGCGCGAGGAGGTCTCGCAACTGGCCGGCATGTCCGCCGACTACTACATGCGGCTGGAGCAGGCCCGCAGCCCACAACCTTCGACCCAGATCCTGGCGTCGCTGGCCAGGGCCTTGCGGCTGACCGACGAGGAGCGCGACCACCTCTACCTGCTGGCCGGCCATCGCCCGCCGGCCGCCCGGCCAGGTGACGACCACATCAGCCCGGGCCTGCTCCGGGTGCTCGACGAACTGACGGAGACACCGACCCAGATCCTCAACGACCTCGGCGACGTCCTCGCCCAGAACGCGATCGCCGACGCTCTGCTCGGCACGATCTGCTCGATCCGCGAAGGCGAGCGGAACTACGTCTGGCGCTGGTTCACCGAGCCCTCGATGCGCGCGCCGTACCCGGCCGAAGAACTGGACGAGCTGGACCACTACCAGGTCGCCAGCCTCCGCTCAGCCGCCACCCGCCGCGGTAACGACGCCGCCTCCACCGAGCTCATCCAGAGGCTGCTGCGAACCAGTCCCCTCTTCGCCGACCTCTGGCAACTGCACGAAGTTGTCGCTTGCCGCCACTCCCAACTCCGCGTCGACCACCCGATCATCGGCCCGATCACCCTGCAGATCGAAACCCTCCTGACCCCCACCGAGAACCAGCGCCTCCTGATCTACACCCCCGCCCCAGGCTCAGAAGACGTCACCCGCCTCTCCATGCTCCGGGTCCTCGGAACCTCCCAGTTCGCCAGCTAGCACCTCAGCTGGGTGCGCCGTCGGCGACGAAGTGCATGGGATCGCCGAAGCCGAGGTCGTCGATTCCCGCGCTGGCGAACGCGCCGACCAGTAGTGATCTGCGGTGGGCGGCGAAGGTCAGCACGTGCGCGACCATTCCGCCGTAGCTGAACACGCGCGGCGGCTCGCAGGTCGTGTCGACGAAGCTGTCGTCGAAGCGGCCCTCCTCGTTCAACTGGTTCACCAGCGCCACGAAGCGCGAACCCGCATCCGCATGCCGACTGCGCAATTCGGCGATCGGCGTGGTCACCTCACGCCCGCACTCCGGCACTTGGAACGGCCGGTCTTCCACCGACGCCAGCCACATCTCTTCCTGCCAGACCAACCGATCCAGCAGGTACCGGATCGACACGTCGTCGTCGATCCCTTCCACCGACATCTCGATCGGCTTGTCCAGCTCCGGGGCCGGCAACCGGCCGCCTCGCTCGATCAGCTCGCCGGTGAGCCACACGTGGTGCTCGACCATCCTGACCAGTACGTCCATCCCTCTCGTCTCCTTCTGCGCAGGCAGGCGAAGACCTGCCGGTGGTTGGAAATGAACTCCACTGGGCGCCGCCAGAAAGAACCGCCGCGACGACTCCCGCCGCCACTCCCGCGGCGACATCCCGAACGCCCGCACGAACGCCCGAGTGAACGCCTCATGCGACCCGTACCCGGCCTCGATCGCCAACTCGAGCACCCCGGCACCCCCGGCCAGCAACCGGTACGCCGCCCGCTCCAGCAACAACCGCCGTCTGAAAGCAGAGGGCGACTCGCCGGCCGCGGCCGCAATCACCCGATCACAATGCGACCGCGACAAATGCACCCGCCCCGCCAGGTCCCCACCACTAGCCTTCGGCTCATCCAGACTCTCCGCCACCGCGGCGACGAACCCGGCAAACACATCCGTGGAGTTCATACCTCCACTCTGCCGCCAACCCACCCCCCAAACTTGATCGTTTTCACCCAACCCGCCCGCCGCCTCGCCAGCCGGCAGCTGACGCGGTCACCCACCGCAGCCTCCGACGCCCGCTCCTACGTCGCGCGCTCGTCCACCACTCCCACCCACCCGGCGCTTTGCGCTCCTCCGTCGCGCGGGGATCGACCACGGTGGTGAGGAGCCGCATCGGTGGGCGGCGGCAGTTCCGCGGCTGAGCGATGTCCGGATCGGTCGAACGTGCGGTGACTGTGTGCCGAACGACAGGAGATACTCCGCATGCAGACGGACCGGCACGCTCACGGACCGGATCGCCGGCCAGAATTCGGGCACCACCTCCTGTCCATCGGCACACAACTGACCCGGACCGCAGGCTCAGAACACCAGCCAGCTTGGCCAATCGGTGGATTGCCCGACCGTCCGTCCATCCCGACGTAGCCACAGCACAGCGCCGACGGAGAAGGCGGCATCGCACGGTTGCGCGGACAGAGCCCACCAGGTTCCGCCCTCCGAACGGGCTCACCCGCCACCGTGGTCAGTTCCGCGCGACGCAGGAGCGCAAAGCGCAGGGCGGGTGGGAGCGGTCGAACGTGCACGCGACGCAGGAGCGGGCGTCGGAGGGCGCGTGGGGAACACCCCACCACCGCCGCTCGGCGTAGTAGGCCGTTCGGTTGGTGGTCAGCTGGTTTGGCCCGTTGGCATGATTGTGAGCTGCTGGAGGTTGACCCGCGGGGGCAAGGTGGCGATGAAGCCGACCGCTTGGGCGACGTCGTCCGGGGTCAGCCACTCCATCGTCTGCTTGGACCCGTCCAGCCACTCCAGCGCGCCCTCATCGGTGACGTGGCTCTGCAGCTCGGTGCCGACAATGCCGGGCTCGAGGGCGGAGACCCGGACCTTCTTCGGCCCCAGCTCAGCGCGGAGGTGACGGGACAGGTGGCTGACGTAGGCCTTGGTGCCGGAGTACACGGCGAAGGTCGGGAAGATGTTCTGTGCCGCGATCGACGAGGTGTTGATCAGGTCCGCCACACCGCGCTCGGCCGCGGCCGCGACGAGCTGTGGCGTGAACGCGCCGATCGCGTTCATCAGACCGCTGATGTTGAGGTCGATCTGCCGCTGCCACTGCTCGGTGGCGCGCTCCTCGATCGGCGCGGGCAGCATGACGCCGGCGTTGTTGAAGAGAAGATCCGCGCCGCCCAGCTCATCAGCGATCCGATCGGCCGCGGCCTGCACAGCCGCGGCGTCGGTAACGTCGACCGCCAGCGCCAGGGCCGTCCCGCCGTCCTTCTCGATCCGAGTCACCAGGTCACCCAAACGATCCGCCCGGCGAGCCAGGGCGACGACGGTCGCTCCCAGCGCTGCCAGGTGTTCGGCGGCGGCCTCGCCGATACCGCTCGAGGCACCGGTGATCACGGCGACGCGACCGGCGAGGGGCTTGGCGAGTTCGTGCATGGACATGTGAGTTCTACCTTTCAGCTTCAGATGGTCCGGCGACTGCCGGCACGTCCAGAACACCAGTTCCTGAAGGCGTTTTGAGCGCTCGAGCAGGCCCTGCCCAGGCAGGCATCGGCGAGGCTGGTACTGCCAGGGCTACCCAGCCGCGTGGATCGAGTACGACGCTCGATCACACTGGAGGCATGGAACGTAGTACCGAGATCGCCGACTTCCTGCGCTCGCGACGAGCCGCCATCTCGCCCGACCAGGCCGGCTTACCCGAGGATGGGCGTACCCGACGCGTGCCCGGCCTGCGTCGCGACGAGGTTGCCCGGTTGGCGGGAGTCAGTACGGAGTACTACACCCGGCTCGAGCAGGGACGGGCCGGCAACCCGTCGGCGGAGGTGCTCGACGCTCTCGCCCGCGCACTGCAGCTGGACGCGGTCGAGCGCGAGCACCTGAGTGATCTGCTCGCCCGGCCAACACCTGCCCGTCGTACGCCGGCCAGTCCGCAGCGCGTCCGGCCCGGTCTCTATCTGATGCTGCAGACGCTCGACCACGTGCCGGCGTTCATTCTGGGGCGGCGTACCGACGTACTGGCGACCAACCGGCTCGCCCGGGAGGTGCTCACCGACTTCGACGCGATGCCGGCGACCCGCCGCAATCTCGCCCGGTACTACCTCCTCGATCCCGAGGCCCGCGAGCGAGTCGGCGAGTGGGAGCGGATCGCGGCCGAGACAGTCGCAATGCTCCGCCTCGAAGCCGGCCGCCACCCGAACGACCGGCAACTCGCCGATCTCGTCGGCGAACTCACCCTGCAGTCACCTGAGTTCACCCGCTGGTGGAACGACCACCGCGTCCTGCGCCGGACTCACGGCGCGAAGACCTACCACCACCCGGTCGCCGGCGAACTGCACTTCGCCTACGAGTCGTTCCAGGTCCCGGGCGACGCCGAACAGACCCTCTGCGTCTACCAGGTCGAGCCCGGCTCCCCCACCGCCGACAGCCTCCGTTTACTCACCAGCTGGATCACCCCACAACCCGCAACAGACTGACCCATCCCCCTGCCACCGGTGCCCAGGCTCTAGCCCGCACACCGCACCACGCATCCCGGCGCGGGGCACCCCAACCCACCACCAGCCGCGTGGCACACCAGGCCAGCCACCACCGCGGTTGAACCGCGCGACGCAGGAGCGCAAACACCGGGTGGGTGGGAGCGCTCGAACGAGCACGCGACGCAGGAGCGGGCGTCGGAGAGCGCGTGGGGCCACCCAACCACCAGCCGCTTGGCACACACACCAGGCCGGCCACCACCGTGGTCAATCCGCGCGACGCAGGAGCGCAAAACACCGGGCGGGTGGGAGCGCTCGAACGAGCACGCGACGCAGGAGCGGGCGTCGGAGGCCGCGCGGGGGAACCGCCAACCGACCGGTCCGTCACGCACCGCGGTCAAACAGCATTGCGTAGTACTCCACAGTGTGTAGTAGTGTGGTCGGCAGAGCACCGCAGGGCCGGTCTGAGGGGTCCGGTCTTGCGGTGCACCTAGCGGAGGTGGTGGAGGCGATGGACCCGAGTCAGCTGCTCAAGGGCGTGCTCGATCTGGCTGTCCTGGCGGTGCTGCGCAACGCGGACGGGTACGGCTACGACGTACTGCGCCGGTTGCGGGCGGCCGGGTTGGAGGATGTCGCGGATGCTTCGGTGTACGGGACGTTGCGGCGGCTGTTCGCGGCCGGTGCGTTGACCTCGTACGTGCAGCCCAGCGAGGAAGGCCCGCATCGCAAGTACTACGGGCTGAACAAGACCGGCCTGGATCTGCTCGCCGAGTCCACCAAGACGTGGAACCACTTCGCCGACACGATGTCGGTGTTGCTGCTCGAGGAGGAGGCGGCGTGAACAGCACTCTGACCGGACCGGTCGCAACCTACCTGGCACAGGTCAGGGCCGAGCTGAGCGACCTGCCGCCGGGTGAGCTGGCCGACGTCCTCGAAGACGTCACGGGTCACCTGACCGAGGTAGCCGCCGAGTTCGAGGAGGAGCCGACGGCCGCCGCGCTGCAGGAGCGCCTCGGCACTCCCCGCCAGTACGCCGACGAGCTGCGCACCGCCGCCGGATACCCACCCCGCACGGCGCCGCCGAAGGTCAAGACCGGCGCCGAGACCGCGTTGACCTGGGGCATCGTGGCCGCGGTCGTCGGACCGTTCTTCCTGCTCATCGGCCTGCTCAACGGCACCGGGGAGACGGTGTTCTTCGGGTTCATCGGCCTGGTCCTGCTGGGCGGCGCGGCGTACCTGGGTGTGCGAGCGCTGCACGGCGCCGATCCGGGCATTGTGTTGCAGACCTCCAGGGGCAGCAAGGCCGCCGAGTCCATCCGCAGCATGGTCGACCAGATCCCGCCGAACGTGCGGCACGAGCTCGTCACGATCGGTCAGCCGGTCTGGTGGGTCGCCCGCGGCCTGGTTGGCGGCGGCGTGCTGTTCGGCATGTCCGGTGCGTCCGCCGTCGCTGTGGTCGGCGCGCTGGCCGGGGCCGCCGTGTCAGTCTGGATCGGCCGCAGGACACAGCAGGACCGCCGCTGGCTCTGGTACGTCGTACCGCTGAACCTGGTCGCCGCCATCATCGTCCCGGCCTGGCTGGCCTTCGGGTTCACCGGCTACTGGCACGACGGCTCGCCGTACAGCAACGACTACCGGGACACGAACGGCAACAGCTACGCCAGCCCGACCGGTCTGACGCTGGACGGGAAGCCGATCGAAAACATCTACCCGTTCGACGATCAGGGCAAGCCGCTGAAGGCACGCCTGTACGACCAAGAGGGCAACCCGGTCAACCTGCGGCTGCTGAACTGCGCGACGACCTACGGCGAGAACGGCACCCGGGACACGGTCAGCAACGCGTTCCCGCTGACCACGGTGGTGGAAAACTCCGACGGCTACACCGACGCGGAGAACTGCAAGGAGACCGACAAGGCGCCGTTCGCACCGCCACCGGCCCCCGCCACCGTCCCGCCGTCGGGCACACCGTCCGGTACGCCGTCCGGCGCTCCTTCCGCCGGCCCGACGAGCACGACTCCCAGCGAGACCCCGACCCCCAGCGGGAAGCCAACGACGCCGGGCAAGCCCGGCGCGACCCTGACGATCACACCCACGCGCTGATCGGCCTCCCGGCACAAGGGTCACGGCGACCCGTACTGACCGAAATCTGGGCTACACGCTGGCCGCGGCAACCTCGCGGTACGTGTAGCCCAGCTTGCGATACACAGCGATCGCGGGCTCGTTGTCGTGGTGGACCATCAACCCCACCTGCCCGTGCCGCTTCATGAGTTCGGCCGTCACGAAGGTGCAGACCTGTCGCGACAACCCCTGCCCCCGCGCACTCGGCCTGGTCGCCACCCCGGCCATGAACCCGATCTCGGGAGCACTCCAAGCGTCAGCCGCGATGCTCAGCAACTCGCCGGCTTCACCAAGGACAGCCGCCCACCGCAGTACGCCGGGAGTGCTCGGCCACGCGAACGAATCCGGCGAAGCCTCGTCCAGCAGCTCCTGTACTCCGCTGTCGCCGTCCAGCCAAGTGGCAGTGGTGGTCCGGGCCGGCATGACCCTGGTCTCCATCCACCCGAAGGCCGCGACGAACGACAGCTCGGGGATCCGCTCGACCAGCTCGCGGATCAGCGGCTCCTCACCGAACAGCCGGAAACCCGGTCCCACCTCGACAAGTGCGCTCCTGACGAGCGGCGCCAAGCCATCGACCGGCCCGCGGACCGTCAGGCGATTGAACTTCGACAACTCGGGAGTGGCCACCGCGACCGCGTCACCGGAGTACCAGGCTCTGACTCGGCCACCCACCTCACCCTGCCCGGCCCACACGATCAGTGGATCCCCGTCGGCTATGGACGCCAGCTCCCCAGCTGTTGAAATCTCATGCACCCGACCATTGTCCCTGAGGCGTCAGTCATGGCTTGAGGCGCGTTGGAGAGCGTACGGCGTGAGGTGGTGGTACCCCCGAACGGAAACGCGCCGAAGCCGACGCAGCCGGTACGCCGGATGGCCGTCCAGCGCGGCAGCCAACTCACGGTCGACCAGCACGCGACCGGGCTTGGCCTCGGATGTCAGCCGGGACGCCAGGTTGACGACCTCGCCGTACACGTCGCCGAGGCGGATCAGGATGGTGCCGTACGCCAGACCGATCCTGAGCTCGGGCAGGTCGCCTGCCGCGGCGACCTCGTCCTGCAGGGCCAGTGCGAGTGCAGCGGCCTGCGCTGGGGTGTCGGTGACGAAGAGGACCTCGTCGCCGATCGACTTGATGATGCGGCCACCGTTCAGCGCGACCACGTCGGCGGCCAGGCCTTCGAAGCGTTCGATCAAGTTGCCCAGTTCAACGACGGACAGCCGCCTAGTCAGCCTGGTGTAGCTGACGATATCGGCGAACCCGACCACCCGGATGCCACGGGACAACTCGTCGGACCCAGCCATCGCACGCCCGGCCGCGGCAGCCAGGTGCCGTCGCCAGACGTAGGTCTGCAGACGTTCCATTGCCGGTAGCAACAAAGAGGCGAGCTCGACCGCTTCGTCACCGGGCAGCTCGGATCCGGCCAGCAATTCAAGAAACATCGCCGACTGCCAGGAGGCCAGCCGGGACTGAGTCTGCCCAAGCTTCCGCGCCAGCGACGACTCGACCGCGGGATCGATGAACCCGTCATCCTCCAACGCCGCAACCAGCCGAAGCGCCTCGACATCGCCGTCGGTAAAGGCGATCTCGTCATCCGGCACGGTCGCAAACCCCAGCGCATGCCACATCCGCTCGGCCCGCGCCCGCGAAACCCCAGCCCGCTCAGAGACCTCGATCCGAGTGAACTTCCGCTCCCCACCCAACAACGCCCGCTCAAAAGCCTGCTGAATCTCCAGGAAATCTGGCTGGTCCGGAGTTTTTCCGTCCGGCGGCCGCGCGGGCGGCGCGGGATCAGGTGGGTTGGGGGCCACGGCGCTCGGCGATGGTGGCGTCTATGGCGTTGCGGAAGTTGGGCAGGCGGTTGGTCAGGTCGTCGAACTTCTCCCGGGTGAAGTGCAGCAACTGCAGCCGGGACTTCGCCGTGACGGTTGCTGTGCGCAACCGGTTCTGCCGGACCGCGACCTCACCGGCGATGTCACCCGGGCCGAGCTCGGCGATCTCCTCACCCTTGACCCGGACCGCCGCCGTCCCGCTCAGGATCAGGTACGCCGCGTCGGGTGGCGTCTGCTCCAGGATCAGCGACCAGCCGGCCGGAACCGAGACCTCTTCGCCGGCCCGGAAGATGTCCTTGATCTCCCGGCCGGACAGATCCGCGAACAGCGGCAGGTCCCGCGGGGACGTCCTACCCAGTGCCACGTCGATCCTCCGAGCCCGCCGGGCCATGACCCAGCGATAGCAGGCCGATGTTTCTCGCCAGTAACTCTAACGTCTCACCGCCCGAAGAGTCACCGAAGGGTGCTTCAGTTCGCGGCGAGCCGGGCCGAGACGAGGAGCAGAGGTGGCCGGCGTCTATGGATGGCGAGGTGGGGATGGGCTGCCACCTGAGCCTCGGTCGGCAGTGGTTCCTGCACAGCCTGTAGCGAGAATCCGTGCCGCTGCAGCGTCGCCAGCGTCGTCGCGAGCGTCCGGTGATACTTCACCACCGGGCGACCGAACCAGGTTCGTTGCCGCGGCCCCTCATCCGCGTAGTCGTCCAGCGTCCCCTCCACCAGCGGCGCGGTCACTACCGGATGCTCGACCGAGAACACGAACCACCCGCTGGGCACCAACCAAGCCGCCACCCGTCCAACCAGCTCCTCGAAATCCTCGACGTAGTGCAACGCCAGGCTGCTCACCACCAGATCCACAGAAGCGGCAGGCAGCTCGAAGTCCGCAAGATCCGCCCGCTGATACCGCACCCGCGGATGCGCCACCGCTCGCGCCAGCATCGCCGCCGACGCATCAACCCCCAGCACCTCAGCAGCACCGCCCGCTTCAGCCTCTGCAAGCCGTACTGCGAGGCCGCCCTCACCACAGCCGAGGTCGATCACCCGCAACCCATCCACCGCCGGCAGAAGCCCCGCCATCGCCGGGATCTCCAGCTCGTCGTTCAACCCACGCTTCTCCCGCCTCAGCTCCCGATACCCGGTCAGGAACGCAGGATCGTCGTACAGGTCAACGCCTCGCATTCACAGCCACCGGGTCAGGTCGTGGACGTCGATCATCGGCAGCTCCCACCGCAACGCGAACTGCTCCAACGTGACCGCATCCGCCATCACCCCGTCCGGCCGCATCACCTCACAACAAACGCCCACCGGCGCCAGCCCGGCTGCAAGACACAGCGCAACCGTCGCCTCCGTATGCCCGCCACGCTCACCCAGCAACCCCGCCCGCGCCGCCAGCGGAAAGACATGCCCAGGTCGCAGAAAGTCCTCCGGTACTGCGTCCGGCGACGCCAGCCGCCGAATCGTCGCAGCCCGATCGGCCGCACTCACACCGGTCCCCGGCAACGACGCCAAGTCGACCGGAACATGCATCCGCGTCCCCTGCCGATCGCCCTCACCCGGCATCCGCGGAATCTCCAACCGCTCCAGCACCTCCGGCGCACAAGGGATCGTCGTGTGCCCACAAGCCTGGGTGAGCAGGAACGTCATCGACTCCGGCCGGAACCGCTCGGCCGCGAAAACCACATCGCCCTCACCCTCCAGCGTCGGATCCCACACCACGACCCCACCGCCGGCGGCCAACTGAGCAACGACTTTCTGTACTCCGACCGGCCCGCTGAGGTGGCCCGCCCAAGGCAACCGCGCCACCGCGTCGAGCAGCGCGGGCCCATGCCCTTCCCGCCCCATCCGCGCGAGGAGGTCACTCTCAATATTGACTCGGTCGCCCACGACGAGCGCGTCGAGATTGGTCTTCTGCAAGGTGGTCGGCACGAGCACCACCGAGAAGCGATCCTTCAGTACTTCGGCCACTGTCACGCTCACTCCGTTCAGCGCGACGGAGGACTTCGCCACCAGACGGGCCAGCAACCGCTCGGCCGGCTTGATCCAGACGCGCCGGCCACTCGGTTCGCCGTCGATACGCAGTACCTTGCCGACGCCGTCGACGTGTCCCTGGACCAGGTGGCCGTCGATCCGGTCACCGGCCGCCAGGGGCAGCTCGAAGTGGACCGGAGTACCGGGGGTGGCGCGGTCGAGAGTGGTACGCCGGCGCGTTTCGTCGGTGACGGTGGCAACCAGCTCGCCCGGTTGGGCCGACTGCATCGTGAGCCGGACGCCGTCCAGGCAAACGGCGCCGCCGGCAACGAGCGGGACGGCGGGGTCGACGGTGACCCGCAGGGACTCCTCGCGGACCTCGGCAATGGTCGCGGTGGTCTCGATACGCCCTGTGAACATACGTTCCTACCTCTGGGTGAAGGAGGGTGCCGACCAGGCACCAGATCAACCAGGGACCCGGTTGGATCCGAGCAGGAGCGGGGTATCACCGCTTGGCCCCGGTGACACCCGGGTCACTCCGCACCACGCGAAGCCGGCGGACCAGGGATCCCTCCCCACCGCCACACCTTGGAATCGCACCACCCGCAGTAAATCACAGCCCTGGGTTACCACCCCCGAAGATCCAACACCCACGAACGCCCCCCAGCACAATCGGGCACAACGCACCGCCGGGCAGCGCAGGCACGACTGAGTGCGACGCACTTCTGTGTCCGGCCCGCACAACCGAGTCCGGCCAGCATGACCGGGTGGTGGGCAGGGCGGCGACGGGGGGACCTTGGGCGGCTTAGCATCGGGGGTTCGTAGGCCGGTTGGTGGCGTACCAGGGCTCAGGGGTGGGCGCGATGCGAGTTGTCATGCTGGGGATGGGTAGCCGTGGGGACGCGTTACCGATGGCTGTGTTCGGGGCGGAGCTTGCCGCGCGCGGCTATGACGTCACACTCGGGCTGTGTTCCGACCTGGTCTGGATCGGGCAGGCGCTCGGTCTTCGCACGGTCGACCTGCGGGTCAGCGCCCGGGACTTCCTGGAGTCGGAGGAAGGGCAGCAGTGGCTGGCCGCCGGTGACTTCCATTCCTACGTGCACTGGTTGATCGACCACAAGCACCGCACCGCCGACCAGTTGCACGCCGACCTGATCGACCTGGCCGCAGGCGCCGACGTACTCATCTCCGGTACTGCGACCGAACTCGAGGCCATCGTGGTCGCGGAGGCCGCCGGCATCCCTTACGCGTCGGTGTACCACGCGCCGATCCGCCGCAACAGCGCGTTCCCGCACCTGCTCGTCTCGACCGAGATCTTCTCGCCCGCGGTCAACCTGTCCACCTACGCCCAAGTGGAGAAGGCCAACTGGCCGGTCTTCGAACCTCTCGTCAACAAACTCCGGGCCCGCCTCGGTCTTTCGCCAACCTCCGAGCCGACCGGCGTACGGCTGGAGAAGACCGGCGCGCTGGAAATCCAGGCGTACAGCCGGCACGTAGTACCGGAGTTGATGGAGTGGGACGACCGTCGGCCGCTGACCGGTTTCCTGTCGCCTTCACCAGAGCAGCGCATCTTGCTGAGTGAGCCCGTCGATCCGGAGCTCGATGCCTGGCTCGACGCCGGAGAACCGCCTGTGTACTTCGGTTTCGGCAGCATGCCTGTCCTGGAGCCGGATGCCGCGCTGGCGATGATCGAGAAAGTCGCCGGCCTGCTCGGCGTTCGCGCCCTCGTCACCCTGAAGGCCGGTACTGCGAACGACAGCATGGTTCGCGTCGTGGGCAACCTCGACCACGACGCCGTACTGCCGCGATGCCGCGCAGCCGTCCACCACGGCGGCGCCGGTACGTCGGCAGCCTCGTTGCGGGCCGGTCTCCCGACGGTGGTCTGCGCCGTCTTCGCCGACCAGCCGTTCTGGGGAGCTCAACTCCAGCGAATGGGTGTCGGCAGCGCCCTCCGCTTCACCGAACTGAGCGAGCCAACCCTGCTCGCCGCCCTGGAACCCATGCTCGCCAACGGCCCCCGCCAGCGAGCCGCCGACATGGCCGCCCTACTCCAAGAAGAAGACGCCGCCACCCAAACGGCAGACGCGTTCGAACAATCCCTCCGCACCTAAGAGCGACCGACCCAGCCCGGCGATGCCTCGGCGGCCCGCTCGGACCTGCTGAGTGTCGAGCTGTTGACCCTTGGTGCTGGGCTGGCTAGCGTAAGCCCGAGAAATCGATTTCCCACGCGCTAGGTGACTGTCGAGGAGTTGCGCATGCCGAAGCGATTGGTTCTGATCCTGCCGTTGCTGCTCGCCGCCGCAGTGTTGCCGGGCGACCCGGCACCACCCGCCCAGGCATCGGTATTGGGCCGGGCGGCGGCCGCTCAGGTTGCGCCTTCGCTGGCCGAGCGGGTTGCCAAGCTCACCGGGCCGGGTTCGATCAACGACACCGAGGCGAGGTTTCAGCTCAAGGCAACGGATCTCGGCATCCTCTGGGACAACGGGTCGGGGGAGATCCTGACTGCGTTCGGCGACAGCTACGGCAGCGGGTGGACCGGGCCGGGTGGCGGTGCGGGTGATCCGGCGACGCTCGACTGGCGGTGCAACCTGCTGTTCCGCAGCAAGGATCGCAACCTCGCGGACGGTATGACTTTGGACAGCGCGGCCGAAGACCGCCCCGGCCATGCCAAGCAGTTCCTCGACTGCAAGAAGATCGACCGCGACGAGCACACTGTCATCCCGACCGCGGGAATCGCCGTCGGCCGCCGGCAGTACGTGCACTACATGTCGGTCAACCACTGGGGGCCGGCCGGCAGTTGGTACACAAACCACGCCGGCTTCGCGTACTCCGACGACAACGGCGAAACATGGACCAAGGACCCGAAAGCGATCTGGAAGAACACCGCCGCCTGGAACAGCAACTTCCAGATGAGCGCACTGGTCCGATCGGCCGGCTACGTCTACATGATCGGTACGCCGAACGGCCGATTCGGCAACGCGCACCTGGCCCGCGTACCGGAGAAGCTTGTGATGTCGAAGAGCTCCTGGCGTTACTGGGACGGCAGGACCTGGTCGAACCGCGAAGACGCCGCAGTACCGATCACGATAGGCCCGGTCAGCGAGGTGTCCGTGCAATGGAACGCACATCTCGGCAAGTGGCTGATGATGTACCTCGACGAGCATCGCGCTTCCGTAGTACTGCGCTCTGCCGCGTCTCTCACCGGCCCCTGGTCGGGTCAGCAGGTAGTTGCCCGGAGCACCGAATTTCCCGGCCTCTACGGCACGTACATGCATCCTTGGTCGTCCGGGGAGGATCTCTACTTCACGATGTCGCAGTGGGATCCGTACAACGTGTACCTGATGCGCACCAAGCTGACCGATGACGGTTTGAAGACCAACCTGGTCAGCGATCCCGGCTTCGAAGGACAGACCGGAGCGACGGTTTCACCACCGTGGCAACTCAACGGCACCGGAGGCGTCGACAAGACCGACCTCGCCCACACCGGCAAGAACAACGCCTATCTCCGCGGCTCCATCGGCTCCCACCAGCTCCAGCAGAACGTTGCCGTACGCCCCCATCACCGCTACCGCCTGTCCGCCTGGATCCGCACCGCCGACAACAACACCGAAACCTCTCTCGGCATCCGCACCCTCCGCGGCAAACCCCTTGCCCAGAAGACCGGCGGCGCGCATCCGCAGTACACGCAGGTAAGCCTCGAGTTCACCAGCGGCCCCGAGTCCCTCCTCCAACTCCACACAGGCTTCTTCGCCTACAACCAAGACACCTGGCTACAACTGGACGACGTAATCCTCGAAGAACTCCGCTAGCCAGCGCCTAGGTCGATCGGTTGCGGCGGGTGCGGTGGGAGCGGGAGCGTTCTTTGCGTTGGCGGATGGGGCGGCGGGGGCCTACTAGGCGTGGGCCGGCTAGGCGGTCTTCCAGGCGACGGGCTTCGCGGCGGATGGGTTGGGCGACGTACTCGCCGAGGATGACGCCTGAGGCGAGGGCTACTCCGATCGCGACTGCTGTGGCCAGGGAGACGATGCCGATCAGGTTGCCGAGGCTCATCAGCTCGAGCAGGCCCTTGTAGATCGTCAGACCTGGCAACAGTGGGACCGTGCCGGAGACGACGACCACGAGTGGCGGTACGCCGGAGCGACGGCCGAGGGAGTAGCCACCGAGGCCGACCACGAACGCGGCGGCCGCGGTCGACCACGCCGGGCCGAACTCCGCTCGCGACATCAACGTGAAGACCAGCGAGCCCACTCCACCCACCACCGCGACCGGCAGGAGTCCCCGCAGCGGCGCGTACGACGCGTAGGCGAACGCGACGGCCATCAGCGCTCCCGAGCCGACCATGATCGGCAGGTTCGCGAGCTGGATGGTTTGCGCCTCGATCGCGACCGGGAGACCGAGTTTGATGCCGAGACTGATGCCCAGGCTGACCCCGGCGATGATGCCGCCGGTGAGGAGCATCGCTTCGAGACTGCGGGCGGCAGCGGTCACGTAGTACCCGGTGATCGCATCCTGGACCGCACCGGTGAGGGCGATGCCGGCCAGCAACATGATGATGCCGGCGGCAACTACCAACGACGGTTTCACCGGCGCGTGGACGGCGTACAGGATGAGGGCGACGGCGGTGGCGACGAATGCGCCGGCCACCTGTTGGTAGAACGCGGGGAGGCGTTGGCGGTTGAACCAGCGGTTGCTGAGTTCGATCACGATCGCGGTCAGTACGGCGACGAGGGTGATCAGCCAGCCACCACCCAGCAACAGGGTGGCGCCGCCGGCCATCACGCCCCAGGCGAGGACTGAGCTCCAGCGTGGGAACGGCGGTCCTGCCGACACGATCCGGGCGAGCTCGCGGCTGGCCTCCTCGCGGGTCAGTTCGGCTCGCGCGAACCGGCGGACCAGCTGGTCGACGGCGGTCAGGCGGGAGAAGTCCTGACCGCGGTACCGGACGACGCGCATGTGCGTCTCCGGCGCGACGTCGGGCGCTTCCTGGTACGAGATCGCGATCGAGGTGAAGGTGATGTCGACTTCGCAGCCGCGCAGTCCGGCGGCGGCCGTCACACCGAGGATCGTTGCCGTCGCGTCCGCAGTACCGGCGCCGCTGGACAGCACCACCTCGCCGATCCGGAGCGCCAGATCAAGAGTCCGGTAAAGCTCCCGCTGCGCATCCCGAGCCTGCTCCTCAGCCGCCCGCAACTCAGCCGACAACTCGTCGACGGACTGCTCCCCCGTCACCAACTCCTCCTGCGCCACCTCCCCCAACCGCCGATCCACCCCACCCCGCCGCTCCCCCCGCCGCCGATCCCCCGCACTCCCCCCACGCCGCTCCCCCCGCCGCCGCTCCACCCCAACACCAGCAGCCCGCGATCCGGCCGCGTCGCCCACCTCCGCGCCATCCTCCGAAGCACCAGTCGGCTCCGTGTCGTCGGCTACTCGTGCGCCGCCGCCTAGCCCGAGTTCGTCGACGGCCTCGACGACGCTCCGCAATCCGGCGTCCTCGGGGGCGTCTCCGTTGCGGGTCTCCTGCGCGACTCGCCGCCCATTCCCACCCTCCGGCGACCCCGGATTCCGACGCTCCTGCGCGCCCGCGTCCTCGGGTGCCGACGCGTCGGCGGGATCCTGGGTCGTGCGGTACACGGGCTTGCCGCGCTTGGCCACCGTGCTCCTTTCGTCGTCTGTCAACGACGCTAACGCCGATCGCCTCGCCGTACCCCATCGGCCAGTTCGCACGCACTCCACGGCGTGCTGTCCGGAATCGGCCTGCAATCGCTTTCCGGTCGACTTCCCCACAGGTTGACTCGCCGTGACGGCCCACCTAAGGTTGCGCTCACAAGCCTTGGAAAGCCCTTTCCCAGGCGACCGAGGAGGCGAGTATGTGCGAGTACGGCCCGGCAGCGGCCCTACCCGGCGGTATCGGCATCTCGCGACTGTCGGTGTACGACATCGAGGCGCCCGACGGACTCGTCGGCGGCACCCCGCACGTCCACCTCGCCTGCTCCGAGGGGTACTACGTGATCGCCGGCTCCGGCGCGGTCCAGACGCTCAACCCGAAGGGCTTCACCGAGACGCCATTGCAGCCCGGCACGGTCGTCTGGTTCGACCCCGGCACGATCCACCGGCTGATCAACGGCGGGGATCTGCAGATCCTCACCCTGATGTCGAACTCCGGCCTCCCCGAGGCGGGCGACGCCGTCCTCACCCTCCCGCCTGAGCACCTCACCGACCGCGAGACGTACCTGAAGGCGACCACGCTCACCGGCGAAGGCGAGGCCCGTACGCCGTCCGCGGTGGCTCGCCGCGACCTCGCGCTCGAGGGTTTCGCCGTACTGCGGGACGCCTACTCCGCCGATGGCCCGTCGGCCCTCGATGCGTTCTACGAGGCCGCGATCCGGATCGTCCAGCCGCAACTCGCCGACTGGCGACGCCGCTGGGAGCAAGGCGCCCGCCGCCTGGCCGATGAGACCGGCGCCGCGCTGGAAGCCCTCGAGGCCGGCAGAGCGCCACATCTGCAGACGGCCGAGTTGCACCAACTCCCCGCCCCGACCGAGTACGGCCGCCACGGCATGTGCGGCCGGCTCGACATCTACGACGTGGGTGAGCGGCCATGACGCCGCCGCGCGCGCACCGGCGTACCGACGATGCCTCGCCGGTTCCGACTGCACCGACCCCCGCCCCACACCCCGCGCAGCCGCTGCGCCGAAGAGAGGTAGCACAGTGAACGATCGACGCGTCGGCATCGTGATGAACGGCGTCACCGGCCGGATGGGCCTGCGCCAGCACCTGGAGCGTTCCATCGTGGCCATCCGCGAGCAGGGTGGTATCCCCGCCGCGGACGGGTCGATGATCATCCCCGAGCCGATCCTGGTCGGCCGCAACGAGCTCAAGCTGAAGAACATCGCCGACAAGTACGGCCTGAGCCGCTGGACCACGGACCTCGCCGAGGCGCTGGCCGAGCCGGATGTGGAAATCTACTTCGACTCGCAGCTCACCCAGCTGCGCGAGAAGGGCGTCCGCGCCGCGGTCGAGGCCGGCAAGGCGATCTACTGCGAGAAGCCGATCGCGGAGGGTCTGGATGCGGCCGTCGACCTGGCCCGGCTGGTTCGCGACTCGGGTCTGAAGAACGGTGTGGTCCAGGACAAGCTCTCGCTGCCCGGCCTCCGCAAACTGAAGCGGCTCGTCGACGGCGGGTTCTTCGGCCAGATCCTGTCGGTGCGCGGCGAGTTCGGCTACTGGGTGTTCGAGGGCGACTGGCAGGAGGCGCAGCGCCCGGCCTGGAACTACAAGGCCGAGGAGGGCGGCGGCATCGTCGTCGACATGTTCTGCCACTGGCGGTACGTGCTCGACCAGATCTTCGCGCCGGTCAAGTCGGTCTACTGCCAGGGCGCCACGCACATCCCGACCCGGTACGACGAGCAGGGTCAGCCCTACACCGCGACAGCCGAGGACGCGGCGTACGGCGTCTTCGAGCTGGAGGGCGGCATCATCGCGCAGCTCAACTCGTCCTGGACGACGCGGGTGTTCCGGGACGAGCTGGTCGAGTTCCAGGTCGACGGGACCGAGGGCAGCGCGGTCGCAGGGTTGCGCAACTGCCGGGCTCAGCACCGTTCCGCGACGCCGAAGCCGGTCTGGAACCCCGACATCCCCGCGGAGTACTCGTTCCGCGACCAGTGGTCCGAGGTGCCGGACAACGAGGTGTTCGACAACGGCTTCAAGGTGCAGTGGGAGATGTTCCTGCGCCACGTCGTCGACGACGCACCGTTCACCTGGGACTTCGTCGAGGGCGCCAAGGGCGTGCAGCTCGCGGAGCTCGGTCTGCAGTCCTGGCGCGAAGGCCGCAAACTGGAGGTCCCGGCACTCGACATCGAGGCGAAGGCATGAGTCTGTCCTTGCGGCTGCCGACCGGTGACGGCGGACTGGAGAGCTACCAGCTCACCGGTACGCCGGTTGCCCACGGCACCTATGAGCCGGCCACCAGCCGACTCGCCTTCGCGGCAGCCCACGTCGTCTCCAACCCACTCGCCGACAACTCCCCAGGCGCCCCCGCAGCCATCGACTGGGACCACACCCTCGGCTTCCGCCACCACCTCTGGTCCCTGGGCTTGTCAGTAGCAGAAGCCATGGACACAGCCCAACGAGGCATGGGCCTCGACTGGCCCGCCACCCAAGAGTTGATCCGCCGCTCAGCCGCCGAGGCGCCGCTCCGCGGCGCCGGCGCGGGCGGTGCGGGAGAAGCGGGCGGCGGCGGGCACGGCGAGGCGACCGGTGGCGCCCCCGCCTCCTCGCGCCCTTCGGGCGCCGCGGGCGCACCTGATGTCCTCGGCTCTGCTGGCGCTGGCGTTCCCGGCGCCCCTGCCGCCTTTGGCGTTGCCGACGGTGTCGCCTCCGATGCCCTCGGCGCTTCAGGCGCGCCCTCCGCTTCGGAGAAGCGGATCGCCGTGGGAGTCGGCACCGACCAGCTGCCGGCCGGGGTGCATCCCTTGGATGCCGTGATTGCTGCCTACGAGGAGCAGTTGGCGCTGGCGGAGGAAGTCGGGGCCCAGCCGATTCTGATGGCTAGTCGGGCGTTGTGTGCTGCTGCTGGCTCGCCGGATGACTATCGGAAGGTTTATGACCGGCTGCTCGGGCAGTCGTCTCGGCCGGTGATTTTGCATTGGCTCGGGTCGATGTTCGATCCGGCGTTGGAAGGTTATTGGGGTGCTGGGTCGCTCGATGCCGCGGCTGATGTGGTGGTTGAGCTGATCAACGACAACACCAGCAAGGTCGACGGCATCAAGGTTTCGTTGCTGGATGCAAATAAAGAAGTTGCTTTGCGCAAGCGGCTTCCGGAGGGTGTCCGGCTCTACACCGGGGACGACTTCAACTATCCGGAGTTGATTCGTGGCGACGGCGAGCGATACAGCGACGCGCTGCTGGGCATCTTCGCGGCGATCGCACCCGCCGCGGCCGCCGCGCTCAAGGCGCTCGACGACGGTGAGTTGACGAAGTACGAGGAGATCTTCGCGCCGACCGTGCCGTTGGCTCGGCAGATCTTCTCGGCACCGACCTACTACTACAAGACCGGAATCGCCTTCCTGGCTTGGCTTAACGGCCACCAGCCCGGCTTCGGGATGGTCGGCGGACTCCAGACCGGCCGGTCGTTGCCGCACCTCGCCGACACGTTCCGCCTCGCCGACGCGGCCGGCGTACTGACCTCGCCCGAGCTGGCAGTCGACCGTTTCCGCAAGCTGCTCATCGTGGGCGGAGTCGACGCGTGAACCGCTACAGCTTGAACCAGGCAACAACGAAGTACTGGCCCCTGGAAGATGTAGTTGCCGCCAGCACCAAAGCCGAGCTGCAGTGGATCGGCCTATGGCGCGAGCCGATCCAGGAGTACGGCGTCGAGCGCGCGGCGAAGCTCGTCGCCGACGCCGGGCTGCGCGTTTCCTCCTTGTGCAGAAGCGGATTCTTCACCGCGACTGACGCCGCCGAGCGGCAGGCGAAGATCGAGGACAACCGCCGCGCGATCGACGAGGCGGCCACCGTCGGCACCGACGTACTGATCCTCGTCAGCGGCGGCCTGCCACCCGGTTCACGCGACATCGACGGCGCCCGCGGGATGATCCGCGACGGCATCGCCGAGCTCGCCCCGTACGCCGCCGAGCGCGGAGTCCGGCTCGCGATCGAGCCGCTGCATCCGATGTTCTGTTCCGACCGCTGCGTCGTCTCGTCGCTCAGCGGCGCACTCGACCTGGCCGAGCAGTTCCCGGTCGAGCAGGTCGGCGTGGTCGTGGACGCGTACCACCTGTGGTGGGACGCCGACGTGTACCGGCAGATCGAGCGGGCCGGCGACCGGATCTGCTCCTACCAGGTGAGTGACTGGGTGACGCCGCTGCCGGCCGACAACCTGCTCGGCCGCGGCATGATGGGCGACGGCTCGATCGAGCTGCGCCGGTTGCGCGAGGCGTGCGACGCCGCCGGGTACGACGGTCCGGTCGAGGTCGAGATCTTCAACCAGGACCTGTGGGACGCGCCCGGCCAGCAGGTCTTCGACCTCGCCCTGACGCGCTACCGGGAACACGTCGCCTGACCCAGCTCGAAGGACACAGCTCGAAGGAGACCCTCCATGAGCGACCGGACCATCCCGGCCGACGGCATCGGCATGCACCTCTATACGATGCGCGAGGCACTCGCCGCCGACTACCCAGGCACGCTGCAGCGACTGGCCGAGATCGGCTACCGCACTGTCGGGGTGAGCGGACGGTTCGGCCACTCAGCGGAGGAGATCCGCTCGTACGCCGATAACCACGGCCACGACTTCGCCGAGGTGGATGGGCAGGTGCTGTTCGACATCCTGCTCGACGAGGTCGAGCCTGACCTGCTCGGGTTCGAGCTCGATCTGTACTGGGTGGTCGACGGCGGCAAGAACCCGGCGGACTACTTCCGCCGCCACCCCGGCCGGTTTCCCGCCCTGCACGTCAAGGACATGGCCGAGGACGGTTCGTTCGCCGACGTCGGTACCGGCACGCTCGACTTCGCGGCCATCTTCGCCGAGGCCGAGTCGGGCGGGGTCGAGCAGTGGCTGGTCGAGCACGACGCTCCCGTCGACGAGTGGGAGTCGGCGCGTACGTCGTACCGGTCGCTGGTGGATCTCCGGTACTGAAAAATCACCCTCCGTATCGGCAAGCGTATTCTCGTCACTGACAGCAGGTGAGCGGCTCCCGTCCGGCACAATAGGGTCGTCCAGGCACACCGGAGAAGGGTTCTTCGGGGCGGCTGGTCTGTCACTCTGTCAGGGGACCCTCACCACGGCGGGGTCTCGTGAGGCCGCCACTGCCGTGACTCCGGAGATCGCGCGTGCACAACGAGCCCACCGTACGGATGACGGCCGTACGCCGTCTCTACGAGGTGAGCGCCCGGATGGGCGCCGGGCGAAGCCTGGCCGAAACTCTGCAGGCCGTGGTCGACGGGGTCGTGGACGGCCTCGGCTTCGGCATCGCCGTGCTGAACCTGCGCCAGCCCGACGGCAAGTTCGAGGTGATCGCGGTCGCCGGCTCGCCGGAGGCCCGGGAGGCGCTGCTCGGCACGATCAGCGCGGCCGACATCTTCGACGCCGAGTTCGCGATCGCGGACAAGTGGGGCGGGCTGCGGTTCGTGCCGCACGAGCGGCTGCCTGAGGGTGAGATCGTCGGCTGGGTGCCGGAGATCCCGGTCTCGACGGCGCCGGACGCGTGGCATCCGCTGGACGCGCTGTTCGCGCCGCTGCACTCACCCGACGGCGAACTGGTCGGGATGCTCTCGGTCGACCTGCCCGAGGACCAGCGTCGGCCCGGCCCGATCCATCGCGAACTGCTGGAGATCTTCGCCACCCAAGCGGGCCTGGCGATCGACAAGGCGCGGCTGACCGATCAGCTGCGGGCCGAGAAGGCGCGGCTGGAGGCGAGCGAGACGACCTTCCGGATGGTCTTCGAGGGCGCCGGCAACGGGATGGCGACGATCGCCTTCGACGGCCCGGACGCAGGCCGCGTACTGCGCGTCAACGACGCCTTCTGCCACATCACCGGTTACACCCCGGCCCAGTTGGTCGGCTCCACCTTCGTCGACTACCTGCGGGACGAGAACGCGGGCCAGACGCAGCGCGAGATCGAGCAACTCGCCACCGGCCGGGGTCCGTACCGGTTCGAGCGGACGTTCCGCCGTACCGACGGCAACGACATCTGGCTGGGCGGGACGGCCGCGATGGTTGACCAAGGCAAGGATCTGCCGCGGATCATCCTGATCCAGATCGACGACGTGACGGCGCGCAAGGACGCGGAACGCGAGCTGCAGCACCACGCGGCGCACGACGCGCTCACCGGCCTGGCGAACCGGCGGCTGCTCCAGCATCACTTCAACGCGGCATTGACGCGGTCGCGGCAGAGCGGGCGGCGCGGGGCGCTGCTGTTCTGCGACCTGAACCACTTCAAGCAGGTGAACGACAAGTACGGCCACGAGGCCGGCGACCAGGCGCTGCGCGAGATCGCCGACCGGCTACTGACCGAGGTCCGGCACGGCGACACGGTCGCGCGGCTCGGTGGCGACGAGTTCGCGATCCTGGCCGAGGACATCGACGGCGACGACCTCGAGGCGCTGATCGGCCGGATCGACGAAGCGATCAGCCGCCCCCTCGAAGGCATCGACGTCCCGGTCACGGCCGCCATCGGCACCGCCGTCGTCGGCCCGTACGCCGCCGCGCTCGAGGAACTCCTCCGCACCGCCGACAACGCCATGTACGAAGCCAAACGCGCCCACCGCGCCACCCATTGAGCCGCTCGCAATCGGGGTGCGCGACGCAGTACCGGCTTTTGCGTACTCCGTTGCCGCCGGCCGGGGCGGCTAGCTAGCCGGCTTCGGAGCCGGCTTCCGCTGACGCCGCTTCTTCTTCGGTGGCTCCGGCTTGCTGTCGTCCAGCCAGTCCTTGAGGATCGAGATGGCCGCCTCGTTGTGCCGCTCGACCAGCGGCAGCACCCGGCCCAGATTGGCGAACGCGAAGATCGGCGTCCAGCGCGCCTTCCCGGCCTCGCTCTTCCACCGGACGGCCGGGAAGTTCGTGATCGCGAGGATCTCGTCCTTGGCGATCCGCCGGCTCCGCAACAACCCGTGAACCTCGATCGCGTCCGCATCACAGACCACCCCGAGCCGCCACCCGAGGAACGCCAGGTAGACCGCGGCCGCCAGACAAACCAGCGCCCCACCGACCACCGCCACCACCGGCAGGTCATCGCGCAACGCGATCACCACAACCCCCACCAGAATCGGCCAAACAGAAGCATTACAGAGCCGCGTGATCAACAGGGGTTTCAGTTCCACCCACCCATTGTCTCGCAGCACCCGAATCAGCCCTTCAGAGGCGCCAAAGCACACAGGTAGTCGGCGGACTCCAGCAGCTCCGCGGTCAACCGCACACCTGTCAGATGCTCGGCCAACGCAAAGGCTGCCTCGGTGTGCAGGGTGTAGTCGCGGTCCTCGCCCGCACGGAGGTCGAAGCCGACTGCTTCCATCACCTCGACCTGACCGTCCGGGTCACTCCCGGCGCGATCGTAGGCGAACAGCGGCTCGAAGGTCAGCCGCATATCGCCGTCCACCATCCAGGAGAAGCGGTCCACCGCGTTGACGTTCTTGTAGTGGGACACCACCTGAGTGCCGGCCGACAGTGGAGCGATCACCTCTTCGGTCACGCCGAGAAATCCGTTGTCCTCGACGAGCAGCGTCCAGCCACCCAGCTCGGTAGCGCCCAGGTACCACCGGCGTCCGCCGTGCTCGTCGGGAAGTGACTCGGTGAACTCGCGCAGACCGGTGACCCGGCCGACCTGCTCACCATCTATCCGGCTGAGCGCCTCCACTGCGCTCAGCCCTCGAACGAAGGTCAGGCAGTAGGCCTCGCTGATGCGGCTTTTCTTGAACCAGACGTAGTCGGTGGCGTTCACGTGCCGAGGGTGGTGAGGGCTTGGTCGGTGAGGCGGTAGGTGGGCCATTCGGTTTGGGGGGTGGCGCCGAGGGACTTGTAGAAGTCGATGGCGGGGGTGTTCCAGTCGAGGACGGACCACTCGAGGCGTTGGTAGTTGTTGCGGACGCATTCCTGGGCGAGGGCGGTGAGCAGTGCCTTGCCGAGGCCGGAGCCGCGGAGTTCGGGGCGAACGAAGAGGTCTTCGAGGTAGATGCCGTGGACACCACGCCAGGTGGAGAAGCTGAGGAACCAGATCGCGTAGCCGACCACCTCGTCGTCGACCGACGCGACATGGCAGAACACGGCGGGCGTAGTACCGAAGAGGGCTGTTCGGAGTTGTTCGGCGGTCAGGTGGCATTGCTCAGGGGCGCGCTCGTACTCCGCCAGCGCGTGCACCAGCTCCACGATCGCCGGTACGTCGGCCGGCCGGGCCCGGCGGATCCGCTCGTCAGTCTGCATGCGGACCATCCTCTCCTGTCATCAACTGCCCGAGATTCACCCGCCGGAGGAACTCGTTTACCGCGCTGTTCACCTGGCGCTTGAAGGCTGAGGGCGCTTCCCCTGCCGATCTGCTCACCGGAGGACCCCCATGGCTGTTTCACGTCGTCGTTTTATCGGGCTTGGAGGCGCGGGCAGCGCCGCGATCCTGCTCGGGACCGGGGCCTGGGACGCCTCGACCACCTACGCCGCCCCGGCCGGCGCCGGCAACCCGTTCACTCTGGGCGTCGCGTCCGGCGACCCGCGGTACAACAGCGTCGTCCTGTGGACCCGGCTGGCTCTCGACCCGTTCGCGGTCGACGGCCGTGGTGGCATGCCCGCCAAGGCGGTCCGGGTGGAGTACGAGGTCGCCCGCGATGCGAACTTCCGGCACGTCGTACGCCGGTCCAGCGTGGTCGCGACGCCCGAGCTCGGCCACTCGGTCCACCCGGAGGTCAACGGGCTGCTTCCGGATCACGAGTACTACTACCGCTTCCGCACCGGCGGGGAGATCTCGACGGTCGGGCGCACCCGTACTACGCCGCATCCGCTCAGCTCGCCGCGTGAGGTGCGGTTCGCGTTCGCCTCGTGCAACGCGTGGCAGGACGGGTTCTTCACGGCGTACCAGCACATGGCGGACGAGGACCTCGACCTGGTCGTGCACCTGGGCGACTACCTCTACGAGTCCGGAGTGAAGACGAACAAGCGCGGTGTCGTGACCGATCCGCGGTTCCACACCGAGACGTTCGACCTGGCCCGGTACCGGCTGCAGTACTCGCTCTACAAGTCCGAGGCGCCGCTGCAGGCCGCGCACGCCGCGCACCCGTGGATCCACACGTTCGACGACCACGAGGTGGAGAACAACTGGGCCGGCGACCTGTCGCAGGCCGACACCGAACCGGACCAGGACCCAGTGATCTTCCGGGCGCGCCGGGCACAGGCGTTCCAGGCGATGTACGAGAACCTGCCGCTGCGGCACGAGCAGATGCCGAAGGGACCCGACGGGCGGTTCCACCGGCGGCTCCCGTACGGACGGCTCGCCGACTTCACCATCCTGGACACCCGCCAGTACCGGTCGGACCAGCCGTGCGGCGACGGCGCCTCGTCCACCTGTGACGACCGGTTCAACCCCGACAACACGATGCTCGGCGGCAAGCAGCGCCAGTGGCTGCTCGACGGGTTCCGGCAGTCCCGGGCGCGCTGGCAGGTGCTCGGCAACCAGGCGCCGATGGGCCAGACCGACTGGACGCCCGGCCCGGAGACCCACGTCTGGCTCGACCCGTGGGACGGTTATGTTGCCGAGCGCAACAAGGTGCTGGCGGCGGCGCAGGACAGCGGCGTACGGAACCTGGTGGTGATCACCGGCGACCGGCACCAGAACTACGCGCTCGAGCTCAAGCGCGACTTCGCCAACCCGGACTCGCGTACGGTCGGGACGGAGTTCGTCGGTACGTCGATCACCAGTGGAGGCGACGGCGCCGACACCACTCCGCAGGGCGTGCAGTTCCTCGAGGCGAACCCGCACCTCAAGTTCTTCAACTCCCAGCGCGGCTACGTCCGGGTCACCGCCGACCGGTACCGCTGGCGCTCCGACTTCCGCGTCGTCCCCTACGTCACCCAACCCGGCGCCCCGATCACCACCCGCGCCAGCTACGTCGTCGAAGACCGCAACCCGCACGTCCACGTCGCCTGAAGGATTGCCTGATTCAGCAGGGCGCCTTCTGGCTCTCAGTGGTTTTTCCTGTTGGAAAACTGAGTCGAGCTGCGGGAGGTTGGGAGTATGGCTTCTGAAACTTCAACTACCCGCAGCATCGGCGACGTCCAGGTCAGCGCGATCGGGCTCGGCGCGATGCCGATGTCGATCGAGGGCCGGCCCGACGAGAGCCGCTCGATCGCGACGATCCACGCCGCCCTGGACACCGGCATCACGCTGATCGACACCGCCGACGCGTACCACCTGGACTCCTCCGACATCGGCCACAACGAGACGCTGATCGCGAAGGCGCTCAACTCGTACGGCGGCGACACGTCCGGCGTGCTCGTCGCGACCAAGGGCGGCCATCTCCGTCCCGGTGGCGGCGCGTGGACGCAAGACGGCTCCCCGAAGCACCTGAAGCAGGCAGCCGAGGACTCGCTCAAGCGACTCGGCGTCGACGCGATCGGCCTCTACCAGTTCCACCGGCCGGACCCGAAGACGCCGTACGAGGAGTCGATCGGCGCGATCCGCGACCTGCTCGACGCGGGCAAGATCCGGCAGGCCGGCATCTCCAACGCGAACCCGGAGCAGATCCGCCAGGCCAACGAGATCCTCGGCGGCCGGCTCGTCTCGGTCCAGAACCAGTTCTCGCCGGCGTTCCGCTCCAGCGAGCCCGAACTCGACCTCTGCGACGAGCTCGGCATCGCCTTCCTGCCCTGGTCCCCCCTCGGCGGCATCTCCGGCGCCTCGGACCTCGGCAAGAAGCACCCTGCCTTCCACACCCTCGCCTCCGAACTGGGCGTCAGCCCCCAGAAGCTCACCCTCGCCTGGATGCTCGCCAAGTCCCCGGTAGTCATCCCCATCCCAGGCGCCAGCCGCCCCGAAACCATCCGCGACTCGTACTCCGCAGTCGACCTCGCCCTCACCCCCGACCAGGTAGCAACCCTCGACGCCGCCTGACCTCGGAATACCGCCTGTACTGCGTGGCGTTGCGTCCTGCGTGGAAGACATGCGCGCGTTGAGCTATGGGCTTGGGCAGCAGTACTTCGACGAGCGGGACTACCGGAACGCGATTCGTTCTCTGCTCCCGGTCGTTGAGGAGACACCGGATGACGTAGGCACTCGACTATTGCTGGCGCGTGCCTATTTCCACAGCGCTTTGCTGAAGCCCGCCGAGGAACATCTGCGCGAGATTCTCGACCGCGCGCCGACCGAGTCGTACGCCCATCTGATGATGGCGCGCACGCTCGAGCGTCAGAGCCGGCATGAGGAGGCCAGCAAGCACCGTCGAATCGCCGCCGCCCTCACCGGCGACGATTCGCTGCTGGCCTCCCACAGTCTCCGCGCTCAGTCCTGACGCGCCCGCTGGGCGGCGTACAGGTCGGTGATCGAGGGGCGCGTGGCCAGTTGGTAGGTGCCGTTTTCGAGGTCTCCCGGGAAGTCGCGCGGTAAGCCACTCCCCGCGGAGGCCAGGCCCTGTACGCCGACAGTGATGCTGCGCGGAGCCACGTCGGCCAGGTCGATCGCGTACGGCGCACCACTCGTGACGCGGACGTTCCAGTGCGCGATGCGTGCGCCGAAGAGCGGTCCCGACGCGGCCGATCCGCCGACCCGGCCGTTGTTGGTGAGCGTGATGTCGGTCCGCGCGTTCTCGAACGGCATCGCGCGATGGGTGTCGAAGGTGCCCTCCGCCATCCGCCCGCGGCGCCACACGTTCCCGGCCGAGAGTCCTTCCAGGTTGAGCCCGTGATGCAGCGCGCCGGCCGGCAGCGGTACGGAGAACTGCTCGATCTCGAACCCGTCCACCAGGTTGTCATGTGATTGCATCCGGCAAGCAAAACTGTGGTGCGCCGAACGGCCACCGACCACGACATCGGTCAGCGTGACGGCCTTCGTGGTGGTTAACCCGAACCCGAGATCGCAGTTCTCCACCCGTACGTCGTCGGCCCAGCAGTCGTGAACCGCCTGAAAACAAAGGCCGTTCGAGCCTGGATGCCGATTGTGGATCGTCATCGTCCGGGGCGCGTTCCGAATCGTCAGCGACTCCACACCGACGTCGTGCACCGTCGGCCCGAGCGCCCGGAATCGTGACGGCCAACTCGGCCGCAGGTCGTACCGCAACGGCTGGGCCAACCTCACCAGGCGATCACCCAACACGGCTTCGATCCGGACCGGCCACTGCAACGTGGCGTACTGCACGTACTGCGCACCCGACCCCGTCGTGAGCTGCGGCGCCTTGACCGGCCAGTCGTACTCGCGAGTCCCGGCAACATCACCGGCCACGTGCCGTAGTACGCCGGCATCCGCTGGATTGTCCGTCTCCAGTACTACGAGGTCGCCCGCCGCGAGGCGACTCGTGTCGGACACCAGCAGCGTGCGTTGGCCGCGTGACGCGGAACCGATCTCGGCCAAGGTATCGCCGAGCAACCAGCCTTCCGAAGCGGCGAAGTTCTCGGCTTCGGACTTGGCCTTGCGCTCGGGCGCGATCACCCAGATCTGCCCACCGGTCCAGGACCAGCGACTCTGCAGGCTCGGCTGAAGATTCGGCCGGTACGACTCCTCGAGCGGCCGGGTGAAGTGCAGGATGGTCCGGTCGCGACCCGATCCCTTCAGCACGACATCCGACCAGTGCATCCACAGCGGGGAGTCGAGACGATACGTCCCCCGGCGGTACGACGATCGTGCCGCCGCCGTGCTCACCGGCGTACCGGACGGCGGCGTTGAACGCCGCTGCGGAGTCGGTGGTGAGGTCGGGGCGGGCACCGAAGTCGGTGACGCGGGCGATGACGCGCGGCCGGCGCGGGCGCTCGCCGCCGCGGTACCCGGCGTGCGAGATGTCCGGGATCAGCGGATGCGTCCCCCGAGCCTCGGCCCACTGATGGAGCAGTTCGGCCGAGATGTCCTTCGGCTTGCTGGTTCCGCTGGATGGGACAGGTGCCGCTGCGGCGGGAAGAGCGGCCACTACAGGGAGTGCAGCGGCGCCACCTAGAAGGTGGCGACGGCTGAGTTTCGGGCGGTGCGGCATGGACGGTACTCCTCGGGGCGGTGAGGGTTTCGCATGGCGGCACCTAGTTTCACTGGACGGGACGGCACTGGCAAGAGCCTGTCCACCAGCCGCCGACTCAGAGCCGGAGTCTCGGGCGGCTTCCGCGAGGATGGTCGCTGACAGGCTCGCTCGGTCCGGTTGCGGGAATGCCGACTCCTAGGTTGGCGTTGACCCGGACAAATAGTTTAATCTTGAATGGTTACTCAGACCAAGGAGTCGAGATGCAGTTCGGTGTGTTCACCGTCGGCGATGTGACCCAGGACCCGGTCAGCGGCCGGACCCTCACCGAGGCCGAGCGGATCCAGCAGATGGTGACGGTCGCCCTCAAGGCCGAGGAGGTCGGCCTGGACGTGTTCGCGACCGGCGAGCACCACAACCCGCCGTTCGTCCCGTCGTCGCCGACCACGCTGCTCGGTTACATCGCGGCGAAGACCTCGAAGATCCTGCTCTCGACCTCGACCACGCTGATCACCACCAACGACCCGGTGAAGATCGCCGAGGACTACGCGATGCTGCAGCACCTGGCCGACGGCCGGGTCGACCTGATGATGGGCCGCGGCAACACCGGCCCGGTCTACCCGTGGTTCGGGCAGGACATCCGCAACGGCATCCACCTCGCGATCGAGAACTACGCCCTGCTGCGCCGGCTCTGGCGCGAGGACGTGGTCAGCTGGGAAGGCAAGTTCCGCACCCCACTGGAAGGCTTCACCTCGACGCCGCGGCCGCTGGACGGCGTACCGCCGTTCGTCTGGCACGGCTCGATCCGCAGCCCCGAGATCGCCGAACAGGCCGCGTACTACGGTGACGGCTTCTTCCACAACAACATCTTCTGGCCGGCCAGCCACACCGCGAAGCTGATCAACCACTACCGCACCCGCTTCGAGCACTACGGCCACGGCGCCGCGGACCAGGCGATCGTCGGACTCGGCGGCCAGGTCTTCATGCGCAAGAACTCGCAGGCGGCGAAGGCGGAGTACCGGCCGTACTTCGACCACTCGCCGATCTACGGCGGCGGTCCGTCGATGGAAGAAACCATGGAGCAGACCCCGCTCGCGGTCGGCAGCCCGCAGGAGATCATCGACCGGACGATGACGTTCCGGGAGAAGTTCGGCGACTACCAGCGGCAGTTGTTCATCGCTGACCATGCTGGGTTGCCGGTGACGACTGTGCTGGAGCAGATGGACATCCTCGGCGAGGAAGTGATTCCCGTACTGCGCAAGGAGTTTGACGCGTTGCGACCGGCGCACGTGCCGGAGGCGCCGACTCACGAGTCGCTGAAGGCAGCGGCCGACCGGGCCGCAGCGCTCGAGACGGTCAGCCCTGAGGTTGTCGGGCTGGAGGGAACGCGATGACGGCGCGAACGATCGCCGTGGTGACGGCTGGGTTGACGACGCCATCATCTACTCGGCTGCTTGCTGATCGGTTGGCGGCTGCTGTCCGCGATCAGCTGGATGGGCGCGGGACGGAGTACCGGGTTGAGGTTTTTGAGCTGCGCGAACTGGCGCACGACCTCACCAACAACTTGCTGACCGGGTTTCCGTCTCCTGAGCTGAGCAGGGTGCTGGATACGGTTGTCGAGGCGGACGGGCTGATCGCGGTCACGCCGACTTTCAGTGCGTCGTACAACGGGCTGTTCAAGATGTTCTTCGACGTACTGGATGACCAGGCCCTGGCCGGCAAACCGGTCCTGATCGCCGCAACCGGCGGCACCGAACGCCATTCTTTGGTCCTCGACTTCGCCCTCCGGCCGCTTTTCTCTTATTTGAAGGCGATTGTGCTGCCGACCGGCGTGTATGCGGCGTCGTCGGACTGGGGAGCTGGGGCAACGAAGCTGCACGCGCGCATCGAACGCGCGGCGACGGAACTAGTCGATGCCATGAGCAACGACCGCCGCCCGACGGTCGACCCGTACGCCAATCCCGTCTCCTTCGAGGACCTGCTCAACAGCTGAGGTATCCCCACGCGGCCTCCGACGCGCGCTCCTACGTCGCCCGCTCGTTCGACCGCTCCCGCCCGCCCCTGTGTTTGGGCGCTCCTGCGTCGCGCGGATTTGACCACGTTGGTGATTGAGCCCGTTTGGCGTGCGCGGGGGCGGTTGGGTTATCCCCGCGCAGCCTCCGATGCCCGCTCCTGCGTCGCGTGCTCGTTCGACAGCTCCCACCCACCCAGCGATTTGCGCTCCTCCGTCGCGCGGTTCAACCACGGCGATGGCTGGCCTGGTGAGCCACGCGGCTGGTGGTTGGGTTGCCCCGCGCGGCCTCCGATGCCCACTCCTACGTCGCGGGCTAGTTCAACCGCTCCCACCCACCCGACGCTTTGCGCTCCTATGTCGCGCGGTTTGACACTGTTCGGTGACGCGGCCACTTTGCGAGGAACCCAAGGCGCAGTTCAGCCTGCTCGCTCCGCGGGCCGACAAGCTACGCACGTCTCCAGTCGAGCAGCTGCCTTGTCGGTCTGCTGCTTTCACAGCCTTGTGGCTCCATCAATCCTGCGTTTTGCGGTTGCGTGAACTGGCAGTAGACGCGGCAGCTCTACCGCCAGCATGCCTGTTCAGCGGTCAGGAGAACGTGCCGGTAAACACGACCCGATTGCCGTCCGGATCCACTACGGACAGGATCCGCGACGAGGTCGCGTCCTGCGGACCGTCGTGGGTGATGCCTGCCTCGGTCAGGCGCAGCGCGAGGGAGTCGAGGTCGGACTCGTCGAGCACCATCGACGAGTGGCCGGCTCGGTCAGGTTCGGCCCAGACCTGAACGCCGAACGTGTCAGCCAGGTGCCATTCGAGCAACCCTGGCATGGGGCGAGCGTCCGGCGAGCGACCGAGAAGCCGCGTGTACCAGTCCTCAGCCATCGCGAGATCGGTCACCGTGGATTGAGCAAGCACCCGTGTGATCGTCATACCGTTCCTTCCACCGTGGCAGGCATGCGGACTTTCCTCTCGGGCAGCAAGAGGGTGACTTTGCCAAGGTAAGGGCTCTGGTGTCGGCCCGGTGGGAGCGGTCGAACGAGCACCCGACGCAGGAGCGGGCACAGGAGGCCGCGCGGGATCAACCCACGCCCTCGAAGCGGGATGGTTATGTGCCCAAGGACAGGAGGTAGTCCGCAGTCGGCCTGGTCCGCACGCTCCGGTGAGCAGGCCGCTGGCCGCAAATTGGGCACTACCTCCTGTTCTTCGGGACAGATCTAGCCGAAGGCCGGGCGCGGAACGCCGGACCGACCAGCCGTTGGCGTCTCACGCAGCGTTCGGACGAACTGCAGGAGGCTGGAACTGCACAGAGGCTGCCGACTCGCACAGCGACCAGGCCGAACCGAACTGCGTTTCGGGTTGCTCGCAAAGTGGCCGGTTCACCGAACAGTGGTCAAACCGCGCGACGCAGGAGCGCCAGACACCGGGCGGGCGGGAGCGGTCGAACGAGCACGCGACGCAGGAGCGGGCATCGGAAGCCGCGCGGGAACAACCCCACCACCGACCGCCCACCCAACGGGCTCCATCACCACCGTGGTCAAACCGCGCGACGCAGGAGCGCCAAACACCGGGCGGGCGGGAGCGGTCGAACGAGCACGCGACGCAGGAGCGGGCATCGAAGGCCGCGCGGGAACAACCCCACGCGCCTACGTCTTACTGCGTTCGGCGATCAGCAGCGCGGTGCCGTCGAGGATCCGAGTGAGGCCGAACTCGAGCGCGTGGGCTGGGTCCATCGTTGCGTTGTAGTGCTCACCCGCCGAAGTCCCCACGCGCCCCGCCAGCGGGAATCGATCCGCCACCCCAGCCATGTACCTCTCCAGCACCGGACTAGTGGTCAGCCACCATTCCTCATCCGACATCCCGGATTCCTGCTGGTTGCGGAGCTGCTCAGCCCCCGCTCGCGAAGTACCCAAGACGTGAGTAAGGACCAGGGTGAGCGTCGAGTCCATTTCGACGTCGGTGAGGCCGATGCCGTCGAGGGGGCGGAGTTCGGCTTCGTACTTCAGAGTGATGTTGGGCCCTAGGGCGTTACGGCCGCCGGGGACCTCGTGGATCCATGGGTGTTGGGTCAGCAGATCAAAGTTGCGATGGGCGATGAACTCCAGCGCCCCCCGCCATCCACCCGGCTGCCGCAACGGCTCGTCCGCGTCGGCGTACAGATCGCCGTACACGGTGTCGAACATCAAATCGGTCAGCTCGCCTTTGCCCGGCACGTGCGTGTAGAGCGACATCGTCCCGACCTTCAGCTGCTCGGCGACCAGCCGCATCGAGACGGCCTCCAGTCCGCTCGCGTCCGCCAGCTCGATCGCCGCTCGGACGATCGCGCGGACCGTCAGACCGGAGCGTCCCGGCTTGGTGTGACTGCCCCAGAGCAGGGCCAGGCTGCGCGCCGGGTCGGGCGGCGCGGTCTTTTTTGCAGGCACGGGAACAAACTCCAGCCGGTCGTCGTTGACTCGATCGTACCCGAGTCGTACGGTGTACGGTACAGTCTACGGTTCGCGGTGGAGAACCGTGGAATGGACGGCGGACGAGAGGTGGGAAGTGACGACGGAGCGTGTGATCGAGGCGTTCGACGTACGGAAGAACTACGCCGGAGGCACCGAGGGGGCGGGTCTGAACGGTTTCGACCTGGAAGTGAACGCCGGCACGGTGACCGGCCTGCTGGGGCCGAACGGCGCCGGCAAGACCACAGCGGTACGGATCCTGGCCACGCTGCTCAGGATGGATTCCGGCGAGGCGAGGATCGCCGGGTACGACGTGAGCCGGCAGGGCGCGGAGGTCAGGCGCAGGATCGGCCTGGTCGGGCAGTACGCGGCTGTCGACGAGATCCTCACCGGCAAGCAGAACCTGGTGATGTTCGGCCGGCTCAACCATCTCGGCCATGCCAAGGCGGTACGCCGGGCCGACGAGCTGCTCGAGCGGTTCAGTCTGACCGAGTCGGCCGCGTTGCCGGCTTCGAAGTACTCGGGCGGGATGCGCCGCAGGCTCGACCTGGCCGCAAGCCTGATCGTGGCGCCGGCGGTGTTGTTCGTCGACGAGCCGACCACCGGGCTCGACCCGGCCGGCCGGGCGGAGGTCTGGTCCGCGGTGCGGGAACTGGTGAAGGGCGGTACGACGGTCCTGCTGACCACGCAGTACCTGGACGAAGCCGATCAGCTGGCCGACCGGATTTCGATGCTCAAGGCAGGCAAAGTCGTTGCCGAGGGCACGCCTGACGCACTGAAAGCCCAACTGGGCGCGGACTGGCTCGATCTGGTGCTGGCAGCAACTACAGAGGTCCAGCAAGTCCTTCAACTGGTCGATCGGCTCGCGGACGGCGAGGTCAGGACCGACGAACTGAAGGTCAGCATTCCGGTCAAGGATCGCACCAAGGCACTCATCGAGATCGCAACGTTGTTGCAGGAGGCAAAGATCGAACCAGCGGACGTCACTTTGCGCAGACCGACGTTGGACGAGGTCTTCCTGCACCTGACCGGAACGGGGGTGCCGGCATGACGGCGCTGGGCTGGACCTTGGCAGACGCTTGGACGATCACCCGGCGGACGTTGCTGCACTGGCGGATGCAGCCCGGGCCGATCATCTTCGGCTGGCTCTTCCCGGTTCTGATGATGCTGATGTTCGGCGCGCTGCTGGGCGGCGCGATCGAGATGCCGTCCGGCGACTCGTACTACGAACTGCTGGTGCCCGGCATCTTCGCACTGGCGATGCTGTTCGGGCTCGAGGCAACGATGACCGCGGTTACCACCGACGTCTCCAAGGGCGTCACCGACCGGTTCCGCTCGTTGCCGATGAGTTCGGCGGCGGTCGTGCTCGGCCGGTGCATCGCGGATCTGCTCGACTCGGTCGTCTCGCTGATCGTGCTGAGCGCGGCCGGTCTCGCGCTCGGCTGGCGGTGGCACGGCGGCGTACTGGATGCGCTGGCGGCGTTCGGGCTGCTGCTGTGGTTGCGATTCGCCGTGCTGTGGATCGGGATCTTCATCGGGCTGACCGTGCGGAACGCGCAGAGCATCACGGCGGTGCAAGTCCTGGTCTGGCCGGTCGGTTTCCTGTCCAGCGCGTTCGTCGCCACCTCGACGATGCCCGACTGGCTGGGCACGATCGCCCAGTGGAACCCGCTGTCGGCGACGGCCACCGCGGCCCGGTCACTGTTCGGCAACCCGGACCCGTCGGCGGCTTCGTGGATCGGCGATCACGCTCTCGAAGCGGCGATCATCGGGCCGTTGCTGCTGACCGCGATCTTCCTGCCGTTGTCGGCGGCCCGCTTCCGCCGGCTGTCACGCTGAGAGGTTTGCCGTGATTCTTACGCGTCGAAAAGCATGATTCTGCCCGTTAACGGGTAACGATGGGGGATGGAGTATCGCGATGGAGTCGTCCGCCGGGTGGTGTGGGAGGTTCCCCACACCGCCGGGCGGGCGCTCGGCGTCGATGCGGCACGGCGGCTCGCGCGGGTGGTGGGCTCCGCCGAAGGGCTGACCGAGGCCGGCGTCACGCGGGTCGCGCATCGCATTTCACCTCGGCTCGCGGACCAGAATCCGCAGCTGGTGAAGATCCCGCCGCAGTGGGCAACGACCGACATCGCAGTACGGCGGCAAGGCCTTCAGTGGCGACTCGACCTGCGGGACAACCTGCAAGCAGTCCTGTACTACGCGGGTCGCTACGAACCCGCAGTGTCGCGCTTCCTGCGATCCGAGCTCAGGCCGGGCGACGTAGTACTCGATGTCGGCGCCAACATCGGGCTGCACAGTCTTGGTGCGGCCAAGCAACTGAAAGACCTTGGTGGCGGACGGGTGATCGCGTTCGAGCCGGCTGAAGACTCCCTGGACAAGCTGCGAGCCGCTGCCGAGCGCAACGACCTGGCAGACCTCATCACGCTGGTGCCTGCGGCTCTGGGCGAGCGCAAGCACCAGGCTGCTCTGCATGCCGACCCGCGGTACGACCCGGCCGACTCGGGTGTCCGCTCGCTGCAGGCCGACGGTGAGGTCGTGCAGGACGTACCGGTGATCCGCCTCGACGACTGGGTTCGTGAGCACTCGCTGGAGCGGCTCGACGTGATCAAGCTCGACGTCGAGGGCTCAGAGACCGCTGCGCTCGGCGGAGCGACCAGGACGTTGGTCCGCCTGCAGCCGCGCGCAGTACTGGTCGAGGACAAGCGTCCCGACCTGCGGCGGCGGCTGCACGAAGTACTGGATGAGCTGGGCTACCGCTCGACCGGCAGCACCTTCGACCACAACACCCTGTTCCGCCCCGACCGCCGCGGCGACACCAACGTCACCCGCCGCCACTCCCTGCGCTGACTCCTGCCCGCGTCGCTCGAGCAGCGGCCGTCACGGCATCAGCTGGCCGCCGTTGACCTCGATGATCTGGCCGGTGACGTAGCTGCTCATGGCGTCCGAGGCCAGGTAGAGGATGGTGCCGACGCATTCGCGCGGCGCGCCGGTGCGGCCCATCGGGATGGTGGCGACCATCGCGGTCAGCTGCTCCTCTGCGGTGTGCCGGTCGTGGAATGGGGTGCGGATGACGCCGGGCGAGAGGGCGTTCACGCGGATGCCGTCGGGGGCCAGCTCCTTCGCGAGGCCGCGGGTGAACGTGCTGACCGCGCCCTTGCTGGTCGCGTAGACGACCGAGCCGCCGCCTCCGCCGTGCCGGCCGGCGATCGAGGTGACGTTGACGATCGCGCCGCCGCCCTGCGCGCGCAGTACCGGCACGATCCGCCGGCTCATCGCGAACACCGAGGTCAGGTTCACATCCATGATCCGGCGGAACTCGTCGTCCGGCAGATCAACCACAGGACCGCGTTTGACCAGGTCACCGGCGTTGTTGACCAGTACGTCGATCCGCCCGTGCCGCGCGAGCACCTCGTCGACCAGCGCACCCGCGGACTCGGGTACCGAGAGATCCGCCTGGTGAACGGAGGCCGTGCCGCCCGCGGTGCCCACCGCGCTCGCCGTGTGCCGCACACCCTCCTCGTTCTGGTGGTAGTGCAACGCGACCGTAGCGCCCGCCTCGGCGAACCCGACGGCAGCAGCCGCCCCGATCCCACTGCTCGCCCCGGTGATCAGAACAACCTGCCCCTGAAAATCAAGAAAAGCCATGCCCCCACCCTAGGGTGAGTACACGCCGGGAACGGGTTTGGGCGGCGTCAGGCGGCGGTAGCCTCGATGGATGGGGTATGACCTGGTGAGTCTGGATCTGCGGCGCTGGCGTGTGGCGGACGCGTTGCGGTTGACCGATGCCCATCGTGACCCCGACATGGTCAACCAGGGCGGCATCCGGGACACCGCGAGCGCGGTCGACTGGATCGGCCGGGTGGCCGACCTCGACAACGGGCACGTGTACGCCGTTGCGGATGCGGACGACCACCCCGTCGGCTGTGTCGCCGTGACCAACATCGACCGGCACCAAGTCGGCTGGGCGTGGTACTGGACCGTCGCCGGTGTCCGTGGCCAGGGTGTAGCCCGCGACGCGCTCCGGGCCCTCGTCGACTGGGCACACCACGACGCCGGGCTGTACCGGCTGGAGCTCGGCCACCGCACCAACAACCCAGCCTCCTGCCGAGTGGCAGCCAGCGCCGGCTTCCTCTTCGAAGGCCTCGAACGCCAACGCCTCAACTACGACGGCACCCGGTACGACGTAGAACGCCACGCCCGCCTCGCCTCGGACCCGCTGGACCACCCCCAACGTCCAGTCACCATCACCACCTAGCCGATCGCGGCGGCGCGCCGGGGTTTGCTGGGGTGTGCCGGGCTGGAGGCTTTACGGTGACGGCATGGCGAAAAGCAGTAAGAGTGAGACGTTCCTGTCGGTGGTGATCGGCGGGGCGGCCGGGTTCGGGTTGGTCGTGATGACCCGGCGCGCCTGGGACGTCTGCCACGTCGTCATCAACAGCGTCGGCAACGGACCGTTCCTGCTCTTCGTCGGTGTCCCGGTCGCCTTCGTGGTCAACATCGGGCTGTTCAACATCGTCTTCCGCTTCATGCGCCGCGGTAAGGGCGGCAAGTGGTTCATGCCGATGCTGGCCGCCGCCATCGCCATCGCGATCGCCGACCTCGCCCTGTTCTCCTGGGCCGGCACGCCGGCGAGCCTGCCTGGCATCTGCCCGGCCAACGTCCCACCGTGGTGGCCGAACAGCGTCCCCACCTGACCGCCGCCGCACGTCCCCAGGCTGGCGTCGTCAGGCTTTGGCGTCGTCAGGCGGCGCGTAGCTGCGCCAGCGCTCCTCGATGACGTAGCCGAACGCAAGGTTGGCCCCAAGACTGGCATCGTTGAGCGCAGCCCCACCCGTTCCGAAGACGCGAACGCCCGCATCGAGCAAGGCCAGGATCGACGCGGCTTTGACCGCCTGCCCGATCCCCCGCCCGCGATAGCCGTCCAGGACCGACGTGAACCCGGTCTCGCCTTGCAGGGTTATGTACGTCGCGCCGACCAGTCGTTCACCGTCGAGGGCACCGAAAACGCGGCCGGTCGTCCACAACGCGGCCAGCTCTTCCACCGGCTGGACCACTCGATGAGTCGCGGGCGTGTACGGGTAGTCCTTCTCGTTCGCGGTCTCCAGCGCATGCCACGCATCGGCGTACTCGGGACCCAGTTCGCCGACGGTCACCCCCTCGGCTCGCAGTACCGCAGCCTCGAGCTTCGCCGGGTCGGGATCGCGCAATCGCGCCGCCCACGACTCCCCGACGATCCGGTAACCGGCAGCCTCCAGTACTGCGCACCGCGGGTCGTCGTCGCGCAGCACCTCGAACGTCATCCGATCCCCAGTCGCTCGGCCAGCGCCTCCGCGTCGAACGGCGCTCGCACCTTCACGTCGTTGTCGAAGTACACGTAGACGACGTCTCGCTGCCAAGACCGGATCCGCCTGGCCCAGGCGTCGAGCGATTTGTCGTCATAACCACTCACGTACAACTCCTCGGCCCCGTGCAACCGGACATAGCCGAAGTCGGTGGTGGTGGAGTCCATCATCGGCCACTTGCCCGCGGTGTCCGCGCAGACCATCGCGATGTCGTGCTCGCGCAGGAGCTCGAGGAACTCCTCGTTCTCGTACGACGGATGCCGCACCTCGAGCGCATGCCGCAACGGCTGGTCCACCGAACACTTCAGCAGACTCCGGCCTTCCATCCGCCCATCGTGGCCCTTGGCAACTTTTGCCGCGGCCTTCGTTGACCTGGGCAACAACTTGAAGAAGTTGGCCAGCCGGTCCGGGTCGTACCCCAGGGTCGGAGGTAGTTGCCACAGCACCGGACCGAGCTTGTCCGCCAGCGCGAGCACGCCCGAGGCGAAGAAGTTGGCCAGCGGAGCCTCGACGTCGGCCAGCTTCTTCATGTGGGTGACGAACCGCGGACCCTTGACCGAGAAGACGAACCCCGGCGGCGTTTCGTCGTACCAGCGCTGGTACGACGTCGGTCGCTGGAGCGAGTAGAACGACCCGTTGAGCTCGATCGAGTTCAAGCGGCGGGACGCATACTCCAGCTCGGCCCGCTGCGGAAGCCCTTCGGGATAGAACACCTTGCGCCACGGCACGTAGCGCCAGCCGGAGATCCCGACCCGGTACTGCGAATCCGGCCAGCGCTCCATCCCGGTACCCCCTAGTGTCCCGCAAGCGAGATAGCTTGAACGATGGAGGTGTCCAGGTGCGTGCATCGCAAGGCGGAGAAGCGTCCGCGATGCTCTAGCATCGTGGACGTTTCTCCAACGCCGCGAGGTGCGTGCCTGGACACCTCCAGCGTCAAGCTATCTCGCTTGCGGGACACTCGGTCAGCCCAGCTTGCGGAGCAGCGGGAGGACGTCGGCGCTGAACTGGGTCAGGAAGCGTTCCTGGTCGTGGCCCGGTCCGTGCATCACCAGATGGTTGAAGCCGGCATCGAGGTACGGCTGCAGTTGCTCCATCACCTCTTCGGGCTTGGAGGCAACGATCCAGCGCTTGGCGACCTGCTCGATCGGCAGCTCGTCGGCCAGCCGCTCCATCTCGGTCGCGCTGTCGACGCTGTGCTTCTGCTCCGGCGTGAGCGACAGCGGGGCCCAGAACCGGGTGTTCTCCAGCGCCAGCTCCGGGTCGCGGTCGTAGGAGATCTTCACCTCCAGCATCCGGTCGATGTCGTCGAAGGACCGCTCGGCCTTCTCCGCGCCTTCCTTGACGGCCGGGATGAGCTTCTCGTTGTAGAGCTCCATGCCCTTGCCCGAGGTCGCGATGAACCCGTCGCCGACCCGGCCGGCGTACCGCGCGACGACCGGCCCGCCGGCGGCGACGTACACCTTCACCGGCGTCTCCGGACGGTCGTAGATCGACGCGTCGACGGTCTTGTAGAACGGTCCGTCCGAGCTGACGCCCTCCTGGGTCCACAGGTTGCGGATCAGCTCGACCGCCTCCCGCAGCCGCGCGAACCGCTCCTTGAACTCCGGCCACTCACGTCCGGAGACGGCGATCTCGTTCAGCGCCTCACCACTGCCGACGCCGAGCATGATCCGGTCCGGGTAGAGCAGACCCATCGTGGCGAACGCCTGCGCGATCACGGCGGGGTTGTACCGGAAGGTCGGCGTGAGCACCGACGTACCGATCAGTACCCGGTTCGTCCGCTCGCCGACGGCCGCCATCCAGGCGAGCGCGAACGGCGCGTGTCCACCCTCGTGCCGCCACGGCAGGAAGTGGTCCGACACCGTGACGCTGTCGAGCCCGAGCTCCTCGGCCCGCACCGCGTACTCCACCAGATCCCGCGGCCCGAACTGCTCGGCGGACGCCTTGTACCCCACCCGAATGCTCACCCTTGTGCTCCCAACTCGTCAGCTGCTGACACCTACTCTGCCACCAACCCGGCCTGACCCAAGGATGTTCCTGCTACCGGCAGACAAAAGCCGGCCTCCCGCGCGCGCTCGTTTTGCGTTGTGCAGCAGATCGGGGCATCGTGTTGAGCACGCAGGGCACCAAGGCTTCCATGGATTCGTCGCCTCGGTGTCCTGCTTCTCTGTCCCGGCCGATAATCCTGTTGCCTGAGGCAAACTGGCAGGCATGATTCACCTGTGGAATCCGAAGAGGTCTTGACCGGTGGGAACGTCGCCGCGCAGGTGGTCCGGGTGGGTGCGACGGTGCGGAAGCCGGCGACCGCCCAGACACCCCTCGTCGAGGCTGTGCTGACACACCTTGCCGAGAGCGGCTTCACGGGCGCTCCGCGTTCGCTGGGGCGAGATGAGCAGGGCCGGCACGTCCTCGAGTACGTGCCGGGTGCTCTTGCCGGTGCCGATCCTGGCTTCACTCTCAGTGAGTTGACCCAGGTCGGGCGGCTGATTCGCGAACTGCATGACGTGATGGAGATCTTCGTACCCCCGCCCGACGCCGCCTGGGAGATGCTCATCCCCGACCCGTCGAACGGCAACCTGATCTGCCACAACGACCTCGCCCCCTGGAACCTGATCCGCAACGACGATCGCTGGGTCTTCATCGACTGGGACAACGCCGGACCGTCATCGCGCCTGTGGGACCTGGGCTACGCCGCCCACGGCTTCGTGCCGTTCATGCCCTGGGGCGATGCGACGGTCGACGGACCACGCCTACGCGCCCTCGCAGACGGCTACGGCCTAGACGAAGACCAGCGCCGCGCCTTCCCAGCCCAAATCGCCGGCCACACCCGAGGCATGTACGACCTACTACTCCAAGGCCACCGCACCGGCCAACAACCCTGGGCCCGCCTTTATTCGGAGGGCCACGCCAACCACTGGGGCCCAGCCGCCGACTACATCGAAAACCACCACGACACCTGGGTCTCAGCCCTCCTCACAACCAGCTAGCTGTCCACCAATCGCATCGCTCGATCGGGCACGCAGCAGCAACCGCAGGAATCAATCCGTCGGGCCTCCAATGCCGCCGCAGCCGCGATCATCACCTGCGTTGGCTTGGCGTGCTCTCCGCTCTATTATCTAATTAGATAACCGATGAGGAGCGCCGAGATGGACAAGGACAGCCGAGCAGTCAGCCAACTGCTGAACGACGCCCTCATCGAGAGCGGGTTGTCCCAGGCCGCGTTCGCCACTGCCCTCGGCACTTCCGCTTCGCGCTTCTCCACCTACCGTTCTGGCAAGACGAAGCCCACAGCGCAGTTCTTCCTGCGAGCCCGGCGACTGGCTCACGCCCTGCAAGCCGCGCGCGAGTACCGCATCATGAGCGCCCCGGCCACCGCCACAGCCATCCGCGAGGCAACCGACGACGACTGGGCCTGGCGAATGCTGCTCCAGGGCCGCGACCACCTACGCCTCCTGCTAAACCGCCACGACGGCTCCGAAGCCGCCTGGGAAGCAGCCCCCACCCCAACCGGCCACGCAGGCTTCGACACCCTCCTCGCCGTCCTAACCGCCCACGAATTCGAAACAGCAGGCGAAGCCCCACCCGACTGGACCAAACACAAACCCCTCCCAGCCCCCTGGATCCCCCCGCACCCCTTCCTGAACCGAGACGAGATCATCACCCAAACCCCGCCCTACCTGGCCCAAGCCAACATCTTCGTCCCCAACCGTGACTTGATGACCGCATGAACAACCCACGCCACGAGTTCACGGCAGCCGAAATCATCGACCTCCTCTCGGAGCTCGACAAGCGGCTGAAAAGCCGTGGCATCTCCGCAGCGGTCTTTGTCGTCGGCGGCGCTGCGATTGCCGTCACCTCGCAGGAGAATCCTCGCCGTACTGAGGACATCGACGCCATCACGCGCGACGAGGCCGTCGTCGAGGAAGCTCTTGCCATGGCGAGCCAACGCAAGCTTCCCGAGGACTGGCTGAACACCCGAGCCAGTTCATGGATGCCGCCCCTGCCGGAGGGAGCACTCAAAGGCGGTGGTGCACCAGGTCTGCACATCACCTACGCCACCGACGAGTTCCTTCTGGCGACCAAGTTGGTTGCCCAGCGCCGCAAAGACGCCGCCGACATCGTCACGCTCGCCTCGCGTCTCGGAATGGAGAATGCATCGGCCGACGATCTCGAACGGGTGATCTCCCGCTACTACACAGATGAGGACTCACTGGAGTTTATTGTCGACGGCAAGGACGTCCATCGCGAGATACAGCTCCTGGCAGCCAGGGCCGCGCGCCTACTGGCAAACAATCAGTCTGAGCCGAGTCGCACGACGCCGAATGCCAGCACGAAGGCTCCATCCACACACCGCCGCGCCCGCGGAACCTCCCGAGAACGGGACTAGAGCCGTGGTTAGCCTTTGTTCCGTGGATGACACCAGCGAAGACGCCCAGTGGTCGGACGCGGCGCGCGAGCGTTACGTACGCCGTACCGAGGAACTGATCGCCGCGCTCAAGGCGCACTCCGCAATGACGCTCGAGCGCAAAGGTCGCCAACGCGAACTCGGGCCGTACTTCGACTCGAGCGCGGCCCTGGAGAAGGCCGCCGCAGAATTCAACGAGGCCGAGCTCGACTGGTGCGGTTCCTCCCCGTTGAGCCTCATTGATGGGGACCTCGATGAGTTCGACGACGAGGACGAGGACGACGAACCTGCGGGTCCCGTTCTGTCCGGCTTGTTGCGTTGGGACTTCACGGTTACCGACGAGGAAGCCGTGATCGAGGCCGGCAGGGATGCCTATCGGCAGGCGTGGCCCTCAGATACGGACGAAGACGCCACCCTGGCCGTCCCGGACATCGAGCGAGCCGCCGCGGAGATCGTTCATGCCAACGACGCTGCAGGCCTCGAGAACACCCCCGGCTTGGAACGCCGCGCAGAGTGGTGGACTTTCATCTCCCACAACGGCCAGTCCGACGACCCGGACGACGAGAACCCCTTCGCCATCGCGCGGTAACCGACTCGTCGGTCGTCATACGTAGACGGGCAGTCGTAGGAGAGCCTGTGCCGGTGGGGAGCGTGGTGATTGCCGACCCGAAACACCCCGCCAAGCAACACACCCTAAGCGTCTGAAGACTCTCGGGCGTTGAGCCCGCTCCGTTCTTCGCAGCCGGGGAGTTCTCGAATGGCGTCTGGGGCTTCTACGAACCCACCCAAGCAATGCGCAAGTTCTTACTGACCCGCGTCAGTTGAGCGCTCGGCGACCTGCTCCCACTGCGCGACGACAGCAGCAGCGCGGAGATAGACCAAAGCAGCCAGTTCTGTTGACCTGGCTTCAATCGCCTGTTGTGCCGTCGATCGCCTCTCGGATGATGTCGGCGTGACCGTTGTGCCGCGCGGTTTCCTGGACCATATGGACCAGGATCGCCCGCAAGTTGACCTCCGCACCCCACGGCGTCGTCACCACATCGTCGAGCCCGCCCGCGGCCACGACAGCCCGAGCCCGCTCGCAGGTCCGAAGGTACTCCCCGACCAAACCGTCGGCCGTCTCATCAGCACCGACGCGAAACTCCGCATCTGAGTCACCGTCGGTCGAGAACAGATCCGGCTCGGCCAACCCTGCGTAGATCTTGAGGAACCAGCCATGCTCGGTCTCGGCCAGGTGCTTCACCAACCCCAGCAAGCTAAGCCCAGACGCCGTCATCGGGCGCCGCAACTGCTCCCCATCGAGCCCTTCCAGCTTGCCAAGCAAGGTCGCGCGGTGAAAGTCGAGCTGCTGCGTCAGCGCCTCCCGCTCATCACCCAAACGACCCGGCACAACCCGCTCCACGGGCGACGTAAACACCATGCCCCGACAATACGATCGCTGTACGACAAGGTAGGACTACGAGCTTGTGCCGGACCATCTCGCACCTTGATCCGCAATCACCTTGATCGCGGGCGGTGGACTCGGCCGTCGCCAATTGCTTCACCCGCACTGGCACCGCCCGAGCCGCCGAACCTCGCCGCGACGGGACCTACAGCGACCTTCGCCAGTTCGACCTCCTCGCTGCAGAGCACCGAATCCCAAGCAGGGCTCTGCCGACGGCGCACTGCCGAATGCCGAGTCCGCCGGCTCACTACCCAAAGCCCTGTCGCCGACAAGCATCGACGCGATTGCAGCAGGCAGTCAACGGGTGAGGCAGGGAACGCGGCCAGTTCCTTGGTGAACACGTTGAGTTATTGACGCGGCCTTTGCGGTCGCGCATCATCACTCCGGGGAATAACGCGGAGGTCACGCGGAAGGCGCTGGTCCCGCGGGGGGATTCCGAGGGGGAATCAAATGTTTGCAATAACCCTACCTGGGCGTAAGCATGCCCACAGAAACCGTTTTGCTGTTGCCGCCACGGCCTTTGCCGTCGCGCTGACCGGGCTTGTCGCCGGAGCTCCGACAGCGTCGGCCGCGCCCGCACCGGGGGCGTCGGCCAGTCCTACGAGCGTCAACAGGTTCGGTGTCTCGACGGTGACGCTCACCCTCGACGGTGAGAGCAGCACACAGTCGACGCCCACCGATCTGGTGCTCGTGCTGGACGAGTCCGGCAGCATCGACAGCGGCGAGTTCAGCCAGCTCAGAAACTTCGCCGACGACGTGGTCGAGGCGGTCGCCGACGACGGCCTGTTCGCCAACGGCGGCCGGGCCGCGGTGGTCGGGTTCTCGACCGGCGCGCACACCGTGATCGGCCTGAGTACCGACGAGACCGCGGTACGAAACGCCATCACCAGCAACCCGCAGGCGACCGGAACGACCTGCATCTCCTGCGGCCTCAACCAGGCGAACACCGTGCTGGGACCGGACGACCCGGCCCGGAACCAAGTGGTCATCGTGATCACCGACGGCAACGCGAATTCTGGCGACCCGACGGGGTCCGCTGCGGCGTCGCTGCAGGGCAAGGCGACGGTGTTCGCGGTCGGTGTCGGCGACGGTGTCAGTCAGTCGACCCTGGAGACCATCGCCAGCGGTCCGGGAGCCGACAACACGTTCTCGGTGGGCGGATTCGGCGACCTCGCGGCCTTGCTGCAGACCCTCGTCGCCGCCGTTTCGGTGCCTGGGGCAACGAATCCGACGATCGCCGTGACGCTCGCGGCCGGCTGGAACCTGGTACCGGGCTCGATCGCCGCGAACCTCGCCGGATCGACGATCGGCGCCATCACACCAGACGGCTTCACCTGGTCGCGCGGCAACCTGGCTGACGAGGATCTCGTCATCACCTACCAGATCAAGCACGAGGGCGCGCCCTGCGGGCCACTGCCGGTGAACTCGTCGGTGGCCTACCACGATGACGAGAACGCCGTCGTGAACTTCCCGCCGGTCAGCGTCGACGTCATCTGCCTGCCGCCCGTCGCCGTCGCCGGCCCGGACAAGACGGTCGCGGAGGGATCCTCGGTGCCGTTGGACGGCTCCGGCAGCCACGACCCGGACGGCATCGTCACGAACTACGCGTGGAGCGGCGCCGACGCGGGAGTCGGAACGCTGTCGAACCCGAGCAGCGCTGTTGCCACCTACAACGGTCTCGACGACGGCGCCGACGCGGTCACCCTGACTGTGACGGATGACAACGGCCTCACCGATGACGACAGCACCACGGTGACCGTACAAAACGTGGCGCCGGTTCTGACGCTCAGCACCTGCCCGATCCAGCCGAACGCGGTGAACACGGACGTGTCCTTCGCCGGCACCTTCACCGACGCGGGCACGCTGGACACGCACTCGATGTCGGTCAACTGGGGCGACGGTTCCACCACACCGGTACCCGCGGTGAGTTCTCCGGTCGGTGCGACGCACCAGTACACAGCGGCCGGGATCTACGACATCGCGGTGACCGTCACCGATGACGACGGCGGCTCCGACACCGAGTCCTGCGGCTTCGTCGTGGTGTACGACCCCGACGGCGGGTTCGTCACCGGCGGCGGCTGGATCGATTCGCCGGCCGGTGCCTATCCGGCCGACCCGACAGCCACCGGCCGCGCCAACTTCGGTTTCGTGTCGAAGTACAAGAACGGCGCTTCCGTACCGACCGGCAGCACGGAGTTCCAGTTCAAGGCCGGCAACCTGAACTTCCACTCCGGTGACTACCAGTGGCTGGTAGTGGCCGGCAGCAAGGCGATCTACAAGGGCACCGGCACCATCAACGGCGCCAGCGGCTACAGCTTCATGCTGACCGCGACAGACGCGAGCCCGGACCGCTTCCGGATCCGCATCTGGCAGACCGCGACCAGCACCGTCGTCTACGACAACCAACTCGGCGCAGCGGACGCCGCTGACCCGACAACCGCCCTCGCCGGCGGAGCGATAGTGATCCACAAGAACTGATCACCTCAAATGGGCCGGTGCGTGGGATTCTCCCAGGCACCGGCCCACTTGAACCCGCAGCTCAGCGGAAGGGCGGTCTGGCTGTAGCGAGGAGGTTAGCGAGACGCTCGGCTGAGGTTCCCAGTCGAGCGTTTTGCGACCACGACGGCGGCGAGGTGGTCGGGGTGTGGACCGACAGGTCGGTGCCTTTGGGGATCACACGGCCGAGAGCCGGATGTCTTCATTTTTGCTGACGAGCGACAGCCGATCGCCGTTGTCTGCTCCCGTAAGGTTCGCTTCGTGACTGAGGATGGCGCTACCCGCTCAGATCTGTGGGGCCGGGAGTGGGACTTCCTTGCGGTCGATAGCGCCGGACACGTCGCGGTGCTGTCGTCTGCTGGCTACGGCCCCATACCCGAACCAGTCCTCGCCGCACGCGAGGTCGTTGAACGCGCCGATGATGCGATTGCAGCATTGCCGACCATCACGCGAGCTGTTCCGGAGAGCCCGCGGCGAGAAGGCAACCTCTCCGATTGGTACTCGTTGAGCGAACGCGGTCTCTTCGCCTACGACTGGAGGATCTGGCACGGCCCATACGAACGCATCGCGTCCCCAGCTGAGCCACTCGTTGTCGATTCTCTGCCGGATCCCGTCCAGGCGGCCGCACGCCTATTGCAGATCCCGTACTTGTTTGCGGGCGTCGCTGAACTCCATTAGCACATGAAGTGACAGATTCGTGACGGATCAGACGAGCGAGAGCCGGGCGAACATGACGAGACCCGGCCGGCGAGCGTTTGGGGGCGGGATCTTGTAGAGGGTGAGTGCCCGCTCCCCGTCGTTGCTTGAGCTTGCTCGGACGACTTTGGGATTACGGCTTGTTGCCTGTCACCGTGTTGCGGCATGTTGCGCGGATCCCGGATCGAGATCCAGCGTGGGTGTGCCGCGCCTGCGGAGGATCCGGTTGAAGGACTCCTCGCCAAGTAGGAGCCACGGAATTACAGGGCACTCATCAAGCGGGCGCAGCACGCGCACACCTTGGGTGGGTGGGAGCACTCCGCGTAGCGGGCGACGGAGGAGCACGCGTAGCCGAGCGCGCGGGGACAGCCGATTCGCGGGTTGTTCACGGTCATGGGGCTGGCGCGACCAGAGTGCTCTCGATAAGCCGGGCGCAGCCCGCGCACCAGGGTGGGGTGGGAGCGGCATGCGGAGCGGGCGACGGAGGAGGTCGCGTAGCCGGGCCGCGTGGGGTAGACCACAGTCGCCGGAATGACAAAACCCCGGGTCATCCACCTGGTGACCTGGGGTTTTGCTGGCGCGCTCGGAGGGATTCGAACCCCCAACCTTCTGATCCGTAGTCAGATGCTCTATCCGTTGAGCTACGAGCGCCGGGCAACGTTGGGTAACGATACACGCGGGAGGGGGGTGGGTGCCAAATCGGGTGGGGGGGTGGCCTGGGTTCCTGTCCGGCTGGTCGGGGCTGAGCTGGCGAGCCGTCAGTTGAGGAGGGTTTTGACGGAGCCGCCGGACTCGGTGAGTTTGGTGCCCAGGCCGGCCAGGGCCTCGCCGACCGAGGCGAGGATTCCGGAGAGGTCCTGGAGGTTGCCGGCCAGGCTTTCGATCTCGGTGGCGACGCCGCCGATGCTGCCGCTGCCGTCGTTCAGGCGCTTGGCTGCCGCGTCGCCGATACCCGGGATCTTGTCCAGTTCGCCGGCCAGGCCGGCCAGCATGCCGGCCGCGTCGTGGAGTTTGTCCTTGGCCGAGGTCATCGTGGCGGCGCTGCCGGTCAGGGCCTTGCGGGCGCCGCCCTCGCCGTCTTCGCCGACCAGGGCGCCGGCTGCTTTCACGGCCTGTTCGCCGGCCTCGGCCAGGCCGGTACCGATGGTTTTCATCAGGTCGGGCAGCCGGCCGATGAAGCCGAGCGCGTCGTCCGGCAATTCGCGGACGAGTTTGAGTAGCTTTTCGAAGTCGTCGGAGTTCTCCATCACGAAGCCGACGGCCTTTTTCACGTCGCCGATGTCACGCCCGCCCAGCAAGTCCCCAAGGTCCATGCCCGGATGCTATTCCTCCGGGGCAGGATTCGCGGGAACCGCGAGCGTGGTGGTGGCGTCCAACGCGGGCTGGTTGTGGACGGTGTGCTGATCGACAAGGGAGAACCTCTGCGTGGCTAGGGTCGCGGGCATGGCTGGTCGAATGGTCCGGGGTACTGCGATCGCCTGTGGCGTCGCCGCGGTCGCCGGGCTGGGGATCGGGTTCGCCGTCGGACAACCTGTCCAGTCTGAGGATGTGCAGCCCGCCCGGGCGCTCCCGGCGGATCTGTGTTCGCGGATCGGGGACGTCTCCGTGTTGTTGCCGAAGGCCACCAACGCGAAGTTGACGCAGACCGGTGCCGCCGAGATCACCTGTGCGGTCAGGGTGAGCGAGCGGACGCAGCCGACGTTCTCGGGCGCCGAGCTCACGATCAGGATCACCCCGTACTCCGGTCGCCGAGCGGGGGCGGGCGAGTCGTCGTTCACCCCGGACGAAATGGCCAAGGCGGCGTTCGACCGCCAGCCGTGGCCGGTCGTCAACGATCGGCCGTACCCGACCAAGGTCGAGAAGATCGCCCGGGCCGGTGGGATGGACTCGCGGGTCTCGGTACTCGTGCACCGGGCCGACCTGGTGGTGCAGGTGGACTACGCCGCCCATCCGATCGACCTGGCGACAGCGCAACAGGCAGCCCAGGTGTTGGCTGACCGGGCCATCTGGGAGAGCAAGTGAACAGCACGCCGCAGCTGCCGGGGTACGAGCTGGACCAGCGACTGCTGGAGCATCCGCTGGCCGAGATCTGGCGCGGTCGCTCCTTCACGGGCATGGAGGTAGTCGCGCTGGTGCTGAGTGAGAGCGCGGCTGCTGACGGGGAGGTCCGCGAGCGGCTCAGCCGAGCCAGCCGCACGGCTGCACTCGAGCCGGGACAGCAGCAGACGCCGTTGTGGGCTGCCAACCTCACGGCTGCTCGTCCGTACGCCGTGACGCAGTTGGTGCGGGGGCAGTCTGGCGCGGAGCGGCTCCTGGATCCGCTGGACGGTCTGGTGGGGAATGACGAGGAGTCCCTGGGGTCGGTGCGCAGCCAGCTGGCGCAGTACGGGGCTCTGCCGATCCCGGAACTCCCGGGGCAGACGCCGCTGGGCGCACAGGGTGCCGGCGGCTCGCAGGCGGGCGGTGCGCTGCATGCTCGAGGTGCGGCGGGGGCGCAGAGCGCGGGCGACGTTGCGGGGACGCCAGGTGTCGGAGGTGCCCTAGATGCGGGAGGGGCACGGAGTACTGCGGGAGGCGCGCAGGGTGCGGGTAGTGCGCTGGGTCTGGGTGCCACCGGGGCGGGAGGCGCGCAGGGTGCGGGTAGTGCGCTGGGTCTGGGTGCA
>NZ_JBFAAA010000002.1:597107-843616 GCF_040639475.1 Kribbella sp. NPDC023855
TGCGGGAGGCGCGCAGGGTGCGGGTAGTGCGCTGGGTCTGGGTGCCACCGGGGCGGGAGGCGCGCAGGGTGCGGGTAGTGCGCTGGGTCTGGGTGCCACCGGGGCGGGAGGCGCGCAGGGTGCGGGTAGTGCGCTGGGTCTGGGTGCTACCGGGGCGGGAGGCGCGCAGGGTGCGGCTGGTGCGCTTCGTCTGGGTGCTCAGGGGGCGAGCGGTGGGCAGGGTGCCGGTCGTGCGCTTGATGCTCCGGGTGCCGGTAGTGCTGGAGGGGCGGCCGGGGCGCCGGGTGTGGAGAACGCTGGGGGTGCGGACGGTGTGGGTGTAGACGGTGGGTCTCGTGCGGGCGGGCAGGGTAGTAGTGGTGCGTTGAGTGTGGGGGATTCGGCGGGGGCTGCTGGTGGGGGTTGGGCTGGGGTTCTCAGAGGCGCGGTTGCGGTTGTTGTTGTGTTGGTTGTGTTTTCTGTTTTGTACTCCGTGGGGAGTGCGATAGGTAGCAAGACCAAGGAGCAGCGGCCGGCGGGGCCGCCTCCTGGGGCGTTGGTTTCGCCTGCGGCCTTGCCGTCGCCTGCGCTGAAGCCGGGCATCGTCAAGCCCAAGCCGGGTGCCTACATCCCGCCGGTGCCCGCTGTCAGTCTGATTGGCGCTACCTATGAGCGCGGCGCCGACGTACAGGAAGTGACCGGGATCGGGCTGCCGTTCGTGTTCGGCTGGCCGCGGCCCCCGAAGACCGCTGCCGTGGGCCTCTCTTCCACCACGGTCTATCGGCGAGTGGTGACGGAGCGGAACAACGGATCGGTGGTTCTCGGCGCGCAGATCGCCCTGCGGCCGTGTGCGACGCTCGCGGCCTGCCTGGCCGAGCGGGCTACCTTCGACCAGGAGTGGACCGCCACCTTCAAGGCGCCGGCACCCGCCACCGCCAAGGACGGTCGCACCTGGCTGACGGTTCAGCAGGGTACGCAGTACAGGCTGAGCATGACTCGTGCGTTCACCGCCGACGGGCAGTCCTGGCTGGTCGGGGTGGTCGTGGCCGCGGTCCGCGGCGAAGAGCTGGCGGCGCAACGCGTCCTCAACGACATCTGGCGTCAGACCCAGTAGCTGCCGAACAGATCTGCCACGGCAGACCAGCTGAAGCCGTAAACCGGCCGCGCGACTCCTCGCGCGGCCGGTCTTTTTGCTGGGAAAGCCCTTGTCGCCCGAATTCTGTGACGGTCCTCACGTCCCAGCGGTTCTCAACACGCGTCCGGGTCGCGTACCGTTAGTACCACTTGCACACTGGTATGCGTCCACTGGACCAACTGGTCTGCGAGGTCACCATACCGCCAGCCAGCTGAATCGAACCGCCGGAGACCCCGGCGGCCGACGTCGTACCCCCTCAGCGTCGAGGGACGGGACCGGCGCCGGGACGATCGCGAGAGGGAATGAGCCGCCGATGACGACAACCGCCAGCCCTGCCCATACCGAGGAAGCGCTCAGCGCCGAGGCCGCCGCCACCACCCCGACGAGCTACGACCTGAGTAACGCCCCGACTGAGCACGCAGGCCTGCTGGCTTGGGTTGCCGAGGTTGCCGAACTCACCCAGCCCGACCGGATCCACTGGGTCGACGGTTCGGACGCGGAGTACAAGACCCTCACCGACGAGCTGATCGCCGGCGGCACGCTGGTCCGGCTCAACGACGAGAAGAAGCCGAACTCGTTCTGGGCCCGCACCGACCCGTCCGACGTGGCGCGGGTCGAGCAGCGCACCTTCATCTGTTCGGTCGACGAGGCCGACGCCGGTCCGACCAACAACTGGATGGACCCGGCCCAGATGAAGGCCCTGATGACCGAGCTGTACCGCGGCTCGATGAAGGGCCGGACCCTGTACGTCGTGCCGTTCTGCATGGGCCCGTTGACCGCCGAGAAGCCGATGTTCGGCGTCGAGATCACCGACTCGGCGTACGTCGTGGCCTCGATGCGGATCATGGCCCGCACGGGTGCCGACGTCCTGGCGAAGATGGGTACCGACGCGAAGTACGTGCCCTGCCTGCACTCGGTCGGCGCGCCGCTCGAGCCGGGGCAGAAGGACGTGCCGTGGCCGTGCAACGACGAGAAGTACATCGTCCAGTTCCCCGAGGAGCGGATGATCTGGTCGTACGGCTCCGGGTACGGCGGCAACTCGCTGCTCGGCAAGAAGTGCTACTCGCTGCGGATCGCGTCGGCGATGGCCCGCGACGAGGGCTGGCTGGCCGAGCACATGCTGATCCTCAAGCTGATCTCGCCGGAGAAGCAGGTCCACTACATCGCGGCCGCGTTCCCGAGCGCCTGCGGCAAGACCAACCTGGCGATGCTCGATCCGACGCTGGAAGGCTGGGAGGTCGAGACGCTCGGCGATGACATCGCCTGGATGCGGTTCGGCGAGGACGGCCGCCTGTACGCCGTGAACCCGGAGTTCGGGCTGTTCGGCGTCGCCCCCGGTACCGGCTGGAAGACCAACCCGAACGCGATGCGCACGATCGAGAAGGGCAACTCGCTGTTCACCAACGTCGCCCTGACCGACGACGGTGACGTCTGGTGGGAGGGCTACTCGCAGACCCCGCCGAACCACCTGACCGACTGGAAGGGCCGCGACTGGACGCCGGAGTCCGGCGAACTCTCGTCCCACCCGAACAGCCGGTTCTGTACGCCGATCAAGCAGTGCCCGATCATCGCCGACGAGTACGAGGACCCCAACGGCGTACCGATCTCGGCGATCATCTTCGGCGGCCGGCGCGCCACCACCGTGCCGCTGGTGACCGAGTCCCGCGACTGGGACCACGGCGTCTTCATGGGCGCGACGCTGTCGTCGGAGACCACCGCCGCGGCGGTCGGCGAGGTCGGCGTCGTACGCCGCGACCCGATGGCGATGCTGCCGTTCCTCGGCTACAACGCCGGTGACTACCTGAACCACTGGCTCACCGTCGGCAAGGACCACGATGCTGCGAAGCTGCCGAAGATCTTCTACGTGAACTGGTTCCGCAAGGATGAGGCCGGCAAGTTCGTCTGGCCGGGCTTCAGCGAGAACGGCCGCGTGCTCAAGTGGGTGATCGAGCGCATCGAGGGTAAGGCGGACGCGGTCGAGACGCCGGTCGGCTACGTCCCGACGACCGACGCCCTCGACGTGACCGGGCTGGACCTCAGCACCGAGGCCCTGCAGGTCGCGCTGAACGTCGACGCCGACGAGTGGAAGGCGGAGCTGCCGCTGATCGAGGAGTGGTTCGCCAAGCTTGGCGACAAGGTCCCGGCCACGCTCAAGCTCGAGCTCGACCAGCTGAAGGCCCGCCTCGGCTGACCTTCCCCGTACTCCGGCTGCTGACCCGGAAGCCAGTCAGTCGGACTGCAAAACGAAGCGCCCCGGCCACAACCGGGGCGCTTCGCTTCGTCCTGCGGCGGGTTGCCGCGTCGGCACCGGCGCGGTCGGCCGACGCAGTACTAAATTGGCGGCATGGAGATTCCGGAGAGTGCGCGCGCAGTACTCGAGTCGGATGCGCTGGCGCATCTGGTCACGATCAATCCGGACGGGAGTCCGCAGGTCTCGATCGTCTGGGTCGGGCTGGACGGCGACGAGCTGGTGATGGGGCACGTGCCGAACCATCGCAAGCTGCACAACATCCGCCGGGACCCCCGCGTCGCGCTGTCGATCGAGACCGACCGGCAGAACGAGATGGGCCTGACGGAGTACCTGGTGATCAAGGGCACGGCGCGGATCACCGAGGGCGGCGCCGTCGAGCTGCTGCGGAAACTGGCGAAGACCTATCAGGGTCCGGACGCGGATTTCCTGCCCGGCGACGACCTGCCCGGCGGTTACATCACGCACATCACCGTCGACAAGATCTCAGGAGTTGGGCCTTGGGCCTAGCCGGTCGACAGGGATCCGGCAGCTGAGTTCGTGTCCGTCGGAGGCGGTGTACTGCACCAGCGCCGTCCAGCCGTCCGCATGATGCTGCCGGCCGATCAGCCACGCTGGTTGCCAGACGTCGTCCACCAGGGCGACGACATGTGCGGGGAGGGCGAGATCGAGAATCGCTCTGAGGTCGTACGCCGACGGCCGGACCGACAAGTCCGTCATCACCACCACATCCTTTCGTGAGGGGCGCGAAACCGCGTCCCGATGCCTCACGAAAACCGGACGGATCCGACAGTACCCATTAGATGCTTGAGGCAAGCGATTTGGGTCGATATTGATGGGATTCCGGTACGCCGGTTCGTAGTACCGGAGATTTGGCGCGGAGCTCTAGGTTGGTGGGATGAAAATCGGAGTGATGCTCCCGGTGGGTGGGAACGACGGTCCGGATGGCGGGAGCCCGGCCTGGACCGACGTACGGGCGATGGCGGTCGCGGCGGAGGAGTCCGGGCTGGACTCGGTGTGGCTCGCGGATCATTTCTTCTATCGCGCGCCGGACGACACGGTTTACGGGATGCATGAGGCTTGGACGCTGCTGAGCGCGGTCGCGGCGAGCACCTCGCGGGTCGAACTGGGCACGATGGTGCTTTGCGCATCGTTCCGCGACCCGGGGCTGACGGCGAAGATGGCGGCGACGCTCGACATGGTTTCCGACGGGCGCCTGATCCTTGGCGTCGGCGCGGGGTGGCACGACCCGGAGTACGAGGCCTTCGGCCTGCCGACCGACCACCGGGTCGGGCGGTTTGAGGAGTGGCTGGAGATCGTGGCTCGCTTGGTGCGCGGCGAGACGGTGTCGTTCGATGGGAAGTACCACCAGGTGAAGGACGCGATCCTCGTGCCGGCTCCCGAGCGGCGGATCCCGCTGCTGGTGGCGGCCTTCGGCCCGCGGATGCTGGATCTGACGGCGAAGTGGGCGGACCAGTGGAACACCGCGTGGTTCGGCTTACCGGACGAGAAGCTGACGGACCGCCTCACCGCCATCCGCACCGCCGCCGGCGGCAACACCCTCGACCTGACGGTAGGCATCACAGTCACCGACCCCACCCAACCCGCGGTCGCAGACCCAGAGTCCCCCACCATCTCCGGCTCGGTAGAAGACCTAGCCCAGGCCTTCAAGTCCTACGAGTCCCTAGGCGTCTCCCACCTGATCGTCGGCACCGAACCAATGACCGTCCGCTCAGTAGAACGCCTGGCCGAAGCCAAACACCTCGCCTACAGCTGACACAAAGAAAGAGCCACCAACGCGGGGCGTTGGTGGCTCTTTTGTTGCGGAGGCGGGGGGATTTGAACCCCCGAGAGGGGATTACCCTCAACCCGCTTAGCAGGCGGGCGCCATCGACCGGACTAGGCGACGCCTCCTCCGTTGCATCCGACTGCGATGCGACGACGGCCAAGACTATCCGGACAACCCGCCCGGCGGCAAAGTGGGGCTGCCGGGCCGCTCGGACAGTCGTCTTGGGGGTGGGTTTCGGGGACCTGTAACCTGGCCAATCGACGGAGTCGTAACGTCACGTCAACCAAGGAGGCCGTGTCGGCGTCTGATTATCGGGGACCCTCCTCTGAAGGTCCCGCACGCCGTCACGTCGTTGATCAGGGAACGGAGCCATGACGCGGAGTACTCGCGCAGCTGGACGCAGGTCCGCGCCTCGCGCCCACCGGTCCCGGCAGCGTGCTCAGCGCGTGTACCGCGCCCGGTCCGTGTCCAAGGCGATCGGCCTGACGCTGCTCAGCGCGCTGATCCCCGGCCTCGGTTTCGTGCTCGGCGGCCGCAAGAAGCTCGGCGCCTTCGTGATCACCCTGTACGTCGGTCTGCTGGTGCTCGCCGCGTTCATCGGCCTCACCCAGCGGGACTCGGTCCTCGCTCTCGCCGTCGACCCGAGCCAGTTGCTGCTGGCCACCGGCGCTGTCCTGCTCGTCGGCTTCCTGTGGATCTGCATCGTCGTCTCGTCGCACAAGCTGATCCGCCCGATCACGCTGACCTCGGTCGGCCGGTTCACCGGCTCGGCGTTCGTCGGGCTGCTCTGCTTCGGCATCGCGGTCCCGACCACGTTCGCCGCGCAGACCGTGATGGCCCAGCGCGACCTGGTCGGTGGCGTCTTCAAGTCCGAGAAGGACTCCAAGAGCGCCACCCGGCCCAATGTCGACAACAAGGACCCGTGGGCGAAGAAGCCCCGGCTTAACCTGCTGCTGCTCGGCGCCGACGACGGTGTCGGCCGTGAGGGCACCCGGACCGACACCGTGATCGTCGCGAGCATCGACACCAAGACCGGTGACACCGCGCTGATCTCGCTCAGCCGCAACTGGATGCGGATGCCGTTCCCCGAGGACTCTCCGCTCCACAAGATCTACCCCGACGGGTACTACGACCCGAACGGCCCGGCCGAGCAGGCGGAGTACTACCTGGACTCGATGTACGAGAACATCCCGAAGCAGCACCCGGGCATCCTCGGCGCCTCCGACAACGAGGGCGCCGATGCGCTCAAGGTGTCGGTGGGTGAGGCGATGGGCCTCGACATCGACTACTACATGCAGGTCAACCTCAAGGGTTTCGAGCAGATCATCGACGCCCTCGGCGGGATCACCGTCAACATCAACTACCGGGTGCCGATCGGTGGCGACTACGGTTCCGGCCCGGGGTCGAACGGGCACAAGAAGCCGTCCGGCTATCTGGAGCCCGGCCCGGACCAGAAGCTGAACGGCCGCGACGCGCTCTGGTTCGCCCGCGGCCGGTACGGCCTGAGCGACCCGTCGCGGCAGGAGCGGCAGCGCTGCACGATCCACGCGCTGGTGAACAGCGCGAATCCGCAGACCTTGGTGACGAAGTACAACCAGATCGCCGCCGCCGGCAAGCAACTGCTGCGCACCGACATCCCGGGCGAGATCCTGAAGGACTTCGTCACGCTGGGGCTCAAGGTGAAGAACGCCAACGTCACCAACGTCGACCTGGACAAGCGCAAGAACTTCCCGACCGGCCAGAACCCGGACTACGAGGCGATGCGGGAGCTGGTCCAGAAGGCGATCCAGCCGAAGACGAAGCCGATCGCGTCGACCCCGTCCAGCAAGCCGTCGACCACCCCGACGAAGAAGCCCACCAAGAAGCCGAGCTCGGCCACCACCAAGCCGCCGGCCGGCGAGCCGCAGAACCTGAACGACGCCTGCGCCTACGACCCGACCCAGACCGGCACCAACTAACCCGTACGCCGGTCCGCGGGTCCGCGGGTGCTCCGGCGCCGGTGATGATCCCGATGGTGGGCGGGCGGAGTACCGGTGAGATCCTGGGGCGATGCGTACGACGTACCGGATGCGGGCTGGGCGGTTTCTCGGGATCCCGGCCGCTGGGTTGATCCTGCTCGGGGTGGCGGCGGTGCTGTGGGGTGTCGGGTTGCCGACCGCCGTGGTCACGGTGTTCGCCGCGTTGGGCGGGCTGGTCGTGCTCGCCGGACTGTGGATCCTGCTTCGGCCGCCGGTACTGCTCAAGCTGGGGTCCGACGACGTTCAGGTGCGCGGGCTGCGGACCCCCTGGACCGACATCACCGAGGTCGGCCGAACCGGTACGACGCAGGGTGAAGCGATCGTGCTGCGGACCAAGCAGGAGGAGCACTCGGTGCTGATCCCGGTGCACTGGCTCGCGCCGGCGAAGGTGGACACGCTCGAGACGGACCTGCGCGAGCGACTCAACGCGGCAAACGGTTACACCATCTGGGACGGCACTGCCGCCGAGCCGGGCGACCCCGCAGAATGAGAGTCGTTCGTTTGAGCTGACAAAGGGAGCCCGCAGACCGTGTTGTCGTTCGAGATGTCCGCCGAGGAACTGCTCACCTACCAGGGGACCAATCCCCGGCCGGCCGATTTCGACCAGTTCTGGGAGAAGTCGCTGGCCGAGCTCGCCGCCACCGAACCGGAGACGGAGTTCGCCGAGGCGACCGACTTCCCGCTCCCGTTCGCGAAGACCGAGCACCTCTACTTCAACGGCACCGGCGGCTACCGCGTGCACGCGAAGGTGATCCGGCCGCACAACGCCGAAGGCCCGGCCGTGCTGATGTTCCACGGGTACGGCGGCGAGCAGCCCAAGTGGGTCGAGCTGCTCCCGTACGCCGCCCGCGGGTTCACTGTGGCCGCTCTGGACGTACGCGAGCAGGTGGCGTTCCGGAGCGAGTCGCAGCAGGCCAACAGCTTCTCGCTGCGCAACCACCTCGTGGAGGGCCTGGACGACGGCCCGGAGGGGCTGCTGTACCGGCACGTCTTCCTGGACACCCGCCGGCTTGCCGACATCATCGGCGCCCTGCCGGAGGTCGACGAAACCAGGATCGGCACCACTGGCTGGAGCCAGGGCGGTGGGCTCAGCCTGGTCTGTGCTGCCCTGACGCCGGGGATCAAGTCCACTGCGAGCGTGTTCCCGTTCCTGATCGACTACCAGCGCGCGTGGCAGCTCAACCTGGAGAAGGGCCCCTACGACGAGATCACCACCTGGTTCAAGAAGCGCGACCCCAGGCACCTGCGCGAGCAGGAGGTGTTCACGACACTCGGCTACATCGACCTGCAGCACCTGGCGCCCAAGGTCCAGTCCGACGTCACGCTCTACATCGGCCTGGAAGACCAGACCTGCCCGCCGTCGACGCAGTATGCCGCCTACAACAAGCTGGCCGGCCCCAAGCAACTCCGCGTCTACCCGGACTTCGGGCACGACGACCTGCCCGGAGCCCTGGACGAGATCTTCCAGTCCTTCAGTACGAACCTGTAGACCCCCTCGGTAGCCCCGCAGTACCCGCCTCCACCTTTTAGGTGAGTACTGCGCGGCCGCCTTGAGGTCAGTTCGCTTCTTTACCGACCCAGTAGTGCCAGGGTGGTGAAGCCACTGGAGACCGGGTCAAACCGTCCGGCCAGGTCGCCGGCAGGTCATGACTCCGAGCCGCGTACAAAATCACCTCCGATGCTGTCCGGTCGCCGCGTACGGCGACTCGTGCGGCCGTCTCGGCCCGCATGTCCGCCAGATAGTGAATGGCGGGCAGGAACTCGGCACTGAGGCGAGGACTCAACCGGCCGACGGGTTCGTCGTCCAGCCTGACCTCCACCACCATCTGGTGCCGCTCCTGGAACCCGTCCTCTTCCTCAACCGCGTGCATCGTCCCGTATGCCCAGCACTCGCCTTCCGGCCGGAAGAACGGCGCCAGAACATCCGGATGGACCTCACCTCCCGGTACGACGATCCCGCTGCCCGGCGGCAGCAGGTGGTAGCTCCCGGGCGGTGGCAGGTTCACCGGGACCAGCATGTGCGGCTGGCCCAGAGCGACGGCGACGCTGGCATGGAACTCGGTGCCGTGATCGCCTCTGCCCTCCCAATCGGCGGGTTCCCATTCACTGACCCACAAGTGACACGGCACCTGCGGTTGCAGGCCCTGTGCCACCAGTTGCGACAACACCGGGTGGTACCGGTGCGCATCGTCCCGCGGCAGGTAGCCGACCACCTTGCCCTGCACCCGAACTGCGATCGAGCGGGGGTCGAAGCGGTTTCGCGGTTCCGGGACAAGATCCGCGGTGGTGTCCAGGTCTGCGCCGCGAGCCGGGATCGGGTCAGGGAACAGACGACGGATCGCCTGCTCGTGCGGAGCCTCCCGCACGACTTCCTGCCCACACCACAACGCGTCGCCCCACAGACTGAACGGAATCGATTCCATCTGTGCCCTCCAGTCCCCGTTGACCGGTTTACTCGGCTCATCCCGTCCAGACCCCTGGCCGTTACACCGAGTGAGCGTATGAGAACTAGACTGCCCACGCCAGACCCTTTTCACTCCTGAAAAAACCACCTGTTGCGCAACGGTGTCCGGCGGTCCGAACTCTGGACGTAGCGTGTCTTGTGCAGCGAGCAATTCGTTGGAGATCGTGCAGATGCACGGGAAGGAACGTCATGCAGGGCAGGCATTCAGTTGTTTCAAACACGGTCGACGTCGGGCAAATCGAGGCTGCCGTCCGGCGCCTCGACGGGGTCGCCGTCCGGACTCCGTTGCAGCGCAACCTGCGACTCTCCGCACGCACCGGTGCCGACGTCTGGCTGAAACGCGAAGACCTGCAGATCGGCCGTTCCTACAAGCTGCGCGGCGCCTACAACCTGATCGCCCAGCTCGACGCCGCTTCCAAGAAGGCCGGCGTGGTCTGTGCGAGCGCGGGCAACCACGGGCAAGGTCTGGCGTACTCGTGCCACACCCTCGACGTGCATGGGCGGGTTTTCGTACCGCGGACCACGCCGCGGCAAAAGCGCGACCGGATCGCGGCTCTGGGCGGTGACCAGGTCGAGGTCATCGTGACCGGCGACACCTATGACGATGCCGCCGCTGCTGCTCTTGCCGAGGCGGAGGCGACCGGCGCGACGCTGGTGCCCGCTTTCGACGATCCGAGAACCGTTGCAGGACAGGGAACGGTCGCTGTCGAGCTCATTGAGCAGCTCGGCCATGCACCCGACGTACTGGTGGTGCCTGTTGGTGGAGGTGGGCTCATCGCCGGGGTGGCGACCTGGTTGGCGCAGCGGCATCCCGAAGTACGGATTGTCGGGGTTGAGCCTGCGGGGGCGGCGAGTATGGCTGCTGCGTTGGCTGCTGGTGAGCCTGTCACGCTGCCGCATCTCGACAGCTTCGTGGACGGCGCCGCCGTACGCCGGGTCGGTGACGTGACGCTCCCGCTTGTATCGGCTGCCGGTGTGGAGTTGATGTCTGTGCCCGAGGGGCTGGTGTGCTCCGAGATGCTCGAGCTCTACCAAACGGACGGGTTGATCGCTGAGCCGGCAGGAGCATTGTCGGCGGCCGCGCTCGGCAACGGGGTGGAGGTCAAGCCGGGACAGACGGTCGTCTGCCTGCTGTCGGGCGGGAACAACGACGTCAGCCGGTACGGCGAGATTTTGGAGCGGTCGCTTGTCCACAAGGGACTCAAGCATTACTTCCTGGTGACCTTCCCGCAGGAGCCGGGTGCGTTGCGGCAGTTTCTTGACGATGTGCTCGGGCCCGACGACGACATCACGCTCTTCGAGTACGTGAAGCGCAACAACCGCGAGACCGGCGTCGCCCTGGTCGGCATCGAAATCGGCCGCCCGACAGACCTCACCGGCCTGTTAGACCGAATGGAAGCAGCCCCCCTCGACATCGAACGCATCAAGCCAGACTCCGCCGAATTCCGCTACCTCATCTGATTTACCAACCTCGTCGGTTGGTGGGGTGGGGTAAGTCGCCCGCGCCGCCTGCCCTTGCCGGGTACTCCTCCGATGAGTCTGGCGCGGGCTCCTGCGTCGCCTGCTTGGTGAAAGCGGCAGGTCGCGGGGTACGCGTGTTGGCATCGGCTTGTGGATGGGTGGTGGTGGGTTCACCCCCGCGCGGCCTGCGCTGGACGCTCCTCCGTCGCGTCCTGCTTCGGCTGCTCCCACCCGCCCGTGCCGCGTACTCCTGCGATGAGTTCGGCGCGCAGGCTCCTTCGTCGCCTGCTTGGTGAAAGCAGGCAGGTCGCGGAGTGTGCGTGTTGGCATCGGCTTGTGGATGGGTGGTGGTTGAGTTCACCCCCGCGCGGCCTGCGCCGGACGCTCCTCCGTCGCGTCCTGCTTCGGCTGCTCCCACCCGCCCGTGCCGCGTACTCCTGCGATGAGTTCGGCGCGCAGGCTCCTTCGTCGCCTGCTTGATGAAAGCGGGCAGGTCGCGGGGTTCGCGTGTTGGCGGTGGCTGCTGGGTGGGCGGGTTGCCCGGTGGGTGAAGCCGGATCACTTGCGGGGCACCCGAGATCGCGGTGGGTGGTGGGTGGCTGGGTTCACCCCGCGCGGCCTCCGCTGGACGCTCCCTTCGTCGCGTCCTGCTCCGGCTGCTCCCACCCGCCCTTGCCGCGTACTCCTGCGATGAGTCCAGCGGGTTGACCTGCCACGCGCTGGGGAAGTTGTATAGACCAGAATCGCAGTATCGGGTCAGTTCGTGGACAGCCCACTGGGCGTGAAGGATGGACGACGTTGCGGAAGATCATCGTTTCGACTCTGGTGACGGCCGATGGTATCGCCGAGGATCCGGGCGGGATGGCCGGTTTCGAGCGCGGTGGTTGGGCGAATCGGTATTTCAACGAAGAGGCCGGAAAGCGATCACTTGAACGCCTGCGGTCTTGTGACTACTTCCTGTGTGGCCGGCGCACCTACGAAATGTTCTCCAAGGCGTGGCCGAACAACGCAGGACCGTACGCCGACCGGCTGAACGCGATTCCGAAACTGGTCGCCTCGACGACCCTGGCCGAGCCGCTCACGTGGAACGCGCGCCTGCTGAAAGGCGACGCGATCGGCGCGCTGAAGAAGATCAAGGAAGAGGACGGCCAGGACATCCTGATGTACGGCAGCGTCACGCTGATGCGCTCGCTGCTGCGCAATTGCTTGGTCGACCAACTGGATCTCATGGTCTGCCCGGTCGTCCTTGGCACCGGACAGCGACTGTTCGGCGAGGGTGGTCCGGTGGTGGAGCTGGAGCTCGCCGGGCAAACCCACCTCGACACCGGCATCGCCATCCTGAGCTACCACCCCCAGCTGCCCGCGACGAGCTGAGCGCCCCTCGGTCCCACCCGGACTGATGCCTCGGATCCCTGCGCCACAAGGGGTCCAAGCATCAGTCGGTTCTGGACACCACATACGCTGGAACGGCGACAACGGCACCGTTCTCCCCCGCCGCGAGCATTCACCAGAGGCTGCGACGGACTACAGGATGCTCGTGAGTTAGAGGACGAGGCGGCGCTGCAGAGGAGGCGACGCAGGGCGGGTTAGAGGAGGCCGCGGCGGGCGGCCCAGACTATGGCTTCTACGGCGGTGCCGAAGCCTAGGCGGTCGCAGGCGGCGCGGGTGCGGCGGCGTACGGTGCGTTCTGAGAGGTCGAGGCGGCGGGCGACTGAGTCCATTGGTAGACCGGTCGCGAGGAGGCGCAGGAGTTGGAGGTCGTCGTGGCTGATCTCGCGGTGCGCTCCCCGGCTGACTCGAGCCAGTGCGTCGCGCGCCCGGACGTCGCGGCCGAGCGTCTCGTGAGCTGACGCCTCGCGGGCTAGCAGCTCGCGGTCGAGCGGGTCGTGGGCGTGGAGGTCGCGCGCCTGTGCTTCCCGAGCGAACGCCTCCCGAGTCAAGGTGTCCTGCGGCTGCGGATCACGCCCCACCTGCTCGCCCGCCTGCAGCTCCCGCGCGCGATCAGCCCGTCTCAACTGCTCACGGGGACGCAGGTCCCGCGGCTCGCGCGCCACCTGCTCGCGCGCATGCAGGTCCCCCGGTTCCTCATCTCGCGCCACGTCGTGTGAGGGGTCGCGTGGAACGGGGCGGAGGTGGGGTTCTCGGGGGTGGGTGCGGTTTTCCGGGGCGAGGGGGTTGTTCTGGAGAATGGTCATCGGATCACCTTGTTCCGAACACCCGGGACTCGGCGGCGTCCCAGTCGGCCGGTTTGCCCTGCGGGTGGTAGTGCCGCAGCTTGTGGGTTGCGCGGACCAGTGCGCGCATAGCGGTCAGGTCGGGGAGTGGTTCGCCGAGCGCTCGCGCCTGGACCAGCACGTTGCCGAGCGCCGAGGCCTCCACGGGCCCGGCGAGGACTGGTAGTTCGCAAGCGTCGGCGGTCAGCTGGCAGAGCAACTCGTTCTGCGAACCGCCGCCGATCACGTGCACGACGTCGATCTCTCGGCCGGCGACGTCCTGCGCCAGCCGCAGCGTCCGGCGGTATGCCAGCGCAAGACTCTCCAGCACGCACCGCGCGACAGCCGCCCGCGATCGCGGAGCATCCTGCCCGGAGCGCGCACAGAACTCCTCGATCCTCCCCGGCATGTCGCCTGGGGCAAGGAAACTGGGGTCGTCGGGATCGACCAGTACTGCGAACGCCGGCGCCGCCGCAGCCTCGCGCAGCAGTTCCGGCAAATCGTCGTCACCCCACACCCGCAGACACTCCTGCAGGATCCACAGCCCCATCACGTTCTTCAGGAACCTGATCCGGCCGTCGACACCGCCTTCGTTGGTGAAGTTCGCTTCTTGTGCCTCGGCCGTGAGCACCGGCTCGTCGAGCTCCAGCCCGACGAGCGACCACGTCCCCGAAGAGATGTAGGCGAACCGCTCGCCCTCCGCGGCCGGTACGGCGACGACCGACGATGCGGTGTCGTGCGATCCGACCGCGATGACCGGGGTCGCCGGATCAAGCCCGGTCTCCTCGGCCACGGCAGGCAGCAAAGTCCCGATCACCTGCCCCGCTTCCCGAATCTCCGGCAACAACCCAGCCGGTACGCCGATCCGCTGGGCGAGGCTCTCGTTCCATCCGCGCGCCCGCACGTCGTACAGCTGGGTGGTGGAGGCGTTCGTTGCTTCGGCGCCCCGTTGACCGGTCAGCCAGTAACCGAGCAGATCCGGGATCATCAGCAACGTCGCGGCCCGGTCGAGACCTTGCTCAGCAGCCAACTGGTAGATCGTGTTGAACGGCAATTGCTGCAACCCAGTCACCGCATACAGCTCGTCCGCGGGGATCTTCGCGAGCACCCGCTCCATCACGCCATTCGTCCGGGCGTCACGGTAGTGCACGGGGTTGCCCAGCAACTTCCCGTCACTGTCGAGCAACCCGTAATCCACAGCCCAGGAGTCGATGCCTACTCCGGCGAGTGGCGGGCCGTCGGAGGTCGCGCGGGCGAGGCGGTCTGCCGCAGCCAGCCCCACGAGGGTTTCGCGGTACAGCGCGAGGATGTCCCAGTGCAGTGTCTCGCCGAGTCGCACTGCACCGTTCCAGAAGCGATGCACCTCGGTGAGGTCCAGCCGCCCGCCACCGGTGCCCGCGTCGACGCGGCCGAGCATGACACGGCCGCTCGATGCTCCTAGGTCCACTGCTGCGAGATTCAGGGCCATATCAGACCTTCACAACGCGGAGGTCGAGGTGGAGCAGGTCAGCTACCGCCTTCAGCTCTTCCACGCGGTGGCCGGTGCCGAGGGCCCAGTGGTGGGCTACGCCGGAGGCTGACCAGGCGTCGGTCCACTCGCCAGGGTCGCAGCCGAAGTCGACGCGGGAGGTGGTGTTGCCGATCTGCAGCAGCGGACCCGGCACGACTTCACCCTCCGAGGCGATCAACCGGAACGAGCCGTCGCGCAACTGCCCGAGCCCCAGTGCGGTGACCGGGCCGTGCTTCACGTCGAACTCGACCGAGACGCCCCAGCCACGCTTGCCGTGGTACACCCCGAGCCCACGGAGCAGCGGCTTCTTCGCGCTGATCGCGAGGTGGGCCGGGCCGTCGTGTCCCATCTCCACCACGTTGTCGTGGAAGTTCAGTGCTTGCAGCTCGGTGAACGAACCACCCGCGCCCAGCTTGTCCATCACCAGCATGGCCAGCGACGTCCGCAGCTCGTACTCCCCGGCTGCCGGCACACCCCTTGCCGTGAGCAACGATGCGCCGAGGATCAACCCGGCGGCGACCCGCTCGTGGGTTTCGCCGTCGAGCCCGCGGTGGTAGTAGGCCAGTGTGTCGAGCTGAAAGTCCTCGACGAGTCGGTCCAGCGCGACTGACACCGTCGCACCCCAGCGGAAGTCGTCCTCCACCACCGACTCGTCCAGGGCGAAGATCTCCCGGGCGACCTTCATGCGGTCGTTCGTCTCGGCCTCGGTGACCTTCTCGACCCGCACTCGCAAGTCGTCGATCTCGAGGATCTCGACGTGGCCGCCGAGTTGCGCGGAGACCAGCGTCGGGTCGGTGATCACGTCCATCATGCCCGGGTAGAGATGCCCGAGCAGACCGTGCCGCCCGTGCCGGAGCGCGGCCCGGACTCCCGCCGCCTTGAGCCACCGCTCGATCCGGGCCCACGCGCGTTCGTCTTCGACGTACCCGGAGACCGAGCGGAAGTCGATGCCGCAGCGTTCGAAGGCGTTCGCCATCTCCGGCAGCGGGCACGCGCCGCAGTACGCGAGCCAGGCGCCGGTGTCGAAGGACGCGTGATCCATCGACTCCGTCGGCTGCAGGTTGAGCAGCAGGACCGGGGCTCCGCTGCGCTGGGCGATCGGGACCAGCATCGACGCGGTCATGTAGGTGGTGAGGAAGCCGACGATCAGATCGCAGTCGGCCAGCCTGAGTTTCTCGGCTGCGGCCGCTCCCTCGGTGGCGTCGGAGATGAAGCCGACGTCGACCACCTCGCAGTCGAGTGCGGAGAACCGCTCGGACACCCGTCGCGCCGATGCCTGCAACTGCGGGAGCAAGTCGGGGAACTGCGGCCAGTACGCGCCGAGCCCACCCGCGACCAGCCCGATCCGAGTCTTCCGTGGCTCGACCCACGGCAGCACGCCATGCCCGTCCACGGAACGACTCGGATCGCTACTCCACATGACAAACTCCTCAGCGCAGGAAGGCGGCGGCGACGCCGGCATCGACGGGTACGTGCAGGCCTGTCGTCAGGGACAGATCCCCAGCAGCGAGAGAGAAGACAGCCGCGGCCACGTGCTCCGGCAGCACCTCGCGCTTGAGCAACGTGCGCTGCGCGTAGAACGCACCTAGCTCCGACTCCGGTACGCCGTATACCGCGGCGCGTTGCGCACCCCAGCCCTTGGCGAAGATCCCGGAACCGCGGACGACCCCGTCGGGGTTCACCCCGTTGACGCGGATGCCGTACTCACCCAACTCGGCCGCGAGCAGCCTGACCTGGTGAGCCTGGTCGGCCTTGGCAGCACCGTACGCGACGTTGTTGGGACCGGCGAAGACCGCGTTCTTGCTGGAGATGTAGACGATGTCCCCACCGATGCCCTGGTCGATCAGCACCTTCGCGGCAGCACGAGAGACCAGGAACGATCCCTTCGCCATCACGTCGTGCTGCAGGTCCCAGTCCTTCTCAGTGGTCTCCAGCAGCGGCTTCGAGATCGACAGGCCGGCGTTGTTGACGATCAGATCCACGCCACCGAACGCGAGCACAGCCTCCCGCATCGCCTGCTCGACGGCCGCGCCGTCCGACACGTCCGCGCCGACGGCCACCGCGCGATCCGCAGTACCGATCTCCTTGGCAACGGCTTCGGCGGCGGCCAGGTCGAGGTCGGCGACGACGACGCAGGCGCCCTCCGCGGCCAGCCGTTGGGCGATCGCCTTGCCGATGCCGGAACCACCACCGGTGACGAAGGCGACCCGGGTGGCGAGCGGCTTCGGCTTGGGCATCCGCTGCAGCTTCGCCTCCTCCAGCGCCCAGTACTCGATCCGGAACTTCTCGCTCTCGTCGATCGGCGCGTACGTCGAGACGGCCTCGGCACCGCGCATCACGTTGATCGCGTTCACGTAGAACTCACCGGCGACGCGAGCCGTCTGCTTGTCCTTGCCGAAGCTGAACATCCCGACGCCGGGCACCAGCACGATCGCCGGATCGGCCCCGCGCATCGGCGGGCTGTCGGGCGTCGCGTGCCGGTCGTAGTACGCCGCATAGTCCTCGCGGTACTGAAGGTGCAGCTCCCTGAGCCGGAGAGTGGCGTCCTCGATCGAAGCCGTCGGGGGCAGGTCGAGGACGAGCGGCCGGACCTTGGTCCGCAGGAAGTGGTCGGGGCACGAGGTGCCCAGAGCGGCCAGCTCGGCGAGCCGCTCGCGAGCGGTGAACTCGAGCACGACCTCCGAGTCGTTGTAGTGCCCCACCTGCGGGTTGTCCGTCGACGCGAGCCCACGGATCACCGGCGCCAACGCCGCGGCCCGCTCCCGCCGCTCCGCCTCGGGCAGCGCTTCGTACCCCGGTACGACGGCGCCGAACGGCTCAGGGCGGCCCTTCTCGGCGAGGAAGCGTTCCGCGGTACGGATGATGTCGAGTGAGTTCGCCTCGCACTCGGCGGACGTGTCGCCCCAGGCGGTGATGCCGTGGCCGCCGAGGATGACGCCGATCGCCTGCGGGTTGTCCTTCTTCACCTGCGCGATGTCCAGCCCAAGCTGGAACCCGGGCCGGCGCCAGGGAACCCAGACGACCCGGTCACCGAAGCATTGCTCGGTCAGCTTCTCGCCGTCGGCCGCGGTGGCCAGCGCGATCCCGGAGTCCGGGTGCAGGTGGTCCACGTGCGAAGCGTCGACGAGACCGTGCATCGCGGTGTCGATGGACGGCGCGGCACCGCCCTTACCGTGCAGGCAGTAGTCGAAGGCCGCGACCATCTCGTCCTCACGGTCCACGCCGGGGTAGACCTCGACCAGCGCGTTCAGCCGATCCTGCCGTAGTACCGCCAGCCCGGCGGCAGTGAGAGTGCCGAGGTCACCGCCGGAACCCTTCACCCACACAAGGTCGACGGGCTGCTGCGTCACCGGATCGGTGGCCGTGCCCTTCGCGGACGTGTTGCCGCCCGCGTAGTTCGTGTTGCGCGGGTCGGCACCCAATCTGTTGCTTCGCGCAACAAGCTCGGCTACAGGCCCCGACCGGGGCGGTGGGGTGGGGGAAGAATCAGAAACGGTCATCATGCTCCCCATCCGGCCTGCTGGCCGTCGGCTCGGTCTTTGCTGATCTGCTCGAAGTAGCCGCTGCGGTGATACGCCGCGATCGGGTCCGGGTCGAGACCCTGGGAGGTCCGAAGGTCGGCGAGCAGCGGGCGGACGTCGGTGTTGAAGGCATCCATCACCGCGGCGTTCGCGGCCAGCACGTCACCGTCCTGCTGGGCCTTGCGCAGCGCGTCACGGTCGACCAGCAGCGCCTTGGCCGTCGCCTCCTGGACGTTCATCACCGAGCGGATGATGGCCGGGATCTTGGCTTCGATGTTGTGGCACTGGTCGAGCATGAAGGCGATGCCACGATCCGGGTCGAGCGCGTCGCCGCGGACGATCTCGTTCATGATCCGGAACAGCTGGAACGGATCCGCGGACCCCACCATCAGGTCGTCGTCGGCGTAGAACCGGCTGTTGAAGTCGAACGCGCCGAGCTTGTTGGCCCGGAGCAGGAACGCCACGATGAACTCGATGTTGGTCCCGGGGGCGTGATGACCGGTGTCGATACACACCGTCGCCTTCGGTCCCAGCTCAAGGCAGTGCGCGTACGACGTACCCCAGTCCGGGACGTCGGTCGCGTAGAAGGCCGGCTCGAACAGCTTGTACTCCAGCAGCATGCGCTGGTCGTCACCAAGCCGGTCGTACACCTCCTTGAGCGCCTCGGCCAGCCGGTCCTGGCGATCCCACAGATCGTCCTGGCCCGGGTAGTTCGTGCCGTCGGAGAACCACAGCTTCAGGTCCCGCGAGCCGGTGGCGTCCATGATGTCGATGCACTCGAGCAGGTGGTCGGTCGCCTTCCGCCGGATCCGCGGGTCCGGGTTGGTGACGCTGCCCAGCTTGTAGTCGTCGTCCTGGAAGACGTTGCTGTTGATCGCCCCGAGCCGGACGCCCTGCTCCTTGGCGTACGCCGCCAGCGCCGCGTAGTCGTCGACCTTGTCCCAGGGGATGTGCAGCGCGACACTCGGCGCGACGCCGGTGTACTTGTGCACGACGGCCGCGTCGGCGATCTTCTCCTCCGGCGACCGCGGTACGCCGGGCTGGCTGAACACCTTGAACCTGGTGCCGGAGTTGCCGAACGCCCACGAGGGCAGTTCGATCTCCTGGCGGCTCAGTGCATCGGTCACGCTGGTCATATCAGTCCTCGGTACTCGGGGTCAGATGAAAGATCTCGGGAAGCAGGACAAATGACTCGTCCGGTGGCCGGCCGTCGATTCCAGTGAAGAATTCCGTCATCTCGGCCTGCCAGCGACTGTTCACCTCGGTCGCCGCCATCGCCTGCTGCGCCGCCTCCAGGTCCTCGGCCTCGACGTACCCGATCAGCAGGCCGTCGTCGCGGAGGAAGAGCGAGTAGTTGTGCCAGCCGGTGTCACGCAGAGCGGCTTGCATCTCCGGCCACACGGTGCGGTGGCGTTCGACGTACTCGTCCAGGCGGTCGGGTTTGACCTGGAGGCAGAAGCAGTAGCGATTCACGGGGTCCCCAGAAGTAAGAAGCTGGATCAGAAGTTGAACTGGTCGATGTTCGCGGCGGTGAACTCCGTCGGGGGGCCGAGCACGATCTCACCGTCCGCGCCGACCGTGTAGTCGCCGAGCTTGCCCGCCTTGAACTTCTCGCCCTCCGCACCGGTGATCTGGCCGGACTTGAGCGCGGCACCGGCGTACGCGGCGAGGTAGCCGATGTCCGCCGGGTTCCAGAGGGCGAACTTCTTCACCGTGCCGTCCTTCACGTACTGGCGCATCTGGTTCGGCAGCCCGAGCCCGGTGATGGCGACCTTGCCCTTGTACGACGAGGCACTCACGTACCGCGAGGCGGCGGCGATGCCGACCGTCGTCGGCGACACGATCACCTTGAGGTTCGGGTAGGACTGCAGCAGGCCCTGCGCCTCGGTGAACGACTTCTGGTCATCATCGTTGCCGTAGGCAATCTTGACGAGCTTGAGCTTGGCGTTCGCCGGCTTGGCCAGCTCGTCCTTCATCACCTTGATCCAGGAGTTCTGGTTGGTCGCGTTCGGCGTCGCGGACAGCACGGCGATCTCACCGGCCCCGCCGGCCAGTTCGCTGGCCATCTTCACCAGGCTCTCGCCGATGCCCTGAGTGGTGGCCTGGTTGATGAACGCGTCCCGGCAGCTCTTCGAGGCGTCGGAGTCGAACGAGACGACCTTGATCCCGGCCTTGCGGGCCTGGTTGAGGGACGGGCAGACCGCGTTCGGGTCGTTGGCCGCGACCACGATCACGTCCTGCTGCTGCTGGATCAGCGTGTTGATGTAGCTGACCTGCGACGATGCACTGGCGTCGTTCGGCCCGACCAGCTTGTACTCACCCTTGAGCTCGCCCACCGCGACCTTGCCGCCGCCCACCTCGACATCGGTGTAGGGGTTGTTCAGCTGCTTGGGCAGGTAGGCGATCTTGAGGCCTTCCTTGAGCGGCGCGTTCGGGTCGGCCGAGGCCGAGCCGGTGCTGCTCGGTGCGGCAGTGGCCTCGCCCGCAGTACTCGACTTGGTCGTGCCACCACCGCAGGCGGTAAGTGCGAGCGAGGCAACGGCCACTGTCGTCAGCGGCACCGCCAGACGGCGTGAGATGCGGAAAGACATGAGCTGTCCCTTCTGGACAAATGGCCTTACACAACAGGGGTGATCCGGTGCCGGCGGCGCTGGACCGAGCCGCGGACGGCATTGGCGAGGTTGGGAGCCAGGACGGAGACGATCAGCAGGACGCCGGTGACGACGTTGAGCGCCTCGTTCGACACGTCGGACAGCCGCAGAGCGTTCTGCAGCGAAGCGAGCAGCACCACACCGGCGATCACACCGGGCAGTGCGCCCTTACCCCCGAAGATGGAGACGCCGCCGAGCAGGACGGCGGCGACCACCGCCAGCTCGAGTCCGGCGCCGTTGTCGGCTCGGGCGCTGGAGTACCGAAGCGTCCAGAGCACTCCGGCCAGCCCCGCCACCAGACCGCTGACGACGTACAGCCAGAACTTGAGGCGGCCCGGGCGGACACCCGCGAACCGGGCTGCCTGCTCACTCGCGCCGACCGCGAAGACGGCCCGGCCGACCGGCGTCGCGTGCAGCACCACACCGAAGACGACGGCGAGCGCGACGATGACCAGCAGCACGTTCGGGATCGCGGTCCCGCCGAGATTGCCGGTCACCCAGTCGGTGTAGAGCGCCGGGAAGTCGGCGACCGCACCGTCCCCGAGTACGACGAACGCCAGGCCGCGGTACAGGGCGAGGGTGCCGATCGTGACCGCGAGCGAGGGCAGGCCGAGAACGGTGACGAAGAACCCGTTGACCGCACCCAGCAAGGCCCCGAGCAGCAGACAGAGCGGGATGATCGTCTCGATGGGCTGGTTCGAGTTCCACAGGGAGCCCATCACCGCGCTGGACAGACCGAGCGTGCTGGCGACCGACAGGTCGATCTCGCCGGTCACGATCACCAGCGTCATCGGCAGGGCGACGAGCGCGATCGGCAGCAGGTCGAGGATCAGGAAGCTGAAGTTCTGCGACGTACCGAAGTTGTTCACGGTCGCGGCCGCGACGATCAGGACGACGACGGTCACGGCGATGATCGCGACGTTCCAGTTGGCGAACCGGGCCGTCAGTCCGGCCGTGCCGGCTCCGGTCGTGGTGTCAGCCGACATGAGCGCGCCCTTCCTGAGAGTGACGCCGTTTCAGAGACGCGGCGACGCGAGCGGCGACCAGCCGGTCGGCGCCGATGGCGAGCAGGATCAGTCCGCCGACGATCGCCTGCTGCCAGAACTGGTTGATCTCCAGCACCGCCAGCGAACTGCTGATCGTGGTCAGCAGCAGCGCGCCGAGCGAGGCACCCCAGACCGAACCACTCCCGCCGAAGACGGCCACGCCGCCGACCACCACTGCGGCGACCACGTTCAGCTCGTACCCCGTGCCCGCTGCCGCGTCGATCGTGCCGAACCGGGCCGCGAACAACACCCCGGCCAGTCCGGCCAGTGCGCCGCTCACGGCGAAGGCGCCGATCGTGCGACGTCCAACCGAGATACCGGCCAGCCGCGCGGCCTGCGGGCTCGAACCCATCGCGTACAGCTCGCGGCCGACGCGGTAGTTCCGTAGTACAAGGCCGGTGATCACCAGGACCAGCACGGCGATCAGGACCAGGTACGGGACGCCGGCGAAGGTCGCGTTGCCGAAGTCGAGGAAGCCCGCGGGCAGTTCGTCGGCGTTGATCTGCTGGCCACCGGCCCAGAAGTAGGTGATGCCGCGGACCACGTACAGGGTGCCGAGAGTGACCACGAGCGCCGGGACGTTGCCGTACCGAACCAGTACTCCGTTCACCGCACCGCACGCTCCCCCGACGGCGGCACCGATCAGAAGAGCCAGCGGCACGGGCAGCCCCGGGTGATCCCGCAACAGCGTGCCGACGGTGAACGCGCTCAAGCCGAGCACGGACCCCACCGAGAGGTCGATGTTGCGGGTGATCACCACCACGGCCTGACCGACCGCCAGAACGGCCAGGATCGCGGTACCGAGCAGAATGTCGCGGACACTCTGGCCGGACAGGAAGCGTGGATTGGAGATCGCGGTGACCGCGACCAGCGCGGCGAGCGCGAGCACGATGCCCAGCTCCCGGGCTCGCAGGACGAGATCGAGCGTGGATCGCCCCGCAACCACTGCGGGCAGCTTGACCGGCGAGTCCGCGCGGGTAGGTGCGGCCGTCATACCGAGGCCTCCTGTCCCATCGCTGCGAACATCACCGACTCCTCGGTGGCCAGCTCGCGATCGAGTTCGGCCACCAGCCGGCCCTCGCGCATCACCAGCACCCGATCGGCCATCCCGAGCACCTCGGGCAGTTCGGACGAGACCATCAGGACGGCGACACCTTCCGCGGCGAGGCTGGACATCAGCCGGTGCACCTCGGCCTTGGTGCCGACGTCGATGCCGCGGGTCGGCTCGTCGACGATGAGGAGCTTCGGTGCCGTCGCCAGCCACTTGGCCAGCACGACCTTCTGCTGGTTGCCGCCCGACAAGGTGCCGACCTCGTCCTGGAGCCGCCCGTACTTCGTCTTCAGGCGTTTGGTCCATTCCTGCGCCGATCGTCGCTCACTGCTGCCGGTCAGGAAGCCGAGCTGGGACAGCGCGCGTGACCGGGGCAGCGTGACGTTGCGCTCGATCGACAGCTCCATCACCAGGCCCTGCTGCCGTCGATCCTCGGGGACCAGCGCGACCCCGGCGGCCATCGCGGCGCGGGGAGAGGCCGGTTTCAGGGTCTTGCCGGCCACCTTGACCGTGCCGGCGTCGCGCGGGTCGACACCGAAGATCGACTGCACCACCTCGGACCGGCCGGAGCCGACCAGCCCGGCCAGGGCGACGATCTCGCCGGCCCGGACCTCGAAGGAGACATCGGTGAAGGCCGGATCGCGGGTCAGCCCGGCCACGCTCAGCACGACGGCACCGGGAGTCACGTCCTGCTTGGGGAACAGCGCGCCCAGCTCACGGCCGACCATCCGGCGCACCATCTCGTCGACGGTCACCTCGCTGATCAGGTCGGTGGACACGTGCCTGCCGTCGCGCATGATCGTCACCCGCTCGCACAACGCGGTGATCTCCTCGAACCGGTGCGAGATGAACACCAGCGCGGCACCGTCGTCGCGCAGGGACCTGGCCACCGCGAACAGCCGCTCGACCTCCACCCCCGTGAGCGCGGCGGTCGGCTCGTCCATCACCACCACCCGGGCGTCCGCGGAGATCGCCTTCGCGATCTCGACCAGCTGCTGGTCGGCGATCGACAACCCGCGCGCCGGACGGCTCGGCTCGATCGAGACCCCGAGCCGGGTGAACAGCTGCTCGGCCTGCCTGATCATCGCCGCGCGGTCGATGGTTTTGAAACGACCCAGTGGCTGCCGGCCCATCGCGATGTTCTCCGCGACGGTCAGATCCGGGAACAGCGTCGGCTCCTGGTAGATGACCGCGATCCCGGCGGCCTTGGCGTCGGCCGGCGTGCTCAGCTCGACCGGCACGCCGTCGAGCTCGAGGGTGCCGGCGTCCGGACGGTGCACTCCCGCCAGCATCTTCACGATGGTGGACTTGCCAGCGCCGTTCTCACCGACCAGCGCGTGCGCCTCCCCGCCGTACAGGTCGAAGGAGACACCCTGGACGGCGGCGACGGCGCCGAACGACTTGGACACCTCGCGCACCCGCAGGACAGGGGCTTCGGTCGGCATGCTCACCTCCGGCGGGTACGGGTGGTCGGTGTCAGTGATTGCTGAAAGGTTTCAAGAAGATTGCACGAAGGTAATCGGGGCCGCTGCGGGCGTCAAGACCTGGTTGCGAAGTCTGTGGAGAACCGCAGGGGAACACTGAGGTTTTCCACAGGAAACCGGGTACGCTTCCTCCGCTATCACGTTTCAACACGGGGAGGCCGCGTGACACCGAGTGGCGCTGCGGACCGCGCCCGCCGTACGCCGGACCCCGCCCGTCCCCCGAAACCCCCGGCCGGCCGAGCGAGCCGGTCGGCGCGGACCGGACGCTCGGCCGACCCCGCGAGCGGGCGGGCCGGAGCAGCCGCCGGTCGTGCGATGGATCCCCAGGATCCGATCGGGGCCAAGGATGCTGCCCGGGCGGCCAAGGAGGTCGCGCGGGGACGAGAACCGGGACGCGCGAAGGATTCGGCGCGAGCGGCCAAGCCCGCAGTGCGGCGGCAGCCGCGCCGGTTGCGGTCGGGCGGTACGGCGCGATCGGCAGCCGGGGTCAAGGATGTCGCGGCGGCAGCCGGTGTCTCTCTCGGCACGGTGTCGAACGTCCTGAACCGGCCGGAGATGGTCAGTCCAACGACACGCGCGAAGGTCGAGGCCGCGATGGCCTCCCTCGGGTTCGTCCGGAACGAGTCCGCGCGTCAACTCCGGGCCGGTTCCAGCCGGATCATTGCCTACCTGATGCTCGACGCGGGCAACCCGTTCTTCACCGACGTCGCCCGCGGCGTCGAGGAGGCCGCGCAGAAGGCGGGCCTGTCGGTCTTCCTCTGCAACAGCAACGAGGACGCGGCGCGCGAGGCAGACTATCTCGATCTGCTCGAGCAGCAACGTGTTCAGGGTGTGCTGATCACGCCGATCAACCCCGACTCGTCCCGCCTCAGCAACCTACCCAACCGCGGTACGCCGGTGGTTGTGGTGGACCGTGCGATCGACGACGGCGAGCACTGCTCGGTGGCCGTCGACGACGTGCTGGGCGGCGAGGTCGCCCTGGCGCACCTGATCGAGCTCGGCCACGAGCGGATCGCCTTCGTCGGCGGACCGAACACGATCGGGCAGGTCACCGACCGGCGCGCGGGTGCCCACGAAGCACTGCGGAAGGCCGGCCTGCCGGCGTCAAACCTGGTCGATGTCCTGACTGGCGCGCTGACCGTTGCCGAAGGTAGGGGCGCTGGGCAACGACTTGCCGGGCTGCCCGCGGACCGGCGCCCGACGGCCGCGTTCTGCGCGAACGATCTGCTGGCCCTGGGCCTGCTTCAGCAATGCGTGAGCCTCGGGCTGCGGGTGCCGGAGGATCTCGCGATCGTCGGCTACGACGACATCGAGTTCGCCGCGGCGGCCGCAGTACCGCTGACGTCGGTTCGCCAGCCACGCCAACTGCTCGGCCGGACGGCGGCGGAGTTGCTGCTCGACGAGTCGTCGAACCCCGATCACGAGCACCAGCGCGTGACTTTCACCCCGGAGCTCATCGTGCGGACCTCGACGCGCGGCAACACGTAGTACCGGCTGGATGTTCGCCTCGGTCCCGAGCCGGTCGTCTGACCGCCGTACCCCTGCGGACGCCGGTAAGCGCGCCCGGCCCGAGGCCGAAGAGCACAAACCTTACCTTGGCGGGGTTGCCTTCCGGCAGGCGGAGTACGGGCTCGGCCTGCATCGCCGGTCCGCTATTTGATACTCGGCGTTTCGAATAGCGACACCGTGTCTTGACCTTGAGCGCACTCCAGCATCGAGGCTGAAGGACATGACTGAACTGAACATCACCCTCGGTGCCATGGAGTACGGCACCCGCATCGACGAGAAGACCTCCTTTGCACTGCTGGACGCGTACGTCGACGCCGGTGGCGTCTGGATCGACACCGCCAACTGCTACGCCTTCTGGCAGCACGAGAGCGGCCACGGCGGCCAGAGCGAGGAACTGCTCGGCCGCTGGTTCGCTGCCCGGCCGGGAGTCCGGGACCGGGTCAAGCTCGCCACCAAGGTCGGCTGCGAGCCCCTGTGGCCGGGAAGCTTCCCGGAGCGCACCGAAGGGCTGACCGCCCAGGCGATCGACTCCGCCCTGGAGACCTCGCTGCGCCGCCTCGGCATCGACCACATCGACCTGTACTTCGCGCACCGCGACGACCTGGAGACACCGCTGGAGGAGACCGTCGGCGCCTTCGGCAAGCACGTCGCGGCCGGCACGGTCGGCAGGATCGGCCTGTCGAACTACGCCCTGTGGCGGGTGGAGCGGATGCGCGGCCTGGCGGAGAAGCAAGGCGTGGAGGCCCCGACGGCCCTGCAACTGCGCTACTCGTACCTGCAGCCGAGGCCGCTCGTCCGCGACAACGCTCACGACCACCGCTTCGGCTGGATCACCGACGAGGTCCTGGACTACGCGGTACGCAACCCGGAGCAGCAACTGTTCGCCTACAGCCCGCTGATGTCCGGCGGCTACGAGCGCGAGGACCGCCCGATCCACGAGGCCTTCGACCACCCCGGCACCACCCGCCGCCTGGAAGCCCTCACCCAGGTCGCCACCGAACTAGGCGTCAGCCGCAACGAAGTAGTCATCGCCTGGCTCACCGGCGGCACCCCCGCCGTCACCCCAATCATCGGCATCAGCACCCCCAACTACCTCACCACCGCCCTAGCCGGCGCCCACCTAACCCTCTCCCCCGACCACAGAACCCTCCTCGACGCCGCCTGGTAGGCAAGGGCGGGACCTCACCGTCTGTTCGGATCACGCTCAGGCCTTCACGTTGTGTGACGGAAGGCGTAGCGTCCCGAACTGACGGGCGAAACATGTGGACCTGGTCCGGGCTCGCAGTAGCCAATGCCTGTGGGGGCAATGACATGGCAGAGGAAAGCTGGCACCAGGCGCGGTTGATCCCGACCTCGGGAATCAACGGAGCGGACGAGCAGGAACGACGGGCGACTTCGGCGCTCTTGGCGGTGATGACGTCGGTCCGCGAGTTCGGCCGGGTCCTGATCCAACCGCTGGGAGCGCCGTCCGGGGCGCTGGAGGCCTTCATCGAGGTCCCATTCCAGTTCGGGGAGCGGAGGCTCTATCCAGACGGCCTGCTGCGGGCCCGGCGAGGTCAGAAGCAATGGACTGCACTGGTCGAGGTGAAGACCGGTGTCAACCAACTGGAGACCGAACAGCTCGAGGCCTATCTGGACATCGCCCACGAGCAGGGGTTCGACGCGGTGATCACGATCTCCAACGAGATCCCGGCGATGGCCGGAATGCACCCGGCCAAGGTGGACAAGCGAAAGGTCAGGCGAGTCGCACTGCACCACTGGTCCTGGTCGATGGTGCTGGCCGAGGCTGTGCTGCAGAAAGAACACCGCGGCGTCGCCGATCCGGACCAGGCCTGGATCCTCGGTGAGCTGATCCGGTACCTCGAACATCCGCGCTCAGGCGCCTTGCAGTTCGAAGACATGAGCAGCTCGTGGGTGACCACCCGGGAGGCGGTTGCGGCCGGAACGCTTCGTCCTGGCGACAAGTGCGCGCCAGAGGTCGCTGCCCGGTTCGACGCGTTGCTTCGCTATGTCAGTCTTCAGCTGGGCCGACGCCTCGGGGACGACGTCACTCCGGCGCTCAGCAGGAAGGAGTTGGCCGAACCGGCGCTGCGCTCTCAGGCACTCGTCCAGTCGATGTGCACGACCGGGACCATGCAGGGCGCGATCAGCATCCCGAATGCCGTGGGTCCGCTGGTGGTGACGGCCGATCTCCGCGCCGGACAGGCAGTCTGCCATGTGGATGTGGCGGCGCCGAAGGACGGCAAGCCGACCACCAGGGTGAACTGGCTGGTGCGTCAGCTCCGTCACGCACCCGAGACGGTCAGGCTGGAAGCCTTCACCCTGCATTCCCGCGGGCCTGGTACGGCGGAGCTGCTGAAGAACGTCCGCGAGCAACCCACAGTGCTGATCGAGGATCCCCGCAAGGAACTCCGATCGTTCCAGGTGGCGCTCACCCTGCCACTCGGCACCAAGCGGGGCCGGGGGCGAGGTGCCTTCATCGACTCGGTCGAGAACGCGATCAACACCTTCTACGGCGAGGTCATGCAGGATCTGCGTGCCTGGACGGCGGCACCTCCGCGGTTGCGAGAGACTCCGGAGCAGCCCGAGGAACGCCCGTCCCTCACCTCGACCGCACTTTCCTCGCAGGACGGTCAGGAGCCAGAGCCAAGCCGCCCGGACGACGCCGAGCACGAACTGACGCCCGCCGCAGCCCCTGCTGAGCCATCTGCCGAGCCGGCCCGAACGGCTGAGCCAGATGAGCTTCAACCGGTCGTCGAGCGGCCCGATCACGAGCCACCTTCGCCGGCTCCCGCAACGGATTCCGGGCAGGGGATGCTTGTGGACCGGGTTTCGTGACACGATTTCGGGGTGGACAGGGATGGGTTTTGGGAGCTTGTCGAGGCGGCTCGGGTTGAGGTGGATGACACGGTGGCGGATCCCGATGGGGTCGCCGACTCGTTGACGAAGGCGTTGGGTGAGCTGACGCTGGAGGAGATCGCCGGCTTCGGCGTGGAGCTGGAGCGGTTGCAGGCGGAGTCGTACCGGTGGGATCTGTGGGGTGCGGCGTACCTGATCAACGGTGGCGCCTCCGACGACGGGTTCGACTACTTCCGCGGCTGGCTGGTCGCGCAGGGGCGGGAGGTCTGGGAGGCCGCACTGGCGGATCCGGACTCGCTGGCCGACGTGGTCGACGAGGATCTCGGCGAGGGCTTCGAGGGCTTCAACGGTGAGGGCATGCTGAGCGTCGCCCTGCACGCCTACCAGTCGGCCGGCGGCTCCGAGACGGACTACTGGGAGGCGGTCGAGGCGGGCGGCGTCGACATCCCGGACGTACCGGTCGGCGAGAACTTCGACTTCGACGACAGCGACGAGCTCGAAACCCGCTACCCCCTCCTGGCAGCCCTGCAGGACTAAGCCGCGCCTAGCCTGGTTCGCCGCTGAGGCGTTCTATGAAGGTGCGGAGGGAGCGGCGCCAACCGGCTGGTTGGGCGGCGTCTTCGTCGGCTACCGCGAGGCTCACCAGGTGCTGGGTCATTTCGAAGCCCGCCACGGCGTCACGCAGAGCAGTGAGAGTTTCCTCCGGTACTGCGTGCCGCCCGTGGTCTGGCTCGTCGTGGTCTTGGCCCACCGGGTGGCTGACCCAGCCGGCGCCGAAACTGTTCGGTACCAGGAGCTCGGGCACGAGCGACTCGTGCGAGAGGGACGCGAGGTCCTTGTTGCCGTTGTCGATGCTGAAGATCGTGGTGCCACGCCGGCGTACGTCGTCGATGCGTTCCAGCAGCGTGTCCGCGGGAGTCTGCTCGGTGACGACGAGCAGCGACTCGCCCCGACCCGCCTCGCGCAGGCGGTCAAGACCGATGGCCAGATGGGGTGGCGCGTCCGGCGGCGGCGCCCATCGGACGAGGGACGGGCGGATGTCCTCGATGCCGGCTCGGTGCAGCTCGTCGTCCAGGTGGGCGGTGAGGTGCCACGGCTCGTCGTCGGCCGGACCGAACAGCATCAGACCGCCCGTACGGGTGGTGAACCTGCGCAGCGAGTGGGCGAACTCGGTCGTACGGCTGCCGAGTTCCGTCCCGGTCAGCATCTCGCGCAGGAGCGACGCCTTGGTGAGATCCACCCTTCAAAACTGACACACCCGCGGCAGCCACGCGACTCGGGGTGAGGAGCCGTCCCAAGCTGTGACCGGATCAGCTCAAGCGGTCCGCTTTGGACTGGAGGTAGTTGCGTTCGGGAATCGACGTCGTCCGGCGAGCGGCCAGCAGGTAACTCGCGCGGGCACCGGCCAGGTCCCCCGACATCTCCAGCAGGTGCGCGCGCACCGCTTCGAGGCGGTGGTGCTCGGTGATCCGGTTGTCCGACTCGAGCGGTTCCAGCATCGCCAGCCCTTCCTTCGGGCCGGTCGCCATCGCCACCGCCACGGCATGGTTCAGCCGGACCATCGGGTTGTCGGAGATCTGCTCGAGCACCTGGTAGAGCGCGACGATCTGCGGCCAGTCGGTGTCCTCGGCCCGCTCCGCGGTCGCGTGCACCGCGGCGATCGCGGCCTGTACCTGATAGGGCCCGAGCTGGGTCCGGGAGAGTGCATCGGAGACGAGCGCCTCACCTTCGAGGATCATCTCCTTGTTCCACTTCGACCGGTCCTGCTCGGCCAGCGGGATCAGGCCGCCGTCCGCATCGGTCCGCGCCGGCCGCCGGGCGTCGGTGAGCAACATCAAGGCCAGCAGGCCGGCGACCTCGCCGTCGTCCGGCAGCAATCTACGGACGCCCCGCACCAGCCTGATCGCCTCGGTGGTCAGCTCCGCGCTGTGCAGCGACGTACCGGACGACGTGGTGTAGCCCTCGTTGAAGATCAGGTACAGAACATGCAGCACGGCACCCATCCGGGCGTCGCGCTCCGCCTCGGGCGGCATCTCGAAGGTGCTGCCCGCCTGCTTGATACTGCGCTTGGCCCGACTGATCCGCTGCGCCATAGTTGCCTCAGGCACCAAAAACGCGGAGGCGATCTGCGCGGTGGTCAGACCGCCGACGGCCCGCAGCGTCAAGGCGATCTGCGAGGCCGCCGACACCGCCGGATGGCAGCACAGGAACAACAGCGTCAACGTGTCGTCGCGGCCACCGGGGTCGTCGATGTCCGGCGCCGAGGCAACGAACTCCTCCGGCGCCGCCAGGTTGGCCGCGTTCTCCTCCCGACGGCGCCGCGCCGACTCGCTGCGCAGCAGGTCGGTCAGCCGCCGTGAGCCGACCCTGATCAGCCAGCCGCGCGGGTTGTCCGGCACACCCTCGGCCGGCCACTGCTGGGCAGCAGCGAGCAAGGCCTCCTGCACGGCCTCCTCGGCCAGGTCGAAGTGCCCGTAGTGCCTGACGAGCGCACTGAGCACCTGCGGGGTCTCTTCCCGCAGCAGGAGCTCGAAGTCGCTCACATCTCCAGCCCGGAGCTGTCCATCACAGGTCGCACCTCCACGGCCAGGTACTTCGCGTCCGGTATCCGGGCGGCGTACTCGATCGCCTCGTCGATGGTGTCGCACTCCACCAGGTAGAAGCCTGCCAGGTGTTCCTTGGCTTCGGCGTACGGGCCGTCGGTGGTGGTCCGGGTGTCGCCGCGGACCAGGACCGTCCGGGAGGTGATCGGGTCGGCCAGGCCGGCGGCACTGACCAGCATGCCCTGCTCGGTGAGCTCTCTGGTCAGCTCCTCGTGCGATCGGGACAGGCCCTCACGCTGCTCGGCCGTCAGACCGGCCCAGCTCTCCGGGTTGCTGTAGATCAGCAGCATGTACTTCACAGGCACCATCCTGACGGTCACGGAGGTCCCGGCGACCCCCTCACACCCGGTACGTCGAAGCAAACCCCACCGATCTCGACTTCCTGCCGAACAGGTCCCGAAAGAAATCTCCACCGCCGGTGCCGAAATGTCGAGCCCTCGCCAGGCGGTACGACGTACCGGGCGGATGACGCCCGGCCCGGGCGTCCGGAGTACTGGAGGCCCCTCGTCATGGAGAACGCTCCCGATCCGAAGCGCTGGTACGCGCTGGCCCTGCTGTGTCTGGCGGGGTTCATGATCATTCTGGATGCGTCCATCGTGCTGGTAGCAGTGCCGTCGATCGAGCGTGAGCTCACCTTCTCCAGCGGTGGGGTGCAGTGGGTGCCAAGTGGTTACGCACTGATGTTCGGCGGACTGCTGCTGCTCGGAGGACGCGTGTCCGACCTGCTGGGCCGGCGGCGCGTACTGATCGCCGGACTGCTCCTGTTCGCCGCCTCGTCGCTTCTGTGCGGCTTCGCCTGGACAGGCGACACTCTGGTGTTCGCACGCGGCCTGCAGGGGATCGCTGCCGCAGTACTGGCTCCTAGTGCGCTGTCGATCGTGATGACCACGTTCCCGGACGGCGCCGAGCGCAACAAGGCACTGGGCGTCTGGGGAGCGACCAGTGGAGTCGGCGGTACTGCGGGATCCCTGATCGGCGGGCCGGTCACCGACGGGCTCGGCTGGCAGTGGATCTTCTTCATCAACGTGCCCGTATGCCTCCTGGTCGTCGCACTGGCTCCGGTACTGCTCAAGGACAGCCGGGGACCCGGCCGACGCGGTTTCGACCTGGCCGGCGCCATCACTGTGACCGCCGCCCTGATCGTTCTCGTGTACGCCGTCATCGAGGCGCCGACGTCATCGGCCGGCCGCACCACCTTGCTGGCACTCGCCTCGGCCGGTCTCTTCGCGCTGTTCGTCCTGGTGGAGAAGCGGTCGTCCGCACCACTCGTACCGCTACACATCTTCCGCTCCCGCGCCGTCGTGGGCGGCAACCTGATCGGGATGACCTGGGGGCTCACGGCCTTCGGACTGACCTTCGTCTACACGCAGTACGCCCAGCACGCTCTGGGTACGTCGGCTGTCCGCTACGGGTTGATGTCCTCGGTGGTCGCGGCCATGGCGGTCGGCGGATCGATCCTGGGCCAGAACATCGTCACCCGCATCGGCCCGCGTCCAGTCGCGGCAGTTGCCCTGGTGCTGGGCGGTATCGGCTGCACGGTGATGAGCCTGCTCACCGTGTCGTCCGGGTACTTCGAGGTGGCGTTCTGGGGCCTGACCATCTTCGGCGCCGCACTCGGCGCGGGGACAGTGGCCGGTTCGATCGCGGCCTTGAGCGAGGTCGCCGAGAAGGACTCCGGTGTCGCCTCCGGCCTGCAGAACGCGTCCTTCCAGATCGGCGGCGCGGTAGGTATCGCGGTCCTGTCGGCGGTCGCCGTCGGCAACACGAGCGGGACGACGCCGGCAGAGCTGGTGTCCGGCTACCGGGTCGCCTTCGCCGCCTGCTGGGCATTCATCGCGCTGGGGCTTGTCGGCACCAGCCTGTTGGTCAGCAAGAAGCGTGCTGCCTCACGCGACGCGGTAGTGGTAGGTGTGTGAGCGGGCGAAGCCCACACTCTCGTAGAGGCGCCGAGCTGGTTCGTTGCCGGCCTCCACCTGGAGGTAGAGCCGCTCGGCGCCCCGGCTGCTTGCCCACTCGGCCCCGGCGTACAGGACGGCAGTAGCGAGGCCCTGCCGGCGGTACTCGGCGCGGGTGGCCATACAGAACAGACCGGCCATTCCCGGGGCACCCACGAACAGTGCCGAACAGGCGATGCGTCCGTCCAGAGTGACACTCACGTACGCCGCCGGCTCGGCCAACTGAGAAAGCACGCTCTCGGCAACAATTGCACTGTCTCCATGATCGTCAAGCTCCACAAACCCTTGCAGCCAAGGGGTTGTCGGCTTGTCACTCACCTCGACGACTACCGCTTGATCGTGCGGAGTCCGGGACAACACCTCTTCCGTACTGGCGGTGAGGACCAACGTCGGGGCAGCGTGCTGATAGCCCTTGGCAGCCAGTTCGGCGTCAAGCTCGGTGTTGAGTTCCGCTGGAGCGATCTGGATGCAGACCGGGAGCTGGTGCTCGGCGAAGAACGCTTCGGCCGTGGCGATCGACTGCCCACCGGACTTCAGCGGCAGTGCGGAGTTCGAGCGGCGACGCCCTACTCCCGGCGTACTGCGTAACAGCCACCCGCCGGACTTCTCGGCATGGGCGGCCGGCCAGGCCTTGGCGGCGTACTCCTCGATCGTCCAGGCATCATCCATCGGCCCAGACTAGCTGGATAAAGATGTCATGGACAACATATTTATTCAAGCGGTGAGCAGCGTGCCGCGCAGTTCGACCCGGTCGCCGACCAAGGCGGACACCCGGCCGGCGATCTCCTGCGCACGCTCGTCGTCGGCGACGTCGACCATGAAGAACCCGGCCAGTTGCTCCTTGGCCTCGCCGAACGGCCCGTCGGTGACGACCTTGACGCCGTCCCGCACCTGGACCACCCGGCCCTCGCCCGGCCCCGACAGACCCTCCGAACTGACCAGCTCACCGGTCCCGGCGAGTTCGCCCTTGAACTTCGTCAACTCGCGAACCACCCCCAGGTCGTCCGCGGAACGGGTGGGGGCGTCGCCGTAGATCAGTACGAGGTACTTCATACCGCCGGATCGTAACCGGCCCAACCGACAGAAAACCCCGCGAGCCGAAGCTCGCGGGGTTGCTTCCGTCCGCCAGATCAGTACCAGTGCTTCCGTCCGCCGACGGCACGACCGGTGGATCCCAACAGGAACAGGACCGCTCCGACCACGAGCAACACGATGCCGATCGTCCACAGGATCGGGATACTCAAAACGAATCCCAGAATCAGCAGGATCAGTCCGAGGACGAGCATGAAGCCTCCTAGTTTCTCGGGCCGCCAGGGCGGTGATTGGCGGCACCTCCATCTGGTGCCCAGCCGTATTCGTCGGTAACCCGTCGGGAGTTCGCAGTACCGCGCAGGCGACCCGGAGTACAGGGCCGGCCACTCGTAGTACCGATCAGCGGCGCACGGCCCTCCGCTGAGCGTGCGTCATGTTCGCAATGCGTTAAAAGTCCGCGCCGGTTGGTGGACTTGCCGGGATGTGTGCTTGACTCCTCCGGTCGATAACGTTTTGATCTCGGCAGATTGGGTGAATCAGTGGCTGAAGGACGGCATAGACAGGCGCGGCACCGTCATCCGCGCCCGAAGGTGATCGGCCCCGGCATCGTGAAGGTTGCGATTCCCGGCGCCGCGGTGGCATTACTTGCCACCGGCTCCGCAGTCGCATTTCCGGACGAGACCCCGAAGCAGGATGTTTCTACCGCCAGCTCGCCCCTGCAGCTGAAGCGTGAGACGCAGACCAGCCGGGACGCCTTTCGTCCCTCGCTCGATCTCGCTCCGACCAAGGCACCGACCCAGGCTCCGAAGCCGAAGGCTCCGCCGGTCGCGAAGCACCTGAAGAAGCAGGCGCCGATCCCGAAGCCCACGTCGGTCAAGACCCGGGCGGCGGAGAGCACGAAGACCGAGCTTCCGCCGAAGATCATCGGCAGCAAATACACCACCACCGATGTGAACCTGTGGAGCGCACCGGTGTCCGGCACCCTGCTGACCGTGCTCGACAAGGGCACCAAGGTCTCGGTCACCGGAGAGGTCAAGGGCGCGTTCGCGGAGGTCGTCCGCGACGGTGTCCGCCGCTGGGTCAAGGCGCAGTACCTGGCGGCGACCAAGCCGGTGGACAAGCCGGTCGAGGACGGCAGCCCGTCGCAGGCAGCCTGCAAGTCCGGCTCGAGCGTGGAGAGCGGCCTCACGGCCGACGCGATCCGGGTGCACCGCGCGGTCTGCAACATGTTCCCCTCGGTCACCTCGTACGGCGGGCTCCGCAGCGGCGACAGCGGCAGCGAGCACTCCACCGGCCGGGCGCTCGACATCATGGTCCGCGGCTCGCTCGGCCAGGAGATCGCCGACTGGCTCCGGGCCAACCGCAAGGCCCTCGGCATCAGCGAACTGATCTGGTCGCAGAAGATCTGGACGGTCCAGCGCAGCAGCGAAGGCTGGCGTTCGATGGAGGACCGCGGCGGCGACACCGCGAACCACTACGACCACGTGCACGTCTCGGTCTACGGCAACTCCGGCACGCTCTGAGATTCACCCAGCGCGAGAGCAACGGCCCGGCCTCGAGGGATGAGGCCGGGCCGTTGTGTTGCCGTCAGGCCGGCGGCAGGTTGTGGTTCAGGTGGAAGAAGTTCTCCGGGTCATAAGCGCGCTTGACCGAGCGCAGCCGGGCGAGGTCCGCTTCGGCATACGCCGAGGTCGCGCGGGCCGGGTCGGCCAGGAAGTTGAGGAAGGTGCGACCGGTGGTGCGCAGTACGGGCGCCAGCTCGGGGACCTCCTGGTCGATGATCAGCGAGTACGTCGCGCCGCGGTGGCCGACCGGGGCGGCGCCGGGACCCGGGTGAGCCATCGCGCCACCCCAGTGACGGATCTCGACGGTCGCGCTCGGCAGCTTGGCCAGCTCGTCGAGCAGGTCGTCCGCGAGGGTGTCGACCAGGTCGAGGTAGCGGGCCGGCGTACCGCCCATCGCGGACTCGCCGAACGGGGTCGTCTTCAGCTCACCGGCCAGCACCGGACCGGCCACCTCGAACAGGGGCCGCAGGAGGTGCTCGGCCAAGTCGGCTTCACCGGCGTACGAGGCCTTGATCGCGAGAGCGCGAGTCGTCGTACCGGGGAGGCGGGTCAGCAGGATCGCGGTGCTCAGCTCGTTGGGGATGGTGGCTGACCAGTCGCGGTAGAACTTGAGCGTCTCGGCCGCGTTGTCGATCCCGAAGTACACGATGCCGGAGTGGACCTGCGGGACGGAGTACAGGCGGAACTCGAGTGAGGTGACGATGCCGAAGTTGCCGCTACCGCCACGGATCGCCCAGAACAGGTCGGGGTGCTCGTCAGCGCTTGCGGTCACTACTCGGCCGTCTGCGGTGACTACCTCCGCACGGATGACGCTGTCGGCGGCGAACCCGTACTTGCGGGCCAGCCAGCCAACACCGCCGCCCAGCGTGTAGCCGGTGACTCCGACGTCCCGGGAGGACCCGGCCAGCGGTGCAAGGCCAAACTGGCCGGCTGCATCGATCACCGCGCCCCAGCGAGTCCCGGGGCCCACCTTGGCGACCTTGCGCTGCGGGTCAACCAGTACTGACGTCATGGCCGAGGTCCTGAGCAGGATGCCGCCATCAGCCGGTACACGCGTGCCATGCCCAGTCGCCTGTACTGCGAGCGGCAACCCGAGCTGCCGGGCAGTGCGGACTGCCGCCTGCACGTCGGACCGGCTGAAGGCCTCCGCAACCACCAGCGGGCGCGAGTCGAACGTCGGCACGATCGACTGCCGCAGTACGTCGTACTGCTCGTCCCCCGGCCGGTGGACCGACCCGTTGAACCCAGCGCCGAGCAGAGCCGCCACCACGTCGCTGCCAGTGGTCTCTGCCGCGAGAATCGCCTGCGTGCTCATCCTGTGACTCCTTCGCCGTATCCGTGTTCTCACCAACACGTCGAAGGAGATAGGCCGCTCTTGACACGTCCCTCAGACTTTTTGAGACTCTTCGCCAGATGACCCACACCCACGCCGTCACCACCCACGGCGAGCTCGTCACCAAGCGGTACGTCTCGTGGGCCCGCGACGAGCACCTGCGAGAGTGGACCGCCCTCCAAGCTCTTGCCCGCCACGCACCAGATCTCGGCCCCGCCCCTGTCTCGCTGGACCCCAGCGGCCCGGTACTGGTGATGTCCCGAGTCGGCGGGCGACCACTGGCCGGTGCACTGACACCTGTCGAGCTGGACGGGCTCGCAACGGCACTAGGCCAGCTCTGGGCGCTCCCGACGGCTGACCTGCAGCCGATCCCGCTCACGGGGCTCCTTCCTCGGGTGCGCGCCGACATCGCGTCGTACTGCGCCGTGGGCGTCATCGGTGCTGCCTACGAGGCGGCTGCAACCTGGCTGAGTGGTCCTGAGGTCGACAGCCTCTTCCTGCCCGGCACCCCGGTCATCGGCCATGGCGACCCCAACCTGTCGAACTACCTCTGGGATGGCTCGCGGGTACGGATCGTCGACTTCGAGGACTCCGGGGTGAGCGACCTGTCCTTCGAGCTGGCGAACCTGGTCGAGCACCTCGCCGGGCGCGAGACCGACTGGTCCGGCTTCGCTGGCCGGTTCCCGGTCGACCAGCGGCGGCTACTCACAGCACGCCGGCTGTGGGCGATGTTCTGGCTGACGCTCCTGCGCCCTGGCGGGCCGGCTGAGCACCGGAACCCACCAGGGAGCGGTGAGCGGCAGGGCGAGCGGGTGCTCGGGTTGCTCAGGCGGGGATAGCGAAGGACTCGAGGCGGGGAAGGTCGGCGAGGATGTTGATCTCGGTGATCTTGCCGTCGTGCAGCGTCACGTCCATGACGCCCATCAGGGTGTCGCCGACGACAGTGACCACGCCGAGGCGGCCGTTGACCAGCGCCGGGCGGCTGTGCGGAGCCAGCTTGGTGAACGTGAGCGCCTGCTCGACCACCGCGAGGGCGCCCCGGACCAGCTTGGAGACGGCGGGACCGCGGCCTTCCGTAGTACCGGCGTCGGCGCGGAGGACGACGTTCGGGTCGAGGAGGGAGAGCAGCGCCTCGAAGTCGCCGCCGCGCGCGGCGGCGAGGAACGCGTCGACGACTTCGCGTTGCCGGCTCACGTCGTTGTCACCGACCGGTGCGCCCTGAACCCGGCGGCGGGCACGGGAGGCGAGCTGCCGCGCGGCGGCCGGAGTCTTGTCGACGACCTCGGCGACCTCGTCGAAGCTGAGCCCGAACATGTCGTGCAGCACGAACGCGAGCCGCTCGGCCGGCGACAGCTTGTCCAGCACGACCATCATCGCCAGCCCGACGGCATCGGCGCGGACCGCCTCGTCCTCCGGGTCGACCGGGCTCAGGATCGGATCGGGCACGTACAGGTCGTCGAGCGGATCCTCCCGCCGCGTCTTGCGGCTGCGCAGCTGGTCGAGGCAGACCCGCGACACCACGGTCGTCAGCCAGCCGGCCAGGTTCTGGATGTCGCTCGCGTCGGACCGGCTGAGCCGCAGCCAGGCCTCCTGGACAGCATCCTCAGCCTCACTGACTGATCCGAGCATCCGGTAGGCCACCGCCCGCAGGTGCGCGCGGTGCTGCTCGAACTGGCCGGCCAGTCGCTCGATTTCGTCCACAGGTCACAATCTCTCGTCGCGGTCCGTCAACCCGTTGACGGTTCGGGCACCCATCATGTGACAACTCGCCGTCAGCCCGCCCATCATTACCGGATGGCAGAGCGTCAGCTGATCTTCGAGGACCACTTCGACGGACCGGCGCTGGACACTGCGGTCTGGCTGCCGAACTACCTGCCCCACTGGAGTTCCCGCGCCGCGACAGCCGCGCAGTACGAGCTCAAGGACTCGTGTCTGCGGTTGTTCGTCCCACCCGAGCAGGGAGTGTGGTGTGAGGACGACCACACGCCGCCGCTGCGCGTCTCGGGGATTCAGTCGGGCAACTTCTCCGGGCCGGTCGGCAGCACGGTCGGGCAGCAGCCGTACCGCGAGGGTGTTGTGGTTCGCGAGGAACAGGAGCCGTTCTGGGGTTGGACGCCTTTCAACGGATCCGTCGAACTGCGCGCCCGCGCCGTCGTCTCGCCCCGCTCGATGGCCGCGCTGTGGATGGTCGGCCTGGAGGACCGCCCCGAGCGCTGCGCCGAAATCTGTGTCACCGAGATGTTCGGCAAGTCCGTCGTTGCCGGCGAATCCGTCGAGGTCGGCATGGGTCTGCACAGCTTCCGCGACCCGTCGGTCCCCGAGGACTTCGAAGCCGTCCGCCTCCCGCTCGACCCTTCGGACTTCCACCTGTACGCCGTCGACTGGACTCCCGACCGCGCGGACTTCTTCGTCGACGGGGAGCTGATTCGCAGCTCCGCCAACCCGCCGGCGTACCCGATGCAGCTGATGGTCGCGGTCTTCGACTTCCCCGACGAAGCGGAGCCGGGAGACGACCTCGTGCCCGAGTTCCAGATCGACTACATCCGCGGGTACTCCTAGGTTATTGTCGTCGCGTGACCACGCGTCTGAGCAGCTGGTGGGCCGTCGACTAGGCGGCCTGCTTGTTCACGCGTAACCAACCGGCCGCCTCGATGAGGCGGCCGTTGTGATGTTCCAGCCTCGTCGGGTCGGCGCTACCCCGAGGACTGTCGATGGCAACGACGTTGCGTACTGCGGACCGCAGCTGGTCCGCGCTCATTTCCGATCTGCTCGTCGGTCGTGAACTGACGCGTGCGGAGCTCTGGTGGGCGATGGATGCCGTGGTGGGTGGCGAGGCCAGCTCGGCGCAGATCTCCGGTCTGCTGATCGCCTTGCGGGCCAAGGGCGAGACGCCGGGCGAGATCGCCGCTCTGGCTGCCGGGCTGCGGCGGCACGCTCTGGCGGTCGACGTTCCGGGGCCGTTCGTCGACATCGTGGGGACGGGTGGTGATGGCACCGGCGCGGTCAACATCTCCACCATGGCGGCGATTGTTGCCGCGTCCACCGGCGTGACTGTGGTCAAGCACGGCGGTCGAGCGGCGTCGTCCCAGACTGGCGGCTCGGCGGATCTGGTTGAGCACCTGGGCATACCGCTCTCCCTGTCACCTGCAGACGTACTGCGGACCGTGGAGACGGCCGGCCTCGCTTACCTGTTCGCGCCGCGCTTCAACCCTGGGCTGCGGCAGGTGGCTGCGGTACGGCGTGAGCTGGGCGTCCCGACCGCGTTCAACGTCCTTGGGCCGCTCATCAGCCCGGCGGATCCGCAGTACCAGCTTGTAGGAGTCGCCGATGCGCGGATGCAGCCGGTCATTGCTCAGGTACTCGCTGACCGTGGCTCCACCGCCTTAGTCGTCCGAGGCGACGACGGCCTCGACAAGCTGACGACTACTGCCGCGTCCTGCGTATGGGTTGTCCGCGACGGCCACGCAGTACCGGAACTACTCGACCCACGCGCGCTAGGCCTACCCCTGTCATCACTAGCCGACCTACGAGGCAGTACTGCGCCCGGGAACGCCGCAGTACTTCGCTCCGTCCTGGCCGGCGACCCCGGCCCCGTGCGGGACGTAGTACTCCTCAATGCGGCGGCTGCTGTCGCAGTGAGCCACCTCGGCCCCGAGCCCCTAGCCCTGCAACTAGCCGCCGCCCTCGACCTCTGCACCAAAGCAATAGACACCGGCCAAACCGCCACAACCCTGGCCCGGTGGGTAGATGCCTATTAGGTGCGGTAGCGCAGGAGGGTGACTCCGGAGTGGAAGGGTTGGGTTTCGGCTAGGTGGAGGGTGGTGGTGGGAGAGCCGTCTGGCCAGAGGCGTGCGCCTTTGCCTACTACGACTGGGTAGACGAACAGGCGGTACTCGTCGACCAGGCCGGCCGCTACCAGTGAGTGGACCAGCTTGATGCTGCCGGTGGTCACGATGTCCTTGCCTGCTTGGGCTTTCAGGGCCTCCACCTCGTCCAGCCCGCGCAGTACGGTGCTGTGCACCCACTGCGGGTCCTGCAGAGTCGTGGACACCACGTACTTCGCCACGGTGTTGAGGTAGTCGGAGATGCCGGTCGGGTCGTCGGTCTGGTGCGGCCAGTAGCCGCGCATCTCCTCGAACGTCTGCCGTCCGACCAGGAAGGCGTCAGCAGCCTCCCGCTGCGCCTCCAACGCCGCCAGTACGTCGGACAGGTCCGTCTCCCCGGCATCACCGGGGTTGAACCACCCTTCGCTCGCGTCGATCACCCCATCGAGCGTGATGTTCTCGGTGACCACCAGATCCCGCATGCTCCGACCTCCGTTCGTGGCTTTAGGAGCTACGTCGGAGGCCGGTACCCATCCTCGACAGGCATTAGCTCTTCGTCGCGCGGAAGACGAGCAGGCGGGCCTCGTCGGTCAGCGGCTCTTGGTGCCAGCCGGCGTACACCTCGATGTTCTCGAAACCGGCTGTCCGCAGGGCGGCGCGGATCTCGTCGGTTGTGCGGAAGTACAGGACGGTGGTGTAGACGGCGTTGGTGCCGTCTACGAAGACGTTGTGGGCGTCGAAGACCACGCGACCGTTGTCCACCTCGGTGACCTCGAGCCACTCGCGCAGGTGCCCGACCGGGGTGTTGCGTTCGTAGTACGACGCCTCCGGGCTCCACTGCTCCCAGGCGCGCGCCGCTGGATTGCGGCTCTCGAAGCTGATGACGCCGCCCGGTCGGAGCGCCGCTGCGAGGTTGTCGAGGACCCACGGGAGGTCGTCGTCGCTGATGTGCATCATCGTGTTCCCGCTGCTCACCACCAGGTCGGCGTCGCCAGTGGCCTCGATCGCACTGGCATCACCGTCCACCCAGGTGACTTCCTCAGCGCCCGGCTGCCGGCGCGCGTAGCCCAGCATCGTCGCGCTCGGATCCACGCCGACCACCACCCGCCCCGGCGCTACGAAGGCTCGGGTCAGCAACCCGGTTCCGCACCCGAAGTCCACCACCTTCCGAGCCCCAGCCGCGAGACTCAGGAAGTACGCGTGGTCGTCCCCCGGCGGGTTGTCGCCGTCGTAGAGCCCCACCAACCGCTCATCGCCGTACGGATCCGCAGTCATCCCCGCACGCTACGGAGCGCCCGCCCTGCAAAGAGTTAAACGAGCGCGGGCTTCCGGGCGATGAGGTAGCCCTGCGAGGTCTTCTCCGTGTCGGCCCGCTCCCGCACCGCCGTCATCCACAGCTCGAAACCTGCCTCCCGCAACAGTTCGGGCGACCTCGTCCGGCTGCTGCCGGTACCAGTCGAGCGCCAGCGCAGTACCGAGGAACTCCGTACGACGCCCTTGGTCGTCGCCCACTTGGAAGACCAGCATCACCACGCCGCCTGGCGCCAGCACCCGGTGGAACTCGGCGAACACCTGCGCCCGCTGCTCCCACGGGATGTGGATGATCGAGTAGTAGGCGAGAAGCCCACCGAGCGAAGCGTCCGGCAGGTCCAGCGCCAGCATCGACCCCTCTTCGAACCGCAACTGCGGATAGGTGCGTCGCGCAACCTCCAGCATCCCCGGCGACAGGTCGATGCCGAAGGCATCCAATCCGAGCTGGGACAGCAAAATCGTCACCCGCCCCGGCCCACAGCCGACATCGGCGACCAAGTCGTTGCCCCCGGCCCGTACCAGCTCCGCGAAGGTGGCGAGCAGCGCGCGATCCAGCGGCCGGTCGTCCAGCCCGGACGACACCACGTCCGCGTGCTCGGCGGCAAGGGCGTCGTACGAATCCCGCGTAGCGGCGACAAAAACCGGATCCACCATGTCCACGGACCCTAAACGACGCCACCCCCAGACCCGGTGCGCCGGTCAGCGGATGATTGACTTTTTGTTGACAACGTAAGTATCAGCGCAAGAGTTGAGGAGATTGCATGAGCAGGCTGGTGCGCAGGCTGATCGGGATTCCCGCGACGGCGGTTCTGATCATGGCCGGTACGACGGCTGTGGCCGCGGCGGCGGAAGGGAAGCCGAGTGGCGCGCCGCCGGAGGGCAGCCTGGGGGTCTGGTGCGTGTCGACGACCGGCGCCAAAGCGTGCTTCGCGGAGTACGGGGACCGGGTCTGGGTGAAGGACACCAAGGCGAACGGGCAGTCCGCAGCCGCCACGATCAAGGACAACGAGTCGTCCACGAACTGGTACCGCGAGTGCTTCAACTACCGCGGCGCGGCCGGCGGCTGGGTGATGTGCGACTTCGACGTACCGGAGAACAACGAGGGCGTCCTGTGGGCCGTCAACAACCCGTTCATCGGCAGCCAGGCCAGCACGAAGATCTACACCACGATCATCTGACCAGACTCCGTCTGCGGACGGCCGGCTAGGTCGGGCGACGGAGGATCGCGTAGCGGCCGACGTCGGTGGCAGCGATGCGGACCGGGTCGAAGCCGGCCGTCTCGGCCTCGCCGACCAGTTGCTCGGCGGTTCGGCCGAAGGGCACGTTCCAGCCGTGGGCGATCAGCCGGCGTACGGCGTACGCGGGCCTGCCGCTCGGGGCGGGCTCGGGTTCGTGCTCCTGCATGAACAGCAGGCCGCCCGGTCTGATCGCCCGGCGGATTACCGCGAGTGTGTCCGCCCGGGTCGGTTCGGGGAAGAACGGTTGAGCCCAGAAGGCGCCGCCGAACTCGTCGACTTCCTTCAAATCGCGGATGTCCATGCACCGGATGTGGACGCGATCGGCCACGCCATGCGCCTCGGCCCGGCGTACCGCCTCGGCGGCGACCTTCGGCACCAGCTCGACCGCCACCGATCTCATCTCAGGAAACAGCGTGGCTAGCGTCAGACTCGAACCGCCGACCCCGCAGCCGACGTCCAGCCACCGCTCGGTACTAACCAACTCGGCCAGCTCGGGCAGCTGCGGAAGGAAGGTCTGCTCGAACAACGCCCGGGTCTGGTCGGTGGCCCGGCCGCCCGATGCTCTCGCGATGACGAGAGCGTCATCCTCGGTCAGCGGCTGTGGGCCGGGATCCTCGACAGCCGACCGGACCAGCTTGGCCATCACCGCGGACCGATCCAGGATGTCGTCCAGCCCGATCCACGCATCATCCGCGGCAAAGGCCTCGTACTGCGGACTCAGGCGAACCCGGTCACCGGAGTACTCGACGATCCCGTGCTCCTCCAGAACGGCCAGTACGTCGCCCAACCGGGCCGGCGTCAGCCCGGAGTACTGGCCGAGCTCGCCAACCTCCCGCGCCTCGCCCAGAAACCGCAGCCACCCAAGGTCCCGGATCGCAGTAAGCAACCCCAACACCTGCGCCCCGGTAGCCCACCCCTCAACCCGCTGCCGCCCTTCCCGCGCAAGCTCGAACCGTTCGCTCATCGCCCCAGAATGCGCGACCGACGGGCCACCTGGACTACTTGGCGTGGACGAGTTGGACCAGGTTGCCGCAGGTGTCGTCCAGGATGGCTGTGGTGACGTTGCCCATCTCCAAGGGTGCTTGGATGAACAGGACCCCGCGCTCGCGAAGCCGGTCGTACTCCGCCGGGACGTCGTCCACCGAGAAGGAGACAGCCGGGATGCCGTCCTTGGCGAGGCCTTCTTTGTAGGCGTTCAGGACGGGGTGGCTGTCAGGCTCCAGCAGCAACTCGGTGCCGTCAGGCTGTTCCGGCGAGACGAGCGTTAGCCAGCGGTTCTCACCCAGTGGTAGGTCGTGCTTCTTCACGAAGCCGAGGACGTCGCTGTAGAAGGTCAAAGCCTTCTCCTGGTCGTCGACGAAGACGCTGGTCACGTGGATCTTCATTGGGGTTCCTCCCGTGCGTCCGGCCGGAGCCATCGCGTGACGATGCGCTCGAGCGGTTCGGTGTTCAGATCGTGGAACTTGTACCGGCCCTGGCGGCGGGTGCTGACCAGCCCGGCGGACTCGAGCACGGCCAGATGCTGACTGATCGCCTGCCGCGACAGCCCGATCCCGTACTTCGTCACCAGCCGGGTGCAGATCTCGAACAACGTCTGGCCGTCCCGCTCCACCAGCTCGTCGAGAATCCGCCGCCGAGTCGAATCAGCCAGCGCCTTGAAAAGATCCTCTCCCACAACCCCCACAATAGGCAAGTGACGACTTGCCTATCAACCCAGTCCCGGTGAGACGGCACTCAGGAGGCTCGGCAGGCCGGCCGGGTGGGCCAACTTCAAGCCTGCGAGCTCACCGGGCCGGAACCAGCGAAGCTCGTCGTGCTCCTCCGGTGCGAGGTTGACAGGTTCCCCGTCCCAGCGCGTGACGAGGAACGCGTGCACGTCGAGGGCCGGATCAGTGATCGTCATCGGGATGGGTACGGGGTCGTAGACCTGCACCCCGATTTCTTCGAGACATTCCCGACCAACCGCTTGGTGAGGCAACTCGCCCGCCTTGACATGCCCACCGACGAGATCCCAGCAGTCGGGATACCACCGACGCGACGGATGGCGATGCACCAGCAGCACCAGACCGTCGCGCAACAGCAAAGCGACTGCGATCGAAACCCGAGCACCCATGGCCGCACCCTAGACGCGACCGCCGACAGCTCAACGTTTCGTCTGGTACCTGGTCATGATCACGCCGCCGGGAAACGTCCGCGTCTCCACCAGGTTCAGGTTCACCCAGCTGTCCAGCGCGGCGAAGAACGGTGTGCCGCCACCCACCAGCACCGGGTGGGTGGCGATCTCGTACTCGTCGATCAGCCCCGCCCGCATAGCCGCTGCAGCGAGCGTGGCGCCACCGACCCTCATCGGCCCGCCGTCGCCGGCCTTGAGCCGGGTGATCTCCGCCACGGCGTCGCCGGTGACGAGGCGGGTGTTCCAGTCAACCTTGTCGATCGTCGAGGAGAACACCAGCTTCGGCGTGTCCCGCCAGTTCCGCGCGAACTCGATCTGCGCCGGGGTGGCGTCGGGCTGCTGGTCGCCCGTCGGCCAATGGGAACTCATCGTCTCCCACAACTTGCGCCCGTACAGGAACAACCCGATCGTCAACTCCTGGTCGAGCCACCACTGAAACAGCTCGTCGCTCGGCACGCCCCAGCCGATGTCGTCGCCGGGCGCGGCGATGTAGCCGTCCAGCGTCAGGTTCATCCCGTAGACCAGTTTCCGCATGGCGCCCTACCTTCCGTGAGTCCGGCGACCTTCCTCCGGCCGCCCGTCACCCGTACTACGAATGCCTCACTCCGGATCCGACAGGTCACGGCGACTTTTTGGGACGACGGGTTCGAAATGACAGTCTGGAAGACAACCGAGCTCGGGCCGTTCACACCACCCGGCCCTGTGTGCTTCACTGTCGCACGATCACGCCTCGACGAGGAGGTTCGACAATGTTGCGCAAGGGCATAGGTCGCGCTGCTGCCATCGCGGCGGCGAGTGTTGTACTCGGGTTCGGGCAGATCGTCGTTCCTGGGGCAACGCATGTTCCCCGTGCTCACGCTGATGCGAGCTACTTCGAAGATTGCCCGTACGACTGGCTTCACTGTGGAACCGGTGAACAGGTCGACCTCACTGCTGACCAAGTTCGCGCACGCACTGACTTTTGTCTGTGGGACAACAACGACGGCAGTCATCCGAACGCTGCAGTGTGCATCAAGCGGGACGGAGACGTCGTCTTCGTGCGGGACACCGACAGCGACGGCAGATCAGCACTCGGGCAGATCGGCTTCACTGCCGCCAACATCTATGTCTGCAGGAACGCGCACGGTTTCGGGACGTGGGCGCGATGTGACTTCCAGTGGCCGGAGAACCCTGCTCGCCTTCGCACGATGGACTGCGATTTCGACAATGCGCCGATCAGGTTCGGGTCGTCCGAATGCACCACGTCGGAGCGCTACATCGATTTCTTGGGGTAACACGGGACCGCCCCCGAGTGCCTCGCGCCCTCGGATCGGAAAACCCCGCAGGCGCGGCCGCCCGAACAGCAACTGCAGAACCTTGATATGCGAGCGCCCTGATCTTCCTGGCATTGAAGGTCTGGGCCGCCTGGTACATGGCATCTGCAAGGCCGGGCATGGCCGGACAAGCTCGCCGGCTACGGCTCGACGGCGTTTGCGCAGGTCAGAAGCTCATCCTGAGTACCGTGTAAGCGGAGGGTGTGGGATTCGAACCCACGATGACGGTCACCCGCCATACCGGTTTTCAAGACCAGCGCACTCGGCCACTATGCGAACCCTCCAGGCGGTCACCCGTGGGTGGTCGCCGAGGGTCGAGGATAGCGCTCCTGGGGGATAGCCGGTGGATCGGGGCACCCGCGTAATGGGGTGGGCGGGGGTGTTTTCGGTCGGTAAGGTCTGCGGGAGTGGGCGGGTGCAGGTGCGCTCGCCTGAACGGAGACGGGAGGTGGGAGCGATGTCCAGGTCGTCGGAGGACATGGCTTGTGCCGTCCGGTCGGCTCGCTGAGCTGCTGCTGACGCGGGGTGACTGACCGGACGATCCGGCGGCGTCGGGTGACGTCGCCAGTCCAGTCTGCCGTCATGCCCTCCGGGAGTTCCGATGCGTGCCCTTCGTACCTTTCTCCTGCCCGCTGAACTGGGCCAGGATTTCCGCAGGATCTGGCCGGCCTCGGCCATCTCCAATCTCGGCGACGGCGCGATGCTTGCCGCCGGCCCACTTTTGGTTGCCTCGATCACCGATGAACCACTTGCCGTCGGCATCGCCGCCTTCGTGCAACAGTTGCCCTGGCTACTCTTTGCCTTGCTCAGTGGAGCACTGGTCGACCGGCTCGACCGCCGACTGGTGGTCGTTGCCGCTGACACCTTCCGAGCGGTTGTGCTGGCCGCGCTCGGCATCGCAGTACTGGTTGGTGTTTCGCCGTTGTGGGCGGTCTATTTGACGCTCTTCCTACTCGGTACTGCGGAAACGCTGGCTGACAGCGCATCTGGTGCACTGCTCGTCAACGCAGTACCGAAAGAGCAACTCAGTAAAGCGAACGCGCGTCTCTATGCCACCGGCACGGCCGCCAACCAACTCGTCGGGCCTCCGATCGGCGCCTTGTTGTTTGCCGTCGGCACCGGTGTCCCGCTGGTCATGGATGCGGTGACATTCGCGGCGGCCGCAGTACTGATGAGCAAAGTCTCCACACGATCACCCACGGCCGATGAATCCACAGCCCGTACTGCGCTCTGGGCCGATGTGCGCGAAGCAGTCCGATGGCTGTGGAACCACGCCGGTGTGCGCACGCTCGCCTGGACGATCCTGGTCATGAACGTCACCTTCATGGCCGGCTTCGCGACCTGGGTGTTGTTCGCCAAGCAGCGACTCGGGTTGAGCGAGACGCAGTTCGGGCTGTTGATCTCCGCCAGCGCGATCGGTGCGATCGCGGGCATGCCCGTCTACCACCTGCTCGAGCCGCGAGTTGGAAGCTTGACGCTGCTTCGTGCGGGACTGTTGGTGGAGACGGCGGTTCACTTGATCCTGGCTGTCACCAGAAGTCCAGTCGTGGTGGTCGTGACGATGACGGTGTTCGGAGTACACGCCGTTGTCTGGGGCATCGTGTCGACCACGGCTCGGCAGCTCGCCACGCCTGACGCGTTGATGGGGCGGGTGAACAACGTCTACGCGTTGGCCTCCATCGGAGGTGCCGCGGTTGGGGCGTTGCTCGGCGGAGCACTGGCGCAACGGTTCGGGCTGACGACGCCGTTCGTCTTCGCGTTCGTCGGTATGGCGATCATGACCGTGGTGGCGTGGCGGCCGGTGCGGTACGTCGTAGTACGAGTGCGAACCGCGCAGGGGTAGGCGTTTAAAAGATTGGAGGGCCTCGGCGGTGGGTTGTTACTGTCACGGTTGACTGTCCAACTGCCGCCGGGGAAACCTCATGCCTTCAGCAACGTCCCTCGGCCTGCCGAACGTGCGTGGGCGGACACCCTTGCTGGCCGCGTTGGCGATCGATTCGTTCGGCGGCGGCTGTGCCGGCCCGCTGGTGTTGCTCTTCTTCGTCCGGGTCGCAGACATCCCCCTCGGTACTGCGGGGCTGATGCTGACCGTCGCGACCATGTTCTCCATCGCGGCACCGGCGGCCGTCGGTCTGGTGATCGACCGGGTCGGCCCGAGGAACCTGGTGATCGGCGCGCAGTTCGCGCAGGGGATCGCCTTCACCGGGTTCTTCTTCGGGCGGTCGCTGTGGCTGCTGTTCCTCTGTGCGCTGGTGTCGACGACTGGGCAGCGGGTGTTCTGGTCGGCGATCTTCAGCCTGCTGTCGGACGTCGCGGATCCGGGCGACCGGGATCGCTGGTTCGGCCTCGGCGGGATGATGCAGGCGGCCGGGTTCGGGCTGGGCGCACTGGCGGCGGGTGTGCTGCTGAGCCTCGGCGGGAACGGGCCGTTCCTGGTCGGCATGGCGGTGAACGCGGTGACGTTCTTCGCTGCCGGCCTGCTGCTGCTCCGGTTGCGGACCAGGCATGAGGCGCAGGCGGCTGCAGCCCAGGACACCGGGCCTGCGCCGCTCCTGCGGAAGGACAAGGCGTTCCTCGTACTGATCGCGGTGAACACCGTCCTGGCGTTGTGCATGATGATGCTGGGGGTGGGGCTGCCGGTCTACGTGACCGAGGCGCTGCCGGAAGCACCGAAGTGGATAGTCGGCGTACTGCTGGCGGCGACCTCAGTGGTGCTTGCGACCGGTCAGACGCTGGTGGTGCGACATACCGAGCAGCGGCGGCGTACACAGGTGCTGGTGCTTGCAGGCGCGCTGTGGGCGGTGTGGGGTGTGCTGATGGCAGGGCTGTTGCACGTACCGGCCGTGCTGGTTGTGCCCGGGTTGGTACTGGCGACTGCGGTGTTCGCTGGGGCCGATTTGCTACATGCCGCTACTGGGAATGCGCTCGCTGCCGCGGTGGCGCCTGACAATGGGCGCGGCAAGTATCTGTCGTACTGGCAGTACTCGTTCACCTTCGCGAGCGTGCTGGTACCGGCCTTCTTCGCGCAGCTCTTCGAGGTGCGGCACGAGCTCCCCTGGGTCGCCTCGTCGGTACTGGCGCTGGTTGCCGCGGCGAGCATCGTCGTGCTCGAGCGAGTGCTTCCCGACGCGGCGACCCGTCGTACCTGAAACTCGTTGAACGGCGGCACAACTGACGGGTCAGGGTTTCTTGCGCTCTTCGAACAGGTGTTCTAATGTCCTTCTCGTAGCTCGCGGAGTTCACTCCCACCCTGAACCTTCGCCTCAGCCGGCTGAACCTCCCACCACCGACGTGGACAGCCGGCCACAGGCGATGGCCGCCCGGGCAGTGAGGGCCCGGGCTGTGGAGTACCCGCCCACTGCCTAGTACAACTGCGAGAGGAACCCGAGGTGATGCCCGCGACGAGAGGATTTGCTGATGCTGCTGGAACACCGTGGCCGGAGACCAGTCGTGCCGGAGTCTGCGTACGTCGCACCATCAGCCGTGCTGTGTGGAGCCGTCGTGCTCGGCGAAGGCAGCCGGGTGCTGCATGGCGCAGTACTGACGGCGGAAGACGGTGAGGTCCACCTCGGAGAGAACAGCGTGGTGATGGAGAACGCCCTGGTCCGCGGCCGGGCGGATCATCCCGCGTTGATCGGCGCTGCGGTCCTGGTCGGTCCGCACGCCCACGTGAACGGCGCCACGGTCGAAGCTGAGGTCTTCATCGCCACGGGCGCCGCGTTGTTCCCGGGTTCGCGCGCCGGCACCGGCGCGGAACTGCGCATCAACAGCGTGCTCCAGGTCAACTCGCGTCTCGAACCAGGCACGGTCCTCCCGATCGGCTGGATCGCGGTCGGCGACCCCGCCCAACTCTTCTCCCCGGACCGCCACGAAGAACTCTGGGAGATCCAGCAAACCCTCGACTTCCCCACCACCGTCTACGGCGTCCCACGCGGCACCCCGATGCGCGACATCATGTCCCGCCAGTCCAAGTACTACGGCGCCCACCAACAAGACACCCAACTCCCCGGCCCGAGCTAACCCAAATCCCCCAGCCCGCGGACGCCACCTCGGCCTGGCAACAGCAAGACCGGGACCATTCGCCATCGCAGCGCTGCCCGCTCCACCCGTCGCCAACGCAGGAATCGACGGCATCCTCCACAACGCGCACACCAGGAACACTTCGAGCCGGCCAGGCGTCGATAGCCCCTGCTCCTGACGGGTGCGGCCGAGATCTTCCGGCTACGGCCATGCCCGGCTTGCGGTTCGCTTCGCCCGGCCGCGGCCTTATCAGCTCGTGGGTCCGGCGGACACGGCAGCCGCGCCGACCCTGGGGTGGGTCGGCGCGGCTGGGTGGGGGTCAGTTCGGGGTGGTCCACTCGACGAACTGGATGATGATGCCGTTGGGGTCGGTGATCTGGAACAGGCGTTCGCCCCAGGGCTCTTCCCGTAGCGGCATGGTGATCGCGACACCTTCGTCGCGCAGGCGCTTCTCCTCGGCGTCGAGCGTGTCGACGGTGAAGGCGAGGATCAGGCCGGCCGCGCGCTGGTCACGCTGCTCGGGCGGCAGTACCTCGATCCCGCGCTGCAGCAAGACGATGTCGACGGCGTCGTCACGGCTGAGTGACGCGAACCCCTCGGCCGCGGCGCGTTCCTGGTAGCCGAGGTGCTCGACGAAGAACGCACGCGACGCCGCGACGTCGTCAATGGTCAGGGAGATGGTGGAGGCGTTGATCTTCACAGGGTTTCCTTCCAAGAGGAACTCGGCGTACGACGGGACTGCGGTCAGCGGACGCCGCGGCGCGGGAGGTCGCGCCGGGTGTTGGTGACCGGGAAACGCACGATGCGGACAGGCGCTGCGGGCCGCTCGTCACGGCGCCTGCGCGGGAACGCACCGGACTGGGAGGTGCCGAGATCTGGGTTTCGCATCCACTACTTCCTTTCGGGCTAACTTTACGACGAGCGTAACTTTAACCCGGGCCCAAGATGCTGTCAACATACTTTTACGACGGGTGTAAGATTTCCTCCATGGACACCACGAACGCCCCGACCGGCCTGCGGGAGCTCAAGAAGCAGGAGACGCGGCAGCTGATCTCCGACCAGGCGACCCGGCTGTTCATCGCCCAAGGCTTCGAACAGACCACCATCGCCGAGATCGCGGCCGCGGCCCGCGTCGCGAAGAAGACCGTCACCAACTACTTCGCCCGGAAAGAGGACCTTGCCCTCGACCACCAGGACGCGTTCGTCGCGTCCCTGGCCGAAGCGGTGGCAACCCGGCGTCCTGGCGATTCCGCTCTCGCCGCGCTACGCCGCGACTTCGAGGCCGCGATCGAGACCCAGAACCCGGTCGCCGGCTTCGCGGGCCAGGAGTTCACCCGGATGATCGCCGACAGCCCCACTCTGACTGTCTGTTTACGAGGCCTCCACGACCGCCGCGAGCAGGCCCTGGCCGCAGTGCTCGCTGAGAGTACTGGCGAGCGCCCCGACCACATCACCGTCAACACGGCCAGCGCCTTGCTCGGGGCGGTTCACCGCACGCTGTTCCACCGGATCCAGCTCCTCACTCTGGCCGGCAGGTCCAACGACGACATCGCGCGAACCATCGCCCCCGAAGCCACCGAGGCCTTCGCCCTGCTCGAACCCGCCCTCGGCGACTACGCCGTCGCCTGAAGCAGGCGTCCGCAGGGCGGTGCTACTCGAGGCTGCTGAGGGTGTAGGTGGTCAGGTGGCCTGGAGGGTGGGCGTTGCAGGTCATGCGGGCGTTGATGGTGGTTGTTGTGGTGGTGAGGCCTACCGCGTAGCTGGTGGCGTCGGCTGTGAGGTGGATCTGCCACGCGGTGGGGGTGGGGCGGCTCAGGTGGGTTGGCCGTAGGGCGTCGACGGCTAGGGAGGCGCCCGCCTCGCGGGCGAAGTGTTGGGCGGCTTGTACTGCGGGCGGGTGGGCGCCCGAGCCGCGCAGGTACTTCGGTACTACGAAGCCTTCGTTGTAGCGAGTTGCCAGGGTGACTGCTTCTGCGGTGGGGACATGGCCGTAGAAGAGGCTGTGCGGAAGGAAGACGAGGTTGGCGGCGAAGCGGTCGCCGCCGATGTGGCTGCATTCCCAGGTCCTGTCGGGGAAGGCGGCGGCAAGGGCGGCTGCAGCTGGGCGGCCTTGGATGGCGCAGCAGGCGTCGTGGCGGCCGTGGGTGCAGACGAGATAGATCGGTTCGGTGCTGAGGGTGCCGGGGTCGGTGCCGTCCAGGACTTTCAAGAGATGGTCGTCGGTGGGGAGGTCGCCCCAGCGGATCGACTCCCGCCCGGGCCGGCTGTCGACCAGAGCCCAGCGCCGACCAGTACTTCGGTCCTGGCGGCCGTGGCGCTTGATGAGCACAGGACGGATGTCCGCCGACGCACACCTCCGAGCAACCTCACCACCCAAACTCAAACCACCACCAGTCTCGGGTGGGGTGGTGAGGGCGGTTAGGGCTTGGCGGGGCCAGGGGGTGGGGGTTTCTATCAGGAGCCAGCGTTGGGCTGGTGGGGCTGTTGCGTATAAGGGATCGGCGCGGCGCTGGGCGGCGGGGGCGCATCGCAGGCCGGGCTCGGACGGGGCGGGCTCGGGCGGGGCGGGTTCGGGCGGGGCGGGTTCGGGCGGGGCGGGTTCGGGCGGGGCGGGTTCGGGTAGGGCGGGTTCCGGCAGGGTGGGGTCGGGTAGGGCGGCTCTCGAGGGGGTAGGTGGGGTCACTGGGGTTCGGTGGTTAGGGCTGCTTCGGTTAGGAGGCGGCGGGTCAGGACCAGTTGGTCGGAGGGGTCCAGGCCGGGGAGGTCGCCTACGCGGGTGGCGGCGCCGGCAGTCAAAACACTGAGGGCCTCATAGGTTGCCTTGGGCAAGGAGATTGTCCGGTCCGGGAGGTGGAGGCGGACTGGGTCGCCGTCGACCAACTGGAAACGCAGGCCCGGGCGGAGACGGACGGTGGTGTCCGCCGAGAGGGATGCGATTGCGGCTGCGTGCGCGAGGGGCGCAAGAGGCGCCGGGCGGTTGCCGGACCAGGTGCGACGGCTGAGGCGTGGGGCCAGGTCGTCCGCAGTCGTCTGCTCGATCTTCTTGATCAGCAGCGAGGTCACCTCGTCCAACACAGTGGAGAGCTGTGAAGGATCGCCCGGGTCGAAGCCGAGCGGAAGGGCCGTACGCAAGGACGGTTCGTCGGCTGCCAGCGCGGCGAGCTCCTGGACGAGGAGATAGCGCGTCATGGTGTGCAGGCCGACGGTCAAGTGAGCACTGACTCCACCGAGCGCTTTCGCCGAGTGCAGGAAGCCACGGGGGACGTAGAGCGCATCGCCAGGGCGTAGTACGTCGTCGATCACCGGGGCGCGGTCGCGGGCTGCTGCCGCGACGGCCTGCGAGTGGTCGGTCCACGGCTGGTTGCGCAGCGGGTCCACATGCACCGGCTCGTGCACGGTCCAGTGCTTCTCGCCCGCCACCTGCAGGACGAACACGTCGTGAACGTCGTAGTGAGCGGAGAACCCCTGCGACTCCGCCGGAGTGATGTAGGCGTTGATCTGCATGGGATGCCCAGCGTCGGACGACAGCTGGGTCGCGAAGTCGACCAGTGCGGGCCAGGTGCGATGAAGAGCCTGCAGTACTACGGTGTGCCCGCTCGCGAAGAGCGCAGCCACCTTGTCATCGCGGACCTGGTCGCCGATTTCCGCGCCGACTCCGGCGGGCCCGGTGAACTGGCTGTCGCCGACAACCGTTCCGTTCTTGGCCAAGCGCAGGAACGGAGTACGGAGGCCTCGGCGGGACAGGAGTTCGTCGGCGGCCTGCAGGCTGAACAGGTCGCCGTAGTCTCCGCCGTGCGACAGCAGTGCGCGAGAACCCCAGTAGCTGCGGCCGAACTCGTCGAGGTCCAGCTCACTACCCACACAGCGCCGGAGAGCAGGGCGCCCGTCCGGCGGCAGCCCGCTCTCCGGCACCGCGGTCACCAACTTCCGGAGTTCCCGCCGGCACCGCCGTCAGCACCGCCGTCGGTCGCGCCCTCTGAGGCGCCGCCGTCCGCTGGGCCTTCGGCGCCACTGTCGGCTCCTCCGTCAGCGCCGCCATCGCTGACACCAGGCGAGGCGCCGCCGTCCGCAGGTCCCTCTGAGCCACCACCCGACGAGCCGTCCCCGGCCCCGCCCGCGTAGCCACCTTCGCTCCCCGCACCACCATCAGCACCGCCATCCGTGGCACCCGGCGCTGCCCCACCATCAGCAGGCCCTTCACCGCCACCGGAGTAGCCGCCTTCACTGCCGGCGCCACCGTCGGCACCGCCATCGGTCGCCCCTGGGTCAGCCCCGCCGTCAGCAGGCCCCTCGCCGCCCCCGGAGTAGCTGCTTTGACCACCGCTGTCTTCGGCACCACCGGAGTCGCCACCGGCGCCACTGTCGGCACCGCCGTCAGCACCACCGTCCGTGCCGCCTACTGTCGCGCCGCCGTCCGCCAAGCCTTCGCCACCGGGGTCGCCGGAGCCGCTGGCGATGTTGCCGCCGGCGCCGCCGTCAGCTCCGCCGTCGGTGGCACCACTCGACGCTCCACCGTCGGCCGGCCCCTCGCTGCCGGTCGACGAGGTGGTCATGTCGTCGTCGTTCATGCCCATGATGCTGCTCCCTTCGAAGTGCCCGGAGTGTCCTGCCGACTCTCCTGTGCGCAAAGTAGACCGGGGCTAAACCCCCGCGCGGGTTACAACGGGCACTCGGTTCGGCACCGATCGAGAGTGCGGCCGAGCAGGGGTCGAAAGCTCAGCCGAGCAGGTCCTGCCAGACCTTCAGGAACGCGTCCGTGACCGCCTCGGGCCGGACCGCGATCCGCAACCAGTCCGGGCCCAACCCGGGGAACGTGTCACCTCGCCGTACGGCGAACCCGCGTTCGCGCAACTGCTCCCGCAACCCCAGAGCCCCAGCCACATGCACCAACACAAAAGGCCCCCGCGCCACCCCGTACGTCGAAACGCCCGCGCACCCCAACCCGGCCAGCAGATGAGCGCGCTGCCGATCCAACTCGACCGCCGCCTCACTCGCCTCGGCAAGAGCACGTTCGTTGCTGCACGCGATCGCAGCAGCCAGCGCAGGAGTAGACACCGGCCAATGCGCCTGTACTGCGGCCAGTTGCTCGATCAACCCAGGAGCGGCCACGACGTACCCGACCCGCAACCCCGCGAGCCCCCACGTCTTGGTCAGACTCCGGACCACCACCAGCCCAGGAATCGAGGCTCCCACCAACGATTCCGGCTCACCGGGTACGGCGTCCATGAAGGCCTCGTCGACCACCAGGATGCGGCCGGGCCTAGCCAGTTCGCGCAACTCGTCGGCCGGATGCAGGACCGATGTCGGGTTGGTCGGATTCCCGACCACGACCAGATCGGCGTCGGCCGGCACCACCCGGGCGTCGAGCACGAAGCCGTCGGCGGCACTCAGCAGCACCCGGTCGACCAGATGACCGGCCGATCGCAACGCCGCCTCGGGTTCGGTGAACTGCGGGTGCACGATCACCGGATGCTTCGGCCGGAAGGCCCGCGCGATCAGGACGAACGCCTCCGCGGCTCCCGCGGTCAGCAGGATCTGCGCGGGATCACGCTGGTGGCGCGCGGCAACGGCGGCCAGTGCGGCGTCCTGCCGGGGATAGCCGGCCAGGTCGGTGAGGCTCGCGCCGATCTCCTCGACCAGCCAGCCGGGCGGCGTACCGGCGCGCACGTTGACGGCGAGATCGACCAGGCCGTGACCGACCTCGAGATCGCCGTGGTGGTCGAGATCGAATCCGTCCGGCCGCAGGGTCACCCCAGGAGGCTAACCCGAGCAGGTGAACCGCACCGGAAAAGTCTCAGAAAACTAACGCGGCGCGACCGTGAACCTTCGGTTCAGCAGCGAGGGATTGCGCCGCCGCGTCTCGGCCAACCGGTCCGCCGAGATCTCGGCCACAGCGAAACCGTCCGCCTCCCCCACGGCAGCGACGGCGATGCCCTGCGGGTCGATGATCTGGCTCAGTCCGCAGTACTTCTTCCCGTTCTGCGCGGCCGCCACGACATAACAGGTGTTCTCGATCGCCCGAGCCGTGAGCAGCGTGGTCCAGTGATGCTCCTTCAGCGGTCCGCGCACCCAAGCAGCCGGTACTACGAACGCCTCCGCGCCCGCGTCGACCAAGGCTCGCGACAACTCGGGGAACCGCAGGTCGTAACAAGTCATCAACCCGAGCTTCATCCCGGCGATCTCGACGACGACCGGCGCCACCTCGCCGGAGGTCAGCTGGTCCGACTCGCGGTACCCGAACGCGTCGTACAGATGGATCTTGCGGTAGGCGCCGAGCAGGTCGCCGTCCGAGCCGACCGCGAGCAGCGTGTTGTACGGCCGGACCTCGTCGCAGCTGCGCTCGAACATGCCCGCCACGATCGCGACGCCATGCTCGGCCGCAAGCTTGCGCAGCGTGCCGACGAACTCCCCGTCGAGCGGCTCGGCCAGCTCACCGACCGACCCGCCTTCGGTCGCAAAGTCAGCCATGATCGCCTCGGGCAACACGACCAGCTCGGGCCCGCTCCGGACGGCGTCGGCGACGAGCCGCGTCACCAGGTCGCGGTTGGCGGCCTTGTCCTGCGTACTGGCGGTCTGCACCACGGCGATCTTCACCCTCCCATGGTGCCCCATCCCGAGCAGGCTTGATCCTCACCCAGCCTGCTCCAGCCAGTACGGCGTACTGGCGCCCGGCATCGCCTGTACGGAGGTCGGTCAGGTGCGGCCTCGATGTCGGAACAGCAGCTGGAAGAAATGGAGGCTCGCAGAAAGGCGATGCTCCTGAAGTAACCAGTCGGCCGAGGCAGACTGAGGGGGTGGAATTTGATGCGGTGGTGTTGGCCGGGGGCGGGTCCACGCGATTCGGTGGCGTGGACAAGGCGATGCTCGTGCTGGACGGGATGTCGTTGCTCGATCGGGTGCTGACGGCAACAATCGCGGCCCGGTCGACCGTCGTGGTCGGACCGGAGCGGGCCGTCGTACGGCCGGTGGAGTGGACGAGGGAGTCCCCGCCGGGCGGCGGTCCGGTCGCCGGGATCGCGGCCGGCCTCGCCGTCGGGCAAGCGCCCGTCGTGGTGTTGCTGTCCTGCGACCTCCCGTGGATCACCGCCGACGAGGTCACGCAGTTGGTCGACGGTCTCGGTGAGCACGACGGCTTCGGCCTCCGCGACACGACCGGCCGCAAGCAATGGCTGGCCGCGGCGTACCGGCGTACTGCGCTCGACGAGGCGCTGAAGCGACTCGGGGACCCGCACGACAAGTCGGTACGGCGTCTATTCTCCGGACTCGACCTCGCTTGGTCGGCACCCAGCCGAGCCGGCGACGACGTCGACTCCTGGGCAGACCTCGACGACTAAACGCTTCGACACCCCGCCGGCACAGCCCTAGGTTGGCGCACGTGGACATCGCCGCGATGGTCGGGAAGGCTTGCCCCGGCAGCAACATCGCGGAGATCGTCCCGCGGTCGGGCGGCCAACTGAGCACCGTCTCCGAGGTACGCCGGCACGCCGCCACGCCCGTGATCGTCAAGGTCTACGACCCCGAATGGGCCTGGAAGCAAGCGAAGGAAGTCCACGTCTACGGCCTCCTCGCGAACGAGCTCGGTGACGCCGCCACCCGCCGATCAAATCCTCGAACCGCTGCCGACCAACGTCGAAGCGCACACGGACCTGTTCAAGCACAACAGCAGCAGCCCTTTGTCACAACGACTTTCATGAGGGCAATGTGCTTGTGGATCCCGGCAGCGGGCAGGTGCGCGGCTTCATCGATGTGGAGAACGCGATCGCCGCGGACCCGCTGATGGACCTCGCCAAGACCGAGTGTTACTCGATCCGGGGCGACGCCGGCAAGCTCGCCGGGCTCATCGACGGGTACGGCGAACTGCCTGCCGACTGGCGTGCCAGGACCACGCTCTACCGGCTCTATCATTCGCTGGAACTCTGGGACTGGTTCAAGTCGATAGGCACCGTCGATCCACTCGACAGCATCGCGAGCGACCTCGCCACAATCGTCCGCCCGTGACCCGAACCGCCGCCCGCGGGAAGGCGGCGGACGCAGTACCGTGGCTGGCATGCGAGCTGTCGTTTGTGAGGGTGCCGGTGGCGTCGAGGTTCTGACGATCGGGAAGATCGAGGACCCGACCCCAGCGGTGGACGAGGTCGTCATCGACGTGGTCGCCGCGGGGGTGAACCGTGCGGACCTGCTCCAGCGGCAGGGCTTCTACCCGCCACCGCTGGGCGCGCCGGGCACCATCGGGCTGGAAGTGTCCGGCACGATCTCCGCAGTCGGCGCCGAGGTCGAGGGCTGGTCGGTCGGCGACGAGTGTTGCGCGCTGCTGGCCGGCGGCGGGTACGCCGAGAAGGTGGTGGTGCCCGCGCCGCAGGTGATGCCCGTGCCGGAAGGCATCGACCTAGTGAGCGCGGCCGCGCTGCCCGAGGTGGTCGCGACGGTGTGGTCGAACGTGTTCATGACCGCGCACCTGAAGGAGGGCGAGACGCTGCTGGTGCACGGCGGCTCGTCCGGGATCGGCACGATGGCGATCCAGCTCGCTGTCGCGCACGGCGCCCGTGTGCTCTGCACGGTCGGCAGCACCGACAAGATGGACTTCTGCACGCGACTCGGTGCGGACGTCGCGATCAACTACAAGGAAGCCGAGTGGGCTTCGGTGGTGAAGGAGGCGACCGGCAAGGCCGGCGCCGACGTGATCCTCGACATCATGGGCGCGAAGTACCTGGCGGACAACGTCAAGGCGCTCGCCTACGACGGCCGGCTGGTCGTCATCGGGTTGCAGGGCGGGACCAAGGGCGAGCTGGACCTCGGCCGGTTGATGAGCCGGCGCGGCTCCATCACCGGGACCGGACTGCGGGCCCGGTCGGTGGTCGATAAGGGCGAGATCCTCACCGAGGTGGTCGGCCACGTCTGGCCGCTGGTGACAGCGAAGAAGGTGCGGCCGATCGTGCACCGCACCTACCCGCTGGAGTCCGTCGCCGAAGCTCACCGGGCCCTCGAAGAGTCCAACCACATCGGCAAGATCCTGCTCACCCTCTGACCCGTTACTCGGCCGCGGGGAAGTTGGCGGCCAGCCAGGCCGGGTCGGGGGCGACCAGCTGGATGACGTCGATCCAGGTGCCCTCGGGGTCGCGGACGAAGAAGTGCCGCTGGCCGAAGACCTCGGTGACCGGCTCGGTCTCCAGCTCGACGCCGGCCTCGACCAGGGCGGCGGCGACCTTGTCGACGTCCTCCACGATGAAGCCGAAGACGTTGGTGCTCTCGGTCAGGGCCGAGACCGCCGCCGGGACCGTCGCGTGGCCGCGCTCGGTGATGGCCAGTTCCCAGTCGGCTTCGCCGCGGCGCAGGACCACGAACCAGCCGAGGTCGAGGGTGATCTTCAGGTCGAAGTGCTGCTGGTAGAACGCGGCGACCTCGGCCGGCCGCGCCGTGACGACCGTCGCTCCGAAGGCTGCGGGTTGCATAGAATCTCCTGACTACTACTACAGGTGTCGTTGTTGAGTACGACAGTTGTAGTGCATTCCTGCTAGCCTTGTCAACATGCCCCGAAACCCCGAACGCCGCGCCCAGCTCGCCGACGCGGGTCTCGCAGTACTGGCCGAGCAGGGTGCCCGCGGTCTCACCCACCGCGCGGTCGACGCCGCCGCCGGACTCCCGGCCGGTACTGCGTCCAACTACTTCCGCAGCCGAGACGCTTTGCTAGGAGCACTCGGTGAGCGCATCTTCGAGCGGCTGGCGCCCGACGAGGCGGTGCTGGCTCCGCTGGCCGAGCGGACTCCGTCGGTGGACCTGGTCATCGACTACGTGCGCTACATCGTCGAGCGACTGCTCGCCAAGCCGGAGCTCCCGCTTGCGCTGTTCGAGCTCCGCCTCGAGGCAGCCCGCCGGCCCGGTCTGAACGAGATCCTCTCGCGCACCTTGCAGCAGGGTTTCGACGCCGATGTCTCGTTCCACGTCCAGGCGGGACTGCCCGGTGGCGCCGAGGAGGTCCGGCTGCTGCACTTCGCGATCGACGGACTGGTCTTCGACCAGCTCACACCCGGCGTCGGCCGCCGGTACGACGTCGACGCGGCCACCGCACACCTCGTCCGGCGATTGGTACGCGAGGATTAGTACCGTCGTGCTGTGAACGGGGAACAGCCTCAGCGCGGTGCGCACGTACTGCGGGCCGTGGTCGACGTTATCGCCGAACGCGGACTCGAGGCCGCCACCATGCGGAATGTCGCCGCCGCGGCCGGGATCTCGCTGGCGCAGGTCCAGTACTACTTCCGCAGCAAGGACGAGCTCGTCGCTGCTGCGTTCCAGCACATCAGTGAACTGTTCGAGCTCAAGCTCGCCACAGTGGACCTGACCGCACCGCCCCGCCGCGTACTACGCCAAGCGCTCGAACTCTGGTTGCCGCTCGACGACTCACGGGCCCGGGACGCCCGGATCTGGCTGGCCTTCACCGCGGCGGCGGCGACATCACCCGCCCTCCGGGAGATCGCCGCGACCACCGACTACGAGCAGCGGACCGCCTTGGCCCGCGCTCTCGACGCGGCGGCCGCGGCCGGCGAATTGCCCGAAGTGACCGACACAGAGACCGAGGCCGCCGTCCTGCTCGCCGTCGTCGACGGCCTGACCATCCAGGCGCTCGCCCTGCCCGCCCAGGCGCGCCCCGGGTTCATCGCCGGCTCGCTCGACGCCCACCTGAATCGGCTCTTCACCGTCTGACCTGGCCTTTCGCTCCTGATCGAAGTCTGTTGACCTGGGAATACTGAGTATGCATACTCAGTATCTATGTCGATCAAGCACGGTTTGCTGGCGTTGCTCCGGACGGAGCCGAAGTACGGGTACCAACTGCGCGGCGAGTTCGAGGCGGCCACCAACTCGACCTGGCCGCTGAACATCGGGCAGGTCTACACGACCCTGACCCGGCTCGAACGCGACGGCCTGGTCCAGGCCAGCCAGGCCGGTAAGGATGCCGACGGACGGTCGCTGTACGAGATCACCGAGGCCGGCCGGGACGAGTTGGCGAGCTGGTTCGACACCCCGGTGACGCGCGAGTCGCGGCCGCGGGACGAGCTGGCGATCAAGCTGGCGCTCGCGCTCGCCGTACCGGGGATCGACGTCACGGCGGTGCTGCAGCGGCAGCGTGCGGCGACGATGCGGTCGATGCAGGAGCTGACCCGGCTCAAACGAGGCAGCCGCGACGGCGAGATCTCCTGGCTGCTGGTGCTGGAGTCGATGATCTTCGGCGCCGAGGCGGAGATCCGCTGGCTGGACCACTGCGAGGCGATGCTGTCCCGCCACAGCCGGACCACCGCCGCCCGGCAAGCCGGGCCCGCCACCGGATCCGCCGCTCAGGCGACCCCGAAGTCCGAAGACCGCGAAGCGGAGGCCCACAGATGAGCATCATCCTCGATATCCGCAATCTGTCCCGGGTGCACGGCACCGGCGAGCAGGCCGTGCACGCGCTGCGCGGCGTCGATCTGGCGGTGGAGTCGGGTGAGCTGGTCGCGGTGATGGGCCCGTCCGGTTCGGGCAAGTCGACGCTGCTCACCTGCGCGGGCGGCCTCGACCGGCCGACCGGTGGCGAGATCATGATCGACGGCAACGACCTGGCCACCCTCGGAGCCAAAGCGGTCGCCGCCCTGCGCCGGCGCCGGATCGGTTACGTCTTCCAGGACTTCAACCTGATCCCGGCCCTGACCGCCGCCGAGAACGTGATGCTGCCGCTCGAGCTGGACGGCACCCGCGCCCGGGCAGCCCGCAAGCACGCCGAAGCCGCACTGGCGGAGGTGGCCATCGGCGAGCTGGCCGACCGGTTTCCCGACGAGATGTCCGGTGGGCAGCGTCAGCGCGTCGCGATCGCCCGCGCGATCGTCGGGGAGCGCCGGATCCTGCTCGCCGACGAGCCCACCGGCGCACTCGACTCCGAAACCGGTGAGGCCGTCCTCCAGTTGCTCCGCGACCGGTGCGACCAACACGGTATCGCCGGTGTCCTGGTCACCCACGACGCCCGGCACGCCGCCTGGGCCGACCGCGTGGTCTACCTGCGTGATGGCGTCCTGGTAGGTCAGTCCGGCCCGCTGCCCGAGGTCGACGTGCTGCTGGAAACCCGCTGATGGCCGGCTGGGGCCCCTCACTCCGGATCGCCCGGCGAACAGCCCGGCGCTCACTGGGGAGAACTCTGCTCATCGCCGCGCTGATCGGCGTACCGGTGTTCGCTGCTTCGTGGATCGGGTTGATGTCGGCGGCCGGCAGTCCGACCGGCGAAACGCTGGCCCGGCAGTCGATCGGCCAGGCGGACGCGCGCGTCACCGTGACGCCGTACCCGAAGCTGATGCCGTGGACGGACCGGCCGAACCTGGACGGCAGCCTTCCAGGACTTCCGGAAGGTACCGACCCGGCGGGGACGCGGGACGCTACCAAAGTCGATCCGATGAAGCTCCTGCCCGCCGGCAGCACGACGGCTCGAGCACTGCGGGAGGCCAGCAACGTCGAGCTTCGCGGACCACAGGCGAACAGGAGTGTCCGGCTGGTCACCGGCGACGGTCAGAGCAAGCTGGCCGAGGGCACCTTCAAGCTGGACAGTGGCCGGATGCCGGGCAAGCCGGACGAGGTGGCGGTCTCCCCCTCGCTGGCGAAGTACCTCGATCTTCTGGACGGCGAGCAGCTGAAGCCGGGCGCGATGCTGACCACGGGGACCGAGCAGAAGTACTCCGTGGTCGGGCTGGCCCGGAGCTTCAACGAACCGGACAGACAGACCGTCTACGCCGGGCCGAACACACCGCTGGAACAGCCAGTGGCCGGTGCGGAGGTCATGTACCTGGTCGATCTGCCCACCGGGACCGATGCCGACGCACTGAGTGACCAACTGCTCGACCAAGGCCTCATGTTGTTGCCTCGGGCAAATATCGTGGATCCGCCGCCGACGACGATGGGCAGCACGCAGGACGCCGGCGCCACCGCGGTGATCGCCCTGGTGATCGGCTTCGGTGTGCTGGAGATCGTCCTGCTGGCCGGTACGGCGTTCGCGGTCGGCGCCCGGCGGCAGACCCGCGAGCTCGGCCTGGTCGCGGCAGCGGGCGGAACGGCGCAGGACATCCGCCGGATCGTGCTCGTCCAAGGCGCCTTCATCGGCCTGCTCGGAGCGGGTGGGGCGGTCCTGATCGCGGTCCTCGCGACGATCGCCGGCCGGCCGTTGTGGGAGAAGATGCTCTCCACGCTGATCGTCGGAGTGAACATTCCCTGGCGGATGCTCGTGCTGGTCGCCGTACTGGGACTGCTGGCCGGCCTGGCCTCCGCGATCGTCCCGGCCATCAGCGCCGGACGAATGGCTCCGATGGCCGCACTCAGTGGCCGGTTCGCCTCGGCGACCGGGGTGATCCGGCTGCGGAAGCCCGCGGTCGTCCTGGTGGCCGGCGGAGTCGTCTGCGCGATCGTCGGCAGTGTCTGGATGGCCAGTGAGTTCGAGCAGGCCCGGAAGGCGGTGGCCGCGCAGGCGGATCCTTATCGGGCCACCGTGACGCCGACCGGGCCGATCGCCCTGGTCCTGCTGGGGATCACCGCTGTGATCATCGGACTGGTCTGGGTCCTGCCGAACCTGGTCGGCAAGGTGGCGAGCGTGGCCCGCGTCCTCCCGTTGAGCGGACGGCTCGCTCTGCGCGACGCGGCGCGGCACCGGCATCGCACCGGTCCCGCGGCGGCCGCGATCATGATGTCGGTCGGTGCGACGGCGGCCATGGCGTTCGCGATCTCGAACTCGATCGCGGCCGAGTCGGCCGACTACGTCCCGGCGGCCATCCACGGTGATGCCACCCTGGCTTTCGACGGCCCCGTGCCCTATTCACCGGTGACGGTGGAGAAGGTCGCCGGGCTGCTGCCGACGAAGAAGACCTACGAGATCAGTGGGATCTCGCTCCCCGGCGCCAAGTCGTCGGGCGGCTACACCCCCTCCCTTTCCGTCGTCACTCCACCGGGGAGTGGCAACTGGGGATTACCTCTGATGGTTGTCGATCCGGCCTACATCGCCCGTTTCCCGGAGTACGGGGAGAAGGCGGCGGAGGCGATGCGCGCAGGCAAGATCGTTCTGCCCAACGAGAAGGGCCTGTCCGGCGGCAAGGTCAAGCTGGTCGAGGACAACCTCGCAGAGAATGCCAAACAGCAGCAGCACGCGGCGGTGGTCATCCCGTCAGCACCCGCCACCGCTCAGCTGGCGACGTCGGCGCTGATCAGCCCGGAGGCCGCGCGCAAGCTCGGCAACCTCCGGCCGTACCGGGTGCAGTACGAACTCAAGCGCGAGCCCACGGACAGCGAGCTGGCGGCGGCGACAAAGCTGCTCGGGTACGAGGACTTTCTGAAGGTGGAGAAGGGATACGAGAGCCCGGCGCGACGCTGGTTCATCGGTCTGATGAGCGCAGCCACGGTCGTCACGCTGCTCGGCGTGGCCATCTCGGTCTCGTTGTCGGCAGCCGAGGGACGCGCCGACTTGGCGACGTTGGCTGCGGTCGGAGCTCCGCCGCGACGTCGGCGCAGTCTTGCTGCCGCGCAGGCCTGGGTGCTCGGTGAACTCGGCTGCCTACTGGGAGTCGGAGTCGGCGCCCTCTACGGCTACACCGCGCATGCGGCCTTCGGTTCGCCGTACTTCGCTGTGCCCTGGCGCGAGATCGGCGGCATCGTGCTCGTTGTTCCTTTGTTTGCGGGACTTCTGGCCTGGTTGCTGACCAGGTCCCGGCTTCCGATGGTCAGCCGGGTCGACTAGTACTCCGCACCGTTGCACCTGGTTGCCCTAGGCACCGACTTGGCGATCCTTGCCAGGTCGGGATGGGCAACCGGGTGCAGCGGCGTACTGGTGACGCGCCACTGTCCGCACGAACAGCTTTGATAACTGAGCAGTCCCTCGCTGACGGGATGCGAGGACGCGACGCGCCAGCTGTGCCGGTGAGCTTCTTCCCTGGTGGTCATGAGTCCATCGTGCTGTAATGGCATTGTGCATCTCAACCCTTACGGCGCGGACGCGGTCCTGCTGGCCGTCAACCTGACTCTCAACCCGGCCACCACACCGACCGAGCTGGCCGAGCGCTGCGAGGAGAGTGGCGTCGAGAGCCGGCTGGTGAGGAGCCGACGCGTGACGGCCGCCGACCTGGCCGCAGTACGGGTTGCGTTGGACGAGTGGCTGGAAGTCGTGGACGCACCCGACGAGCACAGCCGGGTGCGGTTGATGAACGCGATGCTGGCGAAGTACACCGAGCATCCGCGGCTGACCAACCATGCCGGTGACGGCTGGCACATGCACTACCGACCGGACGACGTACCGGTCGGACGACTCGTCGCGACGCTGATCAGCACCGGTACGGCGCTGCACCTGGCCGGCCGGGGCATCTCGCGGCTCGGCCGCTGCGCCACGGACGGCTGCGACAACGTGTACGCCGATCTGTCCCGGGGCGGGCGGCAACGCTATTGCAGCCCTGCGTGCGCGAACCGCGACGCAGTGCGAAGGCATCGCTCGAAGACCTCCTGAGGCCGTCAAAGGGCCGCGACCATGGCGGACCTAGGATGGGGGAATGAGCGAGAGCGAGCAGCAGGAGGCCCGGGAAGTACAGATGACCGGCGCCCAGACCGAGGACGGCAAGATCCTGATCGTCGGTCCGGACGGCATGGCCGTCGAGGGACCGCCGCGCGAGCGATCCGAGGACCCCGAGGACGAGCCGCGTTCGGTGACCGAGCTGGTCGAGCAGCCGGCCAAGGTGATGCGGGTCGCGAACATGATCCGCCAGCTGCTCGACGAGGTGAAGGCAGCACCGCTTGACGAGGCTTCGCGGCAGCAGCTGCGGTCGATCCACGAGGCGTCGATCAAGGAGCTCGAGAGCGGCCTGGCTCCGGAGCTGGTCGAGGAGCTGGAGCGCCTCAGCCTCGACTTCACCGAGGACAGCACGCCCACCGAGGCGGAGCTGCGGATCGCGCAGGCTCAGCTGGTCGGCTGGCTGGAGGGCCTGTTCCACGGCATCCAGACCGCGTTGTTCGCCCAGCAGATGGCGGCACGCCAGCAGCTGGAGCAGATGCGCCGCGCACTGCCCGGCGGCCAGCAGATGCAGCCGAGCGACGACGGTTCCCCGTTCCCCGGTCCGCGCCCGCCCGGCACCACGGATGGGCCGGGCAGCGGCGGGATGTACCTGTAAAACTTCAGAGTTCGAAGAGTTCCTCGAGGACGGTGGCGACACCGTCCTCGTCGTTTGCCGGGCAGACGACGTCAGCCATCGCCAGTACTTCGGCGTGCCCGTTGGCCATCCCGTACGACGTACCGGCCCAGGCGAGCATCGGCAGATCGTTCAGCGAGTCCCCGAAGGCGATCGCCTCGTCGGCCTTGATGCCCAGGTCGGCGGCGAAGTCGGCGAGCATGGCCGCCTTCGAGACGCCGCCGGCCGAGATCTCCACCAGGCTGTGACCGCCGCTGTGGCTGGCCGTCACCCGGCTCCCGGCCACCGGCGTGATCCGCGCCAGCAGGTCGTCGGAATGCCAGCTGGGATGGCGAACCAGCAACTTCGCGGCCGGCTCGGACAGCAGCTCCTCGACCTCGGCGACCAAGGTGTCGTCGGGCGTCGGCCACCGATTGAGATACCGCGGTTCCTGTCCGTAACGGTCCGGTCGCTCGATCGCGAACTCGACCTCGGGGATCTCTGCCCGGATGGCCAATGCGACGTCCAGCGCCACCTGCGGATCGATGAGTGAACTCCGGATCGCCTTGCGCTGAACGACGTCGTACAAAATGGCGCCGTTGGCAACGATCGCGACACCGTGCGCGCCGACCAGGTCGGCGAGGTCGTGCAACCAGCGCGGCGGCCGGGCGGTGACCATCACGAACTGGGCCCCGGCTTCCTGCACCGCGAGCACCGCGGCCTTGGTCCGCGGCGAGATCGAGTGATCACTGTGTACTAAGGTTCCGTCAAGATCGGTCGCGACCAGACGCGGTGGGCGGACTGCTTCAGGGATGCGCACCTGACCACCGTAGCGCCCGGCAAACGCGCCACCTATACCCCTTCGAGGGCCCTCGGCGCAACCGTTTGGACATCGCTTTCCGTGCAATCTGATTGACCGTTGAACAATGTCACCAGACCGTTACGGCAGGATGCTGCAAAGGCAGCTAGTTCCCATGCGCTGCAGGGTTTGCGCGTGATTTCATGCGGTGGCCAGTGGGAACCGGAGGCGATTCCTTCGCGTCGTAGGCCTGTTCCGGATCACGGGATCTGGCGCAGTCTCACCCCGGCAAAACCATCGGCATATCGATGTGGAATTGGGTGCAACCAAATCCACGTCCACAACGTCAACAGTTATGGATCGGTGCGTCCCGCGCCGGGACGCCACGGGGTGGGTCGGCAACAGATCGGTCCATCAGCTAGTGGGCTCGAGTGTTCGAACGTCATTCACCGTTCGTTCACGCGGGTCCTGGAACTTGGGGAGCCACGATGATCGTCAACAGCGCCAAGATAGCGGGGCAAGGGAGCAACGGCTCTCGTGCGGCTGTCGACACATCTTCCATCACGGAGGGGGCCATGACGGGCTGCACTGCACGCGCGGACATCTTCCAGCACCGGTTGATGGAAGAGCCGCCGCCTGCATCAGCGACCCGGCGGACACGGGAACGCTACGACCAGCTGGTCCGGGAGGCCAAAGCGGTCTGCGCGTCCTGCCCGTTGTTCACCGACTGCTTGTTCAGCGCCGTTGCCCAGCACGATGTCAGCGGCTTCGTCGCCGGCACCACCGCTGCGCAGCGTCGCTCGATGCGAAACCTGCTGGACGTCGAGGTCCAGGCAGACGACTTCGACCAGCTGGCCGGAGCGCGGGGCACGCGCCGGCCGGTCAGCCACGAAGAGGTGCTGCGACTCCGGACGCAGTACCCCAACGACAGCCTGGAGTCGCTGGCCATGCGACTGGGGTGCTCACTGTCGACCGTCAAGCGCCATCTGCGCAGGGCCCGTCGGGGGCAGAGCCCGGCGGCCAAGGCTCCGCGTCCGCGCCCGGAGGTGAGCGCCGTCCTGGACGCGTTCGACGCCGTGGTGGACCGGCCTTGCCAGTCACCTCGTCCCGGCAGCACCCGCGTCGCCTGACCGCTGATACTCGGCCCGCCAGCGGACTATCAGCACTTCGGTCAGACATCAGAAAGCCCGGAACCCCTGCTGGCGCAGGAGTTCCGGGCTTTTTGGTTGCCGCGTGAAACTATCTCCGGTGGCTATTCGACCAGGATCGAAGTGTTCATTTCCCGATGGTTCAGAAATAACGATTGAGTACCGCCGCGACGCCGTCGTCGGTGACCGACTTGGTCACCTCGTCGGCTTTCACCTTGACCTCGTCCGGCGCCGAACCCATCGCGATCCCCAGCCCGGCGTAGGTGAGCATCTCGATGTCGTTGCGCCCGTCGCCCATCGCCAGCAGATCGGCCGGCTCCACCCCGTACTGCGCCAGCGCGACCTTCAGCCCCGTGCTCTTGTCGACGCCCTCGGGCGCGATGTCGAGCCACGCCGTCCAGCCGACGAAGTAGCTCACCCCGTGCAGACCGAGCCGTTCGGCCAGCAGGACGAAGTCACTCTCCGACTGCTCCGGATCGCGGATGATCAACCGGGTCACCGGTCGCGGCGCCAGCTCGGCGTCCGTGACCACCCGGACGGTCGCGCCGGTCCCGAGGTCACCGTCCGGGAAGGGCGCGGTGACCAGGTAGCTGCCGTCGTGTTCCTCGACCGCCATCCGGGCGTTCGGCGCGTGCCGGCGGACCGACTCGATCACCGTCCGCGGATCGAAGGTCCGCTCGTCGACCACTTCACCGGCCGGCATCCGCAGCGTTCGCGCACCGTTGCTGCAGACAACCAATCCGTCGGTGAGGCCGAACATCTCGGCCACCGGCCGGGTGGTCTGCCAGGCCCGGCCGGTGGCGAGGATGACGGGCACCTGCGCCGCAGTACGGCGTACTGCGTCGACGACCGCCTGGGAAAGGCGTTCGTCGTGGTCGATCAGCGTTCCGTCGATGTCGAGGGCAACGGCTTTCGGCCGCCAGCCGTCGATCATCCGGCAACCGGTTCGAGAACCTCGCGACCGCCGACGTACGGACGCAGCGCGGCCGGCACCCGGACCGAGCCGTCGGCCTGCTGGTGGGTCTCCAGGATCGCGACCAGCCAGCGGGTGGTGGCCAGCGTGCCGTTCAGCGTCGCGACCGGACGCGGCTTGCCGTCCGCGTCACGGTGCCGGATGTTCAGCCGGCGAGCCTGGAAGTCGGTGCAGTTCGACGTCGAGGTGAGCTCCCGGTACGCGCCCTGCGTCGGCACCCACGCTTCACAGTCGAACTTCCGGTACGCCGAAGCGCCGAGGTCACCTGTCGCGGTGTCGATCACCCGGTAGGCCAGTTCCATCTTGTCCAGCATCTCCTTCTCCCAGCCGAGCAGCCGCTGGTGTTCGGCGGCAGCGTCTTCCAGGCTGCAGTAGGAGAACATCTCGACCTTGTCGAACTGGTGGACGCGGATGATCCCGCGGGTGTCCTTGCCGTACGACCCGGCCTCACGGCGGTAGCAGGACGACCACCCGGCGTACCGGACCGGGCCGTTCGAGACGTCGATGATCTCGTCCATGTGGTAGCCGGCCAGCGGGACCTCCGACGTACCGACGAGGTAGAGCTCGGGCTCTTCCAGCCGGTAGACGTCGTCGTGCGCGTTCAGGTAGCCGGTGCCGCCCATCACCTCGGGCTTGACCAGGGTGGGGGTGATCATCGGGGTGAAGCCGTTCTCCACCGCCTGGGCGATCGCCAGCTGGAGCATGCCGAGCTGGAGCAACGCGCCGACGCCCTTGAGGAAGTAGAACCGGGCGCCGGACACCTTCGCGCCGCGCTCCATGTCGATCGCGCCGAGCAGCTCACCGAGCTCGAGGTGGTCGCGCGGCTGGAAGCCCTCAGCCTCGAAGTCGCGCGGCTTGCCGATCTCCTCCAGCACGGTGAAGTCCTTCTCACCGCCGACCGGAGCCTCGTCGGATACCAGGTTCGGCAGTTTGCCGGCCAGCTCGTCGAAGCGCGTCTCGGCCTCGGTCGCGGCGGCCTCGGTCGCCTTCACCTCGGCGGCCAGCGCCTTGGTGCGCTCGAGCAGGGCGGCCCGCTCGTCGCCCTTGGCCTGCGCGACCTGCTTGCCGAGCCCCTTCTGCTCCGCCCGCAACGACTCGAACGCCGCGATGGACGATCGACGCTCACCGTCGGCCGCCAGCACCTGGTCGACCAGGTCAGTACTCTCGCCGCGCTTGGTCAGGGACGCACGGACGACATCGGGGTTCTCACGGAGCAATTTCGCATCGATCACACGTGCAGGGTATCGGGGCGTGTCAGCGGGGGCGAAGTGTATTGGGGATGATGAGCTGGCACCAGCGGATCATCTAGGGGGAAATCAGCGGGCATGAACCAGCATCCACCTACACATGTCGGTCGTGCGCTGACCGTTGTCCTGGGTGCTTTGCCGTTCATCGTGATCACCCTGCTGGTCTTCCAGGACTGGCCGCCGTTGCGCCGCTGGGACGAGTCCGTGGCGGCCCGCGCAGCGGAGTACGGGCTGACGCATCCGAACGTGGTGGACATCTGGGAAGTCATCGGTGCGATCACTACGCCGTGGGTCTGCCGGGCCGTCATCTTGATCGTCGCGATCTACCTCTGGCACCGGCGGGCCCGCCTGCTGACCGTCTGGCTGATCGTCTCCGCGGGCGCCGAGCTGGGTCTGGTGCAGGCGGTCAAGCACATCTTCGACCGCGCCCGGCCCGCTCAGATGCTGGCCGACGCCGACGGCTGGGCGTACGTCTCCGGGCACGCGACCGCCGCGTTCGTCATGGCCGGGGCGCTCGGAGTGGTGTTGCCCTCGGTCCGCGGCTGGCGGCGCCGGTTCCGGCTGCTGGTGGCGCTGCCGACGATCGCGGTGGTCTGGTTCGCGTCGGTCGACCGGGTCGTGCTGAACGTGCACTGGGTCTCCGATGTCCTGGGTGCCTGGGCGCTCGGACTCGCACTCCTGACCGCCACGTCGATCGGGTTCGGGCTGCGACCCGGTTTGCGGCGACGGCGCCGTCGTACGCCGGCTGACGAGAGCGGCGCGGCGGAGGCTCCGCGGGCCGCCGTGATCGTCAACCCGATCAAGGTCGGCGACGGGGTCGCTTTCCGGCGCAAGGTGAACCGGGCGCTCGCCGTCCGGGGGTTCGAGGATCCGCTCTGGCTGGAGACCCGCGAGGACGACGCCGGCAACGCGATGGCCAAACTGGCGATCGAGAACGAGTCCGACCTGGTGCTGGTCGCCGGCGGGGACGGGACGGTACGCGTGGTGTGCGCCGCGTTGTCGCACACCGGCATCCCGGTCGGGGTGATCCCGGCCGGTACCGGCAACCTGCTGGCCCGCAATCTGCACATCCCGCTCGACCTGGACGACGCCCTGGAACGCATTCTGGACGGCCGCGACCGGCGGATCGACCTGGTCAAGGTGTCCGGTGACGGCCTCGACACGGACCGTTTCGCGGTGATGGCCGGCCTTGGGCTGGACGCCGCGATCATCACCGGAGCCCCACCGATCCTGAAGGCGCAGCTCGGCTGGACGGCGTACGTGGTCTCGGCCGCCAAGAACATCAACCACCCGTCGGTGAAGGTCCGCATCGTCCTCGACGACGACGAGCCGCTGGAGCGCCGCGTCCGCACCGTGGTGATCGGCAACGTCGGCATGCTCCAGGCGAACATCCCCCTCCTCCCCGACGCCCGTCCCGACGACGGCCTGATCGACGTCGTGATCATCGCCCCCCGCCGCGTCACCCAGTGGCCGCTGGTCTTCTGGCGCGTGATGACCCGCACCAAACGCACCGAGATGTACCTGGAACGCTTCACCGGCCGCAAGGTAGAGATCACCGCCGCGGTAGACGTCCAACGCCAACTAGACGGCGACGGCATAGGCCCCGGCCGAACCCTCACCGCCGAAGTAGACCCCGGCTCCCTAGTAGTCCGAGTCCCCAAACGCCGCTAACCACAGAAGTGCGAGCGAAGCGACGCACGGCGGCGCGGCGCGGCTTTAGCTACAACTGCTTTCGCCCGCCCGGCGCTGGCATCAGCCAGGCAGGTGGGTGGGGCGGGCGGAAGCTACCTCAGGCCGAGCGGGCGGGTAGTAGACGGGCGAGCGGTCGGGGCAGGCTATTGGTGTTCGGGGGTTTCTCGGGGTTGGGCGGCTTCCTTGCGGAGGGTTTCGATTGCTTCTTCCTCCTCGGGGGACAGCTTGGCGTCGCTTTCGAAGGACTTGACCTCCTTTGCGTACGACCGGGCGTCGTTCCGGCTGTTGATCGACGTCAGCACGATCCCGTCACCCTTGTCGTCCAGCAGCGCCATCGACCACGACAGCCGGCCACCCATGTCGCCGTACGCGTCGTACCGGACCACGGCGAGATGCTGCAGCGTCTCCCGCAGCTCGCTCCTCGCGTCCTCGAGTTCCTTGCTCAACCGCCGCAGTTCCGACTTCACCGTGCCGGGCTTGGCCTCCGGCTCGCTCGACTCGGCGGGCTGGACCTGAGGCTGCGGCATGACAGCGGGCTTCGCTCCAGCCTTGGGCGCACCGGACTGCGCCCTGAGCGCCTGGATGGCGAACACGAGGGCGAGCACCGCCACGAACAATGCGGCGATCCCGAAAGCACCGGCTAACGTCGAAGACACGACGGCAGCCTAATGGCTGCGTGCTCAAACGGCTGCGCTGAGTGCCGGTCCGGGGTCCGAAGCGGCGAATCCCGGCAGGCCCACGTAGATTCGCGGCGTGACTCATTTGCCTGACCAAAGCCCCGGCGGCGGCCCACTGCCCGGAGTGCACGACCTCGGCTACGCACGCCTCGACACTGATCGCCTGGACCGCACAGGCGACGCAGAGGTGGTCTACGGCGCGGGGAAGACACCGGAGCAGGTAGTGGAGCTCCTGCAGACCCTGCACCAGACCCACCCCGCCCACGCCGTCCTGGCGACCCGCCTGAGCGTCGAGGCCCAAGCCGCAGTCGCCTCCGCCCTGCCACACGCAGTAGTCGACCAAGTCGGCCGCACTGCGGTCCTCGGCGCACCCCCGGTACTCCGAGGCACCGTCGCCGTCGTAGCAGCCGGTACGTCGGACGCCCCGGTGGCGGCCGAAGCTGCCACGACTGTCGGTGTGTTCGGCGCCAACGTCGACCTGATCACCGACGTCGGCGTCGCCGGCCTGCACCGCATCATGAGCGTGCGCGAGCGCCTGAACGCCGCCGACTGCCTCATCGTGGTCGCCGGGATGGAAGGCGCGCTGCCGAGTGTCGTCGGCGGGCTCGTCGGCGTACCACTGGTCGCAGTACCGACCTCAGTCGGGTACGGCGCTTCCTTCGGCGGCATGGCCGCGTTGCTGGCGATGCTCAACTCGTGTGCACCCGGCGTGACCGTCGTGAACATCGACAACGGTTTCGGGGCCGGTGTGTTCGCTGCCCGCGTGGCGCGACGCGCGGCACCGACGGAGGTGAAGTCGCAGTGAGGACCGCCTGGATCGACTGCGCGGCCGGCGCCTCCGGCGACATGCTGCTGGGCGCTTTCCTGTCCGCCGGCGCCGACCTCGACGTCGTCAACGCAGCAGTCGCCGCCGTCGATCCCTCCCTCTCCGTGACAGTCGACCCCACCAGCCGCCACCAAATCGCCGCCCTCAAAGCCTCAGTCCGAGTAGCAGGCGAACTCCACCCCGAAAACTTCCCGGACAACCCCGCACCGAGCGAAGAAGCTGGGCACGGACATGGGCACGGACACGACGATGCCGGGCACGGTCATGGGCATGGACCTGAGGTTGGTGGGCCTACGCGGACGTGGGCTGAGGTTCGGCGGTTGATTGAGGGGGCTGGGCTGGCGGAGGCTGTGCGGGAGCGGGCGTTGGACACGTTCGCCCGGCTGGCTCGGGCCGAGGCGGCCGCGCATGGGGTGGCCCCCGATGACGTGCACTTCCACGAGGTGGGCGCGCTCGACGCGATCGCGGACATCGTCGGTGTCGCCGCCGCGTCCGTCACGCTCGAACTCGACCACATCGTCGTCTCCACGATCGCGCTCGGTGGCGGTCGGCAGGTTCGTGGTCAGCACGGCGGCATCCCGGTTCCAGGCCCCGCAGTACTGGCTCTGCTTTCCGAAGCTGAGGCTCCGGTCGTCGGCGGCACCGCGCCGTACGAGATGACCACGCCGACCGGCGCGGCTCTGCTCGCCTCGCTGGCCGACGAGTTCGGTCTGATGCCGACGATGCGGATCCAGCAGACTGGTGTCGGCGCGGGCGGGCGGGACCCGATCGAGGTGCCGAACATCGTCCGGGTGATCGTCGGCGAATCCGTCGAACGGCCGGCCACCGAACTCGTCTACGAGACCAACGTCGACGATCTCGACCCGCGGATCTGGCCGCAGGTGCTGGCACGGCTGATGGAGGCCGGCGCCGCCGACGCCTGGCTCACCCCGATCCTGATGAAGAAGGGCCGGCCGGCGCACACCCTGTCGGTCCTGGTCGGCGGCGCGAACGCCGAAGAGGTCCGCTCGGTGATCCTGTCCGAGACGTCCGCGATCGGCCTGCGCGAGTCGGAGGTGCGCAAGCACGCCGCCGACCGTGAGTTCGCCAGCGTCGAGGTCGACGGTCAGCGCATCCACGTCAAGATCGCCCGGTACGGCGGTCAGGTGGTCAACGTCCAGCCGGAGTACGACGATGTCGCCGCGGCAGCCGCGGTCCTGAAGAAGCCGATCAAGACAGTCCTGGCCAAAGCCATCGCGGCCGGCCACGACCTCTGGAGCTGACCCCGGCCTCTAGAGGCTGACGCGACCGATCGAGTTGACGCGACCGGTCGCGTGGTCGCGGCGAGCTAGTTCGCCGCGACCTTCTCGGTTTCCGGTCTGGACTTGCGTCTCGGCCAGTCGTACGGCCACCACTGGGCGCCACCGCGACGGGCCCACACGATCAGCCCGATCAGTACGCCGAGCTCGATCGCGGGGCAGATCGTGTCGCGCAACCTGGTGCTGAACCACTCGAGCGAGTCGGACAGGAACGGCGCGACCTGACGGGCATTCGGATCGCGGCCGGGCACGTACGCGATGGCGAGCATGGTGGTCCGGATGACCATCAGCTTGTCCACCTTCGACGCGGCCACCGCCGCCAGCGCGACCCACGCGATGATGTCGTACCAGGGCAGCGAGTACATCGCCGTGACCAGCCAGGCGATCGCGTAGATCGCGGTGTAGCGGATGGCCTCGGGTGCCCGGTCCTCAGGATGGGTCCGGGGTAGCAGCGACTTGGGGAAGACCTGGGAAAGCAGGATCGCCACGACGATCAGGCCGACCCAGGCCGCGATCGCGAGCACCGTGCGGACCAGGCCGTTCGGCAGGAAGAGCGTGAAGAAGCTCAGCAGCGCCTTGTGCGGCGTACCGGTCGAGATGAAGGAGCTGTTCGACCGGGCCTGCTGCAGCGCCTCGAGGCCGACCACCGCGTAGAGGCCGGCCATCGAGATCGCGCCGCCGAGGCAGAAGATGAGCGCCCTGCGCCGGTCCGCGCGCAGTGACCAGAGCATCGCCACACCGACCAGGCCGATCGACAGCTTGGTACAGCCCGCGACGCCGAGCATGATGCCGGCCCAGAAGATGTGCCGCCGGAACAGCACCAGCGCGATGATCGCGAACATCACCGCGATCGCGTCGTTGTGCGCGCCGGCCAGGACGGTCCACAGCAGCAGCGGGTTCGCCAGGGCGAGCATCGCGATCCGGCGGCGGTTGACCAGATCGGGACCGACCAGCTTCATCAGCAGCAGCCCGGAAACGATCATGCTGACCGCGACCGACAGCTGCAGCATCCAGACGGTGAGCTGCATCGAGTCGCCGCCGACCCAGGACGAGAACCACTGGATCCAGGTCGCGATCGGGCCGTAGACGCTCTTCGCGCCCTGCCACGGCCGCTCGGTCGCGGCGATCACCGGGTCGTAACCGAGCCGGATGGTGTCCGCCGGCGCCGTCGTGTACGGGTTGCCGCCGAGCGACATGATCCGCCCGTACGCCGCGTAGATCAGGACGTCACCGGACGCCATCGGCGGCACCAGCGTGACGGCGGCCGTCGTACCGATGCCTAGGGCAACTAATCGGTTGAGGCGGGGCGCCCAGCCGTTCTTGATCGCCCGGGCGGCGAGGAAGACGCCGTACCCGCCGAGCAGGATAGCGACGTAGATCATCATCGTCACGAGCCAGTCGTTCGGCTTCGTGTCGAACCAGTACGACGGCAGCCAGGCGTGCCGGTTGGTCAGCGTCAGCACCACCACCGACGGCCCCAGCAGACCGGCCGCGACAATCAGAACCGTCGAGGCCAGATAGAGCCCAACGGCCCGCCGCCCGTCCCGATCAGCCGCCCGATCATCGGCCGCACTCGCCTGACCACCGGCGGCTCCGACGGCTCCGACGGCTCCGGCGGCTCCGGCGGCTCCGGCGGCTCCGGGCGAATCATCGCCGGTCAGCTCAACGCCGGTTTGTTCGGCCGCGGGCGCGTCGGCAGGAGCCTTGTCGGCGCTCGTGCCGTCGGTGTTCATCGGCCCGGCCCAGTGGACGAGGCGCCGCGCGCGGGCAACGCGTTGCGCGCGGCCAGCGCACGCCGTACGTGGAGGAACTGACGTCCGCGATGCAGTTGCCCGCGCAGATCCGTGCCGGTCGCGCGATGGCGAACGTCGATCGGCACCTCGATGATGCGGAAACCCTTGCGACCCAGATCGATGCTCAACGCCGCCTCGACACCGAACCCTTGCGCCAGCGGCAGCGCCGCCTCGAACGCGACCCGGGTCAGGCACCGCTGGCCGGACAACGGCTGCTCAGGCGCCCAACCGGTCGCCTGCTCGATCCCGGCCCTCGCGAGCCGTACGACGAACCCGCGTCCGCCGGCCTTGCTGCCATCGGGGCGGACCTGGGCCGGCAACGTCCCGATCGTCATGTCCGCGCGACCCTCGACCACCGGCGCGATCAACGGCTCGGCGCCCGTCGCGGAATCGGCCAGGTCGGCGTCGAGGAACAGCAGGTGCCGCGCCTGGGCACCATCCCGCTCCGCCACCGCGGCTGCTCCGGTCTCCATCGCGGCAGCCTTGCCCTGGTTCCGCGGATGCCGTACGACGACAGCTCCCGCGCGCTCAGCGACCTCGGCGGTGCCGTCGCTCGATCCGTCGTCCACGACGACCACCAGGTCGACGCCGGCGAGCTTGCGCACCGCGTCGACCGTCGCGACGATCCGCTCGGCCTCGTCCTTGGCCGGGATCACGCACGCGACGGAACCCTGGACGGGCTCGACGGGGGGCAGATCAGTACCGGACACAGCACCGCAGCCTAGTTGCTCGGCAGCCGATCCCCCGCCTCCGGATCCGGTCCCTGGGGATATCTCGTTCTTTCGGCGGATTCGGCGGCTGCCTGTGGACAACTTTGGGCCGGTCCGCGGCAATCACGGCATCTTCTCTGGCAAGACCGAAAACATCAGCGCGCCGGTGGAGGTGGCCGAGTTGGACATCAGGAGAAATTGTCGGACAATCAGACAGAATCACGGCAAGACCCGCGTCTACGGCGGGGCTGCCGTAGCTTTGGTGGGACGGGATCCGGACGAGAGGGCAGGCAGATGACTGAGGCGTATGGCGTCGACAGCGAGGTCGGGCCGCTGCGGACGGTGATGCTGCACCGGCCGGGCAACGAGCTGCGCCGGCTCACCCCACGGAACAACGACAAACTGCTCTTCGACGGCATCCCCTGGGTCGGCCGCGCGCAGGACGAGCACGACGCGTTCGCCCAGGTACTGCGCGACCGCGACGTCGAGGTGCTGTATCTCGACAAGCTGCTCAGTGAGGCGCTCGGCGATCCAGACGCCCGGGCCTCGGCCATCACCGGCGCAACCGAAGACCTGCGTCTCGGCGACACGCTCCGTGAGTACCTGCGGGCCAGCTTGGCGGCGCTCGACCCGGTGCAGTTGGCGGAAGCGTTGATGGCCGGCGTGCGCAACGACGAAGTACGGGCCGGTGGGCTGGTCACGTCACTGCTTGCGCACGAGGACTTCCTGATCGACCCCCTCCCGAACCTGCTGTTCACGCGAGACTCGAGCGTGTGGATCCGCGACTCGGTCGCCGTCACCTCGCTGGCGATGCCGGCGCGGGTTCGCGAGACGCAGCTGACTGAGCTGATCTACAGCTATCACCCGCGCTTTGTCGGGGCGGGCAAGGTGTACGACCACCAGTTGGAGCATGTCGAAGGCGGAGACGTGCTCGCCCTCGGGCCCGGAGTACTGGCGGTGGGCGTCGGCGAGCGGACCACTCCGGCCGGAGTCGAGCGGCTCGCGCGCCGGGTGTTCGCGAAGGGGCTGGCGCATACCGTCCTCGCCGTCCCGATCGCCCAGCAGCGCGCGACGATGCACCTGGACACGGTCTGCACGATGGTCGACGTCGACGCTGTGCTGATGTATCCGAACATGGCCGAGGAGATGCGCGCCCTCGCCGTCACCGCCGACGGCGACGAGTTGCACGTCGCCGAGTCCGAGCCATTCCTGGTCGCCGCAGCCAAGGCCCTAGGCATCGACACCCTGCGCCGAATCGACACCGGCCTGGACCCCGTCACCGCCGAACGCGAACAGTGGGACGACGGCAACAACACCCTCGCCCTCGCACCCCGCGTATGCATCGCCTACGAACGCACAGTCGAGACCAACGCCCGCCTGGAAGAGTCAGGCATCGAGGTAATCCGCATCTCCGGCTCCGAACTAGGCTCCGGCCGAGGCGGCCCCCGCTGCATGTCCTGCCCCATCCTCCGCGATCCCGCCTAACCCACAACGAGCGCGGGGGTGAGCCCACGACGCCCACTCCGCTTCGCTACGCCGCCTGCATCGCCTGGGAGTACTGGCGCTGACGCGCATGACCCCGCGGTGGTGAAGCAAGCGCGCAACGCCAGCTCGCGCGGAGGGCTCGCGACGCCTGCTCCGCTTCGCTACGCCGCCTGCATCGCCGGTGAAAGCTGGCGCTGACGCGCGCGACCCCGCGGTGGCGGACCAAGCGCGTCGAAGTGACGGCCGAGCGGACCGCTGGCGCTGGATGAGCCGGGCGCAGCACGCGGATTGGTGGGCTCAGCGCGGGTTGGTGGGCTCAGCGCGGGGCGGTGGGCTCAGCGCGGGGCGGTGGGCTCAGCGCGGGGCGGTGGGCTCAGCGCGGGGCGGTGGGCTCAGCGCGGGGCGGTGGGCTCACCGCGGGTTGGTGGGCTCGCGACGCCTGCTCCGCTTCGCCACGCCGCCTGCATCGCCAGCGAGAGCTGGCGCTGACGGGCGCGACCCCGCGGTGGCGAAGCGCGCGCGTCGAGTGACGCCGACCGGCGAACGCACCGCTGGCGCCGGACAACTCGCACACGGCACGCGGGTTGGCGGGCTCGCGAGGCCTGCTGCGCTTCGCTACGCCGGCTGCATCGCCTGCGAGTACTGGCGCTGACGCGCGTGACCCCTCGCGGGTGGAGCGGGTGCGTTGGGGGGTGGCGCGGACCGGCGTACGAGCCGCGGCGCTGGTGAGTCGCGGGCGGCGCGGGGGTTGGTGGGGCTCGCGACGTCTGCTCCGCTTCGCTACGCCGCCTGCATCGCCGGTGAAAGCTGGCGCTGACGCGCATGACCCCGCGGTGGCGGACCAAGCGCGTCGAAGTGACGGCCGAGCGGACCGCTGGCGCTGGATGAGCCGCGCGCAGCACGCGGATTGGTGGGCTCAGCGCGGGTTGGTGGGCCAGCGCGGATTGGTGGGCCAGCGCGGGTTGGTGGGCTCGCGACGCCTGCTGCGCTTCGCTGCGTTGGCTGCATCGCCGGTGAGAGCTGGCGCTGGCGCGCGTGACCCCCCGGTGCGATGGAGCGCTGTAAGCAGGGTTCGGTTCCACTCGGCCCGCGTGTCCCGCGGGGCGAGCCGAGCGCGTCTGCCCGCGGGGACGGATCGAGCGCGTGATGCCTGCGGCACCCGATGAGCTTGTTCAGGCGCGCGTGAGGCCGGACGCCACGAAGACCCGCGGTTGGCCTGTGCAGGAGATGACGTTCGCTTTGGTCGTCTCCACCGAGCCGCCACCGACGAATACCTCGTCGCCCAGCCAGCCGACCGTTCGTCCAGCTGCGTCGATCAAGGCAGGCCTGTCGTCGCGGATGGTGACACTCCATCCCGGCGGCCAAGCGACGTCGACGAATTCGTCCTCCGTAACGATCACTCCGTCGATCAGCCTGCTGGCGGCGCTGCGTAGTACCAGGCAGTTTGTCGAGGGGTCGATGGCGAGAGTCCCCGATGCTTGGCTTGCAGGTTCTCGAGGGGCGGTACGAGCTGAAGCGTCAGGCAGGGCAGCGGTGCGTCGTCGGCCTGCTCGGCGTCGCGGTTCACAGGATCAACTCCAGGGTTGATGCGCACGAGGACGCACGGTCTGCCGGGTGGCCGCTGGCTTTCCTCATGCGCCCGTCGCCGGGTTCCACCGACTGGGGGAACGAACTTGCGAGCTGCGGCAAATAGTTTCCGGTCGGACGCGGCTGCCGTGCGCCGCTGACGGCAGGTCCGTTCGGCATTGACGGCTGGTCGGTTCGGCGCTGTCGGTGAGTCCATCCGGGGGCCTGACGGCAGGTCGTCGGCAATGATGGCTGGTCCGTGCAGCGGTGACGGCGGGCCCGTTGTGAAGCGCGGGAGGCCTGTGTGCGAAGGAGTTTGGTGATGGGTGCGAGCGCACGCTCGCCGTGCTTAAACGTTCAATTGCAGGTGGTTGCCGGTGGGGATGTGGCAGCGATTCCGCATTGGGGTGGGTAGCTGACTAGACAGGTATCAGGGGCGACACGCGGAGTGAAAATCGGGGGTTGTTGTCGGGGCCGGTTATGAGTACTCTTCATGCCTAGGCCCAGGCCCTGTTGCTCCCCCGTCAGCAGGACTTGGGCCGTCCACGTTGCCGAAGGCCCGCACTCGTCGAGTGCGGGCCTTTGTCATGGCTTAACGGATTGTCAGCTGGCGGCTGGCGAGACCGGCGCGGGCGGCTCGCTCTTCCGTGGTCAGCGGTGCCTCCGAGGCGAGCGCCTTGTCGAGTTCGGCGGCGAACTCGGCGGCCGGCTTCTCCAGGTCGGCGGCTTCGGCGTCGGCCGGGAGCTCCCACACCGGCACGAGCACGCCGAGGGCGCGGAACGAACCGATCAGACGGCTTCCCTCGGTCAGGGCGGACGAGCCAGCGGCGTGCAGCCGGGCCAGAGCGTCGAGCAAGGTGTCCTCGGCGTGCGGCATCACCCAGCGCAGGTAGCGGCGGTCGCCGATCTGCGTCCAGTACGCCGCCTCGACGGACTCCAGCCGGACGGTCGGAGCAGCAGCCGCGTTGGCCCGCTCGAGGCCGGCCGCCACCTCACCGGTCGGGTCGTCGACGTTCTCGCCGACCCAGTAGTCGAAGCCGTCGTGCACCTTCACGGTGATCGGCTCGGAGGTATCGATCAGGTCCTGCAGGCGCGGGCCGTCCTTGAGCAGGTCGCCGAGCTGGATCGGGTTGCCCGGCTCGGTCGCGAGAGCCGCCGTGATGGCGTGCGCGACGTCGCGGCTCGGGTCACCCGTGGAAGCGTGGGTCTGCAGGCCGATCCAGATGGTCTCGTCGTCGCGGACCAGGCCCGGCATCGCCATCGGCAGCAGGGTGACCAGGTTGACCTTCTTGCCCTGGTGCTCGCCGGTCAGCGTGACCTCCGCAGTACCGGCGGGAACGATCTCGCGGAAGGCGATCAGGTCGCACTCGGCCGGCAGGCCCTCGAACGGCCGGATCACGAAGGTGTCGGCCGCCTGCGCCTGCTCACGCCCGTGGCACTGCTTGAAGCGCTTCCCCGATCCACACGGGCAGGGCTCGCGCGGGCCGACGTCGACCAGGTCGGCCGGATCCAGCGTGACGGTCGTGGTGTTCTTGGCGCGGTTGCGCGACTTCTTTCCCATACCCCGCAGTCTTGCAGTACTCGCCCACCACCCACCAACCCGAGCTGATCCACACCCGTGCACCCAGAGCCGGCAGCCGGCGGCTGGGTCAGCAGACCCGAGTGGTGGGTCCGTGGGGAGCGGCGGTATGGCCGGGTACGCCGGACGTTGGCGGCGCCGACCTCCGAGAGCGGGCCAGCGGCGAACGGCGGCGAGGGCGGCACGCCGGGGCGTCGGCGCTGCGGCCCCCGCGGGGGTCAGCGGGGGACGGCGTGGCGGGCCTAGGCCTCCGCGGGGCCCGCGGGGAGCGGCTAGGCGTGGGCGGTGCGGGCCCCGGGGAACGATGGCACGGGCGGTACGCCGGGGCGTGGGCGGCGCGGACGCGGGGGCAGCGGGGGCAGCGGGAGCAGCGGGAGCAGCGGGAGCAGCGGGAGCAGCGGGAGCAGCGGGAGCAGCGGGCAACGATCGCGTGGACGGTACGCCGGGGTGTCGGCGGCGCGGACCCCGGGGGGCGGGGCAGCGGGGAACGGCGGCGTGGACGTACGGCGGGGTGTCGGCGGCGCGGACCCCTGGGCGCGGGTGAGCGGGGTACGACGGCGTGGGCGGTACGCCGGGGTGTCGGCGCGCGGACGCCGGAGGGGGCAGCGGTGCGGAGCCGAGGGGTTAGCGGGGGACGATGGCGTGGACGGTGCGGCGGGTGTCGGCGGTGCGGACGCCCCATTCGGAGGTGAGCATGTCGACGATTGCCAGGCCCCGGCCGCCGACGGACTCGGGGTGGGCGTCGGTGATGCGCTGCGGCTCGGTGTCGCCGCGGCCGTCGACGACCTCGAGGTGGATGCCGGCCTTGTCTACCCACCAGGTCGCGCGGACTTCACCGCCGGGCAGCGGCGGGGCGTACCGGATCGCGTTCGAGAGGAGTTCGGACAGGACCAACTGAGCGTCATCGCGCGCGTTGTCCGCGACCCGGTGCCGCTTCAGATAGCCGGCCAGACGGCGGCGGGCGTCTGCTACCGCAGACACTTCGTGCGGCAGTACGACGTCCACAACACTCACGTCGGCGGGCAAGGTCGCAGAGGACAAGCAGGGTCTCCTCAGTCATCGGAACAACACTCCACTTCTGCCCCCGATCGGGCTTGCGAAAACACCGGCGGGTATTCCGTTACATAGCTCTGCTGAAGATCACGCGTTCTCCGCGGAAATCGTGACGGAAACGACGGAATTGAACGTGCGAAATAACCGGACGCATTCAGCCCACTACGCAGAACCACCAAAGTGAGCCACAGCACAAGTACCTTCCGGCGGGCGGGCGTCGGCGGCGAAGTCGGCCCGCCTGGGCGGAAGGCGGGGCAGTGCGCTCGGTGGTGCGGCGGAGGGGGAGGTCAGGCGCCGGCTCGGGGCGGGCGGGGGGTGCCCGTCCCGGGTTGGTGGGGCCTGGGTGGGTGAGGGCGGGCGTTTGGGGTGAATCTCGGCGCGTGAGCAGCTGGCCCTAGGGCGGGCTGGGGAGGGCGTGGGCACCGCGGCTGGGGCGGGCCTCGGTGGGCGGGCCTCGGTGGGCGGGCGGACGGGGGTTGGGATGGGTGGTGGAGGGGTTAGCCGGCGCGGCGGGGGCGGCGGAGGAGGGGTTTGGGGGCGGAGCACCGCGGCTGGGGTGGGCCTTGGGCGGGCTGGCTGGGCTTGGGTGGGTGGTGGAGGGGGTTAGCCGGCGCGGCGGGGACGGCGAAGGAGGGGGTTAGCCGGCCCGGCGGGGGCGGCGGAGGACGCGGTTAGCCGGGGCGGCGGGGGCGGCGGAGGCGGCGGCGGAGGCGGCGGAGGCGGGGGCGGCGGAGGACGCGGTTAGCTGGCTCGGCGGGGGCGGCGGAGGAGGGGTTTGGGGCGGGGGGTGGGGATTGGGGTGGAGGGGTGGAGGGGTGGTTGGGAGAGGGTTTGGATTGCTAGGTCGGGGCGGTCGCTGATCAGGGCGTCTACGCCTATGGCTTGGCAGTGGCGGACGTCTTGTTCGGTGTTGACGGTCCAGACGTGGACCTGGTGGCCGTGTTTGTGGGCGCGGTCTACGTACTCCGGGTGGGCGGTGACGATCTCCAGGCTCGGGCCGGCGTACGAGACGCCGGTGGGGAGGGAGCCGTCGCGGAAGCGGAGGGGGACCCGGTCCATGAGCAGGACCGTGCGGAGTCCCGGCGCGAGGACGCGCATCCGGCGGAGTGACAGCCAGGAGAAGCTCATCACCCGCACTGGCGACTCCGAGCCGATCCGCGGGTGGGCCCAGCCGAAGCGATCCAGCGCCTCGATCAGGCGCCGCTCGACCAGCCCGGCGTACCGGGTGGGGTGCTTGGTCTCGATCGCCAGCTCCAGCGGGCGGCCCGAGTCGTGCACCGTCTCCAGCAGCCGTTCGAGCGTGAGCACCTTGGTGAGGTCCGGGTCCGGCAGGTCAGCCTCGTCGTCGAGGTCGGCCCACGGGTTCTTCCACGATCCCCAGTCGAAGCTGTCCAGCTCCTCCAGGCTCATCGTGGACAGCACTCCGCGGCCGTTCGAGGTCCGGTCGATCCGCCGGTCGTGGACGCAGACCAGGTGCCCGTCCGCGGTCAGCCGGACGTCACACTCCAGTCCGTCCGCTCCGGCCTCGACGGCCCGGCGGTACGCCGCCAACGTGTGTTCTGGGCTGACTTCGCTGGCGCCACGATGGGCCACCACGCTGGGGCGTTTCGCCATAAAGACAACTCTGGCATGCCGCCGGCGTTAAGCACTAACAAAGCCACGCCAACCAAGGGCAAGCCGCTCACAACAAATGCCCGGCGGCCAACGCACCAGGCCAGTACTCCGGTCCGAAGGCACGTCATCCAGACTTGGCCGGTGACCCAGATGCGAGCAGTTGTCCTGGCCGAGCCCGGCCCGCCGGAATCACTGAAGGTCAGCACGGTCGATCGGCCGGAGCCGCGGCCCGGGTGGGTCCGGATCAAGGTCGAGGCGTTCGGGCTGAACCGCTCGGAGTACCACCTGAGGGCAGGACTGGCGACGAACGCGAAGTTCCCGGTCATCCCCGGGATCGAGGCGACCGGAACCGTGGACCTCGCGCCGGGTGGCGAGTTCGAGCCCGGCCAGCAGGTCGTCGCGATGATGGGCGGGATGGGCCGGGAGTTCGACGGCGGCTACGCCGAGTACACGGTCGTCCCGGTGAGCTCGGTCCTGCCGGTGAAGACCGATCTCGACTGGGCGACCCTCGGCGCACTGCCGGAGATGCTCCAGACCGCACACGGCTCCCTCCACACGGGCCTCGCGATCCAGGCAGGCCAATCGCTGCTGGTCCGCGGCGGTACGTCGTCCATCGGCGTCGCGGCCGCCGTACTCGCCAAGGAGCAAGGCCTGACGGTGTTCTCGACGACTCGCAACCCGAAGCGGCTCGACATGCTGCGGGAGCTCGGCGTCGACCACCCATTGGTTGACGACGGCAACGTCGCGGCCCAGGTGCGCGAGATCCTTCCCGAGGGGGTGAACGCGGCCTTGGAGCTGGTCGGCACGAACGTCCTGCCCGACACCCTCCGAGCCACGGCGGTGCACGGAACGGTCTGCTTCACCGGCATGGTGAGCGACGCCTGGATGATCCCGGACTTCTACCCGATCGGCTACCTCCCCAACGGCGTCCGGCTCACGGCGTACGGCGGCGAGAGCAGCGACCTGCCCGCCGAGGCGTTCCAGCACTACGTCGACTTGATTGCCGCAGGCAAGCTCCCGATCCGGATCGATCGCGTCTTCGGCCTCGACGAGATCGCCGAAGCCCACCGCATCATGGAGAACGGCGACGCGGTGGGCAAGCTCGTCGTCCGGCTCAGCTGACAGCCTCCTGCAGGGCTCTGGTGCGGCCGGTGGGCCGGGGCAGGCCGTAGTGGTCACGCAACGTTGTTCCGGTGTAGTCAGTCCGGAAGAGACCTCGTTGCTGGAGGATCGGTACGACGTGGTCGGTGAAAGCCTCAAGGCCTGACGGCAACACGGCCGGCATGATGTTGAAGCCGTCCGCGGCTCCGGCCTCGTACCACTCCTGGATCGCGTCGGCCACCTGTTCCGGCGTACCGCTGAAGGTTCGATGCCCACGGCCACCACCCAGGCGGCCGATCAGTTCGCGGACGGTGAGCTTCTCGCGGCGAGCGAGCGTGACGATCAGCGTGTAGCGGCTCTTCGCACCCTCGATCTCGTCCTCGTCCGGAAGCTCCGCCGGCAACTGCTGGTCCAGCGGCAGGTCTTCCGGGCGCACTCGCAAGGTCCTGGCCAACTGCTGCCGCGCGTACTCCGGCTTGATCAACTCATCGAGTTCGCGCTCCAGCCGCAACGCCTCCTCGACCGTGCCGCCGATCACCGGCACGATCCCGGGCAGGATCTTCACCGTCGAAGGGTCGCGCCCCAGAGCCGCCGCCCGAGCCTTCAGGTCCGCGTAGAACGCCTGAGCGTCCGCCAGCGTCTGTTGCGCGGTGAAGACGGCCTCGGCATAACGAGCAGCCAGACCCTTCCCGTCCTCGGACGATCCGGCCTGAACGATCAGCGGATGGCCCTGCGGCGAGCGCGGCAGGTTGAGCGGCCCGCGCACCTGGAAGTGCCTGCCCACATGATCGATCGGCTGGACCTTGTCACTGTCGCCCCAAACACCGGACTCCTTGTCGGCAAGCGTCGCGTCGTCCTCCCACGAGTCCCACAGCTTGTAGGCGACCTCCAGGAACTCGGCCGCCCGGTCGTACCGCTCCGCATGCGCGGGTTGATCAGCCAGGTTGAAGTTCCGCGCGGCTTCCGGACCGGCCGTGGTGACCACGTTCCAGCCGGCGCGCCCACCACTCACGTGATCCACGCTCGCGAACCGCCGCGCCAGGTTGAAGGGCTCGTTGTACGTCGTACTGGCGGTCGCGATCAGCCCGATCCGGGACGTGACGGCCGCGATCGCAGTGAGCAACACGGTCGGTTCCAGCGATCCGGCCGGCCGACGGCCCACGTCGCCGAACAGCACCGGCGAGTCCGCGAAGAAGACCGAGTCGAACTTGCCACGCTCCGCGATCCGGGCCAGGTTCTGGTAGTGGGTCACGTCGGTGTTCGCGACCGGGTTGCTCTCCGGCAGGCGCCAGGAGGCCTCGTGATGGCCGGTACTCATCAAGAAGGCGTTCAGGTGCAGGCTCACAGCGATACTCCCAAGGCGTCGAGAAGGCGGGAACGGACGGCGGCGAACCGCGGATCGGCGGGGCTGCGCGGCTCGGCGAGATCGATCGCCTCCTCGGCGACGATCCGGCCCGCGTCCAGCACGATCACCCGGTCGGCGAGCACGATCGACTCGTCCACGTCATGGGTGACGAGCAGTACGGCCGGTTGATGCGCGGCGCAGAGTTTCCGCAACAGGACATGCATTTTCAACCGGGTCAGCGCATCGAGCGCCCCAAAAGGCTCATCCGCCAACAGCAGCGCCGGCTCGCGAACCAGCGACCGCGCCAACGCGACCCGCTGCTGCTCACCACCGGACAACTCGTTGGGCCACGCCTTCTCCCGCCCGGCGAGCCCGACCTCGGCCAGACTCTCCCGCCCCCGCTCCTCGGCACCACGCAGCCCCAGTACTACGTTGTCGAGAACCCGGGCCCAGGGCAACAATCGCGAATCCTGGAAGACAACGGACACATTCGCCGGTACGACGAGTTCGCCGTCACCAACCACGTCGTAGTCCAACCCGGCGAGTGCGCGCAGCAACGTGCTCTTGCCAGACCCGCTTTTCCCCAGCAGAGCAACGAATTCGCCCGGTTTGATGCTCAGATCCAGGTTGTCCAGCACCGCCCGGTCGTCGTACCTGCGAGTCAGCCCGCGGACCTCGACAGCCTTGTCGAGCGTCAGTCCGCCAGTGTGCGTCGCCATGCGAGCGTCCTCCTCTGGATCAGCCGGACGGCGCTGTCGGAGAGCAGGCCGAGGGCGCCGTACAGGACCAGGCCGACGATGATGATGTCGGTCTGTCCGTAGGTGCGGGCCAGCTCCATCATGTAGCCGATACCGCTGGTCGAGTTGATCTGCTCGACGACCACGAGCGACAGCCAGGCCGCCGTCACCGCGAAGCGCAGGCCGAGCAGGAATCCGGGCAGCGCGCCCGGGAGTACCACCCGGCGGATGAACTCCCAGCGGGACAGTCCGACCGTCTCGGCGAGTTCGACGTACCGGCTGTCGATGGTGCGCAGGCCGTTGTGGGTGTGGATGTAGATCGGCACGAAGACGCCGAGCGTGATCGTGGTGATCTTCATCGACTCACCGATGCCGAGCCAGAGAATCAGCAGCGGCAGCAGGGCGAGCGACGGGATCGCCCGTTTGATCTGGATCGGCCCGTCCAGGATCGCCTCGCCGAGCCGGCTCAGGCCGGACAACAGCGCCAGGACGGTTCCGAGCAGGATGCCGAGGGCAAGACCGGCGAAGGCGCGCTGGGCCGAGGTCAGCAGGTTCGACTGCAGCCGGCCGTCGGCGATCAGGTCGCCGGTCGTGGTGACGACCGTCCAGGGCGCCGACAGGACGCGCGGATCGAGCCAGCCGGTCGCGGAGCCGATCGACCAGGCGATCAGCAACAGCACCGGGCCGATCGCGGCGCCGAACCTCAACTGCTTGCCCGGCCCGAGACGGCGCCGGCGGCGTACAGGCTGCGGGACGGCTCGTTGGGTGCGAAGGGCAGGAAGAGTCGCCAGCTGCGTCATTTGCCGGCCGCCTTGATCGCGTCGGAGGCGACGGTCTGGAACCGCAGGTCGTAGAGATCCGCGGCCTGGATCACCTTGTTGTTGGTCTCCTTGGCCAGCAACTCGATCGTCTCCTGCTGACGCTTGATCGCGTCGCTCCAGTCAGCGCTGATGTCGGGGTGACCAGCGTTCTCGACCAGCCACTGGCCGTCAGCCTCGGTGAGTCCCTGGTCCTTCACGTAGTACCCCTGGATCCATTCCTTCGGGTGTTTGTCGATCCAGTGCTGGGCGACTCCCCAGGCGGCGACGTACGCCCTGATCGCGGCGGCCTTGCCGGCGTCCTCGAGCGATTCGGTCGACACGTAGAGGTGGCCGGCGTCGTCCCGCAGCCCGTGCTGGATCGTGGTGGCGCCGTCCTTGCCGTACTTCGCCAGGTACCTCTTGATCTGGACACCGCCGATCGGCGCGACCTCGACCTGCTTGGCGGCCAGCGCGTTCGCGTAGACGTCGCCGGTGCTCGGCAACTCGACGAACTTCACGTCGTCCTTGGTCAGCCCGGCCTTCTTCAGCACCTTGAGGACGAGCGCACCCTGCGCCTGCCCCGGGCTGTACGCGATCTTCTTGCCGCGCAGGTCACCCAGCGACTTCACCTGTACTCCGGGCGCGACGCCCAGCTCGTAGATCGGGTGCTTGATCGCATCCTGGCGGAACTTCGAGGCGACGATCTTCACGCGCAGGCCGGTCCAGGTGGCGTGGATCGGTGGGATCTCGGCGACCGAGCCGACGTCCAGCGCCTTGGCCCGGAACGCCTCCGTCGTCTGCGGGCCACCGCTGAGGTTGGCGAACTGGACGAACTTGGCGACCTTGCCGAGCTGGCCGGACAGCTCCAAGGCCTTCTGGGTGGCCGGATCGCCGACCACGATCTTCGCGCCGTCCGGTACTTCGGTGGGCAGCGCGGCGTCGAGCGCGAGCTTCGGCCCGCCACCGGCCTGGGCGTCACCGCCGCAGCCGGACAGCAGGGTGAGTGCGGTCAGGACGGCTAGTGCCCCGAGTCCGACGTTGTTTGACAGTGGGCGGCGTCCAGGTGCGTGCATCGCAAGGCGGAGAAGCTGCCTCGATGCGGGTTTCATCGTGGCTGCTTCTCCAACGCCGCGAGGTGCGTGCCTGGGCGTCGCCCACGTCAAAGAACGTCGGACTCGGGGCACTAGGACTGCAAGGGGTTTCTTGGACATGAGCTTCTTCCAGACAGGGGTTCAGGAGGGCCGGTCAGTGGTCGCGTAGCGGCCGTCGTGGTACAGCAACGGCTCGTGCTCGCGGCGTTCGGCATGAGTGGCGAGCCGGGCCACGACGATGTGGTGATCGGCCACGGCGAAGCGGTGCTCGACGAGCGCCCGCAGGTAGCTCGGGGCGTCGTCCAGGACGGGTTCGCCGGTTCGCAGCCGCGACCAGCGGGTCGGTGCGGCGAACCGGTCGACGCCGCTGGTGGCGAACCGCCCGGCGATCTCGTGCTGGCCGGCGTCGAGGAAGTTGATCACCACGCTGGTGGCCTTGTGCACGGTCGGCCAGCTGGACGCGGTGGTGCCGATCGAGAACGACACCAGCGGTGGCAACAGGCTGACGGAGACCAGTGAGGTGGCGGTGAAACCGACTGGGCCGTTGCCCGCGTCGGCGGTGATCACCACGACGCCGGCGGCGTACCGGCGGAACACCGAGCGGAAGATGTCGGCGTCGACGGCACGCTCGACAGTGGGATTGGGTACGACGGTGAGCTCGGGGCGGGCGAGCTGGGCAGGGGTGAACGCGTGGACGGACATGTCTCTCCCTCGGGACGGGGCAGGGACGACCGGCAGCGGACAGGCGAGACCCGCGACCGGGCGGATGGCAGCAGCCGGCGCTCAGGCCGGGCGTGAGGTGATCGTCAGGCGGTCGGCGAGCGACCGGTGGTGCGCTGGATCAGCGACAGGTGGCGCTGGCGGTGCGCATCTGGTCGATGACGCGACGGCGCGTCAGCAGACTGCTGATCAGCACCGGGAGATTCGTCGTCATGACAAGTACTCTCTCACCAAAGTCCACTGGAGAACTAGACAATCTCGTCATTCGAAACGACCGGGTGACTCACATCCTGGGCCGCGGGTGCGTTCTACTGGCGTGATGCTTTCGGAGAAGGTCAAGCTGCCGCCGTTCCAGGCGTTGGTGGACGAGCACTGGCGAGACGTCGCCAGGCTTGCCCGGGCGCTGGCTGGGCCGGTTGACGGTGACGACGTGGCTCAGCGGGCCTGGGAGAAGGCTTTCGCCGCCTATCCCAAGCTCACCTCGGCACGGAACCTGCGCAGCTGGCTGCTCACCATCACGGCCCGGTGCGCGACCGACCTGCACCGATCCCGGAAACCACAGACCCCCTTGGACGACGCACCACCGATCGCCGTCGACGGCCCCGACGCCGCCGAGTGGCCCGATCCGGACCTCTGGCAGGCCGTCAAGGACCTGCCCGAACGGCAACGCGTCGCCATCACGCTCAAATATGTCGGCGACCTGGACCACCATGGTGTGGCCGCCGCTCTGGACACCACGCCCGCCGCATCCCGCCGACTCGTCAGCGATGCGCTCGCGACCTTGCGCACCAAACTCGGAGTGGACCATGAATGATCTCACAGTGCCTGATATCGAGGGCCGGCTGAGCCGGCTGACCTCCGGAGGCGCCCGCCCGCCGGTCCTGCCGGCCGCCGATGTCTCCTACGTCCTGCACGACACCCCCGTCGGCACTCTGCTGCTCGCCACCGCGGGCGGCCGCCTGGTGGCGAGCTCCTTCGGCGACGAGGAGACGATGACGAATCGCCTGGCCCGGGCGATCTCTCCGCGGGTACTACGCCAGCCGGCCGCACTCGACGAAGTACGGCGGCAATTGGACGAATACCTGACTGGTCAACGAAAAGCGTTTGAATTGCCGGTCGACCTGGTGCTGGCAACGCCTTTCCAGCGACTCGTGCTGAGTGATCTTCCCGACCACACCAGCTATGGCAAGACGACGACGTACGGGCAGGTCGCCGGGCAGATCGACCGGCCGAAGGCAGCGCGTGCGGTCGGCACCGCACTGGGCGCAAACCCTTTGTGTGTGGTGATTCCCTGCCATCGCGTGGTCGGCTCGAGCGGCGCGCTCACCGGGTACGCCGGCGGCCTGGAGGCGAAACGTTTTCTGCTGAATCTTGAATCGAAAACCTGACTTTTCCGCAGGCCGCTCGATTCCTTTTATACTCCCCGGAAAGCAGCAGGTCCCCAATGTGGAGTGGGGACCTGCTGTTTCTATTCGTTGCCTGGCTGGTGGATTTCCAGGATCAGCCGCCGCCGGCCGCCCCATTCGCGCTTGTAGACCTTGTAGTCCTCGATACCGGCGGCGGCGCAGAGGCGGCCGTAGCTGGCCTCGTCGTGGATGAAGTGGACGCTGCTGGTGCCGAAGTGCTCGGTCGTCACGATCCGGTGCTCCGGGCCCTGCCGGAGCCCGTTGGCGATCTCCGACGCGGTCGCCGGGCCCCAGACCGGCCCCTCGATCACGGCCAGCCCGCCCGGCTTCAGCACCCGGGAGATCTCCCAGATCGCCGACAGTTGCTCGTCCTCGGCGAACAGTTCGTGGAACGCGGTCCACAGGCAGATCACCGCGTCGAACGAGTCCGACTTGTACGGCAGGTCCGTCATCGACCCGATCGCCCAGTCGATCGACAGTTCCTCTTCCTTCGCCTTGGCCTGGCCCGCCTTGACCAGGCTCGGGCTGATGTCCAGGCCCCGCACGATCTTGCCCGCCCGGCGCAACGGCAGGCTGATCCGTCCGTAGCCACAGCACAGGTCGAGCACGGTCTCCCGGCCCTGCAGCATTTCCTCGACCGCCTCGACGACGGCGGCGTCACGTTCCGGCGTGGTGCGACTGGCCAGCCCCTCAGGACCGAGTTCTTCGTACTCGGCGCGGCTGCGCAGTGCGGAATTCAGCATTGCGCAAGTATCCCGGCATCGCCAGGTCACTGTCAGTATCGCGCCCGGATTCGAGACCGGACCGATTCCGGAAGTCGGCGAACGGTAATCCGGCGGCTCTCGTCCGGCGAGCTCCCGGCCCGGACACTGAGGCTGACCACCGTTGAAGCGAGAAAGTGAGCCGTCAGATGCCAGCCACCCGGTACGACGACCTGCGGGCGTTGTTCATCAACTGCACCCTCAAGCGGTCACCCGAGCGCAGCAACACCGACGGGCTGATCGAGGTCAGCCGGAACATCCTGGCCAAGCAGGGCGTCGAGGTCGACGTGATCCGCGCGATCGACCACGACATCGCCACCGGCGTCTGGCCGGACATGACCGAGCACGGCTGGGAGAGCGACGAGTGGCCGGCCATCCAGGAGCAGGTGATGGCGGCCGACATCCTGGTGATCGCCGGTCCTATCTGGCTCGGTGACAACAGTTCCGTCACCAAGAAGGTGATCGAACGGCTGTACGCGAACTCGTCGATCCTCAACTCCGCCGGGCAGTACGCGTACTACGGCCGGGTCGGCGGCTGCGTGATCACCGGCAACGAGGACGGGGTCAAGCACTGCGCGATGAACGTGCTCTACAGCCTGCAGCACCTGGGCTACACGATCCCGCCGCAGGCCGACGCCGGCTGGATCGGCGAGGCCGGCCCCGGCCCGTCGTACCTGGACGAGGGGTCGGGTGGGCCGCAGAACGACTTCACCAACCGGAACACGACCTTCATGACCTGGAATCTGTTGCATCTGGCAAGGATGCTGAAGGACGCCGGTGGGGTCCCTGCCCACGGCAACCAGCGCTCCGAGTGGGACGCCGGCTGCCGCTTCGACTTCGAGAACCCCGAGTACCGCTAGGGCTGAACTGCTTCCTTGCGACCGAGGCGGCCGAAGGCGATGGCTGCGAGCATCGAGACGATGATCGAGGTGTAGGTCGCGCCGAGCCAGCCGGGGACCGGCTGGTTGTCGAAGAGTGTTTGCTGGAGGTCGAGCCAGAACGGCGACCAGCCCTCGACCGTGCCGGGGTTGACGAGTTGGTAGGCGACGAAGCCGAAGACCCAGGCCAGTGCGGGCTGCCAGCGGAACCGGGCGGTGTCCGAGACGTCCCAGCGCATCTTGCTGACCACGAAGAAGTCGGCGATCGCGACCGCGAACAACGGGATGAAGACCGAGCCGATCAGGTACAGGAACTGGGTGTAGTTGCCCAGGTCAACGAACAGCGCGAGGCCGGTGGCCAGCACGCCGATCGCGACCGAGATCCAGCGCCGGTCGATGTGCCCGACCAGGTTGTGCGCGGCCATCGTGGTCGAGTACACGTTCGCGTAGGCCTCGTCGACCTCGTCCACCAGCAGCACGAACAACGCGATCGCGCCGGCCGGCAAGGTGACCAGCGCGGTGATCACGTCGGTGCTGTTGGTCTGCAAGGTGGCGACGGCGATCACGCCCAGCGCGTAGTACAGGACCGCGGCGAGGCCGTAGCCGAGGGCGGAGCCGGCGAAGGCGGCCTTGTTGGTGCGCGAGTGTCGGGTGTAGTCGGCGGCCAGCGGAGCGAACGAGACGACTCCGGCGGCGGCGAGGTCGACGCCGGGCCAGAAGCCGAAGACACCGTCCTGCGGCAGGTCGTGGACCGGCTTGCTGAGCACCTGGATGAAGAGATAGACCGACGCGAGCAAGACGAGCCAGACCATGAACTTGCGCAGCACCTTGATGCTGCCCAGCGGGCGGACGGCCATCGTGGTGGCGATCAGGCCGGCGATCAGGACGAACAGCCAGCGCCAGCGCTCGCTCGTCACCGCGACGGCGGCCTGCGAGATCACGATGATCTCCATCGTCGCCCAGCCGATGTTCTGCGCGATGTTGAGCACGGTCGGCGCCATCGAGCCGCGGCGGCCGAACAGCCCGCGCAGGCTGGCCATCGCCGGCGCGCCCGTGTGCGAACCGAAGACGGCGGCGCCACCCAGCACGAGCGCGCCGATCCCGCAGCCGACGACGACCGCGATCAGGCCCTTCACCAGCGAACCCGTGTACGCCGCGACGAGCGCGCCGGTCACCGGACCGAACAGCGAGATGCCGAGATTGCCCCAGAGGGTGAACTGGTCGAGGAAGCCGAGAGTGCGGGGCGCGTCCGTGGTGAGGACGAGCGGTGCCTCGGTGGCGGTCGACGTGCGTGCAGCGGTAGTGGTCATGATGACCTGCTCCCTACGCCGGCATTACCCGGTCAGGTTCAGGCGGTCGGCGACCCGGCTGTGACAGCTCGTCGCCCTCTCAGCCCGCCATCATCGGTGCGAGCTCCCGCAGAGGTTGTTACTTCGTCAACGATAACGCCTTACTGACCGTTGTATACACCGGCTATCCGCTTGATGAACGTCACAAGCTCCGAGCCGTTGGTCAGAACCGGCATGTGTGCACCGGTCGGCAGGGTCCAGGCCTCGCCGTGCGCCAGGTCAGCGACTCGCTGCGCCCAGGCAGGCGGGCACAGGCTGTCATGCCTGCACCGGACGACCACTGTCGGGCACTCGAGCCGACTGATCGCAGCAGCGAGGTCATAGCGTCGGGCGACCTCCATAGCGCGCGCCATCGAGATGAGGCCGGTCCTGGCGTACTGCGGAACCAGGGGTGGCACCAAAGCCGGTGACTCCCACACTGCGGAGCGTATCCACCTAGCGGCGAGAGTGGGCCAGCCTGACGCCTCGACGTCTCCGGTCGGGCCGATGAGCAGTAGGCCCTTGACCAACTGCGGCCGCGCCAGTGCGGTCGCCACCACGATCTGGCAGCTCGCCGAATGACCAACCAGGACGGAGGGAGCGGACAGGCGCTCCGCAACACGCTCAGCCAGCGATTCGGTCCGCAGGTCATCGCCGCGCCGCACGCGTTCGCCGTACCCGGGCAGCGTCACCACCTCGTACTGCGCATCCAGGTGCTCCACCGTGGGCGCGTACGACTCTGATCCAAGGCCGAGACCGGGGACCAGTACTACGGGCAAGGTCACTCCCAGGGTGGGCGGCTCGGGGGAGCCTGTACTACGGGATTCGACACGTCGGGCTTGAGCTCGCGGTACCCAAGGGCAAGCCCCGCCGTCAACATGAGCAGGCCCAGACCGCCCCACGCGTACGCCGTGGGCAGGCGGTGCAGCGAGTCGTCGATCGAGCCCAGGCCTGTGGTCAGCACCATGACGAACCAGATCAGCAACGGGATCAGGGAGAGGCCGACCAGCCCGAGTCCGGCGAGCTCTGCCCGATCCGGCTGGCGGCCGGCTTTGCGCCGGCTCAGTACGTCGCGCAACCACATGGCCAGCGCGGCTGCGCCGACCACGAGGGTCAGGAGCTGGCCGATGGTGTCGATGGCGTCAGTGCGGAGCGGGTGGTTCAGGGGCGAGCCGGGCGCCTGGGAGATCTCCCGCAACGAGACCCGCTGCACGGAGATGACCAGCAGACCGTAGATGCCGGCGATGATCGTGGCGATCAGGACAACCCGCGCAGCGCGTGGGTCACGCACCGACTCCCGCCCGTACGTCGGCAACTGGTGCGGCTGGGGATTCGCGGGCGGACCGTACGGCGTACCGGGGCGGTAGGCGGGTGGCTGGTTGTAGGTGTGCCCCACCGGCACCTGCTCGCCGTACTGCGGCTGCTGCCCGTACTGCGGCTGCCCCGGCTGCCCGTACTGCGGTTGGCCGGGTTGCGGTTGGCCGGGTTGTGGCTGGGTCTCGGGTGGCGGGGCCAGGAACGCGCCTGGCCGGCTCGGGTCGCCCGGGCCGCCGGAGGCGTAGGTGCCGCCGCCGTACGGGGCAGGTTTCGCGTAGTGCTCGTCCGGGCGGGACTCATCGGGGTTGTCACCCCGGCCATAGGTGGGGAAGTCCTGTGACGACATTCGCTACACCATCCCGCTCGCTCGGACCGTCTCCGGACAGGTTCTCACGCGTGGGGGGAAACTAGGTGGCTTTGATGGTCGGCCAGGCGTTGGGGAGGCAGCCGGCCAGGCCCTTGGTCTGCTGCATCATCACCGGAGCCGGCGTGTTCGGCTTGGGGCAGGTGGAATGGCCGTGGCCGAGCGCGTGCCCTACCTCGTGGTTGACCAGGTAGCTGCGGTAGAGGTCGACCTTGCCGGCGTACGCGGGGACGGCGTACACCCAGCGCTTGGCGTTGAGGACCACCCGGTTCTCGACCCGGCAGGAGACCTCACCGCCGGTGTCGAGCGGCAGACACAGCTTGTCGGTGAGCGTCGGCGTGGCCACGATCACCCGCAGGTCGGCGTCGACCTTGTCGGTCCGCTCGAAGCTGACCGGCTGCAACGCCTGCCAGCCGCGCGGATCGGTCAACGTCTTGTGAATGGCCGCCGCGACGAGTGCCCCGTTGAGCGACAGCCCTTCCTCGATCTCCACCCGGTAGGTCAGCTTGTCCCGCACTCCGGTCGCCTTCGCCGACCCGGGCACGACCTGGAGACGCCCGGTCGAAACCATCACGTTCGGCTTGGACCCCTTCGGCGGCCGGGTCAGAGTCGGTGCCGGGCGCAACGGCTTGGTGAACGTTGCCGTCGGCGTCGGAATCTCGGTCGGCTTGGCGACCGCCTTCGGCTCCGGCGGGGCCACCGCGACCGACGCCCCGCTGAACTGCGCGGCGAGATTGGTCTGCCGGCCGGCGTCCGGATGCACCACCATCACCACCCCGAGCACCGCCAGCGCGGTGACCGAGAACCACTGCGCCTTGTACGACTTCCGCCGGCTGTGCCGCCCACCCCGGCGCGCACGAGTGCCGCTGCGCGATCCAGTCCGCCGGGTGGTCATGTCGAGCCACCCTATCCACTCTTCGTTACATCACGAAAGTGCATCTTCCATCACGTTCCGCACTGACCTACTCACGAGTCAGGTGCGGGTTCGGAGGAACTTGCCGAAGTGGGGGACGGTGAAGGCCACGGTGCCGCGTTCGGCGGAGAAGACGAGGCCCTTTTTGATCAGGCCGTCCCGGGCTGGGGAGAGGGACTGGGGTTTGCGGTTCAGGGTGGTGGCGACTTCGGCGGTGGGGACCGAGCCGTCGTCGGCGTTGATGCCCAGCTCGGCCATCGCGCGCATGTACTCGCGTTCGGCCGGGGTCGCTCGCTCGTACCGCGATCCGAAGAAGCCCACCGTGAGTTCGGCCGAGGCTTCGGGGGCGGCGACGGCGACGTCCTTGATGGTGATCGGGCTGGCCGGGGCGTGGTCCCAGGTGGCGTGGGCGAAGGCCTGGACGAAGTACGGGTAGCCGTCTGTCTGGGCGTAGAGCTCGTCGAGCGCTTCCTCCTCGAAGACGACGCCCTCGGTCTCGGCCGGGACCATCAGGGCACGGTCGCAGGCCTCGCGGGCCAGGCGGTCGACGCGGATGTAGCGGAAGAGGCGCTCGGAGTACGACTTGCTGGCGGACAGTACTGCGGGCAGATGCGGCAGGCCGGCCCCGACGACGACCAGTGGGGCGCTCTGCTGGCTGATCTCGTGGCAGGCGGCGCACAGTGCGGACAGGTCGTCGGCGCTGATGTCCTGCATCTCGTCGATGAACAGTCCGACGCCGACGGACAGGTCGCCGGCCAGGTCGGCCGCGTCGGCGAACAGCTCGATCAGGTCCATCTCGAGGTCGCCGGAGTCGGCCCGGCCTTTCGCGGCGACCACGTCGACCGGGGGATGCCAGCGGATGCCCTTGCGATCGTTCTGCGCGGTCCGCAGCGCAAAAGCCTTCAGTACTGCGCTGAACTCGTCGACGCGGTCGTCGTCGCGATGCCGGTGGCCGAGCTCCCGCATGGCGGTGTGCATCGCCTGGGCGATCGGCAGCCGGATGCTCTGGTCCGGCCGGGCCTCGATCTTGCCGGTACCCCAGGCGCGTTTGATCGCCTGACTCCGCAGGGTGTTGAGCAGCACCGTCTTGCCGACCCCGCGGAGGCCGGACAGCACCAGGCTCCGCTCCGGCCGTCCCGCCGCGACACGTTCGAGCACCACCTCGAACTGCCGCACCTCGGTGTCGCGACCGGCCAGCTCGGGCGGGCGCTGGCCGGCGCCGGGCGCATAGGGATTCCGGATCGGATCCATGCATTTCACTGTATGAGGATGTCTAGCGTTTTCCTTAGATTTCGCTAGCCAACCCGATCGCGTGTCGCCGCTCTGTCACGATCTGCGCTCGTCTAGCAAAAACACTAGAAAGAACTAGACAGTCGTAGCGCAGCCTAGGAAGCCGCCGCGAGCACTATGGTCTGCGCATGGGCGGGGCTGAGTTGCAGGACTGGACCGTGCAGGCGGCTGCGCAGTACGAGCGGACGCATCAGCAGTACGTCGGCGGCGCGCGGAAGCTGGAATCGCTGATCAACGAGCTGATCGGCGAGGAAGAAGGCATCAACTACCTCAGCGCGACCGCGCGGGCCAAGGATCCCGAGTCGTTCCTGGCGAAGGCGACCAAACCGCACCCGGACGACCCCAGCAAGCCCAAGTACGACGATCCGCTGAACCAGATCACCGACCTGGTGGCGGCCCGGATCATCACCTTCCTGGTCGAGGCGGTGGACCGGGTCTGCGAGGTGATCGAGTCGGAGTTCGAGATCGTCGAGCACACCGACATGGGCGCCCACACGCGGGCACAGGGCGCCTTCGGGTACGCGAGCAAGCACTACCTGGTCCGGCTGAACGCACATCGCCGGGAGCTGCCCGAGTACGCCGTACTGAAGAACCTGACGATGGAGATCCAGGTCCGTACGGCGGTCCAGCACGCGTGGGCCGAGTTCGAGCACGACATCCGGTACAAGCTGGACATCCCGCCGGACCGCAAACCCGAGTTCGACCGGCGGTTCCTGCTCGCGGCGGCGCTGATGGAGCTGGCGGACAACGAGTTCGCCGAGATCGACAAGCTGTACCGCGAGCTCGCCGCGGCCGAGCCCGACGCGGAGCCGATGGACCTCACCACGGCGACGCTGACCACCTACCTGACCAGGCGCTACCCCGACGCTCCGCACGCCAAGACGAACCACTACGCGTGGATCCTCGGCATCCTCGCCCAGCTCGGCGTCACCACCGAGGAGCAGTTGACCGAGCTGCTGCAAGGCATCGACAGCCAGGCGGTGCAGGCGGCGATGACCCATCGCTTCCCGGCCGGCACGGTCCGGCGGCTGGACGACGACCTGCTGGCGGCGAAGGGGTCGGAGTACATCGAGCTGTTCCCGACCGAGGAGCGCCGGCAGAAGATCCTGCGCGGACGGCTGAAGGCCCTGGCCAGAGCCGGCCTCGTCGAGGGCTGACCCCGCAACCATTAGACTACCCACCGAAGACAGACAGTTACATTCTGTCTATCCCGGGGCGGGCTTTCACGGATCCGCCGGATCCTGGCCAGATCGGCAACGTCCCCGAGGTGGTCGAAGCTCTGCGGGCGCTGAAGATCTGGGCCGGCAGCCCGTCGTACGAGAGCATCACCGACCGGATCAACCGGGCCTGGTCAACGGCCAGAGGCCGAACTGGCCCGCCGAACCACGGTGGCCCGGCCGGGAGGCCGAACTGAGCAGACTGCGGGAAGCCGTCGACGCTGCCCGGCGCCAAGGTGACTACGACGAAAGCTCTGGTGCTGCTGGACAACGCGGCCGACGAGCAGCAGGTCGAGGCTTTGTTGCCTGAGGCACCTGGTTGCGTCGGGATCGTGACGAGCCGGGCGCAGACTCAGCGGTCTGCGCAGTGCGACCGACGTGGCGGTGGACGTCTTCAGCCCGGCGGAGGCGCACGCGTTTTTGACCCAGGTACTCCGGGAGGTCCCGACCGGCAGCGATGCGCGAGCGGCCGACCGGATCGCCGGCCGGTGTGGATACCTCCCGCTCGCCCTTGGGCTGGTCGCCGGGTACATCCGCGGTACCTCGGGCTGGACCCTGACCGACCACGCCGAGCGTCTCGACGAACGTCATCGCGACCGCCGGCTGGAGAGCGGTGTCGAGCTCGCCTTCAACGTCTCCCACCGGCACCTACCGGCCGACCAGCGCCGGCTGCTGCGGTTGATGTCCCATCACCCCGACGAGGACAGACCGCGGTCAGCCGGAAGCCGAACACCTGCGGGCCGAGCTGACGGACGAGCTCAGCGGATTCCGAGGAGGTCGTTGACCGGGCGCCAACAGGCCCCGATCCACCTGCTGAAAACGGTTTGACGGACTGTCGGCGGCCCCGCCTACGCTGGATGCATTCGCCTGGTCAGGTGTCTCGAAACCCCTCTAGTTCTTTGGGACGTCATGTCGCTGCGCCTCATTCCGTTTGCCGACCCGGGTGTACCAGACACCCGGTCCGGTCTCCGACTCATTCTCTGGCTCGAACACCAGCAGCTCCGTGGTCAGGCCCTCGCGCTGTTCTGGGGACTGCTGTACTTCGGCGGCATCGCCGCCGCGCCCGTCGCGGTCGGGCTGGCCGTCCAGGCCGTGATCGACAAGTCCTGGCCGAAACTGTTCCTGGCCGGCCTGCTGCTGCTCTTGATGGGCGCCATCAAGGCTGCCTCCGACTCCTTCTTCCACCGCGCCGTCGTCACCAACTGGATCAGTACGGCGTCTCGTCTTCAGCAACTCCTGTCCCGCAAGGCCGCTGAGCTCGGCTCGCTGCTGACCCGCCGGATCGCCGCCGGTGAGGTGGTCGCCGTGAGCAGTGGCGACGTGGAGAAGATCGGCTGGTTCGTCGAGGTGCTCGGGCGGTTCGCCGCCGCCCTGCTGACCTGCTTCGCCGTGGTCATCGGTCTGCTGTTCTACGAACCGCGTCTCGGGCTCGTGGTGCTCGTCGCCGTACCGATCCTGGCGTTCTCGATCCTGCCGCTGATGGGTCCGGCCGAGCGCCGGGCCGACGCCCAGCGGGCGAAGGGCGGCCGCGCGACCGAGCTGGCAGCCGACACCGTCGCCGGTCTGCGCGTACTGCGCGGCATCGGTGGCGAGCAGCTCTTCCTGGACCGCTACCGCGTGGCCTCCCAGGAGTACCGCGCCAGCGCGGTGCGCAGCGCGCGGATGTGGTCGCTGATCGCGGCCATCCAGGTGCTGCTGTTCGGGATGTTCCTGGTGCTGATCGTCTGGCTGGGCGTCGGCATGGTCAACGACGGGCTGATCGGGGTCGGCGAGCTCGTCACGACGTACGGGTTCATCACCTTCATGCTGGTGCCGCTGCACACGTTCGAGGAGACGGCGAGCGCCTTCATCTTCTCCAAGGTCTCCGCGCGGCGTGCTGCCCGCGTGCTGTCGCTGCAACGGATGGACGACACGGCGGGACAGTCGGCGGCCCAGGTGCCCGAGGGTGACCTGATCGACCCGAAGTCCGGCTTGGCCGTCCCGGCAGGAAGCTTCACGGCCGTGGTCTGTGGCAACCCGGACGAAGGCGGTCAGCTCGCGGATCGTCTCGGCGGCCACAGCCCCGAGGCCGACCCGGACGACCCGTCTGTCCTGCTGGGCGGCGTCGCACTGGACGACCTGCCGCTGGACTCGGCGCGAACCGCAGTACTCGTGCAGGACAAGGACCCTGTACTCCTCTCGGGCACCGTGCGCGAGCTGTTCGACGTACCGGCGAGTGGAGCCGTCTCTGTTGAGACTGCTCTCGATGCGGCCCAGTGTGGCGACATCCTCGACGTACTGCGGCAGTCGCTGCCCGACGGCGGCACTGACGCCACTGCAGCGGTGTTGACCGAGCGCGGCCGGTCCCTGTCCGGTGGACAGCGGCAGCGCGTCGCACTGGCTCGTTCGCTGTACGTCGACCCGGCGGTGCTCGTGCTGGACGAGCCGACGAGTGCCGTGGACGCGCACACGGAGGCGCGGATCGCGGACAGCCTGCGGTTCCTCCGGTCCGGCCGGACCACCGTGGTGTTCACCTCGAGCCCGCTGATGCTGGACCGGGCCGAGCGCGTGGTGTTCGTGCCCGACGGCCAGGTCGATGCCGTAGGCACCCATCACGAGCTGGTGCACACCAACCCGCGGTACCGCGCGGTGGTCACCCGTGAAGACGAGCCAACTCTCGAGGAGTCGCTGTGAAGCCCCCTGAGTACGACCCGGCAGCCCCGCAGGAGGCGGCTCGCCTGCCGGTGGCCGGCACCGCGACCGTGAGGGCCTATCTGAAGACTCTGTTCCGCAGGCACCGGCGTGCCTTCGGCTGGCTGACCCTGGTCAACGCGGTGGCGGCACTGAGCGGCATGGTCGGGCCCTGGCTGCTCGGCAACGTCGTGGAGAAGCTGTCCCTCGGCAAGACGGATGTCGACCTTCCGTACGTCGTACTGGGCTTCGTCTGCGCTCTTGCGGTGCAGACGGTCTTCGTTCGCCTCACTCGGCTCCGCGGGGCCGTGCTGGGTGAGGAGATGCTCGCGGATCTCCGTGAGGACTTCCTGGTCCGGGCGGTCGCACTGCCGCCTGGTGTGCTGGAGCGCGCCGGGACGGGTGACCTGCTGTCCCGGATCACCACGGACGTCGACCGCCTCTCGCACGCCATGCGAGACGCGGTGCCGCAGCTGACCATCGCAGTGATCTGGGCAGGTCTCCTGATCAGCGCCTTGGTCGTCACGGCACCCGAGCTGGCCGTGGCGATCGTGATCGCCGCGCCGATCCTGATCATCGGAGGCCGCTGGTACTTCCGCCGCGCGCCCTCGTCGTACCGGTCGGAGGCAGCGGGCTACGCGGCCGTCGCCTCGGCGCTGGCCGAGACGGTCGACGCCGGCCGGACCGTCGAGTCGCACCGGCTCGGCGACCGCCGGATCAAGCTCGGTGACACCAGGATCGGCCAGTGGGTCGCGTGGGAGCGCTACACGCTCTACCTGCGGATGATCCTGTTCCCGGTCATCAACATGACCCACACGGTCGCACTGGCCGCAGTACTGGTGATCGGCGGCGGACTGGCCATCGAGGGGCACATCACCGTCGGTGCGCTGACCACCGGCGCGCTCTACATCCAGATGCTGGTCGAGCCGGTCAACATGATGATCCGCTGGTACGACGAACTGCAGGTTGCCCAAGTCTCGCTGGCACGACTGGTCGGTGTGCGGGAGATCGAGGCCGAGGAAGCCGGTCACCAGGACGAGCCGGACGGCCGGACCGTGCTGGCCGACGAGGTGCGCTTCGGCTACCTGGAAGGGCGCGATGTCCTGCACGGCGTCACGCTGACCGTCGAGCCCGGAGCCCGCGTCGCGCTCGTAGGCCCTTCTGGGGCAGGGAAATCGACGCTGGGCCGGTTGCTGGCCGGCATCTACTCACCCCGGGTCGGTGACATCACCTTGGGTGGCGCGGCGCTGGACAAGATGTCGGCCGAGCAGGTGCGAAGCCATGTGGCCTTGGTGAACCAGGAGCACCACGTGTTCGTCGGCAGTGTCCGGGACAACCTGCGGCTGGCCCGGCCGACCGCCTCCGATGCCGAGCTCTGGACCGCCCTGCGGGCAGTGGACGCGCACGCGTGGGTGGCCGGGTTCGAGCACGGCCTGGACACCGAGGTCGGGTCCGGTGGAGTCTCGCTGACCCCGGCACAGGCGCAGCAGGTCGCACTGGCCCGGCTGGTGCTGGCCGACCCGCACACGCTGGTCCTGGACGAGGCGACGTCCCTGATGGACCCGCGAGCGGCCCGGCACCTGGAGAGGTCGCTGGCCGGAGTACTGGAAGGCCGGACTGTGGTCGCAATCGCCCACCGGCTGCACACCGCGCACGACGCGGACGTCATCGCGGTGGTCGAGGACGGCCGCATCGTCGAGCTGGGCGGCCACGACGAACTCGTCGGCGCCGAAGGGCCGTACGCAGCCCTCTGGCACTCCTGGCACGGCGACCGGTAGCTCCGAAGTGTGGGGGCAGGCATCCAGCCTGCCCCCACAGCTACTTTGCATGGAGCTGCAACACGGACGCCGAGGCCTGGGGAACCTTGTGCGTGTGAGGATTGTGAGGTGCTGACGACTCTGCTCTCGCTGCCGACCGTGATGGCCTTCGATGTCGACCCAGAGGGTGACCTGCTCGTCGGGTACGACGGCAGCGGTGTCCGGCAGATCCATGCGGTGGCTGCGGACGGCACCTGGCGAGCACTGACCGCACTGGACGACACAGCTCGCTCTGCACGGTTCATCCCGGACAGTCGCCAGGTAGTCGTCGAGCACGACAGTGGCGGCGACGAGAGAGGCCAGCTCTCCTTGCTGGACCTCGACGACACCAGTGGACCGGACGGGCTTCCCGCCCTGTCGCCACTCGTCCATGACCTGGACTACTTCCACCACCTCGTGGATGCCAAGCCCGGCAAGGTCTTCTTCACCACCAACCGCCGCAACCAGGTGGACTTCGACCTGGTCAGGCTCGACCTGGCCACTGGCGCCGAGACAGTCCTGTACGACGGCGGCGGCTACCTGAACTCGGCCCACGTCTCGCCCGACGAGCGCTGGGTGGTCATCACCCTGGCCGGCGGCCCGGGCAACTCGGTGCAGCTCCTCCTGGTCGACACGGCTGTCCAGGCCATCACCGAGCTCACGGCGTACGACGAACTGACCTACCAGGAAGGGCCCTCGTGGCTGCCTGACTCGTCCGGGTTCGTCGTTGCCAGCGACCAAGGACGCGACCGGCTCGCCCTGCGCCGCTACGACCTCGGTACTGCGACCTGGACCGATCTCATGGTCGACGAGAAGCACGACCTGGCCGGTTGGGTCTGCCCTGACGGCGAACACCTGCTGGTCGGCACCACTGACGACGGCGTCGTCACCATGGCGCTGCACAAGCTCGCGGACGCTGCCTTCGTCGCACAACTCGAGCTGCCGAGCGGTGGTTGCGCGGCCCGACTGATGGTGGCCCCGGATCCCCTGTGGTCGTCCGATGGCAGCTACGCGCTGCTCAACCACAGTTCGCCGGTCGATCCGCTGTCAGTGTTCAGGTACACGCGGGAGACCGGTGAGGTCGTCGCTGTCGAGAGCCCGGCGGGGCCTGCGCTGCCGGAAGGGCTCACGCATCCGGAGAGCCACCGGGTCACCTCCTTCGACGGCGAGCAGGTCCCTGTGTTCGTGTACCGCCCGACCGGTGGTGGGGACGGCTCGGCCGTGGTCTGGGTCCACGGTGGGCCGGAAGCGATGGCGATGCGCGTCTGGAACCCGGTGGTCACCGCACTCGCGGCTGAGGGCCACACGGTGATCGTGCCCAACGTGCGCGGCTCAGCGGCGTACGGGAAGCGGTGGTACTCGCTGGACGACAAGCACCTGCGGCTCGACTCGGTGAAGGACCTGGCGGCGATCCACGACTGGCTGCCGTCGATCGGCGTCGACCCGGAACGTACTGCGCTGTTCGGCGGCTCGTACGGCGGTTACATGGTGCTCGCCGGACTCGCGTTCCAGCCCGAGCGGTGGGCGGCCGGCGTGGACGTCGTCGGGATCGCCTCGCTCGTGACGTTCCTGGAGAACACTTCGGCGTACCGGCGGGTGGCGCGGGAGCGCGAGTACGGCGTACTGGCCGAGGACCGTGAGTTCCTGGAGGAAGCGAGTCCGCTCAACCGGGTGGACGACATCCGGGCGCCGCTGTTCGTGATCCACGGCGCCAACGATCCGCGGGTGCCGTTGTCAGAGGCAGAGCAGATCGTCGACGCACTGGCCAAGCGAGACGTCCCGTGTGAGCTGCTGGTGTACGCCGACGAGGGTCACGGGCTGGCGAAGCGCGTCAACCGGCTCGACGCCTACCCGAAGGCCTTCGCCTTCCTGGCCGAGCACCTGAGCACCTGAGCGCTAGCTGAGCGGTGTCAGGAGAGGCGTCAAGGTGCCGGCCGAGGCGTCGAGGCGAACCGGAAGGCCGAGCGGTACGGCGAGGTTGAGGTCCTCGTGGCCGATCGCGGCTCCCTCGACCATCGGCACCCCGAGCGGCTCCAGGCGTTCGCGGATCACATCGGCCACCAACTCGCGTTCGCTGTCGATACTGAAGTCACCAACCACCAGGCCAGTCACCTCGTCGAACCAGCCGGACCTGAGCAGCTGGGTGAGCAGCCGGTCGACGCGGTAGCCCTCCTCGCCGACGTCCTCCAGCAGCACGATGCCGGCCGGCTTGGCAAAGGTCGGCGTACCGATGCTCGCCGCCAGCAGGGCGACGTTGCCCCCGAGCAGGCGGCCTTCCGTCGTACCGGCGACCACGGTCCGGGCGCCGGTCGGAGCGAGCAGGTCCTGCACCGACTCAGGCTGGAACAGCAGGTCGCGCAGCCGATCGTGGGTCTCCTGAACGCGGAGTTGCCCGATTCCGGCCGCCATCGGGCTGTGCAGCGTGACCAGGCCCTGGGCGTTGAAGACCTCGTGCAACGCGGTGATGTCGCTGAAGCCGACCAGGATCTTGTCGACGGCAACGAGCTCCGCCAGCTCGAGATGCTGCAGCATCCGCTGGACGCCGTACCCGCCGCGGCCGGCGAAGACGGCCTTGACCGACGGGTCCAGCCAGGCGGCCCGGAAGTCGGCAGCGCGAGCCCGGTCGTCCCCGGCGAGGTAGGGCAGCCGCTCGTCGCGAGCCAGCGCGGACGGCATCACCTCGACGTCGATGTCCCAGTCCCTCAGGTACTTCGTCCCCAGCTCGAGCCGCTCCGGGTCGAGCGGCCCCGCCGGCGCGACCACTGCGACCCGATCCCCTGCACGCAGCCGCTCCGGCCGCCTCACCTCAGTCATTCCCCAGACGATAGTGCCCCGGCCTGCATCGGCGGCATCTGCCAGCCACGGGCCAGCGACGACTCGTACGCCGGCACGCCGCCCGCGAAGTACTCGGTGAACTTCATGATCAGTGGGTCCCAGCGCAACGGGTCGATGTAGCGGTCGTCGTTCATCAGCAGATCGTCGCGGACGTGCACGCGCTGCACCGTCATCTCCAGGGCGCGCAGGTTCGAGTCCGAACCGCCGATCCGATGGATCGCCTCGATCCTGCCCTCGAGGTTGATCGGGCTCTCCTCGATGGCGTCCACATCGACCAGAGTGCCGGGCGACCTGGTCAGCCCGGCTGCCGCGAACTTGTCTGGCTCGTAGCGGTAGCCGCGCGCCCGCTTGGCATCGGACATCTGCCGCGATCCGGTCAGCAACGCGATCCGGTCGAGCGCGGCGACCATGGCCGGCTCGACCAGGTTGAGAATGCACTCGGGCCGCTCCATCAGGTTCTGCACGGTCTGCGACCCGACCGACATCCCGAGCATCGCCGAGCGATCGAGCCACCAGGCCGACGACATCGGCCCGAGATTGGTGCTCCCGTCCGCGTTGCGGGAACTGATCAGGACAACCGGCGTACCGAAGTACAGAACCTTGGGTTCAACAATCCGCTTCATGCCCGTTGAACGTCAGCCGCCCCCGTTGTGTGAGGGCGGCTGACGACTACGTCTACCAGGTGATCTGCACCGGGGTGGTCTTGGTGGTGTTGTTGACGGTGATGCCTAGTTGGACTGTGCCGGGGCGCAGTGCGGTGATGAGGCCGGTGGTTGGGTCGAAGGCGGCTACGGCCCAGAAGGGCGCAGTACGGGTCGGTCCGATGTGTAGGAGGGACGAGCCGAACCAGTCAGCTGAGACCGGGAACGAGACCGGCACTCGGCGGTTGTCCTGTACTACGGTCGCCGCAGCCGGGGCACTCGTGCCCTGCTTGAGCTCAGTCGGTGCTGTCAGCTCCAGGGCGTCTACGTGTGGCCGCAGCTCGACCTGGAACCAGGAGCGCTCAGGGGCCGACCAATGGCGCTCAGCGGCGGCAGCCTCTTGCGTGTCGGGGTCGATGCCGACCAGAGCCCAGCCGGTGAAGCCACCGGCGTCCGGAGCGGCCGCAGGGCCCTTGCCCGAGTTGCCGGTCAGTGGCAGCAGTACGCCGTCGGTCCGGGTCGCTGCGAACGTACCGGCGTGAGCAGCCATGTACGCCGCACCCTTGCCCGTCGACGCCCGGAAGTCCGCGAGCCAGCGGACCAGCAGCTCCGCTTCCTTGCGATCACCGAGTTGCGAGTTCTGCGTCGGTGACGGGTCGTCGATCGGGTGGTGCGCCATCACCACCACGTTGCGGATCGACCGGTTCGCCCGGGCGTCGTCGAGCTGCTGCTTGAGGTCGAGGATCTGCGCGAACCCGCCGGCCCGCAACGATCCCAGCGAGGAGTCGCGCAGGATGAACCGCGTGCCCTTGTGGTCGAACGTGCTGGTCGGAGCGCCGAACACCTTCGTCCACTCGGACAGGTCGCCCGGTCCGTAGCTCTCGTGGTTGCCCGGCACGTAGTGCACCGGCACCTTGCCGGCGACCTCCTCGTCGAGGATCTGCTTGGCCAGCGCGATGTCCTTCGCGAACGCGCGATCGACGAAGTCACCGTTGATCACCAGGAACTCGGGGTTCTGCGCGAGCGCCTCACGGATGGTCCGGCGGGCCTGCCGGACGATGTCCGACTCGGGAGCGTCGGCGGTGAACTGCGCGTCCGACATCACCGCGAACTTCCACCGCTTGCCGCCTGTCGCGGTGCCGTCGGTGACCACCATCGGGTCGATCACCTTGGCCGGCGGCGCCATCGTCAGCGGCGGAGCGCTGCGCACGGTCAGGTCGTCGATCACGATCCGGCCGGAGTACTGCCGGGTCGGTACCGTCTCGACCACGTAGATCCGCCAGAACCGCAGCGGCATCGTCAGCCCGGGCGGGATGTTCGCCTCGACGTACTTCCAGCCGGTCCAGTCGACAGCCGCCGCGAGGTTGAGCGTCTGCGCCGCGCCGCCGGCCCCGTCGTACGCGTTCGCCCGCAACCAGGCGCCCTTGCCATCGCCGTACACCCAGGCGCCGAGCTTCTGCGGCTGCCCGGGCAGCGTCTGCTGCGGAGTCTGCGCCAGGTACGCCGCCCGCGTGGCGGTGCTGCCGGTCAGCGAGTAGTCCAGCGCGATCGCCTGACCGCCATCGTGGCCCTCGGCAACCGACCTGGACGCCGTCGCGGCCCCGGCCGGTACTGCGTTCGCCTGCCAGCGGGCGATGTCGTCGAGCTCATCCACGACCTGGCTGGTCAATCCGGCGGTGACACTGAGCTGCGTGGTCAGCGATCCGACCTTTGCCGTCACGACGGTCGACACGGCATCGGTGCCCACTGCCTTCACGTCGAACCCATTGCCGCGAGCAACTATTGCGACGAGGTTGCTGTCGTAGCTGAGTTTGACGTCCTGCGGTTCGATCCAGGTGGAGAAGCCGTCGCTGTCGAAGCCGTTGACGGTGAAGAAGCCGCTGGAGGTTGCGTCCGGCAACGACACCTGACGGGTCGAGGGTGCCAGGCGGATCGGCGTACCGAGGACTGTCATCGGGAAGCGGCCTCGGGCCACGCCCTTCAGAGCCGTGACGGTCACATCGCCTGCCCGACGCCCCGTGACGACGCCCTTGCTGCTCACCGTCGCATTGCTGCCCGCGAACCAGTACGGCGTACCGGCGGCCGGCGCGTAGGTCTCGTCGTGGCCGCGAGCGCTCAGGACACGGGTGAGGCCGGCGAGGACTCGGGCGCTCTTGGAGAGATCGGCGTCGGCGTCTTCGGCCGCAGTACCGGCAGCTTCGATCTGGAAGCCGGTGAGCTTGCCTGATCCCTTCACAGGAAGGAGTCCCAGGCCGTTCGGGACGAGTCGCTCGCCGCCGTCGGAGGGGTGGTTGACGATGCCGGGCGCGGCTTCGCCCGGCGACCGCGCGAGCATCGTGGAGGAGCCGCCACCGTCGAGGTTCAGGACATCGTCGGCGCCGAGGCTGACCATCAGCTGCCCCATCTCCTTCAGGGTCAGCCCGCGCGAGCCGGTCGCCCGGCCGTCGACTGTCAGCAGCACCATCCGCCGGCCGTTCTCGGTGAACCCGACCGCGGTCCGCGGCGCAAGGTCAGCATCCGGTACGTCCGCCGGCACCTGCCCGTCGCGAGCCAGTTGCACGTTCCCGCTGATCGCGACGGCGGCGTCCAGGGCGTCGGCGCTCGGACCGTACTGCACCTCGACCTTTTCGCCGGTCTCGAAGGCGGTCAGCGCGGTGGCACCCGAGTCGCGACCGATCAAGGCCAGCTCGCCCGCGGCCAGGGGCGTAGTACCGGGGGTGGTGCTCGAGGAGACGACCACGCCGTCGCGGAGGATGACCTCACGGACCGCCGGTACTCCGTCGACGGTCCTGGTCCGGGCTGCCTCGCCCCACTCGGGGGTGTAGAGGCCGATGCCGTTCGCGCTGACGCCGGGTGAGTTGAGGTTCGTCAGGTTGAGCTTGGTGGCGTTGTCGTCGGTCGCGGTTCCTTGGAGAAACACCTGGGCGATCCGGCCGAGGCCGTCCTTGCTGATCACGGCGGTGTCGTTGTGGCCGGCCGAGGGGGCGTTGACCAGACGACCGCCGTTGTCACTGCGCTCGATGCCGACGCCGAGAGGTGCGGTGGTGTCGTTGATGTCGAAGAAGTCGCCGTTGACCCCGGCGATCGCGCCCTTGCGGGCGAGCTGCTGGCTGAGCGGCTGGCCGCCGGAGACCTTCCCGGTGTTCACGTAGTCGACGGTGACGCCCTTGCGGTCGAGGTCGGCGACGAGGATGTCGCCGCGGAGCCAGCCGCGGGCGTCGAGCCGCTCGAAGGCGGTGTAGTTCACGCCGGGAGCGACCGGGCTGTCCTGCCGGCTGGTCACCAGCCCTTCGCCGGGCGGCGCGATCGCCACGTCGGCGATGTCGGACCCGCTCGACGGCTGCCGCAGCGCCTCGACCGGCGTCTGCTGAAAGTCGAGACCGGGCCCCGGGGCGGCGGCTGCCGGGCTGAGCGCGGAGCCGGCGAGCAGGCCGCCCAGCAGGACGGCAGCCGTCGTACGGCGGCGGAGCTTTGCGCCACCGATCGGCATCGGACGGACCTCGTGCCGCCCGGTCGGCGAGCTGGGTGGGCGGAATTGGGCATGCCTGGACACAGGGGCCTCCTCGGCGTGGACGGACGCGGCCATCCGACGCCGCAGGCCCTACCCCGAGATGAGCCCCGAGTGGACGCCGGTCAACCAACCGGTGACAAAGTAACCTTTCCAGCCCTCAACCGGAAGGTTTCTGTCCCTGACGGCCGCCGCCAATCGCCGGGAGACGATCCGGGTCAGTCGAGGGAGACGGGCCGGCCGGCCGATTCCCAGGCGTGCATGCCGCCGTCGAGGTTGATCGCGTCGCGGCCCTCGGAGGCCAGGAACTGGGTCGCCATCGAGGACCGGCCGCCGACCGCGCAGACGCAGAGCACCTTCTGGCCGAGCGGCACCTCACCGACCCGCTCCTGCAACTGGCCGAGCGGGATGTGGACCGCGTTGTCGATGTGCCCGCGGTTCCACTCGTCGGGTTCGCGCACGTCGAGCACGAACGCCTCGGCGAGCAACGCGTCATCGACGTCGGCAACCACCACTGCGGGAATCTCCGGGGTCTGGTACATGCCCCCGATCATTCCAGTCCCATCAATCAGTCAGGAACCCACGGTCCCGTTCAACCCGGCCGGGCGGGCTACTTCAGCAGCTTGGAGAGCCGGCGGTCGGCCAGGGGCTTGCCGCCGGTCTGGCAGGTGGCGCAGTACTGGAGGGAGGAGTCGGCGAAGCTGACCTCACGGACGATGTCGCCGCAGACCGGGCACTTCTGCCCCTTGCGGCCGTGCACGCGCATGCCGCTCTTCTTCTCCGACTTCAGGTCCTGGACCGCGAGTCCGGTCGAGCGGCCGACCGCGTCGCGCAGGGTCTCCTGCATCGCGTCGTAGAGCTGCTGGAGCTCGTCGGCGGACAGGTTCGACGCCGGTTTGAACGGGCTCATCTTCGCCACGTGCAGGATCTCGTCGGAGTACGCGTTGCCGATCCCGGCGATCACCGACTGGTTTCGCAGTACGCCCTTCAGCTGGACCCGGCCGGCCGCTTTCAGGATGTCGCCGAACTGCTCGGCGGTGAGCGTGAACGGGTCGGGGCCGAGTTTCGCGATCCCGGGCACGTCGGCCGGGTCGCGGACGACGTACACGGCGAGTTTCTTCTGGGTGCCGGCCTCGGTCAGGTCGAAGCCCGAGCCGTCGTCGAGCACCACCCGGCAGGCGATCGGCCCCTTGCCGGGCCGGACCAGACCGGTGGACTGCTCCTCCCGCCAGCGCAGCCAGCCCGCGCGGGCCAGGTGGATGACCAGGTGGATGCCCTGTGCGGAGATGTCGATGAACTTGCCGTGCCGCTGCACGTCGTCGATCAGCAGACCGACCAGCGACGAGATCGGCGGGTCGTAGGTCTTCAGCGCACTGATCGCGGTGATGTCGGCGCGAACGAACGCCCGCTCGACGGCACGCTCCCGCAGGAACCCCGTCAGCGACTCAACCTCCGGCAACTCGGGCACCCGTCAAGTGTGCCCTACCCCACCGACACACGACAGAAATTTGCAGAGCAGCCGGGCGAGGGCTGTGGTGACTTGCGTGGGGGCGGGGGGTCGGTCAGGGTCTGGGGGTGACCGACGTACCGACGTTTCGCTACCACCCGGATCCGGTGGCCACCGGTGAGGTGATCACCAGCGACGACCCGTGCCGGTGCTGCGGCCGGCGGCAGGGGTTCATCTACACCGGGCCGGTCTACAGCGCGGAGGAGGTGGTCGAGGAACTCTGCCTGTGGTGCATCGCGGACGGCTCCGCGGCGACCCTCTTCGAGGCTGAGTTCACCGACGTCGTCAACGTCCCCGACGACGTCCCGCAGCCGATTCTCACCGAGGTGCTCACCCGGACGCCCGGCTTCAGCAGCTGGCAGCAGGAGCGGTGGATGTTCCACTGCGCCGACGCCGCGGCGTACCTGGGCAAGGTCGGCTACGAGGATCTGCTGACGGTACCGGAGGCGCTGGAGATGCTCCGGGAGGAGAACGCGCCTTTCCCGTGGTCCGACGAGCAGCGCGAGGCCTACCTCCGGACCCTGACGCCGACCGGCGAAGCGACCGCCTACCTGTTCAGGTGCCTGCACTGTGGCACCCACCTGACCTACGCCGACCACGCCTGAGAGATCAGTACGGGGTCAGTACGGGGCATCACCCATGGGGAATGGTTGCGGGTACCGCTACCTTCGAAGCAAGCAGAGAAGGAGGCCCCCATGGGTTTCGTGAAGTCACTGGTCAAGGGCGCCGTCGTCGCCAAGCTCCTGCAGGTCGCGCAGCGCGAGCTCAGCAAGCCGGAGAACCAGCGCAAGGCCAAGGAGATGTTCAACAAGGTGCAGCAGCGCCGGAAGACGCACTAACGACGGCGCGCTTGCAGGGTGTAGGTGGCGGGGAGACGCTCCGGGTGATCCGTGAGGCGCCACTCGCCCTGCTCGTCGCGTGTCATCTGACCCGGTAGCGGCTCCCAGGGGGCGCTGTCGTGCTCTTCCAGGTCGGTGACGTCGAGGCCGGCCCTCGTCAACGCGGTGAAGATCTCCCCGAGACCGTGGTTCCACTCGTGCGTGACGTTGTGGCTGAACTCGACGTCGGTCTCGACGTAGGTGCCACCCTCGTCCCAGATCTGCGGCTCCTCGGTTTCGAAGTACGGGGCCGCGAGGACGATCTCGCCGCTGGTCTCGGACACGTCCAGTGACCACAGCATCGGGTGTCCCTCCCGGATGAACAGCCGGCCGCCGGGCTTGAGCAGACCCGCTACGACAGCGGCCCAGCGTTCGATGCTCGGCAGCCACCCGATCGCGCCGATCCCGGTGAACACCAGGTCGTACTGCGCTGCGCCGAGCACCTCGACCGCGTCGTACACGTCAGCCTGGTGGAAGTCGATCTCGTGCCCGAGCGAGTCGGCGAAGGACTGCGCCTGGGCTACCGCGGGACCGGAGAAGTCCAGCCCGCTCATCCGGGCGCCGAGGCGGGCGAGTGAGACCGTGTCGGTGCCGATGTGGCACTGCAGATGCACGCCCCGGAGTCCGGAGATGTCGCCCAGCCGCGGCAGATCGAACCCCACGACCTCACTCAGGTACTGCGGGTCCGCGGCGAACCGGTCGACCTTGTAGTCCGGCGACGCGGCGTGCGCCGGCACTCGTTCGTCCCAGCTGGCCCGGTTGACTGTGCGGTAGTCGTCCATGGGGCCGACTGTGACACACCAACCCGCAGTACCGCCTGTGGTTTAAGGCTTACTGGAAGGCCGTGGTCCAGATCCTGGCCTTGTAGAACTGGGCGCCCGACCGGGTCCGGTCCGGCGAGGCGGAGAAGCGGACCGTCTTGTTGGCCCACTCGCGCGGCTGGGTGCCGTCGCCCTTGATCGAGACGACCTCACCCGAAGAGTGCTTCACGTACGACTTCACGCTGCGCTCGGTCGAGATCTGCCGGGTCCGGAAGGTGCCGCCGTCGGTGAGCAGCTCGTACACGCCCTTGGTTGCGGTGAGCAACATCTTCTGTCGGTTCGTGTAGTCCGGCTGCAGGTCGTGCCCGAGGTTGCCGCTGCCGAGGCTGAAGTGCCTGCCGTACTTGAGTCGCGTGGCCCGCCTGCTGCCGGTCACCGCGTAGTGGCTGAAACGGTTCTTCCCGACCACCCACAGCAGCTCGTAGGTCGGGTCCCACAGCACGCCGTGCGCGCCGGCGTAGTCGATGGTCTGCACCTTCGCGAGGCTGCCCAGGTTGGCGACGCTGCTCGGCGCGTAGACGGTGAGCTTGCCGTCGGAGCTGGCCACGATCACCGACCCGTTGCCCGGAACCCGCTCGATCGCGTGCGGGTTGCCGCCAGGAGTCGCCGACCAGGACAGGTCGTTCAGTTCGGTGTGCTTCTCGCTGCCGATGTTGACGATGCCCGTCTTGCCGCCGGATGCGGCGACCAGCGCGATCCAGCCCTGGGCCTCGGTGGCGCGGAACTTCACGTCCGACAGATTGGCCCACGCGCCACCACCGGGGCTGAAGCTCCAGTGCCGGTTGGCGTCGGTGAACGCCTTGTTCTTGTCGAAGACGAGGATCTTGTTCTGCGTCTGCTCGGTGGTGCCGACGTAATAGCTGGCCGTGGCCGCCGCCTGCGCCTCCTGCTGGCCGAGCATCGCGGCCGCCGGAGCTGCCGCCAGTCCGAGAAGTAGGGTCCTGCGCTGCATCAACGTGATCCTCCGTCGGTCGAATGGATCACTCACCCTGCCAAACCGACGGGGTCATCTTTCGAACACAGTCGAATTGCTTGACAGATTCCTACGCGCGGGTCTGCGCGGCGAGCTGAGTCAGTGTGAGGACCTGTTTGCGCATCATCAGGAGGTCACCCCAGGCGAGGAGGGTTCGGCGTACGGGGTTGCCTCGGGCCGGGAGTGCGAGTTTCACGAGCAAGCGGGAGCCCGTGGTCGTCGGTACTGCGGCGTACGTGACGGCGAGCTCGCCGAAGAGGCGGAGGGAAGCGCGGTCGACGAGTCGTAGCGTCAACTGGTGGCCGGGGGTGAAGTCGGCGACCTCGAAGATCGTCATGAATCTCTGGCCCAGCTCGAGGTGGTCGACACCGGGGGTCAGGGTTCGCGGGCTGGTCTTGCCAAAGTTGTCGAGCAGGTCGTAGCTGTACGGCGCGACCCGCAGCTGGCAGATCCAGCGGAACAGTTCTTCCGCGTCAGCGGCCGAGTCGCCGGCTCGCCAGCACCCGGTCACCGGGCCGTCGACGAACCGATCGCACGGGTACTCCGCCGCCATCTCCTCGGCCGTGGCCTGCCAAACCCATGGAAGCTTCGTCACAAACCAGACCATACCGTATGGTATGGCGCCTCGTTAGCCTCTGGATTGGGCATCCGCCAGCGCCGCGGATGCCTCGGCCACGCGTTGCCACTCCCCAACTTGATCCAGCCCCACTACTGCGACCCGGTACGCCGCCGTGGCCTCCCGGAGCCGCCCCAGCCCGGCCAGCGAGCGCCCGAGTTCGTAGTGGACAACCGCGCTACCCCACTGGTCGTCGTGGGCCTCGAAGACCGCCAGTGCTCGCCTACCGCGTTGCAGCGCCTCGTCATAGCTGCCCTGGTCGTTTCGAAGTGCACTGAACCTGTACTCCGCCATGGCGACCCCACGCTCGTCGCCCAACTCGGAGCGCATCTTCAGAGCGAGTCGCAGGCAGGCAGCTGCCTCAGCGTGCTTCCCCAGCATTCGCAGTGCGTGCGACCGCCTGCCGATCGCGGCCGCCTGACCCCACTGGTCACCCAGCACCCTGCATCGCTCCGCGTGATCGGCATGGCGAGCCTCAGCCTCGGAGTACCGGCCGAGACCTTCGTAGGCCAGGCCGAGGCGGCCGACGAGTTCCGCCTCCTCGGCAGCGAGTCCTGCTGCCCGGGCGTCAGCCAACCCGAGTTCACACGAGGCCAGTGCGGCGCGGTACCGGTGCTGGCCGAGTTGACCGAGCCCGAGCATGCTGTAGGCGAAAGCCCGTTCTGCCACATCACCTGTTCGGTCGGCGACGACTCGAGCGTGATCGGCGACCTCCACCATGTCGGACCACCGGCAACGCAGGTCGTAGTACCAGGGGATCCGTTGCGTGAGGTCGCTGAGCAACGGGTCGAGTTCCCCGTCGACGCGCTCGGCTGTACGGCGTACTGCTCCCAGCAGCGCACCTGCCTCGGCATCCAGCCAGGCCACTGCGGCCGCACGACCGCCCGGGTACTCCGACGGCTCCGGCGCGAGTGCTGCCGAAGCAAGCCGCGCCTGGTCGAAAAGCCAACCGAACAAGGCCTTCTCGGCTTCGTCACAGCGCCCTTCCTCCTGGATGAGCTCGGTCGCGTACAGGCGAAGGAGGTCATGCAAGCGATAGCGTCCCGACGTCGCAGCGAGGCCGACCAGGCTTGCACCAGCCAAGACCTCCAGCGCAGCCTCCGCCGGTTCACCCAGCAACGCAGTAGCAGCCTGTACTTCGAAGTCGGCGCCAGGAGCAAGCACGAGTCGCCGGAACAACCGCCCGGCCGTCGGCGGGATTTCCCGGTAGGACAAGGCGAAAGCACTCCGCACTGCCAGGTCGCCCGCAGTAAGCCGGCCTAGCCGGCCGCGCTCGTCTCTGAGCAGCTCTGCAAGATGTGCGATCGACCAGTCCGGCCAACAGGCCAAGCGATTACCAGCGATTCGCACTGCCAGCGGCAGTCTCCCGCAGGCAGCCACGACCTCCGCAACGGCATCAGGCTCGGCCGCAGCGCGCTCGACGCCGACGATGTCCGAGAGCAACGCTCGCGCGTCCTCCTCTGCCAACTCAGCAAGGTCGACGCGTCGCGCCCCTGCCAAGCCCGTCAGCCGCTTGCGACTGGTCACCACGACCAGCACAGGACCAGGCCCTGGCAGGAGTGCGCGGACCTGTTCCTCATCACGAGCGTTGTCCAGCACCAGTACGCAGCGGCGACCGGCCAGCCGCGACCTGAACATGGCAGCCGCCTCACCCACCTCTGCCGGCAACTGCCCATCCGGTACGCCGAGTGCGCGCAGCAGCCGATGCAGTACCGCCTCAGGACCGGCCGAGCCGAGTTCCACGAAGAACTGCGCGTCGCGGAGTCCCAGCGCGAAGGCCTGCGACGCCGCGTGGACAGCAAGCGTGGTTTTGCCGGCCCCTGGCTGGCCTGCGACTACCACCGTGATCGGACCGCCCCCGGCCAGGCAGTCGGCCGCAGCAGCGAGCACACTCGCCAACTCCGCGCTCCTGCCTTGGAAGTCAGGCGGCGCCGCCGGCAACTCAGCAATCGCGAGAGCCGACCCCCAGCCCTCGCCCCCACCACCCCTGGCCGCCCCCACTGACGCAGCCGCCCCCACTGACCCGGTGGGCCCCACTGACCCGGCCGCCACCCCTGCCTCGGCCGCGCCGGCTGCCCCCGCTGACCCGGCGGCCCCCGCTGACCCGGCGGGCCCCGCTGACCCGGCGGGCCCCGCTGACCCGGCCGCCCCGGCCGCCCGGGTGGCGCGTTCGGCGAGGGCTGCGGCGCGGAGTGCTCGCAGCTCCCCGTCGGTGATCCGCAACTGCTTCTCGTACCGCTCGATCAGGTCCTCGGGCGCGAGCCGCCGGCCCTTCTCGTAGTCGGACAGGCCGCCGTGCCCCTGCATGCCGAGCCGACCGGCAAGCTGCCGCAGCGACAGGCCGCGGGCCAGCCGGTGACGCAACATGGCAGCGCCGAGCGCGGCCAGGGCAGGGCTGTCCATTGCCTCACCTCGCCCCCGCTGGACAGTCTCTGGACGGCAACCAGCCCACAACATAACGGACGCTCAGTAGTTGATCGATAGCTTCGAGCCACCAATCCTGTTCCGTCCCACCAGGAGGATCGTTATGACGTTCAACTCGCGCCGGCACTGGGTTACGGCGCTCGGCTCCGGCTTGCTGGCCGGAGCCCTGGCAATCCCCGCAGTACAGGCCGCGGCAGCACCAGAGGCCGGGCCGCAGCAGGCCGGACTGCAGCAGGCCGATCTGCAGCAGGCGGTGACGGCGAAGGTCAACGCCACCAAGTCCAGCAAGGCGAGGACCGCCGGCATCCAGGTCAACGTGACCCGTGGCGCCGGCACCGGCTCGGTCTTCGGTACTACGGTCGCGCTGGCTCCGAAGGGGCAGGACACTCACCCCGAGGGCTGGCTGTTCGCCGCCCGGCTGGTCGACGGCAAGTGGCAGGTCGGTCTCGAAGGCGAGCGGACCTTCAGCGACCTGGCTGCTGACTCGCCGGTGGTATCGGCGAAGGAGAAGCAGCTCTTCGGGCAGTCGTTCGCTCCACAGGCCGCCGGTGGCGACTTCCGGACCGGTATGCGGCTGCCATTCGCGACCGGTGTCTCCTGGACCATGCCAGGCGGCCCGCACGGCTGGGGCGGCACCGATACGCCGTACAGCGCGGTGGATCTGGCCGGCGGTAACGGCCAGGTGCTCGCGGCGCGCGGCGGTACGGCGTACACGATGTGTGGCAACGGGAAGGGCTGGATCCGGGTGATCCACGATCGGGGCTACTCCACGGACTACTACCACCTGTTCGGCAACATCGCGGCGAACGGGCTGGCGGTCAGTGAGGGCACCTTCCTCGGCAACATCGGCACGGACGTGTCCTGTGGCGGTGCGGCCGACGGCGCACACGTGCACTTCGCGCTCCGCCAGAACAGCGCGTACGTCGGCATTGCCGGGCACAACCTCGGCGGCTGGGTGTTCCAGAACGCGGCGTCCGCGTACAACGGCACCGCACTGCACGGGAGCACCCTGCGCGGCCCGGGTCAGGCGCTCTACAACTACGGGGCGCTGGGCTTCACCCAGGGCATCATCGACTCGTTCGGCGGCACCTCGGTCAACAAGCGGACCGGGCCGGGCACCAACTACGCGTTGGCGGGCAGTGTGGCCGACGGGACGACGGTGAACATCTCCTGCTCGAAGAACGGCACCTCTCACACGGGTCGCTGGGGAACCAGCAGTCTGTGGAACCGGCTGAGCGACGGTACCTGGGTGAGTGACGCGTTCATGTGGACCGGCTCGGCGGCTCCGGTCAACGGCACCTGCCCGTAGTACCGGCTGGACAGGTAAGTGGCGGGAGGGCTACAGAGGCCTCCCGCCACTACTTTCGTGCTGCATCAGGCCGCGTGCCGGCCGTGGGGGGCGAAGATCCGGGCGGTGCGGATGCTCACGACGGTGGCAGGGGTCGAGGCAGGCTTGTGGGAGAACGGCTCTGCGGCGCCACCGAGGGCGAGCAGGTCGAGCTTGGTCCTGGCGAGATCGCGGTCGTCGGCCACCTGGCGGCCATTGGGCCCGTGGCCGAACCCGGCGACATTGCGCCTGTTGCTGGCTTCGAGAGCCGCGATCACTACCAGCGCGAGTACTGCGAGAACTACGATTCCGGTCATGGCAGTAATCTTGCTACCAACCAGATCCCGCCACAATTGGCACTACTGACCATCATGCACAAATTTCTGCCATACTGATTCTCATGCTGCGGAAGATCGCTGTCGTCCTGATGGAGGACGTCGCCCTGTTCGAGTTCGGGGTGCTGTCGGAGGTGTTCGGGATCGACCGGACCGACGACGGCTGCCCGCCGTTCGACTTCAAGGTGTGTTCGACCACGCCGGGTGTGCCGCTGCAAACCAGTAGCCACTCGTCGGTGATCGCGCCGTACGGGCTGGAGGAGCTGGAGGACGCCGACCTGGTCGCGCTGCCGGCCACCACCTGGCGCGGCTCGTACGACCAACGCATCCTGGCCGCCCTGCGCAAGGCGCACGAGCGCGGCGCGATCCTGCTGACCGTCTGCTCGGGCGCCTTCGTGCTCGGCGAGGCGGGTCTGCTGAACGGGCGCAGCTGCGCGACCCACTGGCGTTACGCGGACAAGTTCCGGCAGCAGTTCCCCGAGGCCAAGCTCGACGCCGACGTGCTGTTCGTCGACGACGGCGACATCATCACCAGCGCCGGTACGGCGGCCGGCATCGACGCCTGCCTGCACCTGGTCCGCCGGGAGCTCGGCAGCGCGGTGGCCACCCGGATCGCCCGCCGGATGGTGGTCCCGCCGCAGCGAGACGGCGGCCAGCGCCAGTACGTCGAAGTACCGGTGCCCGAGTCGTCCGGGGAGAGCCTGCAGCCGGTCCTCGACTGGATGGTCGACAACCTGACCATCGAACACACCGTGCCGGAGCTGGCCCGCCGGGCGAAGATGTCCGACCGCACGTTCGCCCGCCGCTTCGTCGCTGAGACCGGTACGACGCCGCTGAAGTGGGTCACCACGCAACGCGTCCTGCACGCCAGAACCCTGCTGGAGCAGACGAAACTCGGTATCGAGCAGATCGCGACCGAGGCCGGCTTCGGGACGGCGGCGTTGCTGCGCCATCACTTCCGTAGAGTGGTGGGCGTGCCACCACAGGATTATCGCCGTACTTTCCAGACCACCAGCTGATGCCGGCCGAGCAGGAAACCGCCGATGGGCTCGTCTTCCGGTCCGCCGCGGCGGCGGATGCGAGCGCAGTACTGGATTTCTGGGCCGAGGCTGCCGAGGACTCCGACCGCCCGGCCGACTCCGTCGACGCCGTGCTGCGGCTGGTCGCCCGCGACCCCGACGCCCTGGTCCTTGCCTTTGACAACAACCAGGTCGTCGGGTCGATCATCGTGGGCTGGGACGGCTGGCGCTGCCACCTCTACCGGCTCGCCGTCGCCCCGACCCACCGCCGTCGCGGGATCGCCCGCAAGCTCATCGCGTTCGCGGAGAGCCGCTTCACGGAGTACGGCGGGACGCGCGCCGACGCGATGGTGCTCGACACCAACACCGAGGCACACCCGGCCTGGCGCAACGCGGGCTACTCGCCCCAGCCGAACTGGTCCCGCTGGGTCAAACCGCTCTGATCAGACCGACCGCTGGTACGTGCGGAAGGCCCGGGTGGACAGGTAGCCGACGATCAGGGTGAAGGCCACCAGGTACAGGCCGTGCCGGGCGACCGAGTTCCAGTCGGGATCGGCCGACAGCGCCTGGCGTGCTGCGACCGCGGCCCAGTCGACCGGGTTGAAGCGAGCCGCGACCCCGACCCACTCGGGTGCCAGTTTGGGGTCGAGCATGATCGACGACATGAACGTCAGCGGTAGCGAGACGAACTGGGAGATGCCGATCAGCGCGTCCTGCTGACGAGTGAGCAACGCGACCGCGTTCGAGAGCGAGCCGAACGCCGTACCGACGAGCATCGACGCGACGACGGTCACGACGTACCCGAGCACGCCACCGTCGTACCGGGCACCGGCCGCGAAGCCGATCGCGAACACCAGGACGGTCTGGATCATCGTGGTGGTCCCGTTGCTGATCAACTGGCCGGCCATCAGCGCGCCCCGGCGTACCGGTGAGGCGAGCATCCGGTCCATCACCCCGCGCTCCATGTCCGCGATGAACGACGTCCCGCTCCAACCACTCGTCATCAGCGCCGTCATCATCACGATGCCCGGCGTCAGGAACGCGATGTACGACGAATCACCGAACCCCGGAATCGCGACGACACCCTTGAAGAGCTGGCCGAACAGCAGCAGCCAGATCGCGGGCTGGACCAGCGTGAAGGCGATCAGCGCGGGCGACCGGTACTGCGCCTGCAGCCACCGTCCGGTGATGAAGCCGGTGTGGCTGAGGAACCCTCCGGGGCGGACCCGGCGGTCGGTGGTGGCTCGTTCTGCTGTCAGCGCGCTCATGCTGCCGTCTCCTCGTCCTTCTCGGCCGACTTGAACGAGCGGCCGGTGTACTGCAGGTAGACGTCGTCCAGCGACGGCCGCGAGACCGTCACCGCCGTGACCGGAATCGCCTTCTCCTCAAGGGCTCCCAGTACTGCGGGAACCGCGGTCGCGCCGCGATCGACGCGCGCTCGCAACGTGTTGCCATCAGCAACGATTTCGCCGATGCCAGGGAGGGCTGTGAGCAGGTTGCGGACGGCGCCATCGGTGTCCGGTTCGACGAGCTCAACGTGCACGGAGTCGCCGCGGAGCTCGGCCTTCAGCGCCTCAGGGGTGCCCTCGGCAACCACCTTGCCGTGGTCGACGATCGCCAGCTGGTCGGCGAGGCGGTCGGCTTCTTCCAGGTAGTGGGTGGTCAGCAGGACGGTCAGGCCTTCGGTCCCGGCCAGCCGCTCGACCTCCGCCCACAGGTCCGCACGGGCTTCCGGGTCGAGGCCGGTGGTCGGCTCGTCGAGGAAGAGCACCCGCGGGCGGTGGACCAGCCCGAGAGCCACGTCCAGCTTGCGCTGCATGCCGCCGGAGTACGTGCGAACCTGCCGCGCGCTGACCTCGGTCAGGTCGAAGCGTTCGAGCAGCTCGGCGGCCCGGCGTACCGACTCCTGCCGGGACAGGCCGTAGATCCGGCCGGACAGCACGAGGTTCTCGGCGCCGGTCGCCATCGGGTCGGAGCTGGACTTCTGCGGTACGTAGCCGATCGAGTGCCGGACCTCGTCCTGCTGCTTCCCGACGTCGAAGCCCGCCACCCGGGCGGTGCCGGAGTCGGCGCGCGACAAGGTGGTGAGGATCTTCACGGTGGTGGACTTGCCGGCGCCGTTCGGCCCGAGCAACCCCAGTACGACGCCCTCCGGGACGGTGAAGCTCAGCCCGTCGAGCGCCCGCAACGGCGGCTTCTTGCGCCCGGCGGGATAGGTCTTGACCAGTTCTACTGCCTCGAGGGCAGGCGATGATGCCATGACGATACGACTCCTCTGAACGAGTGTGTGAGGAGTCGATCCGGCGTACCTGGCTATCCTGTGGTTGCGCCTTGGGCCAGGTCTCGTTCGCGGGATCGACTCGAGGAACTGCGGCCTTCGACTTCGGCGTTGCCGCGCCTTGGTCGGAGGCCGTTTTACTTGCCTACTTCTCTGGTGGGGCGGGCTGCATCCAGGGGAGCTCCTCTCCGAAGTACTTGACCGGGTCCTTGAACAGGTCGGCCGACGGGATGCCGAGCTTCTCGGCCAGCTCGTGAGCTTTGCGCCAGAAGGCCGAACCCTCCAGCTCGTCGGTACGGATCTCTCGGATCAACCGCCGCAGGTAGGCGATCTCCGCCTCGACCAGGGCGAGCCGGAACTCCGACTCGATCCAGAACACCCGCGGAAGGTTCGCCGCCGCCACCGCGGCGTGCGCACCCTCGATCTCCTTGACCTCGGCATCCAACGTCTCGACCCGCTGTTCCAGCAGTTCGACCACCTTGGCGGGTGGAAACGCGGCTGCGTAGGCGAGGCCCGCCTCCAGTGGGCTGAACTGACGCTCGGGCGTGCCGAGCAGCTCGGACAGCCAGTCCGCGAACTCCTCGCGGCCGGCTTCGGTGATCGCGTACACGGTCCGCTCCGGGCGATTGCCGTCGCGCACGGTCTCGACCGCCTCGACGTACCCGTGCTTCTCGAGGGCGGTCACGACCGAGTAGAGCGAGCCGTAGTTGAGCTTGATGCTCATGTCCTTGCCACGCGTCTTGAGCATCGTGGAGATCTCGTACGGGTGCATCGGCTGCTCGATCAGGCTGCCCAGCACGGCGAACGCCAGCGGGTTGGCCACCTTGCGTCGCGCCATACTCATCTCCTCGATCTCAAGTACTCGAAATCGAGTATTCGTCTCCGTCTATCCGATGTCAAGTAGTCAGACGGCTCGCTCGAAGAGCAACTCCAAGCCGTCCTCCTCGTCCCACTGCTCGCCGGCCTCCAGGAAGCCGAAGCCCGCGATGGTCGCCAGGGAGGCAGCGTTCGTAGGACTGATCGAGGCACGCACCACCCGTACGCTGGGCTCGGCCGCGGCTTGCTCGATCAGCGCGGCGAGCGCTGCCCTCGCGTAACCGCGCCGCCGGTACTGCTCATCGACGGTGTAGCCGACCTCGACCATGCCGTTCTCGTCGGGCGGTCCGTGGTAGCCGGCGTGGCCGACCACCGTGCCGTCGGGTTCGGACACGATCGCGTGGATGAGCCACCGGGCAGAGCCAGGATCGCCCTTCACCTGGGGAAGGCGGAAGTTGAGCAGCCACTTCGAGTGCTCGTTCAGGAACAGCTCGGTCAGCTCGACGCCGGCCTCCCGATTGGCCGTTGGCAGGTCGTCGGCGAGCAACGCTTCCATCGTTGCCGCGGACAAGGGCACCAAGCGGATCTGCGGTGTTGTCATGGCGATGATGCTGCTGTGCGCATGACGTCACGTCTAACGGTTTAGCGCTTCGGCGTACCAGGGCTTGATGACGGTGTCGATCAGGGCCAGCCGTTCGTCGAAGGGGAGGAAGGCGGACTTCATCGCGTTGATCGCGAACCAGCGGAACTCGGGGAGGCCGTAGCCGAACGCCTCGGCGAGCAGGGCCAGCTCGCGACTCATCGACGTACCGCTCATCAGCCGGTTGTCGGTGTTCACCGTGACCCGGAACTTCAGCTTGGTGAGCAGCCCGATCGGGTGCTCGGCGATCGAGTCGGCCGCGCCGGTCTGCAGGTTCGAGCTCGGGCACATCTCCAGCGGGATCCGCCGGTCCCGCACGTACGCCGCCAACCGGCCGAGCTCGACCTTGCCGTTGGGTTCGTCGTACGAGATGTCGTCGATGATCCGGACGCCGTGGCCGAGCCGGTCCGCGCCGCACCACTGGATCGCCTGCCAGATGGACGGCAGCCCGAACGCCTCGCCGGCGTGGATGGTGAAGTGCGCGTTCTCGCGCTGCAGGTACTCGAAGGCGTCCAGGTGCCGGGTGGGCGGGTAGCCGGCCTCGGCGCCGGCGATGTCGAAGCCGACGACCCCGCCGTCGCGGTAGGCGACGGACAGTTCGGCGATCTCCATCGACCGCGCCTGGTGCCGCATCGCGGTCAGCAACTGCCGCGCGACGATCGGCCGCTCGGCCCTGGCCATCCCGTCGTCGAAGCCCTCGCGGACGGCGTCGACGACCTGCTCGAGGCTGAGCCCGCCGGTGAGGTGCTGCTCCGGCGCGTAGCGGACCTCGGCGTACACGACGCCGTCCGCGGCCAGGTCCTGCACGCACTCGCTGGCGACCCGCTTGATCCCCTCAGCGGTCTGCATCACCGCGACGGTGTGGTCGAACGTCTCCAGGTACCGCTCCAGCGATCCGGAGTCGGCCGACTCGACGAACCACTGGCCGAGCTCACCGGCGTCGGTCCGCGGCAGCGTGTGCCCCACCTCGGCCGCCAGTTCCACGATGGTCGCCGGTCGCAGGCCGCCGTCCAGATGGTCGTGCAGCAGCACCTTCGGCGCGGCCTTCAACTCCTCCTGCGTGATCATCCAGCCATCTTGCCCCAACCTGCCCACCGAAGGCCTTCGTGTCGGTCCCCGACCCGCCCCGATCCTGACTGGCATGAACGCGCATCGCCCGGCCTGGTACCCGGAGTTCCTCGACGCGGTATCGGCCCACCTCGCGGCGGAGGAGGACAACCCGATCCTGACCGCGTGGACGATCGGTCACGAGATCCTGCGCTGTCAGACCAGCCCTGGCTGGTCCAGCCGCACAATCCTCCGCCTCTCAGCAGACCTCAAAGCCCGCTTCCCCACCCGCAAAGGCCTGTCGCCTCGCAACCTCCGCTACATGCGCGCCTTCGCCCAAGCCTGGCCCCACAAAGCCTTCGCCCAAGGCCCCCTCGCCCAACTCCCCTGGCACCACCACCTACTCCTGATCCAGAAGCTGGACGACCTCAACCTCCGCCTCCGCTACGCCCGCCTGTCCCTGGAAAACAACTGGACCCACACCACCCTCAAATCCCAAATCAACGCCCACCCCCACCACCACAAACCCACCCGCCGCCCCGGCGCCACCCGACTGCCCTGACCTGCCCAGCCGAATGCCCTCCTCCCACGACCGCAACCCAAAGATCCTGATCGGCATGCCTGACAACCCCGCACCCCGCTTCGGCACCACGCCCGCCCGCTCGACCCTTCCGGACTGGTACCCGGACCTGCTCGACCGCGTCTCCACCCACGTCAGCACCGGCCACCGGCGGGCGGTCACCGCCGCAAACACAGAAGTCCTGAAGAGCTACTGGGCCATCGGCCGGGAGATCCTCGACCGTCAGAATCTCGAAGGATGGGGCGCGAGGGTCATCGATCGATTGTCCACTGACCTCAAGTCGCGGTTTCCGGGCGCGAAGGGCTACTCACCCCGCAACCTCAAGTACATGAGGTCCTTCGCGGCCACTTGGTCCAGCCAGGCAATTGTGCAAGCGCCGCTTGCACAATTGCCGTGGTACCACCAGCTGGCTCTCCTGCAGAAGCTCGACGACAACGCTCTTCGCATCTGGTACGCCGGTGCGGCGGTCGAGCACGGGTGGAGTCGCGACGTCCTGGCGTTGCAGATCGAGAGCGGGTTCCACCAACGGTCGGGGAAGGCGGTGACGAACTTCGCCACGGCGATCGAGGACGAACGGTCGGATCTCGCCCAGCAAGCCACCCGCGATCCCTATCTGTTCGACTTCCTCGGCTCGACCGAGGGCTGGCGTGAGCGGGAGGTCGAGGAGAAGCTCGTCGAACACGTCGGGAAGTTCCTGCTCGAGCTCGGCCAGGGCTTCGCCTTCCTCGGGCAGCAGGTGCGGCTGGAGCTGGCCGGCGACGAGTTCTTCTGCGACCTGCTGTTCTACCACCTGCAGCTGCGCTGCTATGTGGTGATCGAGCTGAAGGCGGTGCCCTTCAACGCCGCCTTCCTCGGACAGCTCGGGCTGTACATGGCGGTTGTCGACGACGTTCTTGCGAAGGATGGCGACAAACCGACGATCGGGCTGCTTCTGTGCAGGAACAAGAACGAGGTCGTCGCGGAGTACGCGCTGCGGGGGTACAAGGCGCCGATCGGGGTTGCCGAGTGGACCACGGCGGTCAACAACTCGTTGCCGCCTGAGTTCGAGTCCGTGCTGCCGAGTGTCGAAGTACTGGAGGCCGAGTTGGCGGCCGGCGTGGACGAGGATTGATCTGGCGGGGTGATTCGTGCAAGCGCGCGTTGCACAAACGGTTACGCGGGGTGGATTTTGAAGACCGGGACGCCGGGGGCTACGTGGAGGATTGTTTCGGTGGGGGAGTCGGCTCGGACGTCGTTGCCGAAGAAGGCGCCGACCTCCCAGGCCCACTTCTTCAGGTAGGTGCGGATGATGTCGGGCTTGTCGGTGTCGGCGAGTTCCTCGGCGCGGAAGTGTTCGACCTTGCGGCCGAGGCGGAGGGTGCCGGTGCCGCTGGCGCGGAGGTTGCGGACCCATTGGACGTGTCCGCGGGGTGCGACCAGGTAGCGCTGGCCGTCGACGATCAGCAGGTTGACCGGGTTGCTCCGCCACTCGCCTGACTTGCGGCCCTGGACCGACAGCACCCGGCTGCCCATCAGGCTGAGGCCGACGTTCGTCAGGCCGGCGACCATCTTGTTCATCACCAGCATGCTGCGCCGGCCGCTGGTCACCACTCGCTTGTCGTTGTACTCCTGCATCGCCATCGCCTCCAGTCTTCGAGAGCGGTGCTCTCTGTTGTGACCAGTGAACACCATAGGTGTCCGGCGCGTCAAGAGCAGTGCTCTCGATTTAGTTCGGTGCTCGTGGCAGACTGACCGGCATGAACGCCGGACGGACTGCCCGTGATCGCGCCCGGGCCGAGCTGACGCAGGAGATCAAGGACGCCGCCCGCCGCCAACTGGCCGCGGAGGGCGCCGAGCGGCTCTCCCTCCGAGCCGTTTCGCGCGAGCTCGGGATGGTCTCCTCCGCGCTCTACCGCTACTTCCCCAGCCGCGACGAGCTCCTGACCGCGCTCATCATCGACGCGTACGACGCTCTGGGCGCCGAGGCGGAGGCAGCGGCGAAGAGTGAGACGGAGCCGCGCGCTGCCTGGCTCGCGGTCTGCCGGGCCGTCCGCGCCTGGGCGATCGCGCACCCGCAGGAGTACGCGCTCATCTACGGCTCACCGGTCAGCGGCTACCAAGCGCCCCAGACGACCGTGCAGCCAGCCAGCCGGGTCATCCTGACGCTGTTCGGCATCCTCAGCCAGGCGCAGGCGTCCGGCGTACTGGTTCCACCCGACGATGCGCCCGAGCCCAAGGGGTTGCTGGCGGAACAGCTGCAAACTCTGACCGAGTACGCACCCGGCGTACCGCTGAAGGTTCTCGGCCGTACTGCGATCGCGTGGACTCAGCTGTACGGGATGATCAGCTTCGAGCTGTTCGGCCAGCTGGTCGGCTCGATGGACCCGGCCGACGAGTTCTTCGCCGATGCGACAGGTCAGCTGGCCACGTTCCTGGGGCTCAACTGAAGGCTTCCGGGAGCGGGACCTGCAGCGCAATCTCGAGTCGGCGGATGTAGAGCTCACGCGGGATTGCCACCGCACCCAGCGTCGCGAGGTGGCTGGTCACCCACTGGATGTCCAGCACCCGATCGGCGGCGTACTTGTCGCTGAGCAGCTCCACCAGACCGGCCACGGCCGCCTTCGAGCCGTCCGTCTTGTGGTGGAACATCGACTCGCCCGCGAACAGCCCGCCGATCGCCACGCCGTACAGGCCGCCGGCCAGCTCGTCGCCGTCCCAGGCTTCCACCGAGTGCACCCAGCCGAGCTCGTGCAGTCGCGTGTACGCCGCGATGATGTTCGCGTCGATCCAGGAACCCGGCCGGCGCGGGTCGGCGCAAGCGCGGATCACCTGGTCGAAGGCCGTGTTGACGCGGATCTCGAAGCGTTGGCGGGCCCGCCGCAGCGACCGTGACGGCCGGAACCCGTCCACCTCGATCACGCCGCGATCCACCGGCGACCACCACAGCAGCGGCCCATGACTGTCCGGCATCGGGAACAGCCCGCGCTTGTACGCCGCCAGCACGGTGCCCGGCTCCAGATCCGCTCCGGCCGCGACGACATCGCTCGGACCGGCGACCGCGACCGGCGGGAAGTCCCACACGGAGACAGGTGGTTCGACTGGCACCCCACCATCCTGACCTACCCGCCGACGAGGGAAACGCCCGGCTCCACCGCAACATCTGTTGACAGAGATCGAGTTGCGCAACATATGCTGCTCAGCGTGAAGATCGTCGAGGAACTCGAAGGTTCGGGCGGCCTGGCGAGCATCGCCCGGATGACCGAGGCGATCGCCGCGCTGGAGACCCGCAGGACCGAACTGATCCAGGAGCTCCGGTCCCAGCGGCTGGCGAGCTGGGAGGAGATCGGGCAGGCGTGCGGCATGACCCGGCAAGGCGCGAGCCGGCGATGGTCGCGCCAGGCACACGCGACTTCCTTCGGAGCGGCAGCCGCGGCGTACCGGCGAGGACGGCCGCCGTATCCGGAGTCAGCCGTCGACTGGTTGATCCCCGGTACTGCGAAGTCGGTGCTCGACCTCGGCGCGGGGACCGGGAAGCTCACGCAACTGCTGGTCGCTCGCGAGCTGGCCGTGACGGCGGTCGAGCCGTTGGCGGAGATGCGTTCGGAATTGGTGGCGGCGGCGCCGGCGGCCGACGTACGGGATGGGTCGGCCGAGGCGATTCCCCTGGAAAACAAGGCTGTTGACGCTGTGGTGGTTGCGCAGGCGTGGCATTGGTTCGACGCCGCGAAGGCGCTGCCGGAGATCGCGCGTGTGCTGACGCCAGGCGGGACGCTTGGGTTGGTGTGGAACGTCCGAGATCACAGCGTGGCCTGGGTGGCCGAGCTGGATCGTGTGCTGCACCGGCACACGCGGCAGGAGATCGACACGAGACCATCCATCGGTACTCCGTTCCGCGAGGTAGAGCGACTCGACGTTCGGTGGGAGCACGCGCTGACTCGGGATGAGCTGCTCGACCTGGTGGCGTCGCGGTCGTACGTGATCACGATGCCTGGCAAGGACCGGGACGAGTTGATGCACCAGGTCAGCGAGTTGCTCGACTCGCATCTCGACCTGCGCGGTCGCAAGAAGCTGACGATGCCGTACGTGACTCGTTGTACCCGCGCCCGGCTCGCCTCGTGATCACGCTTCGGGCGTTGGGGGCCGCGGACGCTTCGCAGTACCGGGCGTTTCGGCTGGAGGCGTTGCGGATGACGCCGACGGCTTTCACCTCGACGTACGCGGAAGCTGTCGCTCAGCCGCTGGAGCTGACGGTCAAGCGGCTCGGTGCTGACACGACCCTGGGCGCCTTCGACGGAGAGCGGCTGGTCGGTATTGCGGGGATGAGGATCGAGCCGCGGCAGCAGGTGCGCCACAAGGCGACGCTGTTCGGGATGGCGGTTGCTCCGGAGGTCAAAGGGCAGGGTGTCGGCAAGGCGCTGGTCACGCGGCTCATCGAGGTTGCGGCGGCGACGGAGGGTTTGCGGCAGATCGTTCTGACCGTGTCGGAGGGCAACGTGGCGGCTGAGCGGCTGTACCTGTCCTGTGGGTTCGAGCAGTGGGGACGGGAGCCGGCGGCGGTGATGGTTGACGGCCTGCCTGTCGCCAAGCTGCACCTGATCCGCTGGCTGTAGCTAAGGGACTGGCCGGGGTTTCTCCCGAGTGGCGCGACCTGGTGTGGCACGTAGAGTTGACAGTGCTGCGCCCGCCCGCCGGACTCCGGGGGTGGGTGTCCGAGTTGTGAAGGAGTGCTGTGGCCGGAGTAGCCAGATTCGTTGCCAGCAGTCTTGCGCCTGCCGCCCAGCGGTTCGCCCCGCAGGCCGCGGCCGGCGTACTCCGTCAGGTCCTGGAGATCGCCATCGACGGGTACCAGCGGTTTCCCGGGGCCGAGCGGGTGGCCGAGCGGCAACTGGCCAAGGCCGGTGACGACGCGCAGCTCGCCATCGACGCGGTGATCGACCAGCACATCCGGCTGGCCGGAGTGCAGGGGTTCGTCACCAGCATCGGCGGACTGGTCACGCTCCCGGTCGCGCTGCCGGCGAACCTGACCGGCATCGCGGTGGTGCAGGCGCGGATGGTCGCCGCGATCGCGCACCTGCGCGGGTACGACCTGGACGATCCGCGGGTCCGGACTGCGGTCATCACCTGTCTGCTGGGCGAGGACGGCGTCACCGACCGGCTGAAGAAGTCCAGCCTGCCGACCTCGCCGCTCGCGATCGCGACGGCGCCCGTCTTCGACCCGGAACTGGATCGGCAGGTGGCCGGCGAGGTGGTTGGCGAACTGATCGCCCGGATCGGCGGCAAGCGGATGGGGCTGATGGTGACCCGGCGCATCCCGCTACTCGGTGGCGCGGTCGGCGCCGGAGTCGACGGCTGGTCGACGTACCAGGTCGGTCAGTACGCCGACAAGAGCCTCGTCCGCCGCGGCCGTCGCCCGATCGAGCCCTAACTGCTGACGGGAGAACGGGTGTCTGAGGTTGTCGCGCCCTTGTGGGGGCCGGTGCTGGACTGTCCGGATCCGGTCGCGCTGGCGGAGTTCTACCAGCGCATCTGCGGTGGCGAACTCGCCGTGGCGACGGAGTCGCTGGCCGAGCTGCGACTGGACTCGATCCGTCTCGGGTTCCAGCGGGATCTCAACTACCGCGCGCCGACCTGGCCGGATCCGCGAGTCCCGCAGCAGGGTCATCTCGACTTCATGGCCACCGACCTCGACGCGACGGAGCTGCGCGTACTCGCGGCGGGTGCGACCAAGTGCGCAGTACAGCCGAATCCTTCCGGATTCCGGGTTTTTCTCGATCCGGCCGGGCATCCGTTCTGCCTCTCGACCTGGGGCACCGAGGCGGGACCGCCGGAATCCCGGTGAAACTGTCGGCTCCGCGTGTCAGCATGACGTGGTGAGTACTCGACGAACCGAGCTCGCGGAGTTCCTGAAGGCCTGCCGCGCCCGGCTCACCCCCGAAGCCGTTGGCCTGCCCCCGGGCGGCCGACGCCGTACTCCGGGCCTTCGGCGGGAGGAGCTCGCCCAACTCGCCGGCGTCGGAGTCACCTGGTACACCTGGCTCGAGCAGGGCCGACCGATCAACGTCAGCGGGCAGGTGCTCGACGCGGTCGCGACCACACTGTGCCTCACCGACCTGGAGCGAGCCCACCTGTACTCACTGGCCGAGGCGACTCCGGTTCGGGCCAAGACGGGTGTGCACACGGACGACCTGGTGCTGGCCGAGATCCTGACCGCGCTCGACCCGGTGCCCGCGGTGATCACCAACACGCGGTACGACATTCTCCAGCCCAACAAGGCCTACAGCGACCTCTTCCACGACTGGCACACGATGCCCTGCGTCCACCGGAACCTGCTGTGGTGCATCGTGACCGAACCACTGGCCCGCAAGCAGCTGCTGAACTACGACACCGAAGTGCCGTATCTGGTGGCACGGATGCGCGCGGCGTACGTCGAACACATCGGCGACCCGGCGTGGGAGACGGACCTCGCTCGACTGCGGAAGCTGAGCCCCGAGTTCGCGCAGCTCTGGTCGCGGCACGAGATCGCCGAGTCCCAGCCCCGCCTGCGCCGCATCCAGAACCCGATCGCCGGCGAACTCGCCTTCACCGTCACCGAACTGACCGTCCCCTCCCACCCCGACCTGATCCTCTTCGTCGAAACCCCGGCGGATGCGGAGACCCGAGACCGGCTCCCACTGACCCGCCGCGCATCCGCCGAAGTCTGACTCTGCCCCGTGGGTCAGCCGGCTAGGGCCTGTACTACGCGGCTGGGGGAAGGCTTGCCTAGTTGGGTGGCCATCCAGGTGCTGGTGGCTACCAGAGCTTCCAGGTCCACGCCGGTTTCGATGCCGAGGCCGTTGAGTTGCCAGAGCAGGTCTTCGGTGGCGAGGTTGCCGGTGGCGCTCTCGGCGTACGGGCAGCCGCCGAGCCCGCCTGCCGAGCTGTCGACGGTGGTGACGCCTTCCCGCAGCGCGGTGAGGGTGTTGGCGAGTGCTTGACCGTAGGTGTCGTGGAAGTGCACGGCCAGCTTGCCGACGCCGACGCCCGCACTCTCGAACGCCTTGACCAGCGCGATGACCTGGCCGGGCGTCGCCACCCCGATCGTGTCGCCGAGGGAGAGTTCGTGACAGCCGAGCTCGATCAGGCGTGCGCCGACCTTGACCACCTGGTCGATCGGCACGGCGCCTTCCCACGGGTCGCCGTAACACATCGAGACGTACCCGCGGACGGCCAAACCGTTGTCGAGCGCGCGCTGCACGGTCGGGGTGAACATGGCGAACTGCCCATCCACGGTCGAGTTCAGGTTCTTGGCGGCGAACGTCTCGGTCGCGCTGGCGAAGATCGCGATCTCGCTGACACCCGCCTCGAGCGCGCGGTCGAGACCACGCTCGTTCGGCACCAGCACCGGCGTACGGAGGCCGTCCGGGAGGTCGAGCCGGCTGAGGAGCTCGGCGGCGTCGGCGAGCTGAGGAACCCACTTCGGATGGACGAAACTGGTCGTCTCGATGGTGGTCAGCCCGGCCGCGGCGAGCCGCTGGATGAACTCGGCCTTCACCGCCACGTCCACGACGGCGTCCTCGTTCTGCAACCCGTCCCGGGGTCCGACCTCGTAGATCGTCACCCGATCGGGCAGCCCAACGGCTCGGATCAGCTCAGGCTTGCGCACGTTCGCCTCCATCTCGTGAGCCGGGCTCCGTCGCCGGGGCCGGGAGGGGTCTCCTCCACAATGGCTCGTGATGACAACTTTGGCTGACATTCTGCGCGGGATCGAAGGTGGCGTCTTCCCCACCCCGGACCTGAGCATCAGCGTCGTACCGGCGCCGTCCGAGCGGGAACTCTGCGTGGCGGCCTTCACGGCGCACATCGTGATCGCCGCGGACGTGTCGCCGTCGTGGGTCGCCGGCCTGATCCCGGACGGCGATCTGTCCGCGCCGCTGAACCCACCGTTTCTGCACGCGTTGGAGGGGCTGACGGGCCGCCGCGTCAACGCGATCGACCAACTGTTGCTCGCGCCCGCGATCGCTGACCCCGCCCAACGCCGAGCCGCCACCGAAGGCCTGGTCGAACTGACCGAGCGCGGCCACCCCCGCATCGAGAGAGCCTGGCGCTACCGCGACGATGTCCGCGCTTACCTCGACCCGTACGGCGGGTTGGTCCTCACCGGTCGCGGCGTGGCCGGCCGGTTGGAGGTCGCCCTCGAGGTCCCCGAGGCGTCCCGCGAGAAGGGCCACGGCCGCCGCCTCGCCCTCGCCGCCCGCGCCCTCATCCCACCCGACGCCCACATCTGGGCTCAGGTAAGCCCCGGCAACGCCGCCTCCACCCGCACCTTCCTCGCCGCCGATTACAAACCAGTCGGCGCCGAAGCCCTCCTCACCCGGTCCTAGTACTACGCCCGCGCTGCGGCTGTGGGGCTATGTCGTCGCCGAGGCCATCGCGGGGGTGGGGTGGGGGCGGCGGTGGTAGGTGGGGGTGGTGTTGGCGTAGATGTTGCCTCGGTAGATGCCGTGGATGATTTCGGCTTCGTAGCCGTTGAGTTCTGGCATGCCGAGGGAGCGGGCTACTTCGAGTTCGGCGGGGGCGTCGTACGGGACGCGGACGAACTGGATGGAGAACGGGGCTTCGTCCAGGGTGTCGGGGATGCCTTCGAGGATGACGTAGACCGGGGTGGGGTCGCCCATGCTGTTGCCGACGCTGCCGGTGTTGAAGAGGGTGCGGCGTTCCAGGTCGACCTCGTAGAAGGGGTCGTGGGTGTCGCCGTACCCGACCACGGTCGGGAGCGGACCGTCGCCGGTGGCCTCGGTGTTCTGGAACATGCCGAGGAACTCCTGCTCGTCGTGATCGAAGCGCACGCGGCGGTGCACGCTCGTCGCTGAAGCATGGAAGAGCCGAATCCGGCGGCCGCTGAGCACGAAGTCGTAGCTGAACGGGAGCGCACGCAACCAGCTCCACTGGTCTTCGCGCAGCTCGTTCTTCCACCAGCGCAGACCGTCGCTGTCATGCGTCCGCTCCGGATCGGGCAGGAAGTCGTCCCAGTTGCCGAGGATGTTGACCTCACACCGCTCCCGGCACAGATCCACCACCGCACTACCTCGCGGCCCCTTCCCGACGTAATCACCGAGGTTGAAGATCCGCTCGATGCCCCGCTGCTCAATATCCGCAAACACCGCCTCCAGCGCCGACAGATTCCCATGAACATCAGAAACAAGAGCAATCCGCTGCAAACCCATAGGCCCCATCCTGTCGCCCCACCCAACCCACCGCACAGGAGGGTTCCGGCGCCAAGCAGCCGAGGCCGACCCCGGCAGACCCGCGGCGACCGCAGTCGGCGGGCCGCCGGAAGGACACGGACGTAGCGGGGCCAGGGCTGGCCAGCCCGGCGCGGTGGTGGGCGCTGCCGACAACCCGTGACGGGAGTCGGGCTGTGGGGCTGTGGTCTGGCTGAGCCCAGCAGGGTTGGGGTGAGTGGGTTACCAGTTGCCGGTGGGGCCGGGGAGGTCGGGGGGATCTGAGGGGTGGGTGGAGGGGTGCGGGGGTTTGGGTGGGCGTGGGGGCGGGGGTTGGGGTGGAGGCGGTGGGCCGCCTGGGGGGCCCGAGGATCCGCCGCCGGAGTGCGAGTTGCCAGAGCCAGAGCTTCCAGAGCGGGAGCCTCCTGACCCAGAGCCTCCGGAGCGGGAGCCTCCGGAGCGGGAGCCTCCGGAGCGAGGGGTGGGGGAGCCGCCGCCGGAGGGGGAGCCGCCGCCGGGTTCGCCGGCTGAGTGGGAGGTTGCGCCGGAGAGGGCGCTGGTTGCTTGTTTGGTGGCGGCTAGGGCGGCGCCTGCGCCGGCTGCTGCTACGCCGATTGCGCCGGTGGCTTGGCTGCCGCCGCCACCTCCGCCACCTCCGCCACCTCCACCCCCGCCGCCACCTCCGCCGCCAGAGGCGGAGCCGGAGGTGCGGCCGGGGGAGCGGGCGACGTTGATGGCTCCGGTGGCTAGGCCGCCGGGGTCGGCTACTGCGGCGCCGCTGGCTGAGCCGCCGCCGGCGACGGCTGCGGTCAGGGGGACGGTGAAGCGGAGTAGGGCCGGGAGGGCGACGATGGCCAGGGCCAGCATCATCAGGCCGGTGAGGACTTGCACCAGGCCGTCGCCGGACCGGTGCATCATGCCGTCATGGCTCATCCGGAGAGCTGCGGCATAGATCAATGCGGCGGCGGGCTTGTAAGCGATGAAGGCCAGCGCCCACCCGCAGAACTTCTTGAACCACGCCTTGCCTGCCTCGGTGTTCGTCGCGGCGGCCGCCAGTGGGAACGTCCCGGCCAGTAGCACCAGCATGGCCGAGCGGATCAGGAGCAGGACGATCTGGATGAGTGACGCGATCATCGCCGTCGCGCCGGCGAACAGCGCGATCAGGATCGGCAGCTTCTGCGCGACTCCGTCGTCCATCACCAGGTTCTTCATGGCGCCGTCGAAGGACGATGTGGGCGGCAACGCCTTGGTGACAAGGTACTTCGAGAATTCGTCCGACCACATCGTCAGCAGTTGCAACACTGCCGATCCGGCCGCCGATACGGCCATGAACAACATCGTTGCCTTTAGCAACTCACGGAGCGGCTCGGCGCGTTGCTCCCAGGCGATCCGCATACCCGCGACCACCGCCGCCAGCGCGAAGATCGTGCCGGCCACCCAGATGACGTGCTCCTGCAGGAACGCGACCGGTCCGCTGGCGGTCCAGTCCTGACCGCTGCCGGTGGCGAGCGTCGGGCTCTCGAGGTTGATCCAGAACGTCGCCAGCGAGCGCAGGCTCTCGAGCGCGGCCTTGTTCATGTCCTCCAGCAGCGCGTCGAACTGACTGCTGATGACGGACTGAAAGCCTTCCTTCACCTGACAGGCGACATCGAGTCGGCCGCACATCAGACACCGCTCCAGGCCACGAAACCGTCGAGGTCACGGTGCTGCGAGTACGGCGCACCGACTGGGCTCCCGCTCGGGGGTGGGACCAGGCGCCAGTCACCGGCGTACCAGGTGAGGGTGATGGTGGCGCTCATGTACTGCGATTCGACGGGCAGCGCGAGCATGATCGTGACGCGGTCGCGGCTCGCGTCAACCACTCGATAGCCGGCCAGCTGCGTCGGCTCCGAGGACGTGTCGCCGGACTCCGTCGCCAACTGCTCGATCAGGATGTCCGTCTCGCGACCCGGCAGCATCAGTTTGCGGGCAGTCGCGACGGCTTTGGTCTGGTCGGCCAGCGCGGCGATCACGTTGTACGCCGCGTAGACCGCACCGGTCGGCGAATGCGCAAAACACCGCCGGAAGCCGTCGCTGTCGGTCTTCCCCGGCCCGTACGCCGCCGACCGCGGCACCACCACCCGACGACTAACCTCCCACCCATCCACACCCGGCCCCTTCCCCGAGGGGACCCCCTGGTCGCCATACCTCACCCGACACCGCTCCGCACCACCGCCCGAAGCACCAGCCGACTGCGGACCAGCCGTAGCCCCGGAGTCGGAGCCGGGCTGGGAAGGTCGAGCCCCGGACGGCTGCACCCCCACCGAGCCCCCGGGCTCGGTGGAGCCCGGGTCGCCGGAGCCCGGGTCGCCGGAGCCCCGGTCGCCCGACCCCGGGTCGCTGGAGCCCGGATCGCCGGAGCCCGGGTCGCTGGAGCCCGGGTCGCCCGACCCCGGGTCGCTGGACCGTGGGTCGCCCGACCCCGGGTTGCCGGACTGCGAGGCGCCCGAGGTGGAGCCCGTGCCGGCTGGGGCCGAGTCACCTCGAGCCGTGCCATCCGAGCGCGAGTCGACCGTGCCTGGGCTCTGGGCCGCTGCTGGGTTGCCCGCGTCCGAGGAGGGGCCGGTGGCTAGGAGGACGGCGCCGCAGGCGAGGGTGGCGGCAATGATGATGGCGGCTGCGATGAAGCCGCGGCCGAACGGTGACTGGTCTTCGGTTTCACTCATCGGATCCCCCACGTTCCCGGGCTGCTGCTGACCCTGGAAAGCCTGGCAAAGATCGGGCGAGCGCCGCGGAAGTTATCCACAGGTAGCTGTCCGCAGCGCCTCTGTCACGCTCAATAACCCATCGATTGCGTCTCGACCTGTAGCCGATAGGTCACCCGGTGTAGCGAACTGACCTAGTCAGCTAATAGAGTCCGCGCATGACCATCGCGCCTTCGCTTTGCTCGCCCCTAGCGCTCGCCGATGCAGAACCCACTCACGCCGCCGAACCCTGGGAAAGCGACGTGATCACCGCGTACGGCCTGCTGCGCGAAGCAGCAGCCGAACTCGATCACCTGATGCGCCATTCCCTCAAGCGCAGTGGTCTGCAAATGGCAATGTTCGAACTGTTGCTGCGGCTTGCCCGTAGCCACGGGGAGAAGCAGCGTCTCACCTCACTCGCCCGGGAGCTGACCGTCACCACCGGCGGCATCACCCGGCTGGTCGACCGCGCCGAGAACCTCGGACTGGTACGCCGGGAGCCCTGTCCCGACGACGCCCGCGGCTCGTACGCGGTTCTCACGGAGGAGGGCAAGCGGCGGCTGCGCGAAGCGCTGCCGGACCACCTCCTGGAGATCGACAGCCTGTGGATGTCCCAGCTGGCGGACGAGCAGGAGCTCGTCCTCGGCAAGCTCCGTCGCGTTCGCGACAACGCCCGTCGCTGGCCCAACGGCCGGCCCAACCTCGGTCCGCTGTCCGCAGCCGACCGGATCTGACCTCAGCAAGAGCATTACCCGCTACTAACGGATGCGGCGTCTGGCTGGTGCCTGGCGCCGCACCGAGCGATCGTTGAGCCGTGAACCAACCTCTGGTCCGGCAGGTGTCCAGCGACAGCCCTCCCGTGCGCTCCCACCGGACTGGACTCTTTCTCAGGTCAGCAGCCGGCGGAGTTCTCGCCGCTCTCGCAGGCCTCGCCGCGGGCTCGGTCGCAGCCGCTCTGCTCGGCACCCGGCTGTCGCCCGTCGTGGCGATCGGCTCGGCCTTCATCGACCGCGTCCCGCCGTGGCTCAAGGACCTCGCGATCTCCGTCTTCGGAACGCACGACAAGACCGCGCTGAAGACCGGCATCCTCATCGTTCTGCTAGCCCTCGCCGCTGTCGGCGGTGTTCTCGCCGTACTGCGGTACTGGACGGGCGCGGCCGTCGTCATCCTGCTCGCAGGTCTCGCTGTCCTGGCAGCAGCCACCCGGCCCGACACTGGCCAGACCGGTTTCGTCCCGTCGTTCGTCGCCGGGGTCACCGCGCTGCTGATCCTCAGGCTCTTCGCCACCAGGCTGTCCGGTCTCGTCACTGACCCGCAGGACGGCGTCAGTCGCAGAGGCTTCCTGCAGCTCTCAGCCGGGGTGGCACTCGGAACGGTCGCGGCCGGCGCGCTGGGCCGGGTCGTCGGCGGGCGACGCACTGCCGTCGCGGAGGCTCGCGAGGCGCTGAACCTGCCCTTGCCGCCGAGCCTCGACCCGCCGGCCGGAGTACAGGCTGCTGGGGCTGTTCCGTGGGCAACGCCGACCGAGGATTTCTACCGGATCGACACTGCGTTGTCAGTCCCGCTGATCACGCCCGCCGACTGGAAACTGCGGATCCACGGCATGGTCGATCGCGAGGTCGAGGTGAACTTCGACGACCTGCTGAAACGCAAGGTCGTGCACAAGTGGGTCACTTTGGCGTGTGTCAGCAACGAGGTCGGTGGCGATCTGATCGGCAATGCGCTGTGGTCCGGCGTCCTCCTGAAGGACCTGCTGGCCGAGGCGGGGCCCGCCGCCGATGCCGATGCGATCAAGTCGACGTCGCAGGACGGCTTCACCGCCGGTACGCCGCTGAGCGCGCTGACCGACGATCGCGAGTCGATGCTCGCCTTCGCGATGAACGGGCAGCCGTTGCCGGTGGAACACGGGTTCCCGGTGCGCATCGTCGTACCGGGGCTGTACGGCTACGTCTCGGCGACCAAGTGGCTGACCGAGATCGAGGTGAGCCGGTTCGACCGGTTCGACGCGTACTGGACGCCGCGCGGCTGGTCGGAGCTCGGCCCGATCAAGTTGTCGTCGCGGATCGACGTCCCGCGGTCGAAGGCGACGGCCGGTCAGGTGACGGTGGCCGGCGTGGCGTGGGACCAGCACGTCGGCGTCTCGAAGGTCGAGGTCCGCGTCGATGGTGGCCCATGGCAACAAGCAGAGCTGGCGACGGACGCGTCCATCGACACCTGGCGGCAATGGCACTGGACCTGGGACGCGCCGCGGGGCAACCATGTCCTGCAGGTCCGCGCGTTCGATGCCAAGGGCAACCCGCAGATCGAGGCCCAAGCACCGCCCGCCCCCGACGGCTCCACCGGCCTGCACAGCGTGGACATCAAGGTCAGCTAGGCGGGGACCCGCAGGACGCACCAGACGACGGTGCCGGTCTGGGTGGCCGAGGTTCCCCAGGTCTGGGCGATTCCGGTGAGGATGCGGCGGCTCAACGGATCGATCGACGCCTCGTCCGTCGTACCGGCGATCTGCCGGTGGGCGATCGCGACCGTCAACAGGCTCTGCCTGAGCTCGAGTCGCAGGACAGGTTCGATGGCGAAGATCTGGATCACGTGGTGGACGAGCTCGGCGGCGACCGCGACGGCGTCCTCGGTGAGAACGCCGCAGTCCCATTGGTTCAGGCGCTCGGCCACGTGCCGGCGCGCGCTGCTCGCGGCGACCCGACCGGATGGCAGCAACTCCACCGACAACCGCCGCAGTGGTGGCTGGTGGACCGCCGCCAGCGCCACCGAGAGATTCGGGCAGATCCGAACGAAGTTACCCAGCACGCGGACCCGGGACTTCAACCGGCCCTCCAGGGCCGGGCCGGAGATCAGGACCAGTTCGGTTCCCGACCAGATCGCCGCCTGCCGGGCCGCCACCGCGAAGATGTTCAGCGCGACCGGGTGCTGGATCGCGACCAGTTGCAGGTCGACCACCACGGCGGTCGGCTGATCGGAGACATTTCAGCAGCATGGTCCGCAGTTTCGGGACGGCCGCCAGCGACAGCACTCCGATCAGGCGGATCACCGTGACCCCGGCGACGCCCTCGCGAAAGTCGATGGCCAGCAACGTGTCGCTGCCACTCCGACTCGGTTCACCTTGGTTCAAGGTGATCAGCTCCCCAAGGCGCCCACCTTCAGTGACGGAAGCCTGCCGGCGACGTTACACCTCGTAGTCGCGATGTCGAGGCTTCACGCCCCTCAGTCACCCTCTGTCCAGGTGACGGCCGCCAGGACCATCGGGAGGAAGGTGTGTTCGAGGGTGCCGGCCGGGAGCTGCTCGGGCTCCAGCAGGGTTTGCGCGCGGGCGCCTTCGTGGACCGCGATGACCAGTCGGACGAACTGCTGCGCCGGGACGCTCAGCCGGAGCCCGCTGGCCTTGGTGATTTCCTCGACGAGTCGGGTCAGTTGGTCGCGGAACATCGCCCGCTGCCGGTTCAGCGCCTCCGCGGCCTCCGGGTGCCGGAGTGCGTGCAGGGTGAACTCGGTGGAGATCAGGTGCCACTGCCGCTGGTCAGGCGCCGCCTCGTCGAGCAGACCCAGTACTGCGTCCAGCAGGGTCACCGGCTGGTTCGCAAGGTCGGGCAACAGCGCGGCGATCTGCTCCAGCAGGCGATCCGTGGTGGCCTGGAACAGGGCGAGCACGAGCTCGTCCTTGGAGCCGAAGTTCGAGTAGAACGCGCCGCGGGTGAAGCCGGCCCGGTCGCAGATGTCCTCCACCGAGGCGCCGTGGAAGCCGCGCTCGGCGAACACCTCGAGGGCACCTTCGAGCAGCCGGGCCCGGGTGTTGGAGCGACGTCGCTTGGGCAGTTCCATGTCAGTAGGATACAGTTCTGTATTGAATACACAACCGTATTGAACGGGGTTTGTCAGGATGGAGCTCAAGGCTCACGCGATCAGCGTGCGGGGTCCGCACGCGCCGATGCTGCAGCCGACGTCCGTCAGTGTCGGCGACCACCAGCTGGTACTGCTGGCGGGTTACCCCGGCCCTGGTCACGTCGCCGTGTCTCTGGGGCTGTCCGGGCGGCTGAAGCCGGACGGTGGCGACGTACAGCTGGACGGCGAGACCTCTGGTCGCGTACTGCGCCGCCGGGTGGCCGTCGTCGATGCGCCGGGGATCACTGAGCCTGATGACGCACTGCCGGTCCAGACCGTCGTCGGCGAGGAGCTGGCGATCGCTGGGCAGAAGGCTGGACGTAAGTCCGTCCTGGAGTGGTTGGAACAGCACGGGTGGGCCGGGTTCGCTGACCGGCGGTTCGAGCACCTGCCGGTGAGTGTGCGGACCAAGCTGCTCGCAGAGCTCACCGTGGCTCGGCCGGACGTCAAGGCGGTCATCCTGACGATGCCGGACCGGCTCGGTGGGGATCCGCACGAGTGGTACGAGCTCGGGCGCGACCTGGCGTCCCGCGGGTACGGGGTGATCATCACCTGCGCAGACGCGTCGGCACGACTCCTCGGAGTCGAAGCAGCCCAACTCGGCTCAGTCAGCCCGCCCGCTCCCGTGCAGGTGGAACCCGTAACACCGATCGAAACCACGGAAGAGCCCACCGAGGTAGCCGAAGAGCCGGTGATGGCCGAAGAGCCGATGGAGGCCAAGGAGCCGGTGGAGCCCGAGGAGCCGGGGAGGCCGGTCGTGGCCGAGGAGCCGGTGGAGCCCGAGGAGTCGGTGGAGCCGGTGGAGCCGGTGGAGCCGGTGGAGCCGGTGGAGGACGTAGTACCTGAGGAGGCGCCCGCGGACGACGTAGTACCGGAAGAGCCTGTGGTGGCTGACGTAGTCGACGAGACGAAGAAGGACCTGGCATGACCTCGATCCGGATGGCGATGAGTGAGCTGCGGCGGTTGACCGCGGGGCGGTTGCCGAAGCTGGCCGTGGTTGCGTTGCTGTGCGTCCCGATGCTGTACGGCGGCCTCTACCTGTACGCCAACCACGACCCGTACGGCCGGCTGGACAAGGTCCCCACCGCGGTCGTCGTGGAAGACGCCGGTACTACGTTGTCGACCGGCGAGAAGTTGTCGGTCGGCCCGCAGGTCGCCGACGAGCTGGTGAGCTCGAAGAGCTTCGACTGGCACCGGGTGAATCGCGCCGACGCGCTGGAGGGGGTCGGGAACGGGAAGTACGAGTTCGCGCTCGTGCTGCCGAAGACGTTCTCCGCGGATCTCGCGTCGAGTGCCGAGTTCCAGCCGCGGCAGGCGAATCTCGAACTGCTGACCAACGACGCGAACAACTACCTCGCCCACACGATCGCGAACCAGGTCGTCGCGCAGGTGACCAAGTCGGTCGCCGCGCAGGTCAGCGAGACCGCGGCGAGCAAGCTGCTGGCCGGGTTCAGCACGATCCACGGCCAGATCACCAAGGCGGCCGGCGGCGCCGGGCAACTGCAGAGCGGTCTCACCTCAGCTGCCACCGGAGTCGGCAAGCTCCAGACCGGTGCAACTCAGCTGAACACCGCGCAACAGCAACTGTCCGCCGGAGCAACGAAACTTGACACCGGCCTCGGCGAGGCAGCGAAGGGCGCTGACAGCCTCGCGACCGGCGCAGGCCAGTTGAGCTCCGGCCTGACGACGCTGAAGAACAAGACGGCCACCTTGCCCGCCGACACCCGGAAGCTGGCCAACGGCGCCGATCAAGTTGCTGATGGCAACGAGAAGATCGCGGGCATCGGCCAGGAGGTCGCGACCGCCTCGAGCACCCTGGTCACGGACCTGAGCACGCTCGACGCAGGCCTCGCCGCCCGTCTCAAGGCTCGCGGTTTCACGCAGACGCAGATCAACCAGGTGCTGACCGAGACCGCGAAGCTGCGCGCACCGGTGGTTACCGCGAACACGAAGATCCAGTCGACCTCGAAGCAGCTGAACCAGCTCGCGACGGGTGCCCGGCAGGTCGCCACCGGAGCCGAGACGCTCGCCAACGCGACACCCGCGCTGACCAGCGGAATCAAGGACGCCTCCACGGGTGCTTCGCAGCTGAGCACCGGCGCGACCCGGCTGAAGAGCGGCATCGGCACTCTCCACGCCGGATCCACGCAACTCGCGGCCGGTGAACGCCAAGCGGTCACTGGGCAAGGCCAACTGCTGACCGGCGTCAACAGCCTCGCGACCGGAGTCGGCAAACTCAAGACCGGCGCGACGGACCTGAACACCGCACTGACCAACGGCGCGAAGCAGATTCCGGACCCGTCTCCTCAAGCCCGCAAGGCGGTTGCCGAGACGCTGGGCGCACCGGTCGGACTGAGGAACTCCTCGCAAGCGACCGCCGACAGCTACGGCGCGGGACTCGCGCCGTTCTTCCTCAGCCTGTCCTGCTGGATCGGCGCGTACGTCCTCTTCCTGCTGGTCCGGCCGCTGTCACCGCGAGCACTCGCCGGCCTGCAGGCACCGGTTCGCGTCGCCCTCGGCGGTTGGTTGCCTCCTGCAATCTTCGGCGCGATCCAGGCGGCGCTGGTGTTCACCGCGGTCATCTTCGGACTCGGGATCGACACCGCGCACCCCTGGCTCACGGTCGGCTACCTGATGCTCACGTCGCTGACCTTCGTCGCGATCCTGCACGCTCTGTCCGCCTGGCTGGGGGCCGTGGGCAAGTTCCTCGGCCTGGTCCTGATGGTGATCCAGCTGGTCAGCGCGGGCGGTACGTTCCCGTGGCAGACGATCCCGGCACCGCTCTACTTCTTCCACCACGTCCTGCCGATGAGCTACGCCATCGACGGCGTCCGCCACCTCATGTACGGCGGACCCGGCAACAGCATCCCCAAGGACCTCTTGGTCCTGGCAGCCTGGCTCGCAGTCGGCCTGACCCTCTCCTCCCTGGCAGCCCGCAAACAACGAGTCTGGCCGGCCAAGAAGCTCCAGCCAGAACTCGCGATCTAACTCGGATCGGCCAGGAGTTTGGTGGCTGCTACCAGTAGTTCCTGGGTGGCCGGCTGGTCGAAGTACGTGATGAGGGCTTCGTAGGTGCCGTGGTGGGCGGCGTCGGGGTCTACTACATAGCCGAAGTAGCCGTCGGTGTAGCCGATGACTCGGGTGATGGGGTGCGGGCTGTCGGTCTGGAGGTAGCAGCCGTGGCTGGCGAAGAGTTCGACTGGGAGGTGGACCCAGGCGACCTCGCCGAGTTTGACGACGCTGATCGGGAGGTCGAGCGCGGGCGGGAGGTTGGCAGCTGCCATTCGCGCTTGGCCGCGGGCGCCGTCGAGGCGGGTTTGCGCGATGCGCTGGGCCGGGTGGTCGATGCCGCCGTGGATATCGGCTTCGGCGGTCGCCACGCTGGCTTCCAACTCCATCGGGGTCGGCAGGTCGCGGACCTTCAGGCTGACCGTCGTACGGCGGATGGTTGGAGCCACGGAGGGTAGGTCGAGGCCTGGTTCGGTGAGTGCTTCGGCGACGCGAGCCGCGAGGAGACCGCCGAGACGTTCGACCTCGGGGGCGCCGCGGCCTTGGCGGGTGAAGCGAGGACTCACGTCGCCTGCCGCTCCCTGGAGGAAACCGACAACCGGCTCGGGACGAAAGGCGGTGGCGCCGGGAACGAGGCCGGCGCCGGTAGGCGGAGCGGCGGCAGGCGGAGCGCTGGCGGGGGGAGCGGTGGCGCCGGGGGCGGGGCGGGCGCCGCCGGGAGGGGCAGGGGCGAGGTTGGCTAGGGCTTTGCGGGCTGCGCCGGGCCAGTCGGCGGAGTACAGGAGGTTTTCGGGGCCGTACGTCGTGGGGTGGCAGGCGAAGTCGAGGAGGACCGCGGCGAGTGAGTCATCGGCGAGCGAGTGCAGGGCCAGGATCCCGGCGGTGTTGTCGTGGGGACCGTTGCGCCGATGTCTGTTGGTGCCGACGCCGATCACCTCGATCGAGCGCCATGAGGCGCGGACCGGGCGGCGTTCCAGCGAGGCGGAGGCGACGGCAGCGGCGAGTGCCTCGTACAGCGCGGCCTCTCGCTCGGCCGGGATGACCGGATGAATCTCGCCGGTCCAGCCCGCCGGCGCGGAGTGGGTGTGGGAGGCACACACCAGCACGCATTCAGGCGGGATGCCCGCCGCAGCGCCGGCCGCCGCGGAAAGCTCGGCCGCGAGCGACGTGCCGACCGCGATCGCGTCCAGGCTCAACCAGAGCACCCCGGGCGAGTCCGCCGTACTGAGCCAGATCATCGTCGCGCGCAACGGATCCGCAGTACCGGTGGCAACCCCCTCGCGGGCCGCATAGCCGTCGAGACGATGGCCGGGGGGTGGCGTCACGTCCAGGGACACCGCGGCCAGCAGCAATTCGTTCATGTCAACGCTCCCGCGGTCAGGCCGGTGCTGAGCTGCCGGTGGAGTCTCCAGTAGACCGCCGGCACGGGGAGGATCGGAATGGTCCGGTGAATTCACTGTGACAACCCTGCGTCACAGCGGCCTCCGTCAAACCCTGCGTGATCAGATAGCGCCTTTCCGGGACATCAGCCGCGCGGGATCGCGCCGACGAGGCGCGCGGTGATGTCCGTCGGGTCGGTGATGGCATGGCCCACGACGACGGCGTACGCGCCTGCCGCACACACGGCCCGGACGTCGTCGGGCGTACGGATCCGTCCTTCGGCGATCACCGGGCAGTCCAGCTCGGCGACCAGCCGGCGGACCAGGTCGACATCTGGTCCGATGGGGGTGCTCGCATCCGTATAGCCGGACAGCGTGGTGGCGACCAGATCCGCTCCGTCGGCCCGCGCCGCGAGACCGGCCTCCAGACTGTCCACGTCAGCCAGCACCGGTACGCCGAGCTCACCGTGGACGCGTTCGATCTGGCGGCGCAGGGTTTGCCCGTCGGGGCGCGGCCGCAGGGTGCCGTCGAGCGCGACGAGATCTGCGCCCGCCTCGACCACTTCGACGGCCGACTCGAACGTCGGGGTGATGAATACTCCGCTGGGGTCGCCGAGTTTGTTGAGGCCGATGATCGGCAGCTCGGTGACGGCGCGGATCGCGGCGATGTCCTCGGCTCCGTTGGCGCGGATCGCTCCGGCGTCACCGGCCTGCGCCGCGCGGGCCATCAGGGCCATCGCCTCCGGCGAGTGGAACGGGTTGCCTGGGTCGGCCTGGCAGGAGACCACGAGGGTGCCTGGCTTGATGATCGACATGAGTTGTCCCTGTTCATTGCGGGCGGTGGATCACGAGCAGTTCGGCGTACGGGCCGGGTGGTGATGTCGCCAAGCGCTCGGCACCGTCGAGGGAGTTGCCGGCGGGCGCGGTGAGGCGGGCGCGGGGGGTTAGCGCTTGGCGCACTGGCTCAGCGAGTTGTTCGCCGGCGCCGGAGAAGAGGCCGCCGACGCAGGCGACCGGTACTGGGTCGTTGCCGGCCAGTCGGTCTACTGCGGTGGTGATCGTTTCGGCGATGTCGACGGCTGCTTGCTGGACGATGCCTTGGGCAACTAGATCGTCGGCGGCGGCAGCGCGCAGTACTTCGGGCGCGAAGCGGGCGACGTCGTCCACGAGGGTTGGGGACGAGTAGAGGGCGATCGGGTCGAGTGTCGTCTCGGCGAGGCTGGTCACTGGACCGCGGCCGTCTCTTGCCCGCTGTACTGCGGCGAGTCCGGCGCGACCGATCGCGAAAGCACTGCCGGCGTCGCCGAACAGGTACCCGTGCCCGTCCACCTTGTGCCACGACCCATCCCGATCCACCGCCAGACACACCAACCCGGTGCCACCAGCAACCACCACCCCGTACCCATCCGGCAAAGCCCCCGCATGAGCCGTCACCATGTCCTGAGTCAACCGAACCTCATCCGCCTGAAACAGCTCACAGACACCCACAGCAAGCTCCTTCGCCTTCTCCGGTTGTTGCGGAAACCCGGTGAGACCGAGAGCGACAACCTCGACCGCTTGAAAGACATCGTTGGCCTCGCCGCCCCGCGAGCCACCGGAGGCTGGGCCAGGCCAGCCTGCCTTTTCTGCTGTGTGGCGGATTGCGTTGAGGGTTTGTTGGAGGCTGTTGGTGCCGTGGGTGTAGCCGGGGCCTTCGGCTGTGGTGCGGGTTGGGAGGACTCGGAGGCGGAGGGCTGACTGGCCGCCGTCGAAGGCTAGGTGGGTCATGCGGTGATCCAGTCGATCATCGAACAATGATGGAGGGGTCGGAGGGATCGAGGGCCATGTGCCTACTCTGGCTGCCTGGCTCTGGTCGGTAAAGCAAACTGAGTAGACCACTAGAACTTCTGGAGGGGACGGCATGCGGTTCGGGCTCAAGGTGAATCCGGCGGGGTGGGACGACGCGGCGTACTGGGCGGGGGTTGCCGAGTCGGCGGGGTTCGGCGGGCTGTGGACGGGTGACAACCTGCGCAATCCGCGGGACGCCGCGATTCCGGTGCACGACGGGCCGACTGTGATTTCCGGGTGGGCGGCGACCACGACCAAGATCCGGGTTGGGTTGCTGATCGCGAACATGGTGTTCCGGCACCCGACGCTGCTCGCGAAGCAGGCGACGACGCTTGACCACATTTCCGGCGGGCGCTTCGACCTGGGCATCGGTTCCGGCGTCTGGCCGACCGACCACGGGATGGCCGGTACGCCGAGCTGGACCGCGCGTGAGCGGACGGACCGGCTGGCCGAGTTCGTGGCGGTGGTGGAGCGGTTGCTGTCGGGCGATGTGAGCGACCACGACGGTCCGTATTACCCATATACGCTGGCCGCGATGTCGCCGGGCACGGTGCAGGAGCGGCTGCCGTTGATCGTCGCGGCGAACGCTCCGCGGGCGCTTGCGGTGGTCGCGGCCCACGCGGACGGCTGGGTGACCTTCCCCGGCGCTGCCGCCGAGGAGGAGTTCTACGCGAAGTCCGTCGAGCGGGTGCGCTTGCTGGACGAGGGCCTCGGCGGCCGGAAGATCCGCCGGGTGCTACTGGCCTACGGCGAGATCGACCCGTGGGCATCGGTCGACGGATTCGCCCGTCTCGTCGACCGCTACCGCAACATCGGCTTCGACGAACTGGTGCTCTACAGCCCGAAAGAACACCAGCAAGCCGTCTTCGACCAGGTAATCACCCGCCTCGACTCCTACTAGAGCTCGATGTTCGACATGACGTGTTTGATGCGGGTGTAGTCCTCGAGGCCGTACATGGAGAGGTCTTTGCCGTGGCCGGAGTTTTTGAAGCCGCCGTGGGGCATTTCGGCGACGATCGGGATGTGGGTGTTGATCCAGACGCAGCCGAAGTCGAGGCGGCGGGCCATGCGCATCGCGCGGCCGTGGTCGCGGGTGAAGACCGAGGAGGCCAGGCCGTACTCGACGCCGTTCGCCCAGCGGAGGGCTTCGTCCTCGTCGGTGAAGCGTTGGACGGTGATGACCGGGCCGAAGATCTCCTGCTGGATCGCCTCGTCGTCCTGCCGCAGCCCTGAGACGACTGTGGGGGCGTAGAAGTAGCCGCGGTCGCCTACCGCACTACCGCCGGTTTGCAGGGCGGCGTGGTCAGGGAGCCGGTCGACGAAGCCCTTGACCCGGCGGAGTTGGTCGGCGTTGTTCAGGGCGCCGTACGCGACCTCCTCCTCGGGGCGGCCGGTCGTGGTCGATCGCGCCTGCTCGGTGAGGGCTGCGACGAAGTCGTCGTGGATGCGTGGGCCCGCAAGGACTCGGGTCGCGGCTGTGCAGTCCTGGCCGGCGTTGAAGTAGCCCGCGCCGGCGATCGCTTCCGCGGCGGCCTCCAGGTCGGCGTCGTCGAAGACGACCACCGGAGCCTTGCCGCCGAGCTCGAGATGCGTGCGCTTCAACTGTCGTGCCGCGGCCGACGCGACCTCCATGCCCGCCCGGACCGACCCGGTGATCGCGACGAGCTGCGGGATCTCGTGATCGACCAGCGCGCGCCCGGTGTCGCGATCTCCGCAGACGACGTTGAAGACACCCGGCGGCAGGAACTCGTTGCACAGTTCGGCCAGCAGCACTGTCGAGGCTGGTGTGGTGTCGCTCGGCTTCAGCACGACGGTGTTCCCGGCCGCGAGCGCCGGTGCGATCTTCCAGATCGCCATCATCAACGGGTAGTTCCACGGCGTCACCTGACCGACGACACCAATGGGCTCGCGCCGGATCCAGGACGTGTGGCCGGCCAGGTACTCCCCGGCCGACCGCCCCTCCAGTACCCGCGCGGCGCCGGCAAAGAAGCGTAACTGGTCCACACAGGGCGGCAGCTCCTCGCTCGCGGTCAGCGCGAGCGGCTTGCCGGTGTTCTCGCTCTCCACCCGGGTGAACTCGTCCGACCGCATCTCCAGCGCATCCGCGATCTTCAGCAACATCCGCTGCCGGTCCGCCGGCGTCGTGTCCCGCCAGCTCTCGAAGGCCCGGGCCGCTGCCCGCATCGCCTGGTCGACATCCTCCGGGCCCGACTTCGGCGCCTGCGCGTAGACCTCACCGGTCGTCGGGTCGATCACGTCGTACGTCGCACCGCCGAGCGCGCCGGCCGGCTTGCCGTCCACAAGATTCGAGAGCGTCTGCATGGCCGCGAGCCTAATCGCAGTCGCAACGAATTCGGTAGGCCTTCCGGCGATCCACAACGGATTCACGCGCCGGAGACACGTTCTCCTGCGACATAGGTCGCAACTACCTTCGCCGCACCGATCTCGTCGAGAGGTTGGGTGAAGGGGTCCCGGTCGAGGATGGCCAGGTCGGCGAGCATGCCCGGCGCGATCCGCCCGGTCTCGTCGGCATGGTTCACCCACGCACTCCCGGACGTGTACGCCGCCAGCGCCGTCGCCAGGTCAAGCGCCTGCTCCGGCAGGAACGCCTCGTACTCGCCATCACCGGTGTGCCGATTCACAGCAACCTGTACTGCGGCCAGCGGGTCCGGGCTCGACACCGGCCAGTCCGAGCCGGCCGCGAGCCGGGCACCCGAGCGGGCCAGATCGCCGAACGGGTACTGCCAGTTCGTGCGCTCCGGACCGAGGAACGGGATCGTCAACTCGTCCATCTGTGGCTCGTGGACTGCCCAGAGTGCCTGCATGTTCGCGGCGACTTCGAGCTCGGCGAAGCGGCTGATGTCGTCGGGGTGGATGACTTGCAGGTGGGCGATGTGATGCCTTCCGTCGCTGGCGCCGTTCGTCTTGCGGGCGGCTTCGAAGGCGTTCAGTGCTTCGCGGACGGCGCGATCGCCGATTGCGTGCACGTGGACTTGGAAGCCTGCAGCGTCCAGGGCGGTGATGTGCTCGCCGAGGGCACGCGGGTCGACGAAAGAGAGGCCTGTGTTGGTGGTGCGGCAGCCGCAGCCGTCGTAGTACGGGTCGAGCATGCCGGCGGTGAAGTTTTCGGCGACGCCGTCCTGCATGATTTTGACGCTGCGCGCTTGGAGGCGGGGGAATTGCAGCGCTGCCCGGCGCTCCAGCAACCCGGGGATCTGCTCGGCGCCGAGGTCGCGGCGCCACCAGAGGGCGCCGTTGACGCGGGCGGTGAGGCGGCCGTCGCGCGCCAGTTCGACGTACGCCGGGGTCGAGTCGGACAGGTTCGCGTAGTCGCCGAGGATCGCGTCCTGCCATCCGGTGACGCCGAGGGAGTGGAGGTACGCCTGGGCGTTGAGGAGGGCGGCGACCTGCTCCTCGTGGGTGGTTGGTGGGACGAGGCGGCCGACCAGGTCCATTGCTCCCTCGTGGAGGGTGCCGGTCGGGGTGCCGTCGGGGGCGCGTTCGATGCGGCCGTCGGCGGGATCCGGCGTACGGGCGTCGATGCCGGCGAGGCTGAGGGCGCGGGAGTTGACCCAGGCGCCGTGGTGGTCGGCGTTGACGAGGAAGGCAGGGCGGTCGGGGAGGACCGCGTCGAGGTCGGCCGCGGTGGGGGTTCCGCCGGTGTAGTCGGGTTGATGCCAGCCACCGCCGAGAATCCAGTCGAGGTGGGGATTGGCTTCGGCGTACGCCGCGATGGTGCGGAGCGTCGCGTGGCGCCCGGACACGTGGGAGAGGTCGCACCGAGCTCGCTCCAGACCGCCTTGCACCGGATGCACATGAGCGTCGACGAACCCCGGCAACAACAACCCACCTTCCAGATCAACCACTTCCACATCCGAACCCCTGAACTCGTCCCAGACATCGCTGGCGGTCGCGGAGTCTCGCCCCGCCACACCGCCCCGCCGCCCGTCCCCGGGTCCGGCTGCCAGGATTCGGCCGGCGCGGATTGCTGCTGACCAGCCGGGACGGTAGGTGTGGCCGTCGAAGATGGCGCCGTTGGTGAAGAGGGTGTCCATTGGAGCAGTTTGTCGTAGTGCGGAATCCGCGCGAGAGACCGACTGCGACGGTGGATATCGATAGGAGATTGGACACTTTGGAACGGAATCGCTTGCCAGGGTTGCAGGTCGGCAGGCAGGATGGCGGGATCGGCCAGGTTGAGATGAGGGAAAAGATGATGCCGTCCGACGGGCTTGACGACACCGACTTCGCCCGGTTGCAGCAGTCCGCGCGTGACCATCTGTGGATGCACTTCACCAGGATGGGGAGCTACCAGACCGCCGAGGTTCCGGTGATCGTGCGCGGGGACGGCGCCTACATTTACGACGCTCGCGGCAAGCGCTACCTCGACGGGCTGGCCGGTCTGTTCGTCAGCCAACTGGGGCACGGGCGCACCGAGCTGGCTGAGGCCGCTGCTAAGCAGGCCTCTGAGCTGGCGTTCTTTCCGCTCTGGTCCTACGCGCATCCGAAGTCGATCGAGCTCGCCGAGCGGGTGGCCGGCTACGCACCGGGCGATCTGAACCGGGTCTTCTTCACCAGCGGTGGTGGTGAGGCCGTCGAGACTGCCTGGAAGCTGGCGAAGAACTACTTCAAGCTGACCGGCAAACCGATGAAGCACAAGGTGATCAGCCGCGCGATCGCGTACCACGGCACCACCCACGGCGCGCTCTCGATCACCGGCCTACCGGACCTCAAGGCGCAGTTCGAGCCGCTGGTCCCGAGCACCTTCCGGGTGCCGAACACGAACCTGTACCGCGCCCCGATCCACGGCGACGACCCGGTCGCGTTCGGCCGCTGGGCCGCCGACCAGATCGCCGTCGCGATCGCGAACGAAGGCCCCGACACCGTCGCCGCCGTCTTCCTCGAACCGGTCCAGAACGCGGGCGGCTGCTTCCCGCCCCCACCCGGGTACTTCGAACGGGTCCGCGAGATCTGCGACCAGTACGACGTCCTGCTGGTCAGCGACGAGGTGATCTGCGCCTACGGGCGGCTCGGCCACATGTTCGGTGCCGAGCGGTACGGCTACCAGCCGGACATGATCACCTGCGCGAAGGGACTCACCTCCGGCTATGCCCCGCTGGGCGCGATGATCGCCACGGACCGGCTGATGGAGCCGTTCCTGCAGGGCAACGCGTCGTTCGCCCACGGCTACACCTTCGGGGGCCATCCGGTCTCCGCGGCCGTCGCACTCGCGAACCTCGACATCTTCGAGCGCGAGCGCATCAACGAGCACGTCCGGGACACCGAGGGGGAGTTCCGTGCGACGCTCGAGAAGCTGCTCGACCTTCCACTGGTCGGCGACGTCCGCGGTGACGGGTACTTCTACGGGATCGAACTGGTCAAGGACAAGGCGACCAAGGAGACCTTCGACAACGACGAGTCCGAGCGGCTGCTCCGCGGCTTCCTGTCCAAGGCCCTCTTCGACGCCGGCCTCTACTGCCGCGCCGACGACCGCGGCGACCCCGTGATCCAACTGTCGCCGCCCCTGATCTGCGACCAGACCCACTTCGACGAGATCGAACAAATCCTCCGCGCCGTCCTCACCGAGGCGGAAACCAAGCTCTAGAAGTCGAATCCGAGGCCGAGGCGGTCGAGGGTTCGGAGCCAGAGGTTGCGGTGGCCTGCGTGGGAGTCCGCGCGGGCCATCGACCAGCGGGTCAGGTGGATGCCGGCGGAGCGGATCGGCTCGGGTGGGAACGGGAGTGGGCGCTCGCGGACCATCCGGAGTTCGGTGCGCTCAGAGACTTCGCCGTACAGGAGGTCGAGCATCACGTTGGCGCCGAAGCGGGTCGCGGCTACTCCCAAGCCGGTGTAGCCGAGGGCGTAGGCGATGCGCCCGCGAGACGCCGTACCGAAGAATGCGCAGAAGCGGGTGCTGGTGTCGATGACACCGCCCCAGCGGTGGGTGAAGCGCAGGCCTTCCAGTTGCGGGAAGGTCGCGAAGAAGTGCCGGGCGAGCAGCTCGTGGATGCTGTCGCGTTGCTCGTACGCCGGGTCGATGCGGCTGCCGAAGTGGTAGAGCGGGGTGTAGCCGCCCCAGAGGATCCGGTTGTCGCGGGTCAGGCGGTAGTAATGGAAGAGGTTCGAGGCGTCGCCCACGCCTTGCCGGTTGCCCCAGCCGATGGCGGTCAGTTGCTCGGCTGACAACGGCTCGGTGACCAGTGCGAGGTCATAGACCGGGACGGCGTAGAGGCTCAACCGCCGGAGCAAGGGCGGGAAGGCGTTGGTGGCGAGCGCGATCCGGCCCGCGCGCACTGAGCCGGTTGCCGTGCGCAACAAATCGCCATGCAGACCGATCACGGGTGAGTGCTCGTGGATCCGGACGCCGAGGTCGAGGCAGGCGCGTCGCAGGCCCCAGGCGAGTCTGGCGGGCTCGACCAGCGCAGTACCGGAGTGATCGGCGAGTGCGCCGAGGTAGGTCGGGGAGTTCAGTTCGGCGCGGGTCTGGTCGCGGTCGAGCACGGTCACTCGGTGGCCGAGCGCTTGCCGGGCTTCAGCTTCCTTGGCCAGCTCGTCCAGGTGATGCGGGGCGGTCGCGACCGTCAGTTCACCCGTTCGTTCCCACCCACAGTCGATCCCGTACTTCGCGATGCCGGCGCCGATCGCGTCGAAGTTCTCCTCACCCAGGCGCTCCAGCTTCGGCAACTCGCCCGGCCAGCGGGCCAGCCCGTTGCCGAATCCGTGCGTAAGACTCGCCGCGCAGAAGCCGCCATTGCGTCCGCTCGCCGCACTCCCACAGGTCGACGCTTCCAGGACGACCACGTCGAGCGATGGGTAGCGCTCCTTCGCCCGCAGCGCTGTCCACAGTCCGGTGTAGCCGCCGCCGACGACGGCGAGATCGGCCGTTGCCGGCCCGACGAGCGGATCAAGCGGGGTCGGAGCAGCGGGATCGTCGAGCCAGTACACCCCCGGCTTGGCGTCGCGGAGCGCGCCCGAGCCCGCGGCGAGGGCAGCCGCGGCGCCCGCCTCGCGGGATGCACCGCGGCCGGGGTGGCGGGGAGCGGTCCGCTCAGCGGGCACTGGTGTTCCGGCGGCGGCGGGCTAGTTCTCCGCCCAGTACCAGGACCAGGGCTACCAGGAACATCGCGGTGCCGATGACGTTGATTTGGGGTGGGATGTCGCGTTGGGCCGAGCCCCAGACGAACATCGGGAAGGTCACCGTGGTGCCGGCGTTCAGGTTGGTAATGATGAAGTCGTCGAAGGACAGCGAGAAGCTGAGCAGGGCGGCCGCCAGGATGCCCGGGAAGACCAGCGGGAAGGTGATCCGCCAGAACGTCTGCCACTCGTTGGCGTACAGGTCCATCGCCGCCTGCTCGAGCCGCGAGTCCATCCCGGTCAGCCGCGCCTTCACGGTGACCACGACGAACGACAGGCAGAACATCACGTGCGCGATCAGGATCGTCCAGAAGCCGAGCCGGCCGCCGAAACCGGACGAGACGAACAGCGCGAGCAGGGACGAGCCGAGCACGATCTCCGGTGAGGCCATCGGCAGGAAGATGAACAGGTTCGTCGCCGACCGGCCGCGGAACCGTTGCCGCACCATCGCAAACGCCATCAACGTGCCGAGCGCCGTGGCGATGACGGTCGCGACCAGGCCGATCCGCAAGCTCACACTGACCGCCTCGCACAGCCCGGACGGCCGGCACGGATGCTGCCAGTTATCCCAGGTGAAGCCGTCGAACGTGTAGGAGAGCTTGTTCGTCGGCGCGTTGAACGACATCAACATCACCACGAAGATCGGTGCGAACAAGTAGAGCAGCACCAGCAACCCGATGAACAGGATCAGGTGCCGACCGATCCAGCGACCGACGCTCGTCATACCAGCTCCTCCGTCCCGGATCGACGGACGTAGAGGAGCACCAGTACGACGATCGCGGCCATCAGCGTCACCGACAGCGCGGCGGCCGTCGGATAGGAGCCGGCCGCGAACAGTCGTTGGATGTCGTTGCCGATCATCCGTTGCTTCGGCGTACCGAGCAGCTGGGCGTTGATGTAGTCACCCGCCGCCGGGATGAAGGTCAGCAGCGTTCCCGCGACGACGCCCGGCATCGACAGTGGCAGCGTCACCGTGCGGAAGGTGGTGAACGGACCGGCGAAGAGATCGCCGCCCGCCTCGATCAGCCGATGATCGATCTTCTCCAAGCTGGCATAGAGCGGCAGCACCGTGAACGGCAGGAAGTTGTAGGTCAGGCCGGTCACCACCGCCGCCGTCGTGGCGAGCAACCGGCCGTCCGAGCCGAGGATGTGCACCGCCTTCAAGGCATCGACGACAAAGCCGTTGTCGCTGAGCAGGGTCTTCCAGGACAGCGTGCGGATCAGGAAGCTGGTGAAGAACGGCGCGATCACCAGCGCCAGCATCACGTTCTTCCAGCGGCCGGCCTTGAAGGCGATCGCGTAGGCGAGCGGATAACCGAGCAAGAGACAGAAAGCCGTTGTCAGCAAGGCGTACCACAACGAGCGCCCGAACGGTCGCGCGTAGTCGGCCAGCGCCTCCACGTAGTTGTGCCAGCTCCACGTCATCGAGAACCCGGCCTCGATCGAACCGTCCGGGTCGTAAAGGCTGGCCGCGAGCAGAGTCACGCTCGGTACGACGAAGAACAGCAGCAGCCACAACCCACCGGGAAGCAGCAACAGGTACGCCGTCAGCCGGCGCCCTGGTCGCTCGGCCTTCCCAGCGGCACCCGCGGGCGGCGTACCGGCAGCGGGCCCGGGAAGCTGGCCGAGGGCGCTCATCCCGCGTCGCCCGTGACATCCTCGACGCCGGCCAGCGCGTCCTGCGCCGCGTCGAGCACGAAGGTGTGCGCCGGCTGCCACTGCAGATCGACCGCGTCGCCGACCTTCAACGCCTCCCGCGCCCCGGTGTTCTGCTCGAACACCGTCAGCTCCTGTCCCCAGGGCAGTTTGGCCAGGTACTGCGTACTCACGCCGACGTAGCTGACATCGGTCACCACCGCGGAGCGCAGTACGTTGGAGCCGTTGTTGTGCTCGGTGTCCGCCGGGGCGAGGAACACCTTCTCGGGTCTGATCCCCATCCAGATGTCGCCCTCGGTCACCCGGCACCGCGGTACCGGCACGGTCACCTTGCCGCCATGGACGTCGACCACCAGATGGCCGTCGGTCTGCCCGACGATGGTGGCGCGGACCAGGTTGGACTGCCCGAGGAAGTTGGCGACGAACGTGGTCGCGGGCAGGTCGTAGAGATCGGCCGGCGAACCGAGCTGCTCGATCACGCCGGCGTTCATCACCGCGATCGTGTCGGCCATCGTCATCGCTTCTTCCTGGTCGTGCGTGACGTGCACGAAGGTGATGCCGACCTCGGTCTGGATCCGCTTCAGCTCGAGCTGCATCTGCCGGCGCAACTTGAGGTCGAGCGCGCCGAGCGGTTCGTCCAGCAGCAGCACCTGCGGCCGGTTGATCAGCGCGCGGGCCAGCGCCACTCGTTGCTGTTGGCCACCAGACAGCTGCGACGGCTTTCGCTTGCCGTAGGCACCGAGCTCGACCAGGTCGAGCATCTCGCCGACCTTCTGCTTGACCTCCTTCACCCCGCGCCGCCGCAACCCGAAGGCGACGTTCTCGAAGGTGTCGAGGTGCGGGAAGAGCGCGTAGTTCTGGAAGACGGTGTTGACCGGACGCTTGTACGGCCGCAGCCCGGTGATGTCCTGCCCGGCCAGGCTGATCGTGCCGCTGGTCGGCTCCTCCAGCCCGGCGACCATCCGCAGTGTGGTGGTCTTGCCACAACCGGACGGGCCGAGCAACGCGAAGAACTCACCCTGCGGCACGGTCAGGTCCAGCTCGTGCACGGCCCGGTGGCCGGCGAACTGCTTGCTGACCCCGCTGAGCACTAGGTCACCGGTCTCGTTGTCAGGCATGAGCGGTCAGCCCCCGATCGCGAGGTTGAAGTCGGTTTCGTAGAGCTTCGCCTTGGCCGTGTCCAGCGGCATGAACGCGAAGGTCTTGTCCAGCACGGACTTGTCCGGGAAGATCAGCGGGCTGTCGACCAGCTCGGGGTCGACCTTCTCCATCGCCGCACGGGCGCCGTCGACCGGGCAGATGTAGTTCACCCAGGCCGCCAGCGTCGCCGCGACCTCCGGGTCGTAGTAGTAGTTCATCAGCGCCTCGGCATTCGCCTTGTGGGCGGCCTTGTTCGGCACCAGCAGGTTGTCCGACCAGAGCGCCAGCCCCTCTTCGGGGACGACGAACTTGATGTCCGGGTTGTCCGCCTGGAGCGCCAGCACGTCACCCGACCAGGCCTGGCAGGCGACGATGTTGCCCGCGTTGAGGTCCTGCACGTAGTCGTTGCCGGTGAAGCGGCGGATCTGCCCGGAGGCGACGTACCGGCTGAGTCTTTCCAGCGCCTTGGTCCAGGCCGCGTCGTCGAACTTGTTCGGGTCGGCGCCTTCCAACCGGAGCATGAACGACATCGTGTCGGGCATCTCGGACAGCATGGTGACCTTGCCCTTGAGATCGCCGCGGCTGAGCAGATCGGCGAAGCTGCCGACCTCCTTGGTGAACTTCGCGTTGTAGGCGATCCCGGTCAGGCCGGTCTGCCAGGGCACGCTGTGGTCGCGGTTCGGGTCCCAGCGGGGGGCTTTCAGTTGCTTGAGCAGATGCTTGTCGACGTTCGGCAGGTTGGCGTGGTCGAGCTTCTGGATCCAGCCGAGGCCGACCGTGCGGGCGGCCATCCAGTCGGTCAGCACGAAGATGTCGCGGCCGCAGGGCTGGCAGGCGCCGAGCTGGTCGCGCACCTTGGCGTAGAACTCGGCGTTGTCGTTGACGTCCGCGGTGTAGGTGACCTTGATCCCGGTCTGCTTCTCGAACGCGGCCAGGGTCGGCAGCACGGTCTTGCCGTTGACCTTCTCCTCCGACTCGTCCATGTAGCTCGGCCAGTTGGAGAAGATCAGCGTCTTCTCGGTCGCCGACAGGTCGGTACTCAGGCAGCTGCCGGCACTCTGTTTCGCGGCCGGGATGCCGCAGGCGCTGAGCAGGCCACCCGCCCCCACCCCGAGCGCGGCCCCGCGGAGGACGGCCCGGCGCCCGATCACCGGCTGCGGACGAGAGCTCATCCGACCTCCTAGCAGAGTCATTCTGAGGGACTTTCGCGGGCGATACTGTCAAACGAATTTCGCCAAGACAAGGGATTCCGTAGTTGCATCGTCATTTGGCAACGGATTCCGGTACTACGGGTTGCCGCGGCCCGGTGACGCTGAAAGGATCTGCTGGTGACCGGACGCACGGGGACTCCCGACAAGAACACCGCGGTACTGCTCGACGACATCGCCAAGGCCATCATCCGGCAGCTCCAACTGGACGGCCGCAAGTCCTACGCCGCGATCGGCAAGGCGGTCGGGTTGTCCGAGGCCGCGGTCCGGCAACGGGTGCAGCGGCTCACCGACGCCGGCGTCATGCAGGTGGTCGCCGTGACCGATCCGCTCGAGATGGGCTTCGCCCGGCAGGCAATGATCGGCATCAAGGCCGAAGGCGCGCTGGAGCCGATCGCCGAGGAACTCGCGGCGATGGACGAGATCGAGTACGTCGTGATCACGGCCGGCTCCTTCGACCTGCTCGCCGAGGTGCTCTGCGAGAGCGACGAGCAGTTGCTCAAGGTGCTGTCCGAGCGGGTCCGGTCGATCAAGGGCGTGAAGGTGACCGAGACGTTCGTCTACCTGAAGCTGGTCAAGCAGACCTACTCGTGGGGTGTGCGCTGATCCTCTGGGCCGAGACCGCGGATCCTGCGGAGCCCGAGCGGCACGCAGGCTCCGCCGGGTCGGCCGGGGCCGCGGGGTCGGGGGTGAATCGGTCGCCGCTCGCCGGTGACCGGGACGCCGACGTAGCGATCGTCGGCGCCGGGTACACCGGCCTGTGGACGGCGTACTACCTGGCGAAGGCCGATCCGAGTCTGCGGATCGTCGTGCTCGAGGCGGAGACCGTCGGGTTCGGTGCCTCCGGGCGCAACGGCGGCTGGTGTTCCGCACTGTTCCCGGTCTCGTCGCGGCGGCTCGCCTCGCTGCCTGGTTCGAGTCGTGAGTTGGCAATCGCGATGCACTGGGCGATGCAGGGCTCGGTGAACGAGGTCGGGCGGGTCAGTGCGCTCGAAGGCATCGACTGCGACTACCACAAGGGCGGCACGATCGTGCTGGCTCGGTCGGCCGCCCAGTTGGCTCGCGCGCGGGCCGAGGTGGCCGAGGCCACGGAGTGGGGGCCGGGCGATCTGCGCTTCCTGGAACCCGACGAGGTCGCCACCAAGGTCCGCGCGAAAAAGGTGCTGGGGGCAACATTTACGCCACATTGCGCGGCGATTCATCCGGGCAAGCTGGTGCGCGGGCTGGCCGCTGTGGTTGAGCGGCTCGGCGTGACGATCCACGAGCAGACGCGCGTCCTGGCGATCGAGCCCGGCCGGGCTCGCACGCAGTACGGCGTACTGCGTGCTGAGGTCGTCGTCCGGGCGACCGAAGGGTTCACGCCTTCGCTGGCTGGGGAGTCGCGGACGGTGGCGCCGGTGTACTCGTTGATGGTGGCAACGGAGCCGTTGTCTGCGGCAACCTGGGAGCGGATCGGGCTGGCGGATCGGCCGACGTTCAGCGATCACCGGCATCTGGTGATCTACGGGCAGCGGACTGCGGATGGGCGGCTCGCCTTCGGCGGGCGGGGTGCGCCGTACCACTTCGGCTCCCGGATCAGGCCGTCGTTCGACAGTGAGCCACGGGTCTTCGCCGCGCTACAGGCGACGTTGCGCGGGCTCTTCGACGGGTTGGACGACGTCGCGTTCACGCATGCGTGGGGTGGCGCGCTCGGCGTACCGCGGGACTGGTGTGCGTCGGTCGGGATCGACCACGGGACCGGCCTGGCCTGGGCCGGCGGCTATGTCGGCGACGGCGTCAGTACGACGAACCTGGCCGGCCGGACGTTGACCGACCTCATCCTTCGCCGGGACACCCGGCTGATCCACCTCCCCTGGGTCGACCACCGCTCACCGCGCTGGGAACCCGAACCGCTCCGTTGGCTCGGCATCAACGCTGGACTCCGGGTGATGACCGCGGCTGATACTGAGGAGAGACTGACGCGGCGGGACAGCCGCATCGCTCGCTGGATGGCTCCCCTGCTCGGAGGTTGAGATGGCCGTCGACGTACTGACCGAGATCGTGATCGAGCGACCGGTGGCCGAGGTGGCGGCGTACGCCGGGGAGCCGGGGAACGCGCCGGAGTGGTACGCGAACATCGAGTCGGTCGAGTGGCTGACGGAGCCGCCGATCGCGGTCGGGTCGCGGATGAACTTCGTCGCGCACTTTCTGGGGAGGCGGCTCGCGTACACGTACGAGGTGATCGAGCTGGTGCCGCTCGAACGGTTGGTGATGCGGACGGCGCAGGGACCGTTTCCGATGGAGACGAGCTACCAGTGGTCGGCCGAGAGGGATGGTGCGACGCGGATGACGTTGCGCAATCGCGGCGAGCCTTCCGGGTTCGCCGGGGTGGCCGGACCGTTGATGGCGGCAGCGATGCGTCGGGCGAACCAGAAAGATCTGGCCCGGCTGAAAGCACTGATGGAATCCACGGGCTGACGCGTCGGCCCCCACCGGGCTGGGCTCAGCCAGTGGCTTGGGCGGTCAGCGCAGGGAGGGTGGGGAAGTTGGCGAGGTCGGGGAGTGAGGGGAGGTCTGCCAGCGAGGGCCGCTCGATGCTGGCGCGGCCGGCGAGGAGGGCCTGGAGTGGCGCGCCGTAAAGGATCGTGGGGTCGCGGAGCCACTCCTCGACAACGGGTACGGCGGCACGCTGGTGGTTGGAGAGGTCACGCAGGCTCAGCTCGTCGACGTCGACCGGGTTGCCGGTGAGTTCGACGATGTCGCTCATCAGGCCGCCGACCTGCTCCTCCCAGAGAAGGTTGTCGGTGGCAACATCGTCGGACCGGATCAGCAGCAGTGTGACGTCACTGGTGAGATCGCCCTCACCCCGGGCGGCAGCGCCGTACAGGCTGGCGTGCAGTGGTGGGATGCGCCAGGAGGCGATGTTGGCCGCGAGGGTGTCGGCGAAGGTCGCACGGAGGTTGGCGAGCAGCTCGACGGCTTGGGCTGCGAGGTGCGAGCGGTTGAGCCGATAGAGCAACGAACTGCCGGCCTCGTCGACGTGGACCAACCCGGTCGAGGCCAGCCGCTGGAGGACCAGCCGGACACCGGCCACGCTGCCGGTTCCTGCTTCGGCATGCACTTGGCGACCCGACAACATCCGGTCGGCGCGGGCGAGAACTTGGAGCACAGGACCGTCGAGCGAGGGGATGACGGTACTGATCGGAGTACTGAAATCCACCGGCTACCGCGCCCACAATTCCGTCCACGTGATCACTATTGTGATCATAGTGACCGGCCGCTCACACTCTGTCAGCGGGTCAGAGGCCCCTGGCGTCGGCGCGCGCGGTCGGGGTCATCCGGAGTTCGGCGGTGAAGGCGTAGCGGTCGCCGCGGTAGACGGCCGACGTGTACTCGAAGACGCGCTCGCGGCGGTCGAAGCTGACGCCGTGCAGGGCCAGGCACGGCTGGGTGCCGGGGATGTTGAGCCACTCGGCCGTCTTGGCGTCGGGCATCACGGGTTCGAGCTTCGACGTACCGCTGACCAGTTCGATGCCGTAGCGGTCGGTCAGCAACTCGTAGAGCGAGCCGCTCAGATCCTCGGCTTCGAGTCCGGGGACGTAGCTGCCGGGGAGCGTGGTGCGCTCGACCACCATCGGCAGGTCGTCGGCGAGCCGGAGCCGGGTGAAGGTGAGCACAGGATCGCCGACCGGGATCCGGAGCCGGCGCGCGGCTGCCCGCTCGGCCTTCTGCCGGCGGAACTCCAGCGTCTGGCTTCCCGGCTGCATGCCCCGGCGGCGGATGTCCTCGGAGAAGCCCATCATGCCGAGCCACTTCGCCACCTTCGGGCGGGCGGTATAGGTACCGCTGCCGTGCCTGCGGACCAGCAGCTCCTCGATCACCAGCTCGTCGACCGCCCGGCGCAACGTCATCCGCGCGACGTTCCAGCGCGCGGACAGTTCCCGCTCAGGCGGCAGCGCGGCACCTTCCGGCAGGGTGTCGATCAGGCTGAGCAACAGCGCCCGGATCTCAGCGGCCTTACCGGGCAACGAACTGTGCATCTGCCCTGCCTAACACCCCACCGGTCTTCCCCGGAAGCCCTTCGAACCTCATCGAACAACGCTCGACTAGACCAATCGCCGTCGGCGCCCGCAAAAACAATCACGTGTGCTTGATTCTTGCCGGTGACGGTGGGAGGCTCGGGGGACTGGTCTAGGGCGGGAGTGGCGCGTGCTGGATGTGGTGCTGGACGATCTGAGTGCTGAGAGTGTCGAGCTCGACCTCCTGGTCGGCGGGCTGGCGGCCGATGGCTGGAGTACGCCGACGCCTGCCGAGGGGTGGACGATCGCGCATCAGATCGCACACCTGGCCTGGACGGATGAGGCGGCGCGGCTGGCTGCGGCGGAGCCTGACGAGTTCCAGGTGGAGTTGCGGAAGGCCGCGGAGAACCCGACCGGATTTGTGGACGACGGGGCCGCTGAGGGTGCCGCGCTGACGCCGGGAGAGCTGCTGACGTACTGGCGGCAGACGCGGGGTGAGTTGCAGGAGGCGTTGCGGGCGGTGCCTGCTGGGCAGAAGATCGCCTGGTTCGGGCCGCCGATGAGCCCGGCCTCGATGGCGACGGCGCGGTTGATGGAGACGTGGGCGCACGGGCAGGACGTCGCGGACGCGCTCGGTGTCACGCGGAAGCCGAGCAACCGGTTGAAGCACGTCGCGCACCTCGCAGTACGGACTCGGGACTTCGCTTATCTGTTGAATGATCGGCAGCCGCCGGCCGTGCCGTTCAATGTCGAGCTCACCGGGCCGGATGGCGACCGATGGACCTGGGGGCCTGAGGACGCCGAGCAGCGGGTGAGCGGGCCGGCGCTGGACTTCTGCCTGCTCGCGACGCAGCGGCGGCATCGCGACGACCTCGAAGTACAGGCTGTTGGTACCGAGGCGGACGAGTGGCTGGGCATCATCCAGGCGTTCGCCGGGTTGCCGGGCAAGGGTCGCGAGCGCGGGCAGTTCGCATGAGCGAACGCGAGCCGATCAGGATCGGGAACGCCTCGGGGTTCTACGGCGATCGGTTCAGCGCGTTTCACGAGATGCTGACCGGCGGGCCGCTCGACGTACTGACCGGTGACTATCTGGCTGAGTTGACCATGCTGATCCTCGGCCGGGATCGGTTGAAGGACCCGTCGCTCGGCTACGCGAAGACCTTCCTCAAACAGCTCGAGACCGGCCTGGGCGAGGCGCTGGATCGCGGCGTCAAGGTGGTCAGCAACGCCGGCGGGCTCAACCCCGCGGGTCTCGTGCAAGCCATCCAGGAGCTCGCGGACAAGCTCGGCCTGCACCCGAAGATCGCGTACGTCGAAGGTGACGACCTGCTCGCCCGGGCCAAGGAACTCGACCTCGGCCAGCCCCTGACCGCCAACGCGTACCTCGGCGCGTGGGGTATCGCCGCGGCGCTCGACGCCGGAGCAGACGTGGTCGTCACCGGCCGGGTCACCGACGCCTCGGTGATCGTCGGGCCGGCCGCCGCGCACCACGGCTGGCGACGCGACCAGTACGACGAACTCGCGGGCGCCGTCGTCGCCGGACACGTGATCGAGTGCGGCTGTCAGGCGACGGGCGGCAACTACGCGTTCTTCCGCGAGCTCCGCAACTTCGGCCGGCCCGGTTTTCCGATCGCGGAGATCCACGCCGACGGCAGCAGCGTGATCACCAAGCACGACGGCACCGGCGGCGCGGTCACCATCGACACGGTCAAGGCGCAGCTGCTCTACGAGATCACCGGCGCCCGGTACGCCGGTCCGGACGTGACCGCCCGGCTCGACACGATCGAGCTGGCCGAGGACGGCCCGGACCGGATCCGGATCAGCGGCGTCGAAGGCGAGCCACCGCCCCCGACGTACAAGGTGTCGCTGAACAGCATCGGCGGGTTCCGCAACGAGGTGACGTTCGTGCTCACCGGGCTGGAGCTGGAGGCGAAGGCGGAGCTGGTCCAGCGGCAGCTCGAGCAAGGGCTTCAAACCAGACCTGCGGAGCTCAAGTGGTCGCTCGTGTGGACCGAGCAGCCGAACGCGGAGACCGAGGAAGAAGCGAGCGTGCTGCTCAAGTGCACGGTCAAGGACGCCGATCCGAAAGTGGTTGGCCGCGCCTTCTCCAACGCCGCGATCGAGCTGGCCCTGGCGAGCTACCCCGGCTTCCACGTGACGGCTCCGCCTGGCGACGCCTCGCCGTACGGCGTCTTCACGGCCGGGTACGTCGATGCGCGCAAGGTCGACCATGTTGTCGTCCTCCCCGACGGCAGTCGCGTATCCATCGAGCCTTCGGAAGAGACCCAGGAGCTGGAGATCGCGGAAGGCGGCGCGTTGCCGATGCCGTTGCCGCAACTGGTGGCGGCGGGGCGGCCCGCCCGGTCGCTCACGCGGGAGGTCCCGCTGGGCCGGATCGCGGGCGCGCGGAGTGGCGACAAGGGCGGCGACGCGAACGTCGGGGTGTGGGTGCGGAACGAGACCGCCTGGCGATGGTTCGCGCACACGTTGACGGTCGAGAAGTTCCGGGAGCTGTTGCCGGAGACGGCGAACCTGCCGGTGACCAGGCATGTCCTCCCGAATCTGTGGGCGCTGAACTTCGTCGTCGGCGGGCTGCTGGGCGAGGGAGTCGCCTCGCAGGCGCGCTTCGATCCCCAGGCGAAGGCGGTCGGGGAGTGGCTGCGCTCGCGGTACGTCGACGTACCGGAAGTGTTGTTGTGAACGCGTTCCGGGACAGCGTGCGGCGGTTCATGACCGCGGAGGTACTGCCGAACCTGGACCAGTGGGAGCGCGACGGGGAGCTGCCGCGCGAGCTGCACAAGAAGGCCGGCCAGCTCGGTCTGCTCGGGGTCGCGTTTCCCGAGGCGGTCGGGGGTGGCGGTGGATCGCTGGCCGACGCGATCGCGGTGGTCGAGGAGATGCACTACGCCGGCGGGTCCGGCGGGCTGGTCGCCTCGCTGCTCACCTGCGGAATCGCCCTTCCCCATATCGTTGCTGCTGGCAACCAGCCGCAGATCGACCGCTGGGTGCGGCCAACGCTGGACGGCTCATTGATCGGCTCGCTCGCGATCACCGAACCGGACGGTGGCTCCGACGTCGCCTCGCTCCGTACGACGGCCCGCCGCGACGGGGACGACTTCATCGTCAACGGCGCCAAGACCTACATCACCTCGGGCTGCCGCGCCGACTTCGTCACCACGGCGGTCCGCACCGGTGGGCCGGGTGCGCACGGCATCTCGCTGCTCGTGATCGAGCGCGGTACGCCGGGCTTCGAGGTCTCGCGCAAGCTGGAGAAGCTGGGCTGGCTCTGCTCGGACACGGCCGAGTTGTCCTTCACCGACGTCCGGGTGCCGGCAAGTAATCTGGTCGGCGCGGAGGGCTCGGGCTTCGTCCAACTGGCGCAGAACTTCGTCGCCGAGCGGCTGACCCTCGCAGTACAGGCCTATGCGGGCGCGCAGCGCGCTCTCGACCTGACAGTGGCGTGGTGCCTTGACCGGGAGACCTTCGGGCGGCCGTTGATCTCGCGGCAGACCGTGCAGCACACGCTGACCGAGATGGCGCGGCGGATCGACGTCGCCCGGGTCTACACCCACGAGGTGGTCCGGCGTGCCGAAGCAGGTGAGGACGTGATCGCCGAGATGTGCTTCGCCAAGAACACCGCGGTAGAGGCGGGCGCCTGGGTGTGTGATCAGGCGCTGCAACTGCACGGCGGGTTCGGTTACATGCGCGAGGCCGAGGTCGAGCGGCAGTACCGCGACCAGAAGATCCTCGCCATCGGCGGCGGTACCACCGAGATCATGACCGGCCTGGCGGCCAAGAGACTGGGGTTCACCGGATGAGCAATCGCGAGGCGATGCTGGAGAAACTGACCGCGCTGGAGGCCGAGCACGCCAAGGCGCTGGCCGGCGGCGGCCCGAAGTACGTCGAGCGGCATCACAAGCGCGGCAAGCTGCTCGCGCGGGAGCGGATCGAGTTGCTGCTCGACCCGGACACCGCGTTCCTGGAGCTGTCGCCGCTCGCGGGGTGGGGCAGCGACTTCACCGTCGGCGCGAGCCTGATCACCGGGATCGGCGTGGTTTGCGGGGTCGAGTGTCTGATCACCGCGAACGATCCGACGGTGAAGGGTGGCGCGAGCAACCCGTGGACGCTGCGGAAGGCGCTGCGGTCGGACGAGATCGCCCGGGCGAACCGGTTGCCGGTGATCAGCCTGGTCGAGTCGGGTGGCGCTGATCTGCCGACGCAGAAGGAGATCTTCATCCCCGGCGGCGCGATGTTCCGCAACCTGACCCGGTTGTCGGCCGAGGGGATCCCGACGATCGCGCTGGTTTTCGGCAACTCGACCGCCGGTGGCGCGTACATCCCGGGCATGAGCGACTACGTGGTGATGGTCGACGGTGGCGCGAAGGTGTTCCTGGCCGGGCCGCCGCTGGTCAAGATGGCGACCGGTGAGGACGCCGACGACGAGTCGCTCGGTGGCGCCGCGATGCACGCACGGGTCTCCGGGCTGGCCGACTACTTCGCCGTCGACGAGCGGGACGCGATCCGGCTCGGCCGGCAGATCGTCTCGCGGCTGAACTGGAAGAAGCTCGGCCCGCCACCGGCACCGGAGTACGAGGAGCCGTTGTACTCCGAGGACGAGCTGCTGGACATCGTGCCGGGTGACCTGAAGATTCCGTTCGACCCGCGGGACGTGATCGCCCGGGTGGTGGACGGGTCGGTGTTCGACGAGTTCAAGCCGCAGTACGGGTCGTCGCTGGCGACCGGGTGGGCGTCGGTGCACGGCTATCCGGTGGGGATCCTGGCCAATGCGCGCGGGGTGCTGTTCAGCGAAGAGGCGCAGAAGGCGGCGCAGTTCATCCAGCTGGCGAACCGGGCCGGCACGCCGCTGATCTTCCTGCACAACACGACCGGGTACATGGTCGGGCAGGAGTACGAGCAGGGCGGGATCATCAAGCACGGCGCGCAGATGATCAACGCGGTCTCCAACTCTCGTGTTCCGCATCTTTCGATCCTGATGGGGGCGTCGTACGGCGCCGGGCACTACGGGATGTGCGGACGGGCCTTCGATCCACGGTTCCTGTTCGCCTGGCCGTCGGCGAAGTCGGCGGTGATGGGACCGCAGCAGCTCGCCGGGGTGCTGTCGATCGTCGCCCGCGCCGCCGCGGCCGCCAAGAACCAGCCGTACGACGAGGACGGGGACGCCGCGATGCGGGCTTACGTGGAAGGCCAGATCGAGGCGGAGTCCCTGCCGATGTTCCTGTCGGGACGGCTGTACGACGACGGCGTGATCGACCCGCGGGACACCCGGACCGTGCTGGGCATCTGCCTGTCGGCGATCCACTCCGCCCCGGTCGAGGGCACCCGCTTCGACGGCGCCAACTTCGGCGTCTTCCGGATGTGATGGCGATGATCACGTCGGTGCTGGTGGCGAATCGTGGGGAGATCGCGCGGCGGGTGTTCCGGACGGCACGGGACGTGGGCGCGTCGACGGTCGCGGTGCACTCGACGGCGGACGCATCGGCGCCGTACGTCGCGGAGGCGGATGCCGCGGTGCACTTGCCCGGTACTGCCCCCGGTGACACCTATCTGCGCGGCGAACTGGTGATCGAGGCCGCGCTCAAGGCTGGGGCGGATGCGATCCATCCCGGATATGGGTTCCTGTCCGAGAACGCCGAGTTCGCGGCGGCGGTGATCGAGGCCGGGCTGACCTGGATCGGGCCGCCGGTCGAGGCGATCTCGTCGATGGGGTCGAAGATCGAGGCGAAGAAGCTGATGGACGCGGCGGGGGTGCCGGTACTGCGGCAACTCGCCGCTGGTGATGTCACCGATGCGGACCTGCCGGTTCTGGTGAAAGCCTCGGCGGGTGGCGGTGGACGGGGTATGCGGGTAGTCGAGCGGCTGGCGGATCTCCGCGCGGAGATCGCGTCCGCCGAGGCCGAAGCGTTGTCGGCCTTCGGGGACGGGACTGTCTTCTGTGAGCCGTATCTGGCGACCGGGCGGCACATCGAAGTACAGGTGCTGGCGGATCAGCACGGGACGGTGTGGGCGGTCGGTGAGCGCGAGTGCTCGATCCAGCGGCGGCATCAGAAGGTCGTCGAGGAGGCTCCTTCGCCTTTGGTGGAACGGCTTCCGTGGATGCGAGAGCAGCTCTTCGAGGCGGCGCGGAAGGCGGCTCAGGCGATCGGGTACGTCGGGGCGGGGACGGTCGAGTTCCTGGCGGACGAGAAGGGTGGCTTCTACTTCCTGGAGATGAACACGCGGCTGCAGGTCGAACACCCGGTCACCGAGTCGACCACCGGGGTGGATCTGGTGGCGCTGCAGTTCGCGATCGCCGCCGGTGAGGCGTTGCCGACTGAGCCGCCTGCTGCTGTTGGGCACTCGATCGAGGTGCGGTTGTACGCCGAGGACCCGGGGAACGACTGGCAACCCCAGACGGGCACCCTTCACCGCTTCGAACTTCCTGGTTCTTCCTTTGCTCCCGGTGGTCCTCGGCAGGGTACGCCGTGGATTCGGGTCGACTCGGGGGTGGTGAGCGGGTCGGAGGTCTCGCCGTACTACGACGCGATGCTGGCGAAGGTGATCGCGTGGGGCGCGACGCGGACGCAGGCGGCGGCGCGGTTGGCGGCTGAGCTGGAACGCGCCAAGATCCACGGCATCCAGACGAACCGCGACCTGTTGGTGCGCACTCTGCGGCATCCCGCCTTCCTGGCTGGTGACACAGACACCACGTTCTTCGAACGCCACTGGGACGCGCGGAGGGTGGGCGAGGGCGGGCTGGGGGCGCCGTTGGCTGATGCTGTGGGCGAGCGGCTTGCTGCGGTGGCGGCGGCGCTGGCTGATGCTGCTTCGCGGCGGGAGCGGGCTGCGGTTCAGCGTCGAGTGCCTTCCGGCTGGCGGAATCTTCCCTCTCAGCCTCAGCGGAAGAGCTATCGGGTGGGCGAGGCGCAGTACGACGTCGACTATCGGGTGACTCGCGACGGGGTGGTTGTCGAAGGCGGTCCGGTGGTGGTTGTCGCCGCGCCTGAGCGAGTGGTGTTTGAGGTTGGTGGGGTGCGGCGGACGTTCGACGTCGCGGCGTATCCGGGGCTGGTTTGTGTGGGGGCTGTGGCGTTGGTGCCGGTTGAGCGGTTTGCGGATCCGGCGCAGCAGCTTGCGGAGGGCGCGTTGGTGGCGCCGATGCCAGGGAGTGTGGTGCGGGTCGGGGTCGCGGTGGGCGACAAGGTGACGCGTGGGCAGGGGCTGGTGTGGTTGGAGGCGATGAAGATGGAGCACACCATCTCCGCGCCGGCCGATGGGGTGGTGACCGAACTCGCCGTTGCCGCTGGGCAGCAGGTCGAGGTCGGGGTGGTCCTGGCCGTAGTACAAGTGGAGGAGGACGCATGAGCTTCGTCGAGTCCGAGGAACGTCGCGCGTTGCGGGCGGCGGTGAGCGAGCTGGGGAAGAAGTACGGCTACGCCTACTTCAACGAGCGAGCGCGCTCCGGCGGGCAGACCACCGAGCTCTGGCAGGAGGCCGGCAAGCTCGGCTACCTCGGCGTCAACCTCCCCGAGCAGTACGGCGGCGGTGGCGGCGGGATGGCCGACCTGTCGATCGTGCTGGAGGAGCTCGGCGCGGCCGGCTGCCCCTTGCTGATGATGGTCGTGTCACCGGCGATCTGCGGCACGGTGATCACCCGGTTCGGTACCGACGGGCAGAAGGAGCACTGGCTACCGACGCTGGCCGACGGGACCACCACGATGGCCTTCGCGATCACCGAACCCGACGCCGGCTCCAACTCGCACGGGATCACCACGACGGCCCGGCGTACCGATGACGGCTGGTCGTTGTCCGGGCGGAAGGTCTACATCTCCGGGCTCGACGTCGCCAAGGCCGTCCTGGTGGTCGGCCGGACCGAGGACGCCCGGACCGGCAAGCTCAAGCCGGCCCTGTTCATCGTGCCGACCGATGCGCCCGGGGTGGAGTTCCGACAGATCGAGATGGACCTGATCAGCCCGGACAAGCAGTTCTCGCTCTTCCTCGACGACGTCCGGCTGCCCGCCGACGCGCTGGTCGGGTCCGAGGACGCCGGCCTGATGCAGCTCTTCGCCGGCCTCAACCCCGAGCGGATCATGGCCTCGGCGTTCGCGATCGGGATCGGCCGGCACGCCCTCGGCAAAGCCGTTGCCTACGTCAAGGAACGGCAGGTCTGGAAGACCCCGATCGGCGCCCACCAGGGGATCGCGCACCCGCTCGCGCAGAACAAGATCGAGCTCGAGCTCGCCCGGCTGATGATGCAGAAGGCCGCCGCCCTGTACGACGCCGGCGACGACCTCGGCGCGGGCGAGGCGGCGAACATGGCCAAGTACGCCGCCGGCGAGGCAACCGTGCGCGCGACCGACCAGGCCGTCCAGTCGCTCGGTGGCAACGGCATGACCGTCGAGTACGGCGTTGCCTCGCTGGTCGCGGCCGCCCGGGCCAGCCGGATCGCGCCGGTCAGCCGGGAAATGATCCTCAACTTCGTCGCGCAGCACAGTTTGGGTCTACCGAAGTCGTACTGATTACGTCACTGTCATCCCCCAAGGCCGTCGTCGTGAGAGAGGACCCCGCCATGGTCATTCAGAGTGAGTACCCGCCCGTCGCGATCCTGGACATGCCGATCCACGACGCCGTGCTCGGCCGCGCCCAGGAGTACGGTGACCGGCCGGCCATGATCGACGGCGTCACCGGGCAGCAGATCAGCTACGCGCAGCTCGACGGGATGAGCCGGCGGATCGCGGCCGGGTTCGCCGAGCTGGGCATCGTGCACGGTGACACGGTCGCGCTCTACAGCCCGAACACGATCATCTATCCGGCCGTCTTCTACGGCGCCACCCGCGCGGGCGCCACGGTGACGACGGTCAACGCGCTCTACACGGCGAACGAGCTGCACAAGCAACTCGTGGACTCGAAGGCGAAATTGCTGGTGACGATTTCGCTCTTCCTGCCGGTTGCGACGGCCGCGGTGGAAGGAACCGGCGTACAGGAGATCCTGGTCTGTGACACGGCCGAGGGATATCGGTCGGTGCTGGAGCTGCTCGCGTCGACGGCGCCGGAGCCCGTGGTCGACATCGATCCGGCCAACGACGTCGCGGTGCTGCCGTACTCGAGTGGGACCACCGGTGCGGCCAAGGGCGTGATGCTGACGCATCGCAACATCGCCACCAACATCGCCCAGGCCGAGCCGATGATCAACCTCGCGGACGGCGAGCGGCTGATCGCGATCCTGCCGTTCTTCCACATCTACGGGCTGACCGTCCTGATGAATCTGCCGCTGCGGCTCGGTGTCACCGTGGTGGTGCTGCCGAAGTTCGACTTGCAGCAGTTCCTGACCGTGCTCGACGAACAGAAGATCACCCGGGCCTTCGTCGCACCGCCGATCGTGCTGGCGCTGGCGAAGCACCCGGCGGTCGATGGCGTTGACCTGTCCTCACTGAAGTACGTGACATCGGCGGCGGCACCGCTCGACGCTGATCTGGCCGAGGCGTGCGCCAAGCGGCTTGGGCTGCACGCAGTACTGCAGGCCTATGGGATGACCGAGTTGTCGCCGGGAACGCACTCGGTACCGCAGGACGACGTCGATCCGCCACGTGGTGCCGTCGGCAAGCTCTTCCCGTCCACCGAGATGCGGCTCGTCGGTGCCGACGGCAACGACGTACCGGCGGGTGAGGTCGGCGAGGTGTGGATCCGCGGCCCGCAGGTGATGAAGGGGTACCTGGGCCGGCCCGAGGAGACGGCCGCGACCATCGATCCGGACGGCTGGCTCCACACCGGCGATCTCGGTCACGTGGACGAGCGCGGCTATCTGTACATCGTCGACCGGGTCAAGGAGCTGATCAAGTACCACGGGTACCAGGTGCCGCCGGCCGAGCTGGAAGCCGTGCTGCTGACCGACACCCGGATCGCGGATGCCGCCGTGATCGGGGTCCAGATCGAGGGCAACGAAGTACCGAAGGCGTTCGTCGTCCCGATGCCCGGAGTGGAGCTGACCGAGGCCGACGTGATCGAGTACGTCGCGGAGCGCGTCGCGCCGTACAAGAAGATCCGGCAGGTGGAGTTCATCGATGCCGTTCCGAAGGCTGCGTCGGGGAAGATCCTGCGGCGTGAGTTGCGAGCTCGGGAGGCTACGCGTGAGTGAACCCCTGGACTCGCTGTGAGTGATGTGCTGCGGGAGCCGCAGCAGGATCGGAGCCGGGCGACTCGCCAGAAGCTGCTGGTGGCGTCGCTCGAGTCGCTGGCCGAAGTGGGCTACTCGGCGACCACTGTCGCGGTGGTGGCGGCTCGGGCGGGTGTGTCCCGGGGAGCGGCGCAGCACCACTTCCCGACGCGGGCTGATCTGTTTGCGGCGGCAGTGGAGTACATGACCGAGGTGCGGCTGGCGGAGATTCGGCAGCAGGCCGCGGGACTGCCCAGCGGCAAGGGGCGGACCGAGGCGATCGTGGGGATGCTTGCTGACGTCTACACGGGTCCGCTGTTCCGTGCTGCGCTGCACCTGTGGGTTGCGGCGTCTACCGAGGAGCCGCTGCGCCAGCAGATCGTGCGGCTGGAGGCGCATGTCGGGCGGCAGGCGCATCGGGCTCTGCTGGAGGTGCTTGAGGTGGAGGAGCGCACGCCGGGTGTGCGGGAGACGGTCCAGGGGGTGCTCGACATGGCTCGCGGCCTGGGGCTGGCCGACCTCCTGACCGACGACGCAGCCCGGCGCCGCGGCATCGTGCGGCAGTGGTCGCTCATCCTTGACCAGGTGCTCGCGGCTGCGCACTAGCGAGCGCTTGGGACGTGGCGGGTGTGGGCTGGCTGGCGCGCTGGGGCGTGGCGGGTGTGGCTGGCTGGCGCGCTGGGGCGTGGCGGGTGTGGGCCGGCTGGCGCGCTGTCGCGTAGCGGGTGTGAGCCGGCTGGCGGGCTGTCGCGTGGCGGGTGTGGGCGGCTGGCTCCTGCGGCTCAGCGGCTGCGGGCTAGGGAGCTGGGGGAGGTTCTGGCGGCTATGCGCTCGTCTACCTTGGCTGCCAGCGTGTCTGGGTCGCACTCGGCCAGGTGGTCGCGCACCAGGAGGTGGATGAAGGCGTACTCGCCTCGGCCAGTCTTGGCCAGCACGTAGCGCTCGGCCGCGTAGCGGAGGAAGGCGCCGCGACGCCAGGGCAGGTATCCGCTCCACCGGAGCAGGAAGCCATGCAGTCCGCGCGACAGAGGACCGGCGAAGACCGGTGCACGCCGTCGCCAGGCCTTCGCGGCAACCGTGCCCGCCACGATGCCCATGACCGGCTCGAGGCCGTTGCTCCACCACAGACTCGCGCCGAGGGCAACAGCGACGAGCAGACCGGCAAGCGCACCGGTACCGGTCCACTTGTCCATCCGCCACCGATCGCCGGCGTGCTCTTCCTTGCTGTGCGGATAGACCAGATGATCCATCGGCAGCGCCTTCACGAAACGGATGCCTTGGGCAACCATCAGCGCTATGGCGGAGCCGGCCACGAAGTCGGTCGGGTGATCGACAGCGTTGAACACCAGCCAGCTTGCCGCGGTGACGCCGAGCAGGCGCACGGTGAGCAGCAGGCGACGCAGGTTGTTGACCGACAGTACGTACTCGAGACCGAAGGAGACCCAGACCACCACACCTTGGAGCGCCAGGCCGAGCCAAGCCGGCAGGCTCTCAACCAGAGCCGTCACGACGAGGGCTGATGCCAGGCCGGCGACGGCGCCTGCGCAGATCATGACCGCGAGCAATCGCCCACGGGGTTGGTCCCTGCCTTGCTGCAGCGTCCACCAGGTGTGTGGTCGCACATGGACCAGCACCAGTGCGATTGCGGCGACTGCGAGTCCGGACGATACGCCGTACAGGGCGGTGGCGGCTGCGGCGGATCCGGCGGCCAGGCCGGCGAAGAGGGCCGGCAGGCAGACCATGTGGGCCAGGTAGCCGACTGCGGGGAGGACCAGGCCGTACCAGCCGTTCGGCGTCAGTCGACGCGGTACTTCGATGCGGTCGCCGGCTCGCGTCCGTGTCCACCAGGCAAGGCACCAGAGCGAGCGGACGGCCGCGCGGGACTCGAAGTGCGGGCTGCTCGGGCGATAGCGAGCCAGCACCTCGGAGATGAAAGTGTCGAACAGGTCTCTGCGGTGATCGGCCAGTACTCCGGCGGCGACCTCGCGGGCGTCCCGGCCTTGGTAGGCGAGCGCCATGACGTTGAGCATCAGTGGCGAGTTGACCAGGTCCCACAGGTCCTCGTCCCGCTCGAGGGCAGCCAGCGCACCGGCTAGCTCTTCGCCGCCGGAGGCGAAGTAGTCGAGCACCTGGCGCCGGCTCAGCGGGCGGATGCGGACAGCGCCGTACAGCTTGAGGCGGTGCTGCAGTTGCTCGTACTCCTGGATGCGGCAGGTGACGGCTAGCTGGCCGACCAGGTAACGCTGGCCCAGCTCGGCCAGTACAGGTGCGAGCTTCTCCTGGTGGGCAAGGGCTACTTCGTCCAGGCCGTCCAGTAGCAGGCCGAGGCGGCCCTTGCTCAACCAGACTCGGCCTACTGCGGCGGGGATCTGGTACCGGTTGGTCAGCTCGGCTAGCAGCCAACGGATGAAGCCTGCGAGTAGAGGGCTGTCGGCCGGGTCATCGTCTTCCTCGCGCGCAGTGGACGCGGTCCAGCTGGCCAGGTCGACAACGACGGGGATCGGGCTGTTGGGATTGCTGTGCGCTTGGGCGGCGAGGGAGCGGGCCAGCTCCAGCAGCAGCGTGGTCTTGCCGGCGCCGGGTGCTCCGAGGATCAGCATGGAGTCCTGGAGGTCGTCGAAGGCCGCGGCGATGTCGGCGTCCTCGCGGATCTCGGTGACGTTGCCGTCGAGCGGCTGGACGAGCAGGTCGTACGGGCGGATCACCGCCTCGGGGCTGACGTCGAGGGCCAGCGCGAGGTTGGTCTGCGAGGCGAGCGAACCGGCGAACCGGTCGGCCAGGTAGCGGTCGACCCGGGCGAGCGCGTTCGGCCGGTTGCGCGGCTGGTCGGCCGAACGCGCCGAGAGCCCGACCGTTCGCCGACTCCGGTACTCCGCCAGCCCGGTGACGATCGCGACCAGCCACAACACCCCGATCGCGGGCCAGGTCCACCCGACGTACGGCGCGAGAAAGTCCGGCGCGGTCCCGCCGGTGCCGACGTTGATCGCGATCGGCAGCAACACCAACGTCAGCGAGATGGTCACCACGAGCACGACCACCCTGAGCAGCCCGCGCATCCTCACCCACGGAGAGTACCCACCAACCGCCCCCACCGCCCCGAAACCCGTGTCCCCCGCAGCCGCTGCCGCGGCTGGTCCAGTGGGTGAAAAGGCGGTCGGGGAATCGTTGTCCGGGGAGTTAGGTTGGACTTTGTCATGACTACTGAGCGGATCGATCGGGCCGGGGTGGGGCTGCGGTCGGAGCGTGGACCGATCCTGCTCGCGGTGATGTTGAGTGTCGGGCTGGTGGCGATCGACGCGACCATCCTGGCGACCGCGGTGCCGTCGGTGGTCGAGGATCTCGGTGGCTTCACCCAGTTCCCCTGGCTGTTCTCCATCTACCTGCTCGCCCAGGCGGTCTCGGTGCCGATCTACGGCAAGCTCGCCGACCTGCGCGGTCGCAAGCCGGTGATGCTGCTCGGCGTGGTGCTCTTCGTGCTCGGCTCGGTGCTCTGCGGGTTCGCCTGGAGCATGCCCGCGCTGATCGCGTTCCGGCTGATCCAGGGCCTCGGCGCCGGTGCGATCCAGCCGATCGCGATGACGATCGTCGGCGACATCTACTCGGTCGCCGAGCGGGCCAAGGTGCAGGGCTACATCGCCAGCGTGTGGGGGATCGCGTCCTTCGTCGGCCCGACCCTCGGCGGCGTGTTCTCCGACTACGTCTCCTGGCGCTGGATCTTCTTCGTCAACGTCCCGCTCGGTCTGGCCGCCGGCCTGGTCTTCTACCGCCGGTTCAAGGAGAACGTCGTCCGGACGACCAAGCCACAGATCGACTACGCCGGCACCATCCTGCTCGCGGTCGGCGGCTCGCTGCTGCTCCTCGGCCTGCTCGAGGGCGGCGTGGTGTGGGCCTGGGACTCGGTCACCAGCATCGCGATCCTCGCCGTCGCCGCCTTGCTGCTCGTCGCCTTCGGGTTCGTGGAGCGACGCGCCGCCGAGCCGGTCCTGCCGCTGTGGGTGCTCGGGCACCGCGTCCTCAACTCGGCCAACTCCTCCGCACTGCTCGTCGGCGTCCTGATGATCGGGCTGTCGACGTACGTGCCGCTGTATGCCCAGGGCGTGCTCGGTACGTCGGCGCTGGTGGCCGGTTTCGCGCTCGCCGCGATGACGCTGGGCTGGCCGATCGCCGCCTCGCTCGCCGGCCGGCTCTACCTGCGGCTCGGGTTCCGGACCACGATGGTGATCGGCTCGGCCTTCGTGGTGACCGGCGCGGGTCTGCTGCTGACCGTCAAGCCGTCGAGCTCGGTCGTCTACCTCGCGTTCGCCTGCTTCGTGATCGGGATCGGCCTCGGCTTCTCCGCGTCGCCCGCGGTGGTGGCAGCGCAGTCGTCAGTCGACTGGAAGAGCCGTGGAGTCGTGACAGGCGCCAACATGTTCGCCCGCTCAGTCGGCAGTGCGGTCGGTGTGGCCATCTTCGGCGCGGTCGCGAACGGAGTGGTGGCCAGCCGGCTCGGCGACAGCCACGGCGACTTGGAACATCTCCCTGGCGAGATCCTCGCGCCAGCCATCCACGACGTGTACTACGGCGCTGCCGCGGCCGCAGTACTCCTGGTCGTCGCAGTCATGTTCATGCCCAACCGAGTCACCGAAGCACCACGAGACTAGGGCTGCCAGCACCGTCAGGGCATGGGGGCGAGTAGGGCTGCGACCAGGCCGCCGACTGTGAACAGGACCCAGAGGACGGTGAGGCCTCGGTTGAGGGTGGTCACTGACTGCCTGGTGACGGTGCCGGTGAGCTTGCGCCAGACAACGGCCAGGAGACCGGCCACTAGAAACGTGGCGAACAGTGCCATGAAGCCCGCGGCCCAGCCGAACCCGAGCGGCCGGGAGTCGAGATAGGCCTCGCCGAACCTCTCCTCCGCACTGGTGTGCCGACCGGGAATGAGGAGCGCGCCGCTGGCGGCCCAGGCCGTGACGGTATAGGTGAACCCTCGCTTGGCGCGCTGCGACAGGCGATGGCGCTGGCTATAGGCCAGGACCAGTACTACGAACGGCAGCCCGCCCCAGCACCAACCGAGCACGCGCAGGGCGAACTCGTCGTGGTTGAGCAGGCGCCCCAGTCCGCCGACCACGTCCTCAGCCACGAAGGAGCCACCCACTCCGCAGACCAACGCAACGGCGAAGCCGATGCCGACCGCCTGGCTGACGTACCGGCGTACTGGAGGGGGTGTGGCCGTGGACATGAGAGGTGACTCTGCCACGGGCGCAGGGCACTAATTTGGAGACATGCGGCCAGTGGACTGTGTGGGGGCTTTGATCCGGGACGAGCGGCAGCGGGTGTACGTGCACCGGCGTACTGCAGACCGGCGGTTGCTGCCGGGGATCTGGGACATCGTCGGCGGACATCTGGAGGCCGGGGAGACCCCAGAGCAGGCACTGGCCCGGGAGGTCGAGGAGGAGACCGGCTGGCGGGTCCGGAAGATCGTCGCGACTGTCACCGACTGGGAGTGGGAGTGGCAGGGCCGGGTACGCCGGGAGGTCGACTACCTGGTCACTGTCGACGGCGACCTGACCCGGCCTCGGCTGGAAGTCGGCAAGCACGACCTGAGCGCCTGGGTCGGACCGGACAACCTGGAGCTCCTGATGGTCAACCGCACCGACGGCGACCGCCGCCTCCGCGACATCGTGGCGCACACCGTCCGGACCCAATTCACCGAGCGGCTGAGGCTCGTGCCGATCACCGGACCGGGTGAGGTCCTACCCGGACATGCAGCGGACCTCGAGCGGCTGCACGCCGACCCATGGGTCGCAGAGTGGTACGCCGAAGCCTGGTCCACGGCGGAGTCGGTACGCCGGGCAGCGGAGTACCAGTCGCGCTGGGAAGCCAACGGCGTCAGCAAGTGGATGGCCTACGAACGCTCGACCGGTGAACTCGTCGGACGCGGCGGCCTGGATCGGCTGGGGACCGATGACGATGCCACCCGCCAGATCGCGGACCTGCTCGCCGACGACGGCCGGTGGGTGGCCGACCGGTTGGAGCTGGGTCGGGCGCTCCTGGGCTCAGCCCGGGGCAACGGCTACGCCACCGAACTCGGCCGCTGCGCGCTTGACTACGCCTTCGACGCGTTGGCCGCTCGCTCGGTGATCGCGTTCACCGAGCGGCACAACCTGGCCTCTCGCGCGGTGATGGAACGACTCGGGATGCAGTACGCCGGAGAGATCCGGACCGACGGTCTGGTCGAAGGGCAGGAAGGCGTGCGTCCCGACGCGCCGTTCGCGGTGTACGTCGCGGTCAGCGGTGGTCGAGGCCGCTGACGAAGCGGGTCAGCAGCGTGGCGAAGGCTTGCCTGTCGGCGTCGGGCCAGTCGTGCATCGCGGTGGCGAAGCGTTGCCGGCGGAACCGGTGGACGGCGGCTAGCCGTTCGTGGCCCGCCTCGGTGAGGACGAGATTGATGCGCCGGCCGTCGAGCTGGTCGGCTTCCCGCCGGACCAGGCCGGCGCCGACGGCGGCCGCGACGAGTTTGCTGGCCCGGGGCTGGTCGACGCCGAGCGCCTCGGCGACGCCGCTCACGCTGATCGGAGTGGCTCCGGCCGCCTCGATCGCGTCGACCACCTGCTGAGCCGAATCCTCCGGTACGCCGGCCGCCTGGGCGAGGATCCGCCGGGTCTGCCGGCGGCGGATCACCACCATCGCCGCCTCGACCTCGGCCACGGGGTCGACCATTTGCCCTCCTGAATATATGCTGATTGACATGTATATGTCAGATGACAACAAGCCTATCGGATGGTGGCTGAAGGAAGTGGACCGGCTGCTCGAGCAGTCCTTCGAGGAGGTGCTCGCCGCGGACGGGCTGAACCGGCGCCAGTGGCAGATCCTCAACGCCGCCCGCGAGGACGCCCCGATCGCGGTGACCCTCGCGCCGTTCCTGTCCGGCGGACCGGACGAGCTGGCATCGTTCACAGCTCCGCTGGTGGAGCGCGGCTGGCTCGACGGGGACCGGCTGACGCCGGATGGAGCGACCGCGCTGGAGCAGCTGACCGGGAAGGTCCACGCGCAGCGCCTGCGGGTCACGAACGGGATCGTCGACGCGGAGTACCTGCAGACCATCGACGTACTGCGCCGGATGGCGGCGAATCTCGGTCACGAGGCCGGGACGTCAGCAGGGCCCGGGCACGACGCCGGGACGGCAGTGACGGCCGGGCGCAAGCCTGGAATGGCGGCGAGGGCCGGAAATGGCTCCGCTGCGTGACCGCCCAGGCGCGGCGGTCACACAGCGGAGTCGGCCACCTCGGAGTGCGGCTTCTGGTGAGGTGTCAGAAGCCACTGCCCCGCCCGGCCCGAGGTGTCGGCCAGGAGGTGGGTTGGAACGGCTGGGCGGCGGCGATACAGGGACTCAGCCGCCGGCCCAGCCGGGCCGGTGGGCGGTGCGGTCCGGAGCTGAGGAGGCCCCGGACCGCACCTCGGGTTTCGTCCGGGACTGAGGAGTGCCCCGGACCTTCGATCGCTGCTTCCTGGACGTGAGGAGTCCCCAGGAGCAGCTCCGGGTCTGAGGAGGACCCGGAAGCTTGGTCAGATGTCGCTGTCCTGCTGCGGGCCGAGCAGGTCGTTGGTGACCCGGAGACCGGCGAAACGCCGCCTCATGGCCTGCTCGTACCGCGCCGCCAGCGGTGCTTCCGCGACGTACTGCGCGATCACGTGCTCGCCGAACCAGACCCGCACTCTGCGCCGGTGCTGCCTCGACGTCATTTCTGCAACAGTCACTGCTTGCTCACCCCGTAACTCTCAGCCCTTGCAACCAGTTGGACTTACTGGTTGTCATGGCAGTAATGGTGCACAAGCCGACCGTGACCGCTCTAGGACCTGGACCGGACCTTTGCCGGACCTCTTCAGGACCTCTGGCGGACATCTGGAGGACTGCACCTTGTCGTGGGGCATGAGTCGAGACAACGTCTACTTGACGTGAACGGGAGGAACGATGGCGGGTAGGTATACGCCAAGAACGGTCCTGGCGCACCTGATCCAGCGCCGGAACCAGACCTACTCCGAGATCGTCGCCGAGTTCGTCGAGCTGGGTGGAACCATCACCGAGCGGCACCTGCGGCGCCTCGCATCGGGCGAGCGCGCAGGGACCACTCCACAGACCCGGCGCACCCTGCAACGCATGTTCGGCAAGCCGGTCGAGGAACTCCTCGCCCCGTACGTCCCCGAGCAGGCCGCCCAGGTGGCGCCGGCGCCTGCACCGAGTGGACGGATCACGACAGGTAATGAGATGGAGGTACTCGACATGGCTGCCAGCCGTGCGCGGGCTTTTGCCCTCGCGGCCCAGACCGGTCTCGGAAGCGAGGCCATGGAACAGGTGTACGACGACGTGAGACACGTCGCGAAGGCCTATCCGCAGCGCCCGCTGCCGGAGATCCTCGGCCAGCTGGTCGAGACGCAGGACCTGGTCTTCGCGTTGCTGGAGAGCCGGCAGCGTCCGGAACACCTGCGGCAGCTGTACTTCCTCGGTGGCGTGACCGGCGGTCTGCTCGCCAAGGCGTCCCACGACCTCGGTAACCCGCACGCCGCCCTGACTCAGGCCAGGACGGCCTTCCTGTGCGCCGACAACGCCGACCACCACGGCCTGCGCGCCTGGGTCCGCGGGCTGCAGTCGCTGGTCTCCTACTGGGCCGGCAACCCGCACGACTCGGTCCGGTACGCCCAGCTGGGCGCCGGCTACGCCGAGCAGGCCAACAGCACCACCGGGGTCTGGCTCCCGGTCAGCGAGGCCCGCGCCTGGGCCGCACTGGGCAACGCCGACGCCGCCCGCGCCGCGCTGGTCCGCGCGGAGAACGCCTGGGGCTCGGTCCGGGCCGACGACCTCGACGAGATGGGCGGCCTGTGCACCTTCGGCCGCAACCGCCAGCTGTACTACGCGGCCGACGCGCTCGCCTGGCTCCCGGGTGAAGTTGAGACCGCCGAGCAGTATTCTCGGCAGGCAGTGGACGCCTACACCGACCAATCGCACCCCGAGTGGGCCTTCGGCGACGCCGCCGGCAGCCACGCCGCCATGGCCATCACCCGGATCGCGAACGGTGAGCTGGACGGCGCCGCCGACGCGATCGCGCCGGTCCTGGGCCTGCCCGCCGAGCGCCGGATCAACGGCGTCGTGCACTCAGCCCGCCGGGTGCACCAGGCACTGCGCCAGTCCGGCCGCGCGGACGATGCCCGCGAACTGCAGGAAGAGATCGAGATGTTCACCCGTACGCCGATGCAGACCTTCCCGCGGTAGCAGGCGGGATGGATCCGCTCACCGGCGATGGCATCAGGCTGCGCGAGTTGCGGCCGGAGGATCTGGAGGACTTCTTCGCGATCGTCGGTGACGACCGGGTGACCAGCTGGATGGCTTTCGACAGCCACACCCGTGAGTCGGCGGAGAAGATGCTGACCGGGATCGTCACCCGGTCCGCTCAGGAGGACCGGCCCGACTACATGCTCGCCGTCACCCGCCTTGACGACGACCAGGTGATCGGCTTCGGACGCATCGCGCCGAGCGGGACGCGGGCCGGCAAGCTCGGCTACGCGATCGGCGCGGACCACTGGGGCCGCGGCTACGCGACCGATGCGGCCCGGACGCTGGTGAAGTTCGGGTTCGGGACGCTCGACCTGCACCGGATCAGCGCCGCGATCGGCCCGGAGAACCTGGCCTCCGTAGCCGTCGTCAAGCGGCTCGGATTCAGCTACGAAGGCCGGCTCCGCCACCACGTCTTCACCAACGGCGCCTGGCGGGACTCTCTGCTTTACTCGCTTCTGGAGACCGAGTTCCGGGTCGGCTGAAGCCGGCGGTCGAGGGTGACGGCTGCCGTCCCGATCAGCAGCGCCGCCGCGATCACTGTCGCCAGCAGGCCGGCACCCGCCATCGGCAGTCCGCTGACACCGCCCAGAAACGGTACGTACGCGAGCAGGGTCAGCCAGGGGAGGGAATTCACCGCGAGTGCCGCGGCCCAGACCCGGCTTCCGCCGATCATCAGGACGACGGCGACCACCAGCAAGGCGATCCCCAGCAAGCCTCCACCGACGAAGCGCAGCGCGACCTGGTCGGGCATTCGGTAGAAGAACCACGGCTCCGGCCCAAGCGTCAGCGCTGTCACCAGCACAGCACCGAGCGACGGTCCGGCTGCGAGCAAGGCGAACAAGCCGCGGGAAGCGCGAGGCCGCAGCGGCTCACCGACAGCCGCGAGCGCGCCGATGACGGCCAAGAAAGCTAGAAGCGCGCCCGGCGGCCGGGTGAAACCGGAGCTTTCGGCCAGTTGCTCGAGCGGCGGCGCCATCATCGCCAGTGCGCTCATCGCGCTGAAGGCCGCGAGGCATCGCGCGACGGTGGCGCGGCCGAGCATCATGGCGATCGCGGCCAGCAGCCCCGCGGAGAAGCAGATCGAACCAGTGGTCAGATTGCCGATCGGTGAAGCTTCCAGGCTGGTCCGCGGGTCCCAGGGCGCCCACTCACCGAAGATCAGGAAGATGCTGCAGATCGCCGCGAGCAGCGACACCGCGATCACGGAGACCCGGTTCCGGATTCCCTGCACCAGCGTGGGCGGACCTGCGTTGGTGAGGCGCAGCCGGACGGCGTGGAGGGCCAGATTGAGGAGATCACGCGAGTCGACGCGACCCCGGGCGTCGGCCGAATCGAGCAGGAGCCCGAGCGCCTCCTCGCCATGCTGGTCCCGCCACCACCGCGGGTAGCACTTGAGTACTGCGCGGCAGAGGGCGCTCACGCGACCCCACCCCCGCTCGCCGGGCGAAGGCGGAGCCGGCTGATGGCCTGGTCCGCGTTGGACTGGAGCCGGGCGGCCTCGGTGGCCAGCGCCTCGGCGCCGGAGTCGGTGAGTTCGTAGTACCGGCGGAGGCGGCCTTCGACGATCTCCTCGCCGGCGGGCCGGACCAGGCCTTCGGCGCGGAGGCGGTCGAGGGCGGCGTACAGGGTGCCTGGGCGGAGGGTGACCCGGCCGCTGGAGAGGCCCGCGACTTCGGTGATCACCGCGTAGCCGTGTTTGCGGCCGTCGGCCAGGGCGGCCAGGACGAGGAACGTCGGCTCGCGCATCTCGGAGGAGGACATGCGCGCAACCATAGTCAGTTCATCGGTATATGACAATGATCGATCGGTGGAGCGAGTCGTTCATGCTGTGCACATCTTCGAGTCATCGAGGACCTTGACAGTGGCATGTCAGCACAAGAAAGGTTCCGCCATGACCGCGCAGCAAGTCCCCGCCTGGGCCGATCCGGACGTTCCCGACGAGTCGCTGGATCCGCAGGGGGTGTCGCGACGCGGGTTGATCCGAGGTGCCGGGCTGCTGGGTGCGGGCTTCGCGGTGGCCGGGATCGGTGCCGGTGAAGCGGCGGCCAGCCCCGGTACGGCGTACGGGGATCCTGAGCTGGTCTATCTGGTGGGCGATCATCATGTGCACAGCCGGTACAGCCACGATGCGAAGTACGACTTCACGCAGCTCGCGCAGCGCGGGGCGCAGTTCGGGCTGGACTGGATGGCGTTCACCGAGCACAGCAACTTCGGCCACGCCGACAAGGGCGCGCAGGCGGAGCACGCGGAGGTGCTGAAGGCGCGGGCGGAGAACCCGCGGATGCTGATCTTCCAGGGACTGGAGTGGTACATCCCGGCCGCCGAGCACGGCACGCTCCTGGTCGCGCCGGGGCCGAACGACGTCGCGCTGCTCCAGCAGTTCGAGCGCGAGTACGACGGCAAGCTGACCGGCCGCTCGGGGAGCACGCCCGAGAACGAGCAGCACGCCCTCAAGGCGCTGCAGTGGCTGGCCGCGCAGAAGCAGAGCGGGTACGTCGACGATGTGCTCGTGCTGGCCAACCACCCGCTGCGGCTGGGCATCGACTCGCCGCACGAGCTTCGGGGCTGGCGGGACAGCGGCGTCTGCATCGGCATGGAGGGTGCGCCCGGTTCGCAGGGCGACGCTGATCCGGCGTGGGTTGCCTTCCGTGGAGCGACCAATGCGCAGCGCGGTGAGTACGTGAACAGTCCTAGTGCCGCGAGCTTCGCCGGCTACCCGAGCGACGCCTGGCTCTACACGAACCCTGTGTTCGTGGAGGTCAGCCAGTGACTGGCGGCTTGGAGTGGTGGGCAGACTGGACATATGTCCGCCACTGCCCAGGAGAGTCTGCTCGACCCGCTGAGGGACGGGCTGGCTCGGATGATCATGACGAAGGTGGCCGGCCCGGATCCGCGGGCTGCGCGAGCCCAGGTTCACAACACCGCCGGACCTAGGTGGTTCGCGCCGGATCGCCCGATCCGGCGCGTGCACGGGGACGCCTCGATGTTCGCGGGTGGGCTGCGGGCGCTGCTGCTGCAGTCGTTGCATCCACTTGCGATGGCGGCGGTGTCGGCGCACTCGGGCTATCGCGGCGACCCGTGGGGACGGCTGCAACGGACCAGCTTCTTCCTGGCCATCACGACGTACGGCGCTGCTGCGGACGCCGAGGAGGCGGTTGCTCGGGTACGGGCGGTGCACGAGCGAGTGCGGGGGACTAGTCCTGACGGCGTGCACTACCGGGCTTCTGACCCGCATCTGTTGAAGTGGGTGCATCTTGCGGAGGTGGACAGCTTCCTGGCCGCGCACCAGCGCTATGGTGCTGCGCCGCTGGATGCTTTGGAGTGCGACGGGTACGTCGAGGACACGGCTCGGGTGGCTCGCGCACTGGGCGTCGTGGACCCGCCTACCACGCAACTGGAGTTGCGGCAGATGCTGGCGGAGTACAGGCCGGAACTACGCGGCACGACAGAGGCCAGGCAGGCCGCACGCTTCATCCTCGTCCACCCGCCAGTACCACTCGCCGCCCGCCCCGCGTACGCCGTACTGACGGCCGCCGCAGTCGGCCTACTCCCCTGGTGGACCCGCTGGCCCCTACGCCTCCCACTGATGCCCCTAGCCGAAAGCACCCTGGTCCGAGCCGCCGGCACCGGCCTAACCCAAACCATCCGCTGGGCCCTAACCTCCCCCACCCTCGGCGAAACCAACACCACCCCGCACTGACCCCACGGCGCCGCCGCCCCCTTGCCATGTCGTCCGGCGACGGCTTCTTACATCACCCCGAGCGGCGCGGGCTGGGAAGTACACCTGGCGCCGGTAGTTTGGGGGTGTGTCGTTGCGCCTGAATCGCCCGCTGCCGCTCGCTACTCCGGCGGGGGTCGAGGTGCTGACCCGCATCCTGACTCAGGGGCCGATTCCGCGGGTGGAGATCGCGCGGCGGACCGGGCTGTCGCAAGCCGCCGTCACCAAAGCCGTCGCGCCGTTGATCGAAGCTGGGTTCGTGACCGACCAGCCGGTCGCAGTACCGGGTGATGATGCCGGTGAGAACCGTGCAGAGCTGGGTATCGGGCGGCCGGTCAGCCCGCTGACCGTGGTCCCGGACAGCATCTCTGTGATCGGGTTGAAGGTGACACCGACCGACCTGATCGGGGTGACGACCGACTTCCGGGCCGGGATTCGCGCGGTCCGGCACCAGCCGGTGACCGACACCTCCGCCGAGGCGGTACTCGAACGCCTGGCAGATCTCGCCAAGGAACTCATCGAGACGCTCGACGATCCGCTCGATCCGGCCGGCCCGCTGATCGGGATCGGGGTGGCGGTTTCCGGTGACGTCGACGCGCGCGGCGGCGTCGTACGGGACTCGCCGTTCATGGGCTGGCGGGACGTGCCGGTTGCTGCGCTGCTGTCCGAGCAGCTGGACGTTCCGGTCGTGGTGTCGAACGATGTTCGCGCGCTGACGGTGGCTGAGCACTGGTTCGGGGTCGGCGTGGATGCCGACTCGTTCGCGGTGGTGACGATCGGGTCCGGCGTCGGGTGCGGGCTCTACATCAACGGCGAGGTCGTCTCCGGTGCGTACGGGGTGTCGGGCGAGCTCGGGCATCTGCCGCTCGCGCCCGGCGATCTCGTCTGCACCTGCGGTCGCCGCGGCTGCGTCGAGACGGTCGCTTCGTCGGACGCGATCCTGGCGCGGGTGCGCGAGACGACCGGTCGTGCGGAGCTGGATCTATCCGGTGCGATCGAGTTGGCGCACAGCGGTGACGAGCATGCTCGGGAGGCGTTCGACCGCGCGGGCGACGTGATTGGCTCGGCGCTCGCCGCGATGGTCAACCTGGTCGGCCCGGACCTGGTGGTGATCGCCGGCGAGGGTGTCGCCGACTACGACCTGTACGACCAGCGCATGCGCCAGACCTTCAGCGAACACGCCTTCGGCGCCGCCGGCGACTGCCGCCTGATGCTCCGCTCCCACACCTTCGACGACTGGGCCCGCGGCGCCGCCACCACAGTCATCCGCTCCTACGTAAGAGGCGAACCACCCCTCACCCGGTAGCCGATCCCGGCTCGTGACGCTGCGCGTCACCTCGCCAGCGGGAGATGGACCGACGCTCAGCGTGATCTCGGCCGGGCCGGCTTCGTGCCGAGCGACGGGAGGTAGTCGCCGATTCCGGGCCACCGACCTACCCGCCGAGCGTGCGAGCTCCGTCCCGTGCGGACTACCTCCTGTCGCTCGGGACATGCCGCGACGAGGAGCCGGGACTTCGCGCTTGCTGCGGCCGAGGAGCTGCGTGGGTGCTGTTATCCGGCACCCGCGCAGCGTCCGGGGTCAACTGCGGGCGGCTGCGAGGATCTTGCGCCAGACTTTGCGGTAGGACTCCAGGCCGTCTTCGGCTAGGGGGCCGGTGGGGCCGGCGGTGATGGAGACTCGTTCGGGGATGGTGCCCCAGACGGGGATGTTCTCCTCGGCGTACTGCTGCATCGTTTCCTGGTAGCTGCGCGTGTAGGTGCGCGCCGAGCAGATCACCAGGCCGACCGGCACCTCCTTGGGTACCAGCTCCAGCACCGCCTTCACCCGGGGTGTCTCGACGCCGCCGACCCGGGTCGGGATGATGACGATGCGGGCCCGCTCGAGTGCCTTGTTCAGCAGGCGCTCGTGCGACGGGGGCATGTCCACCACCCCGATGCCCTCCGGTGGCACCTTGTCCAGTGCCTTGGTGAGGAGCCGCTCGGTCGGCGCCTCCGCGATCTCGATCCTGGCCAGGTGGTCGTCGTCGGAATCGGCGATCCAGTCCGCGGCGCTTCCCTGCGGATCGGCGTCGACGAGGGTGGCTGTGCGACGGTTGGAAGATGCCAGCGCGGCCAAGTACACCGACGTGGTTGTCTTGCCTACCCCGCCCTTCAGTGCAGCTGTCACGATGATCATGGAACCGACGCTACCCGGTTCTGTCCGATTTCCGGCGTGTCGTCGGCGTTGCTCGCGCGCCGCGTGATAGTTGCCCCGAGCTGCGGACAAGCTCAACCACCCTTCAACCTGTACGCCGGGGCGCCGGCCGCGGCGAGCGTCAGGCTGCTGGCTTCCGGATCGTCTCGGTCATCGAGCTGAACCCCTTGAGCCCGTGGCCCTCAGCGTCCGCCCGGGCGAACAGAGCGGCCACCGCGCTGGGCAGGGTGACGTCCAGACCCGCCTGGGAGAAGGCCTGCGCGATGTGCTCGCTGCCGACCGCCATCATGTGGAGGTTGTTCTCCACACCGGGGTAGTTACCTGCGTCGATCTCGCCGGCGAGGATCTTGATGTAGCCCATCGGGCCTTCGTCGGCCAGCTCGTTCATCATCGTCGCGGCGTACGGCCGGAGCTGCTCGGCGCTGATCCCGGCCGAGCCGACCAGGGCCGCGGAGTACATGTAGCTGATCAGCGTCGTGCAGAACAGGTTGAGCATGGCCTGGTAGTAGAGCATCGCCAGCCCAGGATCGGTACCGACGTAGTCGACGCGACCCAGTGCCTCCAGCGTCGCCTGGTGCTGCTCCAGTACGTCGCGCTGCCCGCTGAAGAAGGAGTAGGCGCCCGGCTGGCCGATCCCCGGCGGCGGGACCATGATTCCAGCAGTGATGAGGGTGGCGCCGCGCTCTTGCGCCCAGCGGCTGGCCTGGCGGAGCCGGTCCGGGCTGTCGGAGCTCAGGTTCACCAGTACGCGCCCGGTGATGTCCACGCCCTCCAGGGAGTCGTTCATTGCGGCATAGTCGATCTGGCTGATCACTACGAGAGTGCTGGCGGCGACGGCCTCTGCCGCCGTGCCGGCCTCAGTGGCCCCGGCCGCGACCAGCTTCGCGGCGCGGCCCGGCGTACGGTTCCAGACGGTGGTCGGGTGGCCGGCGGCGAGGAAGGTCTCGGCCATCTTGGAGCCCATGGCGCCGAGGCCGATGACTGTGACTGCTTCGTGGTTGTTGGTCATGCCTTGATCCTGCGGAAGCCCGCTACGGATTCTCTACGGGTGTCCGTAGCGCTGGCTACTGTTGCACCGTGTACTTCGGGGTGCTGGGGCCGCTGCTGGTGCGGACAGACGCGGGCGAGCCGGTCATCGTGCCGGACACCAAGGTGCGCGCGTTGCTACTGGATCTCCTGGTCAACCTCGGCAAGCCGGTCTCGGCCGACCGACTGATCGACGACCTGTGGGGCGACCGACCGCCACGGAACGCCTCCGGCACACTGCAGGCCCGCGTATCTCAGCTCCGTACTACGCTCGCGCGGGCTGAGCCGGGCGGTCGGGCTCTGGTCACGCACGGGCCGGGCGGCTACACCCTGGAGGTGCCGCCGGAGGTTGTCGATAGCAACAACTTCGAGCGGCTGGTGGGGCGGGCGGCCGGGCAGGTCGAGGTGCTGCAGGAGGCACTCGGGTTGTGGCGAGGGGCGGCGTACGCGGAGGTCGCGGATCGTGAGTTCGCCCGGGCGGCGCGGGATCGGCTGGAGGAGTTGCGGCTGACCGCTGCGGAGGATCTGCTCGAGGCGCGGTTGAAGGCTGATGTTCTGCGGGGTGGCCAGGCTGGGCGGGGGACTCTGCTCGGTGAGGTCGCGCAGTTGGTGGTGGAGCATCCGTTGCGGGAGCGGGTGCGGGGGATTCAGTTGCGGGCGCTGTATCGGGCCGGGCGGCAGGACGAAGCGCTGAAGGCGTTCGCGGAGTACCGGGAGTTGCTGGCTGAGGAGCTGGGGGCTGATCCGGGGCCGGACTTGGCCGCGTTGCATCAGGCGATCCTGCGGCATGATCCCGCGTTGACTGCCGGCTCTGCTGTGAGCCCGGGCAGCCGGTTGCCTGCGCCGGTGAACGAGCTGATCGGGCGGGAGGACCTGCTGGCGGAGGCCCGGGCACTGCTGGAGAAGACCCGGCTGCTGACACTGATCGGCCCGGGCGGGGTGGGGAAGACCCGACTAGCTCTGGAGCTGGCCCGCGGGGCTGCGGACGGCGAGGTCGGGCAGGTGGTTTTGGTGGAGTTGGCTGCTGTGCGGGATGTGGATGTGTTGGATGCGGTGGCTGCTGCGGTGGGGCTGCGGGATGACGTGGTGGGGGTGCCGGCTCCGGCGGTGGGGCTGGAGTTGTGCCAGCGGCTGGTTGAGGCGTTGCGGGCTCGGCGGACGCTGCTGGTGCTGGATAACTGTGAGCATCTTGTTGATGCCGTAGCTGACTTCGTGGGGATTCTGCTGGCGGAGGTGCCTGGACTGCGTGTGCTGACGACCAGCCGCGAGCCGCTGGGCCTGGCGGGTGAGCACCTGCTGGAAGTGAATCCTTTGGATCCTGAGGCTGCAGCCCGCCTGTTCCGCGACCGAGCAGCCGCCGCAGGTGCCCCTCTCCAGACCCTCACCACACGCACGGGAGCTGAGGACGTCGCTGTTGGGGTTATTTGTCGGCGGTTGGATGGGATTCCGTTGGCGTTGGAGTTGGCGGCTACTCGGGTGCGGGCGCTGGGGGTGCAGGGGCTGGCAGCGAAGCTGGATGATCGGTTCCGGTTGTTGGCGGGTGGGCGTGGGGTGCCGGAGCGGCAGCGGACTCTGCGGGCGACCATCGACTGGAGTTGGGAGCTGCTGAGCGAGGAGGAGCAGACGCTCCTCCGGCGGCTCGCAGTACAGGCGGACAGCTTCAGCCTGGAGGCTGCGGAGGAGGTCGGCGGCCTGCCGGCCGAAGTACTGGCTCGGCTGGTCGACCGGTCGCTGGTGGTCTCCACCGATGGCCGGTACCGGCTGCTGGAGACTGTCGCCGCTTACAGCCTCGAGCGGCTGGTCGAGTCCGGCGAGGAGCCGCGGCTGCGGCGCCGTCACTCGGCGTACTACGCATCCCTGGCTGAGCAGGCGGAACCGCATCTCCGTGGCGCCGACCAGCGGCTGTGGTTGAGCCGGCTGGACCTGGAAAGCGCCAACATGCGGCTGGCTCTCCAGCACGCGTCACCGACGACCGGGCTGCGACTGGTGAACGCCATGGCCTGGTACTGGTACCTCCGGGGCCGCCTGGGCGAAGGCAGGCGCGCCCTGGCCGCTGCGCTCGCAGTACCGGGTCCTGCGAATGCTGCGCGCGCTGCGGCGACTGTGTGGAGTGTGGGGTTCTCTGCGACGGCAGCGGAGGGCAGCAACCTGACGGAGGCCAGTGAGGCGGCGCTGGCTCTGTATGAGTCGGTCGATGATGCGCAGGGTCGCGCGCGAGCCGAGTGGTTCCTGACGGCGACGCAGTGGGCGTACGGCGATGGTCGTGAGCTGATGGAGCGGGTTGACCGGGCTATTGCGACCTTCGAGCGGCTCGGGGATCGGTGGGGGTTGGCTGCTGCGCTCAGTACCCGGGCGCAGCTGTCGCTGACGCACGCTGACCTCCCGGCGTTGATGAAGGACGGCCTGCAGAGTGCGGAGTTGTTCGAGGAGCTCGGCGACGGGTGGGGGTTGCTGCAGGCGAACTACTCGCTCATCGTGGCCGCGGAGATCTCAGGCGACTACCCGACGGCTGCCCAGCGGCTGCAGGAGGCACTGCGGCTGGCGGAGGAGCTGGGGATGTGGACGGAGGTGTCGTTCCGTACGTCGGGGCTGGGGCGGATCGCGATGCTCACCGGGGACTACGACCGGGCTGACGAGTTGCACGAGCGGGCGCGGCGACTGGCGATCGAGCAGTCGAACAAGTCGGCGGAGGAGTACGCCGAGGTCGGACTCGGGATGACGGCGCGACGGCGGGGTGAGCTGGACAAGGCGGAGCAGCACCTGGCGAAGTGGCTGGGGTGGTTGCGGCAGGTCGGCGGTACGTCGGGGGTGTCGTTCATCCTCACCCAGCTCGGTTTCATCGCAGACCAGCGGGGTGACCACGCCACGGCTCTCCAACTGCAAACCGAGGCGCATGCCGCAGCACTGACCACAGGAGACGAACGTGCCATCGCCCTGGCACTGGAAGGTCTAGCTGCTGCCTACTCCGCTGCTGCCGAAGCCGCCGCGCGCGAAGCGCACGGCGCAAAGGCGGCGGGCGCCTCGGAGGCGGCTCGGCGGGCGCGGGAGCTGCTGCAGGAAGCTGAGGAGTTGCGATTGCGGGTGGGGGTGCCGTTGGCGGTGGGGGAAGGGTTTGATGTGGAGCGGGTTCGGCGGCGGATTGCGGTGGGAGGGCTTGATGGTTGAGTGGGTTGGGTTGGCGCGTGGGCTGGATGGGGAGCTGCTGGTCGACGAGGTCAGCGTGGAGGAGGTTTCTCGCGACGCGGGCCGGTATGTGAGGAGGACTCCGCGGGCTGTCCTGCGGCCGGGGTCTGTGCGTGACATCCAAGCGATGGTGAAGTTTTGTGGACGGCACGGAGTTCCGGTGGCGGCTCGTGGACTGGCCAACACCACGCACGGGCAGGGGCTGGTCAACGGCTTGTTGATCGACATGCGTTCGCTCAACACGATCCACGAGATCCAAGATGATCGCGCCGTGGTGGACGCAGGAGTCGACTGGCTGACGCTGACCAACGCGGCGCATGAACGTGGCTTGACCCCGCCCGCACTCACCGGCTTTCTTGGCCTCAGCCTGGGTGGCACATTGTCGCTCGGTGGGATCCCGCCCGCGATCCAGTCCGGTGGTCAGGTGGACAGCGTGATCGAGCTCGAGGTGGTCACCGGCACCGGGGAGCTGCTCAAGTGCTCGACCACGCAAGACCGCGAGCTCTTCGAAGCCGTTCTCGCGGGACTAGGGCAGTACGGGATCATCACCAAGGCCACGGTCGGTCTCGGACCGGCGCCCGACCAGGTCCGTGGACACGAGCTCACCTACCCCGACATCCGCGACTTCTTCAAAGACTTCCGCTCGCTGCTCCACCGCGCAGAGATCAGCGAGATCTACGGCGACTGGTGGCGGCCGGGTGAGCAGGGCGAGGTCCAGCACCTCAACGCCTTCACCTTCCACTCACAGGCCGAGCCGCCCGACGACGCCCACCTGCTCCGCGGTCTCACCCCGAGTGCCACCGAGCTGAGCCAGAGCGACTTCCTTCCGCACGTGACCCGCATCGACGTCGCCGTCGAGCAACTGCGCGAGCTGCTCGACTGGGACAACCTGGCCAAGCCGTGGCTCACCGTATGGTTGCCAGAAGCAACCGTCGAGCAGTACGTCACCGAAGTGGTCGGCAACCTGACCCCGCGGGACATCGGCGCCGGCGGGTTCGTCCTGCTCTACGCCCACCGCCGGTCCCGCCTCACCAGGCCGTCGCTCAGCCTGCCGCGGGACGACGCCGAATGGGTCTACCTCTTCACCGTGATGACGGCCGGCCAATCCAGCACGGAGTTCGCCAACGAGATGCTGGCCCGGAACCGCCGGCTGTACGACCGGGCCCGCGCGCTCGGCGGCACGCGGTACCCGATCGAGTCGGTTCCGTTCAGCCAGGACGACTGGGCGGACCACTACGGCGCCCGCTGGCCCCAGCTCCAGGAACTCAAGCGCCGCGTCGACCCGGCCGGAATCCTCACTCCCGGCCCAGGTGTCTTCCCAAAACCAACCGGCTAGTTACTTACCAAGCCAGGCGTCGACCTTCGCCTGGTTGTCCTTGACCCACTTCTCGGCGGCCGCGTCCGGCGTCAGCTTGTCCTCGGCGATGTACTTCGCCACCACGTTCTGGTCGTCGTTGGTCCAGTTGAACTTCTTCACCAGCTCGTACGCCGGGCTGCCCGAGTCGGCGAACTTCTTCGAGACGATCTTGTCCAGCTCGTACGACGGGTAGTCGCACGCGATCTTCGCCGGGACCGCGTCGCAACCGGCCGTGTAGGGCGGCAGGTCCACCTTGACCAGCTTCAGCTCGTTGAAGAACCACTGCGGCTCGTAGAAGTAGCCGATCACCGGCTTCTTGTTCTTCTCCGCGTCCCGGAACGCCTGGATCAGCGCCGTCTCCGAGCCCGCGTAGACGACCTTGAAGTCGAGCTTGAGGTTCTTCACCAGCGCCTCGTCGTTGGTGACGAAGGACGGGTCACCATCCAGCAGCTGTCCCTTGCCGCCCGACTCCGACGTCTTGAACAGGGCCGCGTTCTTGTTGAGGTTCTTCCAGTCCTTCAGCTCCGGCTTCTCGGCCGCGAGCCACGGCGGCAGGTACCAGCCGATCACGCCCTTGTTGCCGGTCGGCCCGGCCTCGACCGCGACCTTCTGCTCGGTGATGTACTTCTTCTTCAGGTCCTCGTGACCCCAGTTCTCCAGGTTCGCGTCGATCTCACCGGTGCTGAAGCCCTGCCAGGCGATCTCTTCCTTCAGGTTCTTCTTCACCACCTTGCAGCCGAGCTCCTTGGTCGCCACGTACGCGACCACGGCCGCGTTCGCCTCGTACCCGACCCACGGGCTGACGGCCAGGTTGAAGGTGCCGCACTCCTTGCCACTGCTGCCGGCGGCCGGCTTGTCGGACTCCCCGACCTTCGCACCCCCACAGGCGGTCAGCGCCAGCGCCAGCGCAGTCAGCACTCCAGCAGTGCGGAGCTTCTTGGTCACCACAGGTTGTCTCCTCTAACGGTTTTGAACTTCCGGGTACGCCGGGCCGCGGCCTGGGTGATCCGGTCGAGCATCACGCCGAGCAGCACGATGGCCAGCCCGGCGGCGAGTCCCTTGCCGTACAGCTCGCTCTGCGCGAAGCCGGCGGCGACGTCGTACCCGAGGGCGCCGGCGCCGACCAGGCCGCCGACGACGACCATCGAGAGGACGTAGATCAGGCCCTGGTTGACCGCCAGCGTGATCGCCCGCCGGGCCACCGGAAGCTGCACCTTGCTGATCACCTGCCAGGTGCTGGAGCCGACCGAGTTCGCCGCCTCGACGGTCGCGACCGGTACCGCCCTGATGCCGTCGGCAACGATCTTGGTGGTCACCGGTACGGCGAAGACGACGGCTGCCGCGATCGCGGTGAACCGGCTGGTCCCGAACAGCGCCAGGAACGGTACGAGGTACACGAACGGCGGCATCGTCTGGCCCGCGTCGAGCACCGGCCGCAGCCAGCTGTCGGCGCGACGGTTGCGGCCGGTCCACACGCCGAGCACGATCCCGACGGCGACGACCACGACGGTGGCGAGCAGAGTCGAGGCGAGCGTGACCATGCTGTCGTGCCACACCCCGGTCGCGACCAGGAGCCCAAGGCAAACAGCAGCCGGTACTGCGCCTCGCCAGCTGCCCAGCAACGCGGCCAGCGCAACGATGACCACGGCAACCAGCCACCACGGCGACTCGGTGAGCAAGGCTTCCAGCGGATTGAGGACGCCCTTGGTCACCGCGTCGCGCAGACCGAACGTGAACCCGCCGAAGACATCCTGCACCCAGTTCGTTGCGTCAGTCGTGGCAACCGCGATCTTCGAACCCACGTTGGCGCCGGTCGGGAACTCGGCCGCCCACACGTAGGTCCGCGAGAACCAGACAGCGACCAACACCGCCGCGGCACCCACGCCGAGCAGCACCTTGCGCCGCAGGCTCGCAGTACGCCAGGGTCGGTCGCCGGCCGCGGTGGTGACCCGGTCGAGCACGATGGCCAGGACGACGATCGCGAGGCCGGCGTTGAACGCGACCCCGACGTCGAGCGTCTGCAGCGCCTTGAGCACGGTCTGCCCGAGGCCGGGTGCGTCGATGAGCGCGGCGACGGTCACCATCGACAGGGCGGCCATGATCGTCTGGTTGATACCGACCACGACCGTACTGCGCGACATCGGCAGCAGCACCTTGAACAGGGTCTGGCCGCCCGACGAGCCGAGCGAACGCGCCGCCTCGACGCTCTCGCGCGGCACCGAGCGGATCGCGTGCGCGGTGAGCCGGACGACCGGCGGAGCCGCGTAGATCAGGGTGGCGATCGTGGCCGCGGCCGGGCCGATCGCGAAGAACAGCGTGAGCGGCGCGAGGTACACGAAGGTCGGCAGCGTCTGCATCAGGTCGAGGATCAGCGTCGCGACCTTGAAGACCCGATCCGACAACCCGGCCCAGATGCCGAGCGGCATCCCGACGAGCAGCGCCAGCAACACGGCCGCGATGGTCAGCGAGAGCGTGTCCATGCTCTCCTGCCACAACCCCTGCAGCCCGAGGAAGGTCAGCCCGGCCGCGGTCAGCACCGCGACCTTCCAGTTCCCGAAGGCCCAGGCCAGGTACGCCGCGACCGCGACGACCCCGAGCCACCCGATCACCGGCACCGGCCGCCCGTACGACGGTTGCGCGATGACCGCCTGCAACAGGATGACGAGCTGGTCGACGGCGGTCCGGATCGCGTCGAGGAACGCGTTGCCGCCGCCCAGGAAGTCGCGCTGGTCGGTCAGCCAGCGATGCAGCCCGGTGGTCTCCTGACCGCCGAGCGCGAGCGTGTTGACGCCCTTCAGCAGGAACCAGGCGGCCACCCAGGCGACCAGCAGGACGCCGACGACCACCCCGCGGCGCGGCCGCCGGACCTCGAGCTCGAGCGAGTTGGTGATGGAAGCCATCAGGACGAGTGCCGGGCAGCACGCTCGGGGGCAGTCTCCCGGTCCGCGACGACGGCGAGGATCTCCTCGTCGCCGATCACGCCGAGCAGCTGCCCGTCGGCCACGACCTTCACCGGACGGTCCGCCTCGAGGACCAGCCGGGTCGCCTCGCGGACCAGGACGTCAGGGCCGAGCTCGGGGCCGTCCAGCGGCTCGCCGTCGCGCGGCGGGCGGACGATCCAACGCAGGGTGAGGACGTCGGCGCGCGGTACGTCGCGGACGAAGTCGCGCACGTAGTCGTCGGCGGGAGCCCCGACGAGTTCGTCGCCGGTGCCGAGCTGGACCGCCTCGCCGTCGCGCATCAGCAGGATCCGGTCGCCGAGCTTGAGCGCCTCGGACAGGTCGTGGGTGATGAACACCATCGTCTTGCCGACCTCCTGGTGCAGCCGGACGACTTCCGTCTGCATCTCCCGGCGGATCAGCGGGTCGAGCGCGGAGAACGGCTCGTCGAACAGCAGTACGTCGGGGTCGCCGGCGAGCGCGCGGGCCAGGCCGACCCGCTGCTGCATCCCGCCGGAGAGCTGCTCGGGGTACAGGTTCTCGTTGCCGCTCAGGCCGACCATGTCGATCACTTCCTGGGCGCGGCGGCGGCGGTCCGGCTTGCTCTCGCCGCGCACCTCGAGGCCGTAGGAGACGTTGTCGATCACCTTGCGGTGCGGGAGCAGGCCGAAGTGCTGGAACACCATCGAGAACTTGCTCCGGCGCAGCGTCCGCAGCCGCTTCTCGTCGGCGGCGCGCAGGTCCTCGCCCTCGAAGATGATGCTGCCGGCGGTGGGCTCGATCAGCCGGGTCAGGCAGCGGACGAGCGTCGACTTACCGGACCCCGACAGGCCCATCACCACGAAGACCTCGCCGGGGGCGACGTCGAAGCTGAGATCGCGGACGGCCGCCGTACAGCCGGTCTGGTGGAGCAGCTGGGACCGGGTCAGCCCCGCGAGCTCCGGCCGGCGGGGGACACGGGCGGCCTTCGGTCCGAAGACCTTCCACAGGCCTTGGATCGACAGCAGCGCCTCGCTGTCCTCCAAGTCGGGGTACTCGAGCTGAGCGGTCACAATGGTTCACCCTCGCATCCCGGCCACCGGGTTCGTCGTGAACCGCCGACACTATCGAAACGATAGGTCCGGAGTTCCCCCGCGGGTATCTGACTCCACAAGCTTTACCCGCTCTTACCGCGGCTCACGCTGGTCGCCTAGGGAGTGTACGGCGGGGCTTCGCCCCAACCCCAGCGCGGAACGGGGGCCTTCGGGGGTGGGGTGGCGCCGGGCTGCGAGTTCGCCAGCGCGAGCCGGGTGCCCCATTCGACGTACGCGACGAAGGCCGAGCGGAACTCGGGGTCACCGGGCAGACCGGCCGGGTCGGCGCTGGCGGCGATCAGGGCGGCCCAGCGAGACCGCTGCTCCTCGGTGAGGCCGAGGTTCAGGTGATGCCCGAGCATCGCCGGGTAGCCGCCGAGCTCGTCGGTGTAGCGGCTCGGGCCGCCGAACACCTCGCCGAGCCAGAGCGCCACGTGCTCGCGGTGCTTGTCGCTCATCTGCGCGAAGACCGGCGCGAGGATCGGGTCCTCGAGCACCTTGTCGTAGAACACCTCGGTCAGCCGAAGAAACGCCTCCGCACCGCCCGCCCACTCGTACACCGTCGGCGTTGTCATGTAATCATGTAATCAGATCGAAGGGTTCACGCAAGGGCCCGCGCGATCTCGAGTTGGTTCGGCTCGATCTCGTTCTCGTCGTCTTCGAGGTCCCAGAGCACGTTCTGCAAGATCCGGACCATCGTCCAGCCGATCGCCCGGTCGCGCTCCAGCCCGGTCACGGCGAGCATCAGGTCGAGCCGGCGCCGGATCGCCCCGTGCAGATCGCCCGTCGCGACCAGGTCGTCCCAGCGGTTGCCCAGCGCCGGGAGCAGCTCAAAACACGGGTCGCCGGCCAGCGGCTTCGGGTCGATGACCAGCCACGGCTTTCGCTGCGCTGCCATCACGTTGCCGTAGTGCAGGTCCCAGTGCAGCAGGCGATCGCCGGGTTCCTGCGCCAATTCGGCCGCCTGCGCGACGTACCGGCGTACGAGTGACTGTTGAGCGGGATCGGCCAGCAGTGGGATCAGCGCCGGGGCGTCAGCGAGCATCTCCGCCACGATGTCGGCGAGCGTACGCAGCCCGGGAGGAGCCGGTACTACGTTGAGCCGGGCGAGCAACTCGGCCAGGATGCGGGTCGCCTCGGTGTCGTCGGGGACGTCGTTGAGGGTTCGGGGCTCGAGTCGCTCCAGCAGGATCGTGGAGTTCGCCGGGTCGTCCTCGAACACCTCCACGACGGCGTCCGCCGGCCAGGTCCGCAAGCCGAGCGCCTCGCCCTCGCTCTCCTCGTTGAACGGCTGCAGCTTCAGCATCGCCGGAGTCCCGTCGGCGCGCTCGACCGGCAGGATGATCGAGGCCATGCCGTGCAGTGGCTTGCCGTCGAGCCGCAGCTTCCAGCGATCCAGGTACTCCGCGGCCTGCGCGGGCGCGGACTCGAGCCACGGCAACTCGTCAGAGAGCGTCTCGAAGAGCGGAGCCGGTACTTCGAACAGAGGGGTCATCGTCGGCAACATTAGAGCCTGGGCACCGCGATGTGCTTGGGTTTTCCGGTGAGTTCACTGGAGGCAAGGCATCGGCAGGCCCAGCTGGTCGTGACGATCGTCTATCTCGGCATCCCGCTGGTCTTCCTCGGCCTGACGCTGTGGATCAGCGCGGAGGCCGACAACTGGCAGGCGGCGCTGATTCCGCTCGCACTGCTCGCGGCCGGCTGGTGGCGGCGCGGGAAGAGTCGCTTCAAGCCCGCCAACTGGCGGTGGGCCGGGCTCACGATGGGTGGCGTCACGGCGATGTTCACGTCGTTCTACACGATCGTGCTGGACTCGGCTTCGCTGGCGCTGTGGTTCCTGCCGATCGGTGTCGGTGGCGCGATCATCGGTGCAGCCTTGGCGGGCTACGGCTTCCGCCAGCTGATGTCTCCCGCGATCCCGGAGCTGGCCGAATCGCCGTACGAGCTGAGCTTCCGGATGCGCGGCCTGACCCGGCTGCGGCTGTCGATCGGCGCCGACCAGGTCGCGCTGCACGAGCTGATGGTGGCGCAGTCGGCCGAGGGCGGGCAGACGACCGAGCGGGACAAGCGCTATCCGTTGACGGCCGTGACCGGCGTCCACGCCGTCGAGCTGTCCGGACACGAGCGGCTCAAATACCCCGTGCCCATGAAGCTGGCACCAGCCAGCAGCCCCGGCCCGGCACTCATCCTGCAGGCCCAGGGCGAAGACTGGGTGCTACCGCACGACGACGCCCCAGTCATCACCGAAATCCTCAACCGCCGCATCGCCACCGTCCGCTCGGGGAAAAGCTCATGAGCGACCGCGCCGTCGCACCGAGCTGACCGCCGCCGCGCGGCCGGCCCGGTGGGGTTAGTTGGATGGGGTTAGTTGCCGGCGGTGGCGCGTTCTTTGCGGGCTGTTTCGGATTTCTCGGCTTGCCAGCCGTCTTCGTTCTTGCCGAGGCGCCAGTAGCCGGACAGGGAGACCTGCTCGCGCGCGAGACCGCGGTCAGTGAAGAGGTGGCGGCGCAAGCGCAGTACGAAACCGGCCTCGCCGTGGACGAAGGCCTGGACCTCGCCGGGCGGGAACTCCAGCGCCTCGACCGCCTCGACCAGGCCGTCACCGCGTTCGCCGCCGCGACCGGCCCGGTGCAGCCAGGTCAGTTCGACGTCGCCGGAGCCGCTGAACTTCTGCTCCTCGGTCTCGTCCTGGACCTCGACGAACACCTTGGCGTGGGCGCCCGGCGGCAGTGCCTCGATCGCGGCGCCGATCGCCGGCAGCGCACTCTCGTCCCCGACCAGCAGGTGCCAGGCGGCGGTCTCCTGCGGCGAGTAGGCGCCACCCGGACCGTTGAACCAGAGCTTGTCGCCGGGCTGAGCCGTCGCGGCCCACGGACCGGCGATGCCCTCGTCGCCGTGGTGCACGAAGTCGATGGTCAGCTCCTTGGCGGCGTCGTCCCAGGATCGGACGGTGTAGGTCCGCATCGTGGGCCACTGTTCGGACGGGAACTGCTCGCGGACGACACCCATGTCGAGCGGGTCCGGGTACTCGACGCCGGGCTGCGGGAAGAGCAGCTTCACGTAGTGGTCGGTGGTGCCGTTGTCGACGAACTCGTCGCAACGCAGCACCACCCTGATCATGTGCGGGGTGACGCGCTCGGTGCGGCGGACGACCGCCAACTTCGCGCGGCGGCTGCGGGGTGCGGGGGTGCTCACGCGACCACGGTCCTCTCGACCTTCAGGCTTGGGCGGATTTGGTTAGGCATACCTAACTAGCCTAACCCACCCCGCCCAAATCCCGTCAGGTACCGAGAATCGCGAAGGTCCTGCTGTAGCCGGCCTGGAAGCGGCCGCAGGTCGGGAAGTAGACCCGGTAGGTGTTGCTCCCGAGGTTCGGCGGCTGGGCCAGAACGGTGAAGCGGCCGCTCTGCCGGACGGTGCTCTTGCTGACCAGCCGCCAGACCGTCCTGCCGTAAAGCCGCTGCAGCAGCACCGGGCAAACCTGAGGAGCACCCGCGACCGAGCCGTTGACCGGTACGACGGTGCTGACCGGCACGCTGGTCTTCGACGGGGCCGCCGCGACGATGCCCGGTCTTAAGGGATTGAAGTAGCGACTGATGGTGTCGAGGACGCGACTGCGGACCCGGACGCAGTTGATCGTGTCAGCCGCGGCCGCCGGGAACGAGGTGTACAGGACGCCGGCCGTATCGGTCAGCCGGGTCGCGGTGCCGTAATCGTGGCAGGCCTCGTCGCTGACGACCCGCAGCGGGAGACGGACGCCGTACGGCTTACCAGTCGCGGAGTCGTAGATCACTGCCTTCACCTGGTACGCCGAACCGAAGGGAACGATCTTGGGGATCACCTGGACTGCCAGCTTCGGCAGGTGCACGCCGGTGACCGCGATGCTGGGCCCGTCGAAAGGCGTGGACTCATAGATGCTTCCCCTGGGGTCCAGGTAGCCCGGCAGGACGCCCGTCACCTTGAAGGTGCCGTTCGCCGTCGACGGGACCTCGACCGTCCCGGTCCAGGTGCCGTTCTTCAGTGTTCCGCCGGTCCGTCTCAGGTCTCCAATCATGCTGTTGAGCGGGCCGACGCCGCCGGTGCGAGCCAAGATCACATTGAGCGGCGTTTCGGTTTCCGAGTTGTACCCCGCTGTGACCGTGACCCCCACCACGACCCGGTTCAGACCCGAGACGAGCACCGCGGAACGGCCCAGCGTCACGCTGGTGACGCTCAAGGCCGGATCCGGATCCGGCCACTGCGCCGTACCCGGTCCTGCCACGGCCGACGGTGCCGCCACCAGCAGCGCCGCCAGTCCCACCAAGGCCGACCCGATGGCGACCATCACACGTCCGGTCTTCATCGGGTGCCTTGAATCGCGAAGGTCCTGCTGTAGCCGGCCTGGAAGCGGTCGCAGGTGGGGAAGTAGACGCGGTAGCTGTTGTTGCCGAGGTTCGGCGGCTGGGCCACGACCGTGAAGCGGCCGCTCTGTCGGACGGTGCTTTGATTGGCTAGGCGCCAAGCGGTGCGGCCGTGAAGGCGTTGCAGTAACACGGGGCAGCGGTAGGGAGCGCCCGCGACCGAGCCGTTGACCGGTACGAGAGTGCTGACCGGCACGCTGGTCTTCGACGGGGTCGCCGCGACAATGCCCGGCCGGAGCGGGAAGAAGAAGCGGGCGATGGTGTCGAAGTAGCGCCCACGCACGCGGACGCAGTTGAGCGAGTCGGCCGCGGCCGCGGGGAACGTGGTGATCAGGACGCCTGCCGTGTCGGTGTATCGGGGTATGGCGTCGTACTCGACGCACAGGTTGTCGTTCACGACCTGCAGCGGGAGCCGGACGCCGTACGGCTTGCCGGTCGCGGAGTCGTAGATGACCGCCTTCACCTGGTACGCCGAACCGAACGGAACCACCCGGGGGATCACCTGGACTGCCAGCTTCGGCAGATGCACGCCGGTGACCGCGATACTCGGCCCGTCGACAGGTGTCTCGGTGGTCATGTCCCCGGGAAGCATGTAGCCCGGCAGGACGCCGTACACCTTGAAGGTGCCGTTCGCCGTCGAAGGAACGTCGACCGTGCCCGTCCAGGTTCCGTCGTTCAACGTTCCGCCGGTTCGCTTCAGTTCGCCGGCGATCATGTGCTGGAGCGGGCCGACACCACCGGTGCGCTTGAAGAACACGTTGAGCGGCGTTTCGGTGCCCGACTTGTACGACGCTTTGACCGTAACCCCCACCGCGACCCGGTTGAGCCCCGAGACCAGCACCGTCGAACGACCCAACGTCACGCTCTTGACGGTCAGGTTCGGATCCGGTGACTCCGCCGTGGCCGGCGCCGCGGTGGCTGAAGGTGCCACCAGCAGCGCTGCCATTCCCAGCAAGGCCGACCCGATGGCGGCCAGGCCGCGCCCGGTCTTCATCAGGTGCCCCTAATCGCGAAGGTCCGGCTGTAGCCGGCCTGGAACCGGTCGCAGGTCGGGAAGTAGACCCGGTAGCTGTTGTTGCCGAGGTTCGGCGGCTGCGCCCGGACGGTGAAGCGTCCACTCGCCCGCACGGTGTCCTGGCTGGCCAGCCTCCAGACCGTCCTGCCGTGAAGCCGCTGCAGCAGCACCGGGCAGCGGTACGGCGCACCTGCGACGGTGCCATTGACCGGTACGACGGTGCTGACCGGCACGCTGGTCTTCGACGGGGTGGCTGCGACGATGCCCGGCCGGAGTGGGACAAAGCCAAGTCCGAGGGTGTCGAAGAAGCGGCCGCCGCCGGGCACCCGGACGCAGTTGAGCCAGTCAGCCGTGGCGGCCGGGAACGAGGTGTACAGGACCCCCGCGGTGTCAGTGAGCCGCGCGATGCCGCCGCGCTCGGCACACGCGTCGTCGACGGTGACCACAAGCGGGAGACGGACGCCGTACGGCCTGGCAGTCGCGGAGTCGTAGATGACGGCCTTCACCTGGTACGGCGAACCGAAGGGAACCACCCGCGGGATCACCTGGACGGCCAACTTCGGCAGGTGCACGCCGGTGACCGCGACGCTCGGCCCGTCGAACGGCGTCTCGGTCGTCATGTCCCCGACCTGCAGGTAGCCCGGCAGGACGCCGTACACCTTGAAGGTGCCGTTTGCCGTCGAGGGGATGTCGACCGTTCCCGTCCAGGTGCCGTCGCTGAGCGATCCGCCGGTGCGTTTCAGCTGGCCAGCGATCATCGACTTGAGCGGGCCGACGCCGCCGGTGCGCTTGAACAGCACGTTGAGCGGTGTTTCGCTGCCCGAGTACGCCGCTTTGACCGTGACGCCGACCGCGACCCGGTTGAGCCCCGACACGAGCACCGACGAGCGGCCCAGTGTCACACTCTTGACGGTCAGGCCCGGATCCGGCGTCTGCGCCGTACTCGGTGCTGCGCCCGCTGAAGGTGCCGTTACCAGCGCCGCCGCCATCGACACTGTCCCCAGCAGTGCCATCATTGTCGTCTTTCTCGCTCGCAAGCGCCCCACCCCTTTGTCCATTTTCGCAGGATGACACGGGGTGGGGCAATTTCCTAGAGGTTATTGCGAAAGGCAGCACTGCGGAAATTCTTCATTCTTTTCGCAACTTTCCCGCTCGTGCCCGCATCAAGTCTTCAGGTGCCCTGAATCGCGAAGGTCCGGCTGTAGCCGGCCTGGAAACGCCCGCAGGTCGGGAAGTAGACCCGATAGCTGTTGTTCCCGAGGTTCGGCGGCTGCGCCCGGAGGGTGAAGCGTCCGCTCTGCCGGACGATGTCCTGGCTGGCCAGCCTCCAGACTGTCCTGCCGTGAAGTCGCTGCAGCAACACCGGGCAGCGGAAGGGCGCACCCAAGACCGTGCCGTAGACCGGCACGACGGTGTTGACCGGCACCCGGGTCTTCGACGGAGTCACCCCGACGATGCCCGGCCGCAGCGGCATGAAGAACCGGCTGATCGTGTCGAAGCTGGGCCCTATCACGCGAATGCAGTTGACCAAGTCAGCCGAGGCGGCCGGGAACGAGGTGTACAGGATGCCGGCAGTGTTGGTGCGCCCGGAGTTGATGGCGCCGAGGTTGCAGAGGATGTCGTCAGCCGCAAGCCCCACCGGGATGCGGGTGCCGTACGGCAACCCGGTCGCGGTGTCGTAGATCGCCGTCTTCACCTGGTACGGCGAACCGAACGGCACCACCCTGGGGATCACCTGAGCGACAAGCTTGGGCACGTGGACGCCGGTGACCGCGATACTCGGCCCGGCGAAAAGCGCGTAGCTCTGGGGAATGTCGAGGTTGAGGCTGCCCCGCATGACCCACTCCACCGTGAAGGTGCCGTTCGCCGTCGAGGGCACGGCGAGCGTTCCGGTGTAGGTGCCATCCCTCACCGTGCCGGCCGTCAGCTTCAGGTACCCGGCGATCATGTACCCGAGCGGACCGACGCCGCCGGTGCGCTTCAGGTACACGTTGAGCTGCGAGGGGTCCTGCGGACCGTCCGCGAGGTACTCCGCCTTGACCGTGACCCCGACCGCGACCCGGTTGAGACCCGAGACGAGGACTGTCGAACGGCCCAGCGTCACGCTCTTGATGATCAGGTCCGGGTCCGGCTGCTGCGCCGTACTCGGCGACGCCACCGCCGAAGGTGCCGTCATCAACACCGCCGCCATCGACACTGTCCCCACCAATGCCGTCAACTTCGTCATTCTCGCTCGCAAGCGTCCCACCCTGGTCTCCATTTCCGCAGGATGACAGCCGGGGTGGGTATTTCCCAGGCCTTCGCCGGTATAGGCTGCAGAAAAGGCGGCGTTGGGGAATTCGGCACGATTTCCGGGTGGTCTTTGTCTTTTTCGCAACTTTTCCGCTCGGGCCGGCATCAGGTCTTCTGAGGGATTCAGCGCCCGTTCATCTGCCGGTCAACTCGTCCCCGCGTCCCGGCCCGGCGGAGCATCAAAGCTGGCGGGATGAGTCAGGTCTTCGGCACGCCCCGCCGCCCGGCGTACGCGGTCACCCGGACGGATCAGCTGGGCCGGCCGATCTCGCTCGACCGGCGCGCACCCGAGGGCAACTCGGTGCTGTTCACCGGCGGCCCGGGGATGGGCAAGAGCCTCGAGCTGGACCGGGCCCAGGAGCTGGCCCGGCGGAACGGCTGGACCGCCGTCCGGGTCGACGCCTCACCCCGCGAGCCGTTGGAGAACCGGTTCGTCCGGGCAGTCAGCGAGGATCTCGGCGGACTGCGCAAACGGCACGGGTACTTCGCGCTGCGCAAGCTGAAGAAGACGCTGCGGGACCTGACCCAGCGCAGCCGCAGCCAGCAGAACGGCGCGGAACTCCGCTTCGGCGTCGCACCGGTCCAGGCCGTGGTCAAGAAGCAGTGGGAGGCGCCGGGCAAGGACGGGGTCGGCAGCACGCTGAACCAACTGGCCGACAACCTGGGCGAGCTGGCCGCCAAGAAAGGGCAGCCGGTGATGCTGATGGTCGACAATCTCGACGTCGCGTCCGAGCGTGATCTCGCCGCGTTGACCGAGCTCTCCGCGCATCTGGAGCGGGAGGGCCGGCCGGTTTACCTCGTTGGCGCGGGAGGCGAGCTGGCGGCGACGAGACTGATGGCCGCATCCGGTGGGATGTCGGGGATCGCGACCGGCGTGACGGCGCGGTTCGACGTACGGGAGTGTGGGCCGTTGAGCGCTGACGAGCTGCGGCCGACGGTGACCGAGCCATTGCGGCAGGCCGGCATTCCGTACCAGCCGGAGGCTGTGGAGAGTCTGCTCAAGTCGGCCAACGGCAACCCGAGCCGGTTGCGGGATCTGTCGGAGACAGCGTTGCAGGTCGCGCGGCCGCCGTACGGGATCACTAGCGATGTGGCGAAGCAGGCGACGGCTCAGGTGAACGCTCGGGCTCGGGTGGTCTATCAGGCTGCCTGGAACAACTGCTCAGCTGCCGAGAAGGAGCTGCTGGCGAAGGTCGCAGTACGGGGGCCGCGGGGGTTGGCGATGGCGAGTGAGACTCAGGCGGCAGGGCCGGGCAAGTGGCAGGAGGTGGATGCTGCCAGGCAGGGGCTGGTCGCGCGCGGGATGTTGCGGGAGAGCCCGAGTGGTCAGCGGGTGTCGCTTGCGGATCCTGGGCTGGAGGAGTGGGTTCAGACCCGCGTGGGTCAGTCTGCCGCTCATGCTGGGGTGGCGCTGCCCGGTACGCCGGCGCCTGCGATCACTCAGCCGGATCCACGGGGTACGGCGGCCGGTGCTCATCACCGCGGTCCGAACACGACCACTCGTCAGGTCGGGCAGAGCACCTTCACCATGAACAGCTAGCAGCAGCCATCGTTGCAGGGCGTTTCCGCAGCACCTGGTTTGGCGGGGGCGCAGCAGCCTTTGCCCTGCCAGGCCTGGATGCCTTCGCGGAGCGCGATGGCGGCGATCACCAGACCGGCGATCGGGTCGGCCCACGACCAGCCGAGCGTCGCGTTGAGCACCAGACCGACCAGGAGCACCGCCGAGAGGTAGGTGCAGAGCAGGGTTTGGGTGCCGTCGGCAACTACCGAGTTGGAGCCGAGCGCCTTGCCGGTACGCCGCTGCGCAGCCGACAGCACCGGCATGACGAGGAGAGACGCCATCGCCAGGCCGATGCCGACCCGCGATGCGTCGGGGCTGGAACCGGTGGCCAGCGCACGGATCGACTCGACCGACACGTAGAGCGCGAGCCCGAAGAACGACAGGGCGATCAACCGCAGTGCCCGGCGCTCCCGCGTCTCCGGGAACGGATGCCGGAACTGCCACAGGATGATCAACCCACTGGCCACCTCGACCATCGAGTCGAGCCCAAACCCCACCAACGCCACCGACCCCGAAACCGCCCCGGCCCCAACAGCCACCCCAGCCTCAACCACGTTGTAACCAACGCTAACCCCCGCCAAAACCTGAGCCCGCCGCCCCAACTTCTTCCTGTCGACCTTCTCTGCAGTCGAAGGCACTTCACTGGAAACCAGTGGAAGCAGGCGCGGCTCGCCGTGGGTCGTCATTTGCACTCGCCGGTGGTGTTGGGCGGGCAGCAGGCGGGGTCTACTGCCAGGGCGATGGTGAGGAGTTGGGTGAGGGCTGTGCCGAGGGTGGGGTCGGTGAGTTCGTAGCGGGTTCGGCGGCCTTCTGGTTCCGCTACCACCAGGCCGCAGCCGCGGAGGCAAGCCAGGTGGTTGGACAGCGACTGACGGCTGACGCCGATGCGTTCGGCCAGGTCGGCCGGGTAGCTCGGGCCCTCGGTCAGGACGAGCATCACCTGCGTCCGGGTCGGGTCCGACAACGCGTGCCCGAACCGGGCCAGCACTTCACTCCGGCTGATCGTGTCCACACCACGACGGTACATCAAAATCTGTATTCACCGAAAGCTGTATCAATCGGCGGTGTGAGTTGCTGTCAACAGGTGCTTTGCACCGGGCGCTCGGCGAAGCGGTCAGCCAGCCAGGAGACCGCGCCGGGCAGGCCGGTGGTTTCGCCGGTGATGTGGTCTCCGGGCACGACGGAGAAGACCATGCGGGCGCCTTTGGCACACCAGGCTCGGTTGAGCGAGCGTGCTTGGCCGATGGGAACGATTTCGTCCAGAGCCGCGTGGTACTGATACACCGGCACGGTGGGTGCCGGCCGGGCGCTGAGCTCGTTCTCCGCGTACACCGACGCGACGTCAGGGCGAGCGTTGAACTGCTGGATCGTCTCGCCGGTGGAGTAGTCGCTGAACCTCTTCAACGGGAAGCTGGCCAGCGTTTGCACGACACACTGAGTCTTCACCGACGCCATGGTGGCCCTGCCCTCGGCGCTGAGGGACTCGTCCAGCGGGAAGCGGCCTGGATAGGCCTGCTGGAGGCCGATCAGCGCGTACAACTGCAGGCCTTCGCCGATGAGGCTGCCGTCGAGAGATTCGGCAACGTTGCGGACGTCGGCCGGCACGCCACCGGACACGTCAGTGATCAGTTTGAGCTCGGGCGCATAGGAAGGGGCCAGCGACGCCGCCCAACTCGACGCGCCGCCGCCTTGGGAGTAGCCCATGGTGGCCCAGCGGGTCGCCGCCGAGATGCCCGTTCCCGGGACGGAGGCAGCCGCGCGGGCGATGTCGAGCACCGTGTGCGCCTCGGAGACTCCGGCGACATAGGTAGGGGTGGAACCTGTGGTGTAGCCCTCGTAGTCGCTGACCACGACGCCCCAACCGTTCGCCAGCAGGAGCTCGACCGGTTGCAGTTCCTGCTCGGTCGTGGCGACGAACTGCTTCGACGGCGCGCACCGCTGACCCAGGCCCTGGGTACCGACCGCGAGGTTCACCCAGGGCCGGGTGCCGCGGCCCAGCCACGGCAGCGTGGGGGTGAAAATGGTGCCGGTCACCGCGATATCCGCATTCTGAGCGTCGCGAGAGTGATACATGACCGTCGTCGCCTTCGCCGTGAGCGCGGTCGCGAGGACCGTGGCGGGCCGGGAACGGATCACCGTGCCAGGTCGACCGGCAGGGAGGGGCGACGGCGCTTGGTAGAAATCGACAGAGGCTGAAGTCGCCGCGGGTGCGGCCGACGCTGTGGTCGGTGACGGGCAGGCCATTGCCAGGAGGGCCACGCCGAGCAGGCAAGCCGAAACAGGACGACGCACTACAGGACCTCATCTCATCTGGTGGCCGACGATCGCCGCCGCACCCTGCGAACCCGGCCGGGTCAACACGCAGCATTATGCAACCATCACAGACGGTCATCGAATTCTGCGTGGCAGCTCAGTCCCTCTTCAGCAGCTCTCTGCGGTCCTCCCGCTGAGCCCGCTGCCACATCGCCGCCAGCGCTACCGCCGCCAGTACGCCGGCCGCGCCGAACCAGCCGACCGCCTCGACCGGGTCCGTCTTGTCCGCGAGCAACCCGGCAAAAAGCGGGCTGACGCCGGTCGCGGTGGTCAGCCCGGAGTTGGACATCCCGATCGCCTGCCCGCGCCGCGCGTCCGGCAGCATGAACGTCATCGTCGTTGTCGTCTGCATCACCACGATCGTTCCGAACGCCCCAGCCAGTACGAACAGCACGATCGACGCCACCAGCCCCGGCCGGAGCAGACAGAGCGCGACCGGCGCCGCCGCGAGGATCGTCAACGGCCCGAGCAGCTTCGGCCGGAGCTCCTCCGGCACGAGCTTGCTGAACACGAACGCGCCGACCACACTCCCGAACGGATCAGCCGCCAGGATCAGCCCGACCACCACCGAGCTGCCACCGAACACCGCGGCGTACGGCGCAGCCATCCCCTCGTAGACGGCGACGAGCGCCATCAGCCAGAGCATCAGGACCAGCGCCCGCATCCCGCGATCCGCGAAGAGCAGTCCCCACGACTCTCCCGCCGACCCCCGCCACGACCGCCGTACGCCGGTATCTCCTGCCGCGCCGGCGCGGTCGGCCGCGGGTCGCGCCTGCAGCCGGGTGCGGATGAGCAGCGCGGAGCCGAAGAAGGTGAGCGCGTCGAGCAACAGGACGACGTACGGGTTGAACAACGCGATCAGCAGACCGCCACCGGCGAAGCCGGCCATCTGCGCGGACTGGATGGTGATGCTGCGAATCGCCATCCCGGTGGCGAACCGCCCTTCACCGAGCACATCCGGCAGCAGCGCGAGCTGAGCCGACTTGAACACCGGCTGCAGCAACGACACGATCCCGACCAGCACACACAGCGACCAGAACGGCATCCCCGGAATCGCCACCAGCAGGATGAGGCAACCGCGCAACCCGTCGACCCACATGATCAACTCACGCCGCGGAAACCGATCCGCGAGCCCGGTCAGGAAGATGCCACCGAGCAGGGAAGGCACGAACGTCAAGGCATAGGTCAACCCGGTCAACGCGGCCGACCCCGTGTCGGCAAACACCAACACCGACAACGCCACCCGAGCCAACTGATCCCCAGCTACCGACTGAAGCTCCGCCAACCACATCGCCCGAAACTCCGGAACGCGAAAAACTTCCCTGTAGCTAGCCCCACTCACCATGCGCCGGAGCGTAAGCCGCCCTCAGGTCCCCAACCCCAGCATTCGACCCTACTGAAAACACTTGCAACACCGGCCAGATCGCCGCCAGATGGAGCCGACCAGGAGGATCACCGACGCTGTTCCGCCACCAGATCACTGACCGTGCCCTCGACCCGGATCGGAGCAGGAGCTGGGCGCCTCGGCTGCCCGGGCAGCCGGACACGACCTTCGGCCACCAATCGCTCCAGCGTGCTGGGCTGAGAGATCCGCTCGAGGCGCGCGATCGGCTTGCCCCTGCGGGTGATCGTGATGGTCCCACCCCGGGCTACGTCCGCGAGGTACCGGCTGAGATTGCTGCGCAGTTCCTGGATCCCGATCTGCACCAGAAGACCTTCCTTGGTTGCTGGAGCTTCAGCCTAGGAAGACCGACGGTAAACGCGGAGGGCAGATCGCAGGGCAGGGCGGGCCTTTTCAGGTGGCGAAGATGTCTTTTTCGTTGGTGAAGGCTTTGAATTCGAGGGCGTTTCCGGCTGGGTCGTGGAGGAACATGGTCCACTGCTCGCCGGGTTTGCCTTCAAAGCGGAGGTAGGGGGCGATGACGAAGGGGGTGTTGGCGGCGCGGAAGCGGTCGGCCAAGGTGTGGAAGTCGGGGATTTCCAGGATCAGGCCGAAGTGGGGGACGGGGACGTCGTGGCCGTCTACCGGGTTGTGGATGGGTTGCTGGCGGGTCGGGGCCAGGTGGGTCACGAACTGGTGGCCGCGGAGGTTCCAGTCGATCCAGGTGTCGGAGCTGCGGCCACGCTCGCAGCCGACCACGGAGCCGTAGAACTCCGCGGCGGCGGCGAGGTCGTCGACCGGCATGGCGAGGTGGAAGCGTGGGATGGAAGGGCTCATACCTTCCAACCTAGGCGCTACGGCCAGATCGACGTGACCCATTCGGGGTGGTCGATGAACGGGTTGCGGTTGTGTTGCCAGGTGTCGAAGATGACCTGGTTGCGGCGCTTCTCGAAGGCGTCCGGCGGGTCGGCCGCGCTCCAGGCCTTCAGCACCGACAGCTTCCCGATGTACGGCGCGGTGCCGTTGTTGACCGAGTTGTTCGGCTCCAGGTTCGGCCATCCGTCGCCGCCTTCGTACCGAACCGCCATGTAGAGGATCATCCGCGCGACATCACCCCGTACTGCGGCCCGCGGCGCGAACGAGTCGCCGTCCGCCGTGCAACCCGGGCACTCCGCCACGGTCGTGCCACCATTGTCGAAGTCGAGGTTGCCGCGGGCACCGTTCACCGAGACGTCCTCGGGACGCAGGTGGTGCACATCCGTCCCAGGGCCGGTCGCAGTACCGAAGTCGCCGTGGGACTTGGCCCAGACGTGTTCGCGGTTCCAGTCGTTCACGCCGCCGCCGTTGGTGCTCTTGCTCTGTGAGCGGCCGGAGTACAGCAGGATCACGTTGTTGGGGTTGGCCGGGTCCTGGTCGGTGTCCTTGAGCGCGTTCCAGACCTGGTCGTAGCTCAGCTTGGTCTGGTTCGAGATGATCCCGTGCAGCGCGGACTTCAGCGCCGCACCCGTCTTCCCGGCAGCCGGCGCGTAGTAGTCACCCGGATCGGATGGACCCGGATCCGTTCCACCGCCGCCGCTGAACGCGGTCGGGTTCTTCAACCCCGCGTGTGGGGTGAAGTACGGCGTCAGCGTCCCGGTCACGCTGATCTTGGTGCCGATCAATCCCGGATTCGACTGCAGCCCGTACTGCGCCCGGAAGCTGGTCGGGATCTGGACGTACAGCATCGACGCCGTGCTGGTCTGCGCAGCCGAGTCGGCCAGCGCGAGTGCGGTGTCGCCGGTGAAGTTGCTCCGGATCACCGTGTTCGCGGCCGTCGGCTGGCCGACCACGTACCCCTCGACAGTGGCGACCGACCCGTCCTGTTGCTGGATCGCCGCACTGACGGTGAGGTTCGCCGTCGTCGCGGCCGTCGACGGATTGACGCCGAAGGCAAGTAACGCCAGCAGGACGCCGAAGATCAGCGCAGGACGGAAAGCACGATGAGAAGGCACGGCATCTCCCAGGGGCGGTTGGGAATCACGGCAACGGTGATCAGTCTGCCCGCATCAGCACCGGATCGAACGTCGAACCGCGGCAAAGGTTGTCCGACGATCCGGCAAACCACCGATGGCCGCTACGTCACCTGGACGGTCCACGGGCCGCCGGCCGCCTGGACCTGGTAGAGGGCGAAGTCGCGGCGGTTCTGGTGGAAGGTCTTCAGCGCGTAGAGCTGGTAGCTGCCCGGTTCCAGCACGGGCGGGCCGAGCCGATCGCACCGTCGAAGGGACAGCGAGGTCACGATGGTTGCCGTTTGCCGCGGCGTGAACACCCAGCGCCGACCCATCGACCGCTCGCCCAGAGGCCGCGCGACGACAACGCCGTCCTTGACGACAACGAGTCCCGGTCCGCCGGGTGTGCCGGTCAGGTCCAGTGTTCTGCCGGTGGTGTTGCTGACCTGGACACCGATCGGCGCGCTGGCCGCACCGGCCGACCGAGCCACCTTCCGCGTCGTCACCGAGACCAGCAACGACGGATCGCCCGTGATGGCCGCGGTGAGGCTCGCCCCACAGGCATCCCAAGCGCGGGTCTCCCCAGGGGTGATGGTCATCGTCGGAACCGGCGGTCGAGCCGGAGTCGGCGTCCCCCCGGCAGCAGGCCACTGCTCCTGCCCACCCCCCGGCAGTACTGCGTACGCTCCCGCCGCGAGCATCACCGCTGTCGACGCGGCGACCGCCGCCGTCAGCGCGGCGCGGCGACGCCGGCGCGAGCGGATGCGGGGAACCAACTGCTCCTCATCCAGCTCGACCCGCTCGGCCCCATCGGCAGCCAGGTCGTGCAGAAGATGTTTCAGGTCTCCGGAGGTCATCGCAGGCTCTCTTCGGTCGCGCCGAGTTGAGCGGCCAACTTGGCCCTCGCGTCGGCCAGATGACGTTTCACCGTGCCCTCGGCGCAGCTGAGTTGTTCTGCGATCTCGAGGACGGTGCGGTCCTCGTAGTACCGCAGGACGATGCAGGCGCGTTGTTTGGGCGACAGGGTCGACAACGCCTGCCGAACCTCGTCGGCGATGGTGACGTCCACGTCCTCGTGCACCGGGGGGTGGACGAGCAGGTGCCGCGCCTGCCGCCAGAGCGTTGCTCGGCGTCGGCCGTCGACGTACTGGTTGAGCATGACGCGCCGGACGTAGCCCTCGAGCTCTACTACATCCCCGCCGACTCGCAGGCGGCTGAACACTCGCAGCAGTGCGTCCTGGACGAGATCACTCGCCGCGGCCGCGTCACCGGTGAGCAGGTAGGCGTAGGAGCGCAGTGCGCTGCCGCGAGCCGTCAGGAGCTCGCCGAACGCGGCTTCCCAGTCAGCCACCCGCACCCCTCCCTGTCACTTACCCAGACGAGCAGGAACGGTGCGGGGTTGGGGGCAGCATCGAGAAAGATTGAGTCGGTGGGGCGGGAGCGCTGTGCGCTCATCCGCCCCACCTAGGTGTACGGGCCCCCATCAGCCCGTAGCTGCTGCCACGAACTGCTCGCCCATCCACCAGTGAGGTGCTACTGGCGGGCAGCACCTCACCGTCTGGCAGGAGTTGGGCCCGGAAGCCCTGCTCCGACGGTGGCGTGGTGCGGACGCCGTTACGGACCGTACTCAGTCCGGAACCGATTGTCCATGGGTGGCGAAGGGCGTCTCACACTACTGACGGGTCACTGTTTCAGCAGCTGATTGTGTCCGCATGCGTGGCGCCTGCGGAGCGATACGAGTTCACCCGAGCGACGGCCGCCGAAGGGGTCAGTACTTCGTTCTTCGCGTAGTACACCCAGTCCGCCGCCTGCACGTAGGCGCTGGTCCCACCCGTGTGGCCGGTCAGGTCGATGAACCACTGGTTGTAGTTGAGCGTCATCGGCCGCCGCGGGTAGACCGAGCGGCCGGCCGCGTCGGTGGTGTGGTCCGCGGCGAGCGCGCCGTCGACGTAGTACTTCACGTGCCCGCCGCCGACCGTGGCGACCAGGGTGTGCCAGCCCGCATGACTCCAGCGCCGGGCCTCGCTGATCCGCCAGCCGTCGAACGGGTCGGCCTGGTAGGTGTTCCAGCTGGTGATGAAGTTGACCGGCCCGGTCTCACCCCAACCGCCGTTCGGCAGGTACTCCGAGATGTCGAGCTCGCTGTACGTCGGTTCCCAGTCGTAGTCGAGCGGCGAGATCGTGTAGAAGGTCTGGTTGACGGTGTCCCCGTCGGCACCGCTGATCGGGGTGTCGCTGAACTTGAACCGGGTGGCGTAGGTGCCTTCGAAGAAGCGCAGGTCCCGTTGCTGGACCTGCGCGTGCGTGGTGCCGGCCGGCGTGCCGTTGGTGGTGGCACGCAACTGCAGCGCCTTCCGGCCGTCCACGACCGGGAAGGTCACGTTGTTGGCGGCCCAGGTCGCGCCGCCGACGCCGGGTCCGCCGGCGTTGGTCCGGACCTCCCACTTGTGGCCGGTGAAGTTGGGGTCGGTCCGGGAGCTGTAGTTGAAGTCGTCGAAGAACGCGCCACACGCGGCAGGCCTGAGCGGCTTCTCGGGTCCGGGGCGGGCGCTGGCCGTAGTACTGGCGCCGGCGGCAGCAAGAGCAGCCAGTACTACGGCTGTCGCGGTGATCCGGAGTTTGCGTGATCGAGCCATGGTTTTCACCTTCGTCTCGGGGCGGAGAACGCGGGACTCTTCGTAAAATGGTCTATCCAACTGGTCAAGTCAACCCCTCAACCCGGAGTGAATGCGCTCTCAGAGGTCCGACCATTGGTAAAGATTGCTAGGATCGTGCCATGAGGAGGACCGAGGCGCGCGATCGCCTGCTGCGGCTGATCGAGGTCCGGAGTCCCGGTGAGGCGCTGCCCTCCGAACGCAGCCTGAGCGAGTCGCTCGGTGTGTCCCGCCCGACCCTGCGCGCCGCGCTCGACGATCTGGCCCGCGACGGACTGGTGGTCCGCGAGCACGGCCGCGGCACCTTCACCAGCTCGCGCAAGATCCACCAGGAGCTCGAGCCGACGCCGACGGGCGATTTCCAGGTTCCGCCGGCCGAGGGCACCCCCTGGCAGAGCAAGCTGATCAGCTTCGACATCGAGCCGGCCGGCGCGAGACTCGGCCAGCGACTGGAGATCTCACCGGGCGACCAGTTGGTCTCCGTGGTCCGGCTGCGGCTCGTCGACGGCGCTCCGATGTGCATCGAGCGGATCCGGATCCCGTCCGCCTTCGTTCCCGGCATCACCGGCCGTGACTTCGAGATCGGCTCGCTCTACGGGTTGCTGCGGTCGAGGTACCAGGTGGCGGCGAAGGACGCAGTACAGACGACTGAGCCGACGGTGACCGATGCGCAGGAGGCGGCGCTGCTCGGCGTACCGCTGCATTCGCCGGCGTTGCTGTTCGAGCGGACCACGCGCAACGCGGACCGCGCCGTGATCGAGTACACCCGCTCCCTCTATCGGGGCGACCGGTACCGGATCACGACGCGGTTGACCTTCCCTGATTAGCCCTTCACTGCTCCGGCGGCCACGCCGGTCGTCACGCGGCCCTGCAGGACCAGGAAGATCAGCAGCACCGGCAGCATGAACAAGGTCGCGGCAGCCATCGTCGCGCCCCAGTCCGTGCCGAAGGTGTTGCTGAACGACGAGAGCCAGACCGGCAGCGTGCGCTGGTCCTGGTTCTTGATGATCAGCAGGTTCGCGAAGGCGAACTCGTTCCACGCGGTGATGAAGCCGAACAGCGACGTGGACAGCAGCCCCGGCGCGAGCAACGGGAAGACGACCCGCCGGAACGCCTCGAACTGGTTGCAGCCGTCCACCTGGGCGGCCTCCTCGAGCTCGACCGGGATGCCCTTCAGGAAGCCGCGCAGCGTCACGATCGTGAACGGCAGCGTCATCATGAAGTAGATCAGCGTCAGCATCGGCAGCTTGTCCAGCATGTCCGTGTCCCGCGCGATCACGTACATCGGGATCAGCAGCGCCTCCCACGGCGTCATCTGCGCGATGAACACCATCAGGATGAACGCCTGCCGGCCCTTCCACCGGATCCGGCCGACCGCGTACGCCGCCAGGCAGGCGACCACCAGCGACATCAGTACTGCGCTGACGGCGACCAGCCCGCTGTTGCGCCAGAAGATCCAGAAGCCGTCGGCGTTCACGGCGGTACTGAAATGCGTGAACGTGACGTGCGTCGGGAAGAACGACGGGGTCTCGGCCTGGATCTCCTTGGTCGGCTTGAACGCGGTCAGCACCATCCAGTAGACGGGGAAGACCGAGAAGGCGAAGACGCCGAGGGCCAGCACGTTCAGCGTGAGCCTGCGGCTGAGCCGGGTCCTCACAGTTCACCTTCTTCCTTGAACATCTGCCGGAAGTAGGCCAGCAGCACCACGGCTAGGATCAGCACCGTGACCATCGAGATCGCCGCCCCGAGGTCGTAGCGGTTCAGCGACTGGGCGATCTGGTAGGCGTAGACGGGCAGCGTCAGCGTCGCGTCGCCCGGACCGCCCTGGCTGATCGCCCAGATCTGGACGAAGCACTTGAACACCCAGATCACTTCGAGGCACAGGATCAGCCCGAACATCGGCCGGAGGATCGGGAACGTGATCAGCCGGAAGGTCTTCACCGCGCCGGCCCCGTCGATCTGGGCCGACTCGTGCAGCTCCTTGGGCACCGTCGTCATCGCGGCGTACAGGGTCAGCGCCGCGAACGGGACCGACTGCCAGACGATCAGCAACACGATGATCGCGAACGTCGAGTTGCCGTCCGCGAACCAGGCCTTGCCGTCGTACTGTTCGAAGCCGAGCGCGACGAGGACCCAGTTGACGACCCCCAGCTGGGACTGGAAGAGCCACTGGAAGACGGTCGTCGCGGCGATCACCGGGATCGCCCAGGCGACGACCAGGCCACCCATCACCGCCAGTCGCATCCACTTGCCCAGGGCACCGATCAGCAACGCGACCAGAGTGCCGAGCACCATGATCAGGCCGACGTTGATCGCGGTGAACACGAACGTGCGGCCGACCACACTCCAGAACTTGTCGTCGGTCAGGATCGTCTTGTAGTTGTCGAACCCGACGAACTCGGCGCCACCGCGAATCAATTGGGCGATGCCGAACTTCTGCACCGAGATCAGCAGGTTGCGCACCAGCGGATAGACCAGCAGGTACGCCGTACCGACAACCGTCGGCGCCACCAGCAGGTATGGGAGAACCCGTGACCACAGGGGTCGCCCCCGCCGGGCCGAGACCGGCGTACCGGTCTCGGGGGCGGGGGCCGCTGTGGTTTGTGCTTCAGCCACAGCCATGGCTCTACTTGGCGTTCAGGGCCTGGGTGATGATCTCGTCGGCCGCCTTCGCCGCGGCGGCGGGGTCACCGCCGGTCAGCACCTTGGTCTGGTACTCCTTGATCGGGTTCTTCGCCTCGACCGCGGCCCAGTTCGGCGAGTTCGGCGTCGCCTTGCCGTTGGCCGCACCGGCCGCCATCGCCGCGGTGCCCTCGTCGGAGCCGACGGAGGCGGCCAGGCTCTTCCGGTTCGGCACGTACTTCATCGTCTTGGCCAAGTCGACCTGCCACTTCTCACCGGCCAGCTCCTTGATGAACGTGTACGCCGCGTCCTGCCCGTCCGAGGCCTCCGGGATGATCAGGTCGGAGCCACCGGTGAAAACGGCACCCGGCTTGTCGGCGGTCTTGCCGGGGATCGGGAAGAAGCCCAGCTTGTCCTTGAGGGCCGGGTTCGCCTGGGTGATCAGCTCGGCCGCGCCCGGGACCGCGATCATCTGCGCGACCTTGCCCTGCGCGAACACGTCGGTCTGGGTCGGCTTGGCCTCGTCGGAGTCCTTCGGGCCCTTGCCGAGCGCCTGGATCTGCTGGTAGAAGTCCATTCCCTTCAGCGCCTCGGGCGTGGACAGCGCGCCCTTCCACTGGTCGCCTTCCTTCACCGCCAGGTCGCCGCCCTCGTCCCAGATGAAGCCGGACAGCACGTAGAAGTTCTGGCCGGGCAGGTAGATGCCCTGGTTGCCGCCGGTGTTCAGCTTGGCGGTCGTGGCCAGCCACTCCTCGCGGGTCTTCGGCGGCGTGACGCCCGCCGCCTGGAACAGGTCCTTGCGGTACACGACGACGCGGTTCGCGGCGTAGTACGGGATGCCGTACTGCTTGCCCTCGTACAGACCTGGGCCGGCCAGGCCCTCGATCCAGTCGTCGCCCTTGAGATCGGCCTTCTTGTCGGTCAGGTCCTTGACGCCACCGCTGGCCGAGTACTGCGCGACCTGGGTGTTGCCGACCTCGATCACGTCCGGCGCGTCCTTGCTGGCCAGGGCGCCGATGATCTTGGTGCCGATCCCGTTCCACTCCTGGATCTGGACGTTGGCCTTGATGTCGGGGTGGCCGGCGGCGAAGTCCGCCTCGAACCGCTTCAGGAAGTCGTCGGAGACGCTGCCCTTCATCAGCCAGACGTCGATCGTCGTCGGGCCGGATGCGGCGGCGTCCTTCTTGTCGTCGGAACTGCCGCAAGCGGCGAGTGCAGTGAGGGATAGGGCCGCGACTGCGGCGACAGCAAGCGAACGGAACTTCATCGGATCACCTCGGGCGAAGTAGCCGGATCGGCCTCCGGCTGACTGGTACGAACCTGTCGTTCAGTGGCGTAGAGAATTGCCCAGCCCGGATGACCAGTCAATAGTTCAGGAGCCTCCGTTACTAAGTCGTGAGAGCGCAATCGCACGGCAAGTGGCGGTTCAAGCTGGCGTTTGAGAGCAAGCGTCGCAGCCTGCGTTGCGCAGGGCGCAATAGACCACTTTGAGAAGTGGTAAGTTATTTACTGGACCACTCGGTCCGCTTGTCGAGCCATGTCGCCCACTGCTCGAGAGCTTCCTCGGGCCTGCTGCGGCCGAGGCCGACGCGGAAACGGTCGGCCGGCGTCTCGGTCAACTCGGAGCTGTAGATGCTCGACGGCAACAGCAGGATGCCGGCCTGCTCGACCAGGCTCGTGCACATTGCTTCAACCCCGTCGGCACCTAGGTACCGCGGGTAGCAGACGCAGCCACCCTGCGGACGGGCGAAGTCGAACAGTTCCGGATAGCGGCCGAAGAACTCCTCGAACAGCGGCAGATTGGTCCGGATGATGTCCCGGTTGCGTTCCAGCAGGTGATCACGAGCGCGAAGCCCAATGAGGGCAAGGATTTCGCTCGGCGCGGAGTTGCAGATCGACGTGTAGTGCTTGGCCCGCTCCAGCTTGTCGAGCAGCGCACGGTCGCGGCAGGCGATCCAGCCGATCCGCAGCCCGGGCAGGCCGTACGCCTTCGACATCACGTTCAGCGACAGGGCCGTCGGCGACAGATCGGTTGCCTGAGGCAACGATGGTCGCTCCAGTTCCAGGCCGCGGTACACCTCGTCACCGAACAACCTGATGCCCCGCTCCTCGCACAGCTCCACCAAACGCTGCCAGGTGGCGAGATCCGGTACGGCGCCCGTCGGGTTGTTCGGGAAGTTGACCGACACCAGTTTGGTGTTCGGCCGGAGCGCGCGTTCGACCGCGTCCAGGTCGAGCGACCAGTTGCTCTCAGCAACCAGTGGGACGCCGGTGACTTCGCAGATGGACAACGGGATCGTCTCGGCCGCCTGGTAGTTCGGCGTCAGCACCACGGCATGGTCATCAGGCTCCAGCAACGCGTGCATCGCCAGGTAGATCGCCTCTTCGGCGCCGGCGAAACACAGCACGTCCTCCGGTGCGACCACGTCGTACGTACGGGCGATCTCCTCGCGCAACGCCGGTAGCCCGCGCGTCTCGGTGTAGCCGAGCGCGAGCGTGTCCCAGCGCCGCCGGCCGTCCTCGTCGGCGAGCTCGAGCAGCTCGGACACCGCGATCGTCTGCGCGTCGGACGCGGTCAGGTGGTAGCGGGCGCTGAACTCCCAGCGCGAGAAGTACGTCTCCAGCTTGAAGTCAGGCAGGCTGGGCATCGGCGTGGTCCTTCCGCTGCGCGTGCCGGAGGCCGGTGAGGAGGAGGCCGATGCTGATCGCGCCGACGATCGCGTAGGTGACGCGGCCGCCGATGCCGTCCCAGGTGGTGTGTAGGGCAACCGCAACGGCGTACGCGCCGAGGAAGCCGAGGAATCGCTTGCCCGTGGGTGCGACCACGAAGCGCCAGAGTCCCCAGCAGGTGATGCCGGTCCAGGCGGCGTGCCCGGCTGGGGAAAGCAGTCCACGGATGAAGAGGGTCTGCTCAGCGGCACCCACATTGCCGTCCGACTGCAGCAACGCGACGAAGGCGTAGCCCATCGTCTCCAGTACTGCGAACCCGGTGCCGACAGCGACCCCGATCACGATGCCGCCGCCGATCGAGTGGCGGTACCGATGGCCGAAGAACAGCACCAGGATGGCCGGCACGACCAGTTTGGCCGCCTCCTCGATCAGGCCGACCCCGAGCATCGGGAGCGCGCCGAGCTTGCGCATCGCGTCGTACTCGAGCAGGCCCGCGACCACCACGCCGACAACGCCACCGAACAGCAGGGAACCGCCCAGGGTCGGGCCGTCGATCAGCCAGCGGCCGGAGCGGCCGGCCGCGAACATGACGAAGGTGAGCGGTACGACGAGCGCGCCGAGCAGGATCATGGTCGGAAAGAGGTTCGGGTTCCCGGTGTCGGTCAGGACGGCCAGGACGAGCAGATAGAGCCCGCTGCCGATCACGAACGTGCCAACCCAGGCCCACCTGCGCACCAGCTGCTGTGCCGTCATAGGCAGATCCTCCACCTCACCAGCCGCCTCCGCAGCCGTGTCTCAGTGCGTGTCCCAGGGCGTGTCCTGATAACACTCGGTTGCCAACGGCTACGCACTGAGTAACCTCGGGGGAGGAGAGGGGCTGCAGATGAAGGTCATGTGGTGCGCACCGCTGCTGCTGCTCGTCGTCGGCTGCGCCGCCGACCAGCCCGCGCAACAGCCCACGGTCACTGTCACCGCCTCGGCAGCTGACCCGACAACACCCCAGCAAACCAGCCCGACGCCCTCCGAGCCCCCTGATCCCACCGTGGCGCCGCCCACTGACCCCCAGCCCTCCGCTCCGCCGCCGCAGTCCACCGCTCCGCCTACCAAGCCGAGGCCGCCCAGCGCGCCCGGCTCGGCGCGGACGGCCGTAGTACCGGCGGTGGTCGGCGTGAACCACCAGCTGGCCCAGGACACCATGCAGGCCGCCGGCTTCTACTACCTGCTGGAAGAGGACGCCACAGGCCAGGGCCGACTGCTGATCAACGACCGCAACTGGGTGGTGGTCAGCCAGTCTCCAGCGGGCGGCAGCACCGCCCCACTCGACACCAAGATCGTCCTGCGGTCGAAGAAGATCGGCGAGTAGCCCACTGTTCTCCTGGAATTCGCCGGGGTGGCGCGGTTGCGCCATGTCGCAGGGACGGCAGTGGTGGACAGGGCACGGACGCGGAATCCGGTTGCAGACTCACTCGGAAGAGGTGGCCCTGCCCACTACGCCTCTCGAAGGAGACCTGCCCATGTCCTCCCCCGTCCCTGTGCCGTCTGGAGTGAAGGCGGCCGCCACCCTTGCGTCCGTCCTGGCGCTCAGCGTCGCCGCGGTGATCCCCGCAGGCGCTGCCCCACCACCCGCCGCCCCGCGCGCGACCGGCGTACCGGCGAAGTCCGCTGTCGTCACCCTGATCACCGGTGACGTCGTCGAGGTCACCGATGCCGGCGCCGGGAAGAAGGCCGCGACTGTCCGCCCGGCGGCCGGCCGCGAGCGGATCGCCTTCCACACCCTCGAGGTCGACGGCGGCCTGCGGGTGCTGCCGAGCGACGCCGTGCCGTACATCTCGACCGGCGTCCTCGACGCCGACCTGTTCGACGTCGACGAACTGATCGCCGACGGCTTCGGCGACTCGGCCGCGACCACCCTGCCGCTGATCGTCCGGTACGCCGACCCGTCCGCCGCCCGCACCCAGTCCCTGGCCGGTACGACGACCACGCGCACTCTCGACTCGATCGGTGCGGCCGCGGTCACGGCGACCAAGAACGAGCTACCCGAGCTGTGGAAGTCACTCGAGCCGTCCGGGAACGCCCGTGCGCTCAGCCGGGGGATCGCGAAGATCTGGCTGGACGGCAAGGTCCGTCCGGTGCTCGACAAGAGCGTGGCGCAGATCGGCGCCCCCGCCGCTTGGCAGGCCGGGTACGAAGGGGCCGGCGTAGAGGTCGCAGTACTGGACACCGGGGTCGATGCCGCGCATCCGGACCTGCAGGGCAAGGTCCAGCAGGCCCAGGACTTCTCCAGCAGCCCGACGGGTTCGGCCGACCACTTCGGCCACGGCACCCATGTGGCCGCCACGATCGCCGGTACCGGCGCCGGCTCGGGCGGCACCCGCAAGGGCGTCGCCCCGAAGGCCGACCTGCTGATCGGCAAGGTGCTCGGTGACGACGGCTACGGCTACGAGTCGTGGATCATCTCCGGGATGGAGTGGGCCGCGGCCGAGGGCGCCAAGGTCGTCAACATGAGCCTCGGCGGCGGCCCCACCGACGGCTCCGACCCGCTCAGCCAGGCCGTCGACCGGATCACCGCCTCCTCCGGCACCCTCTTCGTGGTGGCCGCGGGCAACGACGGCGCCGACGAATCGATCGGTACGCCCGGTACGTCGCCGTCCGCGCTGACCGTCGGCGCGGTCGACCGCAACGAGGCGCTGGCCGACTTCTCCAGCCGCGGTCCGCGGCTCGGCGACAACGGTCTGAAGCCCGAGATCACCGCCCCCGGCGTCGACATCGTCGCTGCCCGCGCGGCCGGTACTGCGATGGGCCAGCCGCTCGACGAGCTGTACACGGCAGCCTCCGGTACGTCGATGGCAACCCCGCACGTGGCCGGCGCGGCGGTGCTGCTCGCCCAGGCGCACCCGGACTGGAAGGCCGACCGGCTCAAGAACGCGCTGGTCAGCACCGCCAAGACGAACCAGGACCTGACCGTCTACGAGCAGGGTTCGGGCCGGGTCGACGTCGCTCGCGCGGTAGCTCAGAAGGTCTACGCATCCGCGACGGCCGACTTCGGGCTGGTCAGCGCCTGTTCGGCGAAGACGATCACCTACCGGAACGACACTGCCGCACCTGTGACGCTCACGCTCTCCGTGGACGTCGACAACCTGGACACCCGCAAGCCCGAGACGGACGCGCTGACCTTGCCGGGCACCGTCACCGTTCCGGCCGGCGGCAGCGTCGACGTACCGCTGACGCTCGACCCGGCGAAGCTGGACCGGGGCATGCACAGCGGGTGGATCGTTGCCACTGGCCCCAATGGTCTCGTGACCCACACCGCGGTCGGGACGCTGAAGGCCGGGCCGAGGCACAAGGTCACCCTGCGAGCCGTCGACCGCGACGGCCGGCCTACCGGCGTACCGGTGGTCAGCCTGTTCGGTGACAACTCGCGCTCGGACGTGCTGGCGTGGATCCGTGACGGCGAGGAGTACACGGCTGAGGTGGAGGAGGGGACCTACCTGGTCCACTCGCTGATCGAGGACTACAACGTCGAGGACGAGAAGGTCAGCCTCTTCACCGACCCGAACATCTCCGTCACCAAGGACACCGAGATAGTCATCGACGCGCGCAAGGCCGTGCCGATCACGATCACGACGCCGAAGCCGTCGGAGCAAAACGCGGTGCTGAGCTACTACGTGAACCGGGTCTACGGCAACGGCCGCAGCATCAGTCACGGCGTCATGCACTTCAGCACGGTCAAGCAGGTGCTGGTGACCGCCACGAAGCCAGTGGCTGACGGCAGCTTCGAGTTCTCGTCCCGCTGGCAGCTGGTCGCGCCGATCGTGCAGGCGTCGATCTCCGGGATCACCGGGCCGCTGGACATCAACCTGCTGCACCACTCCCCGTCGTACGAGGGTAAGAAACGGTTCCCGCTCGTCACGGCCGGTCCTGACCTGGCCGGGGTCAAGGGCGCGATCGCGGTCCTCCCGTCCAGCGAGGACGGTACGGGCGAGGGCAGTGAGCAGGACCAGATCGCCGCAGCCGCCAAGGCGGGTGCCGCCGGCGTCATCCTGGTCCGGCCGCCCGGCTGGTCGGCGTGGACCGTGTGGACGCCGATCGGTGACCGTGAGCCGATCCCCGCGATGGCGACCGGCAGCACGGACGGCAAGAAGCTGCTGGACCGCGCCCGGGCCGGCCGCGCCACCATCGACCTGACCCTCACCACCTCGAGCCCTTACCTGTACGACGTACAGCAGGTGTCGCGCGGCTTCATCCCGGCGAAGATCGACTACAAGGTGACGACCGCGAACAGCGCGCGAGTGACCACGTCGTACGCCGACAACGGCGGCTTCAACTGGGCCAAGGAGCAGCGGTTCGGGTGGCGGCCGTGGCAGACCTTCGCCTGGAACGACGCCCAGCGGGTCGTCCAGACGCCGAAGGTGCGGGAGGAGTGGGTGACCACCGGTGACTCGCTCTGGCAGCACCGGGTGCACCACCTCTACACCTGGAACGAGATGGGCCCGCTGCTCGGCGGGATGGCGTCGCTGCCGCGCAGCTACAAGACCGGGTCGTCCAGGGAGACCTGGTTCGGACCGGTAGTGCGTCCGGCGGCTGCTCCTGGGATCGTCTCCTCTCGGACCGGCGACCGGCTGTCGCTCCGAGTCCCGGCGTTCGTGGACGCCAATGGGCACTACACCGTCGGGGAGACCACCTCTGCGTCGGCAGTGCTCTCCCGGAACGGTGCTGTCGTGGCCGAACTGCCGGATGCGTGGGAAGACGTCGTCACGAGCAGCGGCGACGCGGCGTACCGGCTGGACCTCTCGACGGCTCGGGACGATGAGGAGGGCGAGTGGAACTGGGGAACCAGCACTCGCACTGTCTGGGACTTCCGCTCGAAGCAAGCTCCTGCTGACAAGGCGGTCGCCTTGCCGCTGCTGCAGGTCGGGTACGACGTACCGGTTGATCTGACTGGGCGGGTTGCCGCTCGGCCGCATGTGATCGGGTTCGACGTCCGTCAGCAGGCCGGCGCGGCTGCTGCTCGGTCCACCTCGCTGCAGGCCTCGGTGTCCTTCGATGAGGGCAAGACCTGGCGTCGGGTCGTCACTGTCGGAGCGCTGGGTCACTACGTGGCCGTAGTACCGGCGGGCAAGGGGACTGTGTCGCTGAAGGTTGTTGCTGGTGACAACGCCGGCAACAAGGTCACTCAGACCGTCATCCGGGCCTACGGGCTCAAGTAGTTGTCAGCCGGGGACCCTTTGGTGGGGGTCCCCGGCTACAGCCATTTCCGGCGGGCTGCCTGGAACGCCAAGCCGGTGCGGGTGTCCACGCCGGCGAGCGCCATCATCCGGTCGAGGCGGCGCTGCACAGTGCGACGGCTGATGCCGAGCTGGGAAGCGATTGACTTGTCTGGGACACCGGCAACGAGCAATGACAGCAGGAAGCGCTCACTGTCGTCCAGGCCCTCCGGGTCCGGCGCTCCGTCGGACTGCAGCTTCACCGGGGTCGCCGCCTCCCAGTGACTTTCGAACAGAGCGAGCAAAGCGTCCAGAAGCTGACCCCTGCCGATCACAGCGGCCGTCGGTTCGCCGATGCCCGCCTCCTCGTCCCGTACGAGCGGGCAGATCGCAGTAGCGCGGTCGACGATCGCCAGCCGGACAGGAAGCGTCGGGAGTGCCCGTGCCTCCTCACCCCAGCTGATGCCCTCGGCGATGCTGTCCAGCTCGCCGGGAGTCTCCAGCAGGGCGCGCTCGTAGATCGCCCGGTAGCGGACTCCGCGGCTGAGTGCGCCGTACTCCTCTGTGTTCTCAGCGCCCTGCATGGCCAGTGGGTTGGCGCGGCAGAACCAGAGGATCTCCGTGCGGGCGGACTGCTGCAGGTCGCGTAGGCGATCGCGCAGCGCGGTGGCGCCGACCAGCACCTCCACCAAGTGGTGGGCATCGCGGCGACTGGCACTGGCGCGGAACTCCTCGCTCAGCGACGCCACCGTCTGCCGGGCCGACTCGAGCGACTCCTGGCGCCGTAACAACGTTGTACCGAGGGCCACGTCAGGGGGCAGTGGGCGAAAGACAGGGTCGTCGCCGGGCTGGACCGCGACCAGGCCCTTCGCCTGCAGCCGCTGCAGAACCTCGACCGCCTCCTGCTGCGGTAACCGGGCCACCTCGGCCAGCTCCGCCGACCGCGCGACGGACAGCCCGACCAGCAGCCGGTACGCCTGCTCCTCGTCGGCGTCCAGCAACGATCCGTCGTGCATCGTGCCCACCTCCTCGAAACTCATCTGACGCGGCACCCGAAGTGCCGTCACGAAACCTCGATCACGCCGTCACTACCGGTGAAGACGCAATCGCGGACCTCCCGCCCGAGCCGCCATCGAGAGAGAACACCATGAACTGGACGGACTACGCCGGTCTCGCCGGCCTCGTTGCTGCCGCGGCACTGGCCTGCTGGACGTTGCTGAGCACCAACACCGCCACGCCTCACCGCGGCACGCCACGGCATTCCGGGAACCCGCCGCAAGGCCGCCCGGCTCCGGGGCGGCACCGGGCACCGGCCCAGCGCACACTCACCCGCCTCTGGGCGCGCTGAGGGGCAGCACGGTTCGGCTCAGCTGGTGATCGTCTCGATCCTGGGCTGGGCCAGCCGGACGTAGTCCTCCGTCACCAGCGCCAGCGACCGGTCCAGCCGGGCGGCGTTGAAGAACAGCTCCGGTACTTCGAGGAGCTTCGGATCCACGATCAGCTCGAGCTGCTCGTGGTAGCTCACCGGCAACACTGTCCCGCTCACGCTGCCCGCGAGCTCCTCGGCGCGCGCCTTGTCGGCGAACGCGACATAGCTGCCGCCGAGCAGTTCCTTGATGCCGTTGAGGTCCACCCGGGCGTCACCGGGGACGACGGCAAGGACGTAGTGGCTCTTCTTCTTGCCGAGCTTGACCATCACGACGATGCACTTGGCCGCGGCCTTCAGTTCGTTGCCGCGCAGCGCGCTGACCAGCTCGGTCTGCCCCTCCGGCTCGTGCTCGATCACCCGGTACCGCGCCCCGAGCGTCTCGAGATCGGCCATCAGCCGCTCGTACGCCGGATACGCCTCGGTCTGCGTCTCACCAGTCGCCATCCAACAGCTCCTTCCCCTCGCCCGAACGCGCCACAACTCCAACACGCACCCCGCCGTCGTCGTACGCCGGGGTGCTCGTTGTAACCTATGGGAGCGCTCCCACACTCCCTGGAGGGATCCATGCCCGAGATCCGCCCGTACCGGCCGAGCGACCGTGCCGCGGTCGCCGACATCTGCGTCCTGACCGCCGACAACGGCGGCGACTCCCGCGCGCTCTACCCGGACCTGGAGCTGATGCCGAGCATCTTCGCGCTCCCGTACGTCGAGCTCGAACCGGAGCTCGCCTTCGTCCTCACCGACGAGGACCACCCGGTCGGCTACATCCTCGGCACCGCCGACACCCCCACCTTCGCCGCCCGTTTCCGCACCGAGTGGCTACCCCGCCTGGCGGACCGCTACCCGCCGCCGACCCAGCCGCCGGGCACTCCCACCGAGCTGATGATCAGCCTGATGCACGACCCGGAACGCCTGGTCATCCCAGAGGTGGCCGCTTATCCGGCCCACCTCCACATCGACCTGCTCCCGCAGTACCAGCGATCCGGCCACGGCCGAGCGCTGATGACAACGCTCCTCGACGCCCTGGCCACAGCCGGCGTACCGGCCGTCCACCTCACGATGCTGACTTCCAACACCAAGGCCCGAGCCTTCTACGACCGCCTCGGCTTCCACCACATCCCCGTCCCCGATGTCGACGTGGTCACGTACCTGGGGCGTAGTACGAGCTAGATGCAGGTGTGGTTGGTGGAGCGGGGGTCGTCGGTGATGCGGCGGGCTCGGTAGATGGCGCCCTTGCGGGCGGTCGTGCGCCAAGGGCGAGTGTGGCGGAGCGGGACGTCGTACGCCGGGTCGTCGCGGTCGATGGTCGCGATGGTGAGCTCGGCCGGCGCGGTGACCGTCGAGACGTAGGTGCCGTCGGGGGCGATCAGGCCCGACGGCATCAGGTCGGCGGTCTGGGCCGGGAGGGACATCGCGACCCAGTAGTTGGTGATCGCGGCGTACGCGCGGGCCTTGACCTCGAAGACCTTGTCGACCGGGTACGCCGACAGGAGCAGGCACTCGACGCCGAGGCGCTCGTACTCGCTGAACACCTGGGGGAAGTTGATCTCGACGCAGATCGCGCAGCCGAACCGATACCCGTCGACGTCGAAGACGATCGGCTCGAAGCCCGGGCTGAAGAAGTTGGTGATCTCGGTGTGGGAGCAGAAGCGCTTGTCGTACCGGTCGACCACCTGGCCCGCGTCGGAGATGACGTAGAGGCTGTTGTGCGGCCGGTTCGGCGGGGTGAGCGGATGCGCGGAGCCGAGCACCACCCAGAGCTTCAGCCGCGCGGCGAGCTGCTTGATCTTCTCCAGCTCGTCGCGGACCACCCGCCAGTCGACCTCGGACCAGTCCTGGAGCTGCTCCTTCGGATACCCCGACAGCTGCCCTTCCGGGAACTGGATCAGCCGCGCCTTCCCGGCCGCGGCGGACTTCATCAGCTCACGGACCTTGGCCCCGTTCTCCGCGGCGTCCTTGGTGATCACCGGCTCGGCAACAGCAATGCGAATCCCCGTCATCACCCCACGGTCCCACTCCGCGCCGACAATCCGGCCCGGACGCGGCGACCTTCACGAAGCTGTCCGGATTGTCGGAACCGAGTTGCAGGATGGGTGCATGAGCTGGTCCACCGTCCACGACTACGCCCTGCGCGAGCGGTACGCCGAAGTGCACGACCTGGCCGAGTGGTCGCCCTGGATGCCTTTCGAGTCAGCCATTCCCAGCGCGCCCCGCGAGCCCGGCGTCTACCTCCTGCGCGAACCGCTCACCGGCATCATCCGGTACGTCGGGATGGCGGGCGAACGCGCCGCCGGCGGCCGCCCGCAAGGCCTGTACGGACGCTTGAAGATCTACCGCAACGGCAGAGGAGCCATCAGCGGCTTCGGCGAGGAAGCCCTGGACCGCGCCCTCGCCGACCCTCAGTGGCTGGAGCAACAACTCCACGACCTCCGCGACCACGGCCCCAAACGCGCCCAGGACTGGGCCCGCGAAGCAGTACTACGCCTCGGCCTCGAAGTCAGTTGGTCGGTCACCCCCGACACCAACGACGCCCGCTACCTCGAAACCCAAACCCTCACCCTGCTCCGAACCACCGGAATCTGGAACCGCTGACCGGTCCGCCGGAACCGCTGACCGTGCAGCGACTGTGATCCGTACCGCACCCCATGCGGCGCACTGGCCCGGAAACAACAAAACTCCCGGCCAGTGAAGACTGACCAGGAGTTGCTGTGCGCGAGGGGGGAGTTGAACCCCCACGCCCTTTCGGGCACACGGACCTGAACCGTGCGCGTCTGCCTATTCCGCCACCCGCGCGCATGGTTGCTTTCCGGCCTGGGAACTGCCATCTGCAACCGAGGAGAAACACTAGCACGGCCTGCGGCAGACTCTGACATTGCGGGTTCGGTCGAACCTGCCGATACGATCGATCGTCGTACCAGTGTGTTCACCACGCACCGGTGGACACGGGGTACGGCGAGCCTCTTGAAGGTGCCGTACGGCAAGCACGATCGTTGGGTCCACCCGACGACCGACCGTGGAGGAGGACGCGTGCGACCGCTGCAGCGCTTCGAGCGACGCCTCGAAGGCATCGTGAGTGGTGTCTTCGCGCGCGCGTTCAAGGGAGACGTCGAGCCGATCGAACTGGCCGCGGCGCTCAAGCGTGAGATCGACAACACTGCCCGGATCCTGTCCAGGGACCGCCGGCTGGTGCCGAACCACTTCACCATCGAGCTGGGCCCGGGTGACTTCGAGCGGCTGAACGCCTACGGCCGGACCCTGAACCACGAGCTCGCGAACGAACTGCGTGACCACGCGGACATCCAGCGCTACACCTTCTCCGGACCGATCGAGATCGAGTTGACCCAGGAAGACGAGCTGCCGACCGGCAAGTTCCGCGTCGTCAGCGCCACCGTCGGCAACCAGCAGCGAGCACCACAACCGCCGCCGCCACCGCAGCCGACGTACCAGCCGGCCCCCGACCCGAACGCGACCGTGCTGCAGAGCGCGCCCGTGCAGCCGCCGCCCGGCCCCCCGCCGGTACGCCGCGGCCACCCGCAGGTGATGCTCGAGGTGAACGGCCGGCGCCGGCCGATCAACCCGCCGGGCGTGGTGCTCGGCCGGGGGACCGACGCCGACATCCAGATCAACGATCCGGGCGTGTCCCGGCGGCACGCGGAGATCCGGTTGATGCCCGAGGGACCGGGAGGTGTCAGGGTGGTGCTGGTCGACCTGGGGTCCACCAACGGCACCCTGGTCAACGGACGTCGGGCCGCCGAGGCCGAACTGACCGACGGATCGACCGTGAGGATCGGGAACACCACCATGACGCTGCGCCTTGCGGACGAGCCGATCGCCCAGCCGCCGAGCAGCGGGTGGTGATTGAACTTCCATGTCGGAACTGACGCTGACCCTGATCAAACTGGGGTTCCTGGCCCTGTTGTGGATGTTCGTGCTCGCGGTGCTGTCCGTGATCAGGTCCGACCTGTTCGGCGCCAAGGTCGATGCGCGGGCGATCGCGCCGGCCGCGTCGCCGCAACCCAACGGCCGCACCCCCAAGCCGGCCAAACCCGCCAAGAAGCGCAAGGGCCTGCCGGGCTCGGTGACGATCGCCGACGGCCCGCAGGCCGGCGTCGGGGCGACGCTCGGCGACGGGCCGGTGGTGATCGGCCGCGGCTCGGACTGCCAGATCCGCCTCGACGACGACTACTCGTCGACCCGGCACGCCCGGGTGTTCCCGTCGGAGGGCGAGTGGTGGGTCGAGGACCTGGGCTCGACCAACGGCACCTACCTGGACGGCCAGCGGGTCACCCGCCCCGTCCCGGCCGAGATCGGCGGTTCCATCCGGATCGGTCGCACAACGCTGAACATCGCGAAGTAGGGCGCCGGCCATGACGCTTTCGCTGGACTACGCCGCACTGTCCGATGTCGGACGGGTGCGCCGCAACAACGAGGATTCGGCGTACGCCGGTCCGCACCTGCTGCTGCTCGCCGACGGCATGGGTGGTGCCGCCGCGGGTGAGGTCGCCAGTGCCGCGGCCGTCCAGGTGATCCGCCGGCTGGACAAGCCCGGGATCACCGGCGAGGAGATGATCGAGGCGCTCGCGGGTGCGGTACACCGGGCGAACGAGCGGCTGGCCGAGCTGGTCGAGGAGGACCCCGAGCGCGAAGGCATGGGTTCGACCGTCACCGCCCTGCTCTTCGACGGTCAGCAGCTCGGCCTGGCCCATCTCGGCGACTCGCGGGCCTACCGGATGCGCGACGGGCTGCTCTACCAACTCAGCCACGACCACACGTTCGTCCAGTCGCTGGTGGACGAGGGCCGGATCTCCAAGGAGGAGGCCTTCACCCATCCGCACCGCAACCTGATCCTCCGCGTGCTCGACGGCCGACCCGACTCGGATCCGGACCTGGAGATCCTGGACGTCCAGGCCGGCGACCGCCTGCTGCTGTGCAGCGACGGCCTGCCCGACTACGTGAGCGACCAGGTGATCGCCACGTCGATGGCCGAAGGTACGCCGGACTCCGTGGTCGTCGACCTGATCACCCACGCGCTCGAGGCGGGTTCCAACGACAACGTCACCTGCGTGGTTGCCGACGTGATCGAGACGGAGCCCACCAGCGGGGTCCAGCCCCAGCTGGTCGGAGCCGCGGCCGAGCTGGCCCAGGGCAGCACCGGTCCGGCCACCACGACCATGCGCGCTACTCCTGGCGACGGGAGCAGCGGAGGCCATGGTGCCGCCGATATCGACCCCGAGGAGCTCCGGTACGCGCCGCGGCCACCCAAGCGCTTCCTGTGGCTGCGGCGACTCGCAGTACTGGTCGTCGTGCTCGGGCTGATCGGTGGTGGCGCCTGGTTCGCGTACAGCTGGAGCCAGAAGCAGTACTACGTCGGCACGGACGGCGACTACGTCGCGATCTACAAGGGTGTCGACCAGGCGATCCCCGGGCTAACCCTGTCCTCCCTGTACGAGAAGCAGGACCTGCAGGTCGACAAGCTGCCGACGTACAGCCGGGAGCAGGTCGAGGGCACGATCCAGGCCGACGACCTGGCCGCCGCGCGGCAGATCGTCAGTGAGCTGCAGCGGACCGCCCAGGAGTGCGCGGCCAAGGCGACGCCCAAGCCGTCCCCGAAGCCCAGCACCCCGCCGGCCACCGTCACGCCGCCGGTGACCAAGCCCCCGGTGACCAAGCCGCCGGTGACCACGCCTGCCTCGACGCCGGTGTCGGCGCCGGCTTCGACCCCTGCGTCGACCCCGGGCAACGGCACGGTCAACCCGGGCGACTGCGACGGCGTCAGATGAGTATCGCGTCAACCTCCGTCATCCAGATCATCCCGCGCACCCGGCGCGGGGTGGAGCTGATGCTGCTCATCCTGGCCGTCGGCGTCTCCGTCGCGGCGTACGTCAACATCGGCCTGACCGTCCAGGGCAAGGTCCCCGCCAGCACCGGGTACTACGCGGCCGGTATCGCCCTGCTCGCCCTGATCGCCCACCTGGCCCTGCGCTACCGCGCCCCGTACGCCGATCCGGTGCTCCTGCCCTGTGCGGTGCTCCTCAACGGTCTCGGCGTGGCCATGATCCACCGGCTCGACCTGGGGATCGCGGCAGCGCGCATCGCTGCCGGCCGCACCCCTAAGTCCCCGGCGGCACCGCAGCAGATCACTTGGACAGCGGTCGGCGTGGTCCTCTTCCTGGTCGTCGTCCTGCTGGTTCGGGACCACCGCCGGCTGCAGGCGCTGACCTACACGGCCGGCCTGGCCGGTCTGGTCCTGCTGGTCCTGCCGCTGGTCCCCGGCCTGGGTGTTGACCTGAACGGTGCCCGGATCTGGATCCACCTGGCCGGCATGTCCTTCCAGCCCGGTGAGTTCGCGAAGCTGTGCCTGGTGGTCTTCTTCGCCGGCTACCTGGTGGTCAAGCGCGACGTACTGACCCTGGCCGGCCACCGCTTCCTCGGTCTCGACCTGCCGCGGGCCCGCGACCTGGGTCCGATCGGGATCGCCTGGGCCGTCAGCCTCGGCGTCCTGATCTTCGAGAAGGACCTCGGCTCCTCGCTGCTGTTCTTCGGCCTGTTCCTCTTCCTGCTGTACGTCGCGACCGAGCGGGCCGGCTGGCTGATCATCGGTGGCCTGCTGTTCGCCGGTGGCGCGTTCTTCGCCTCCCAGACCTTCGGCCACGTGCAGAAGCGGGTCGACGGCTGGCTGGACCCGTTCGCGGAGGACCGCGGCCAGGTCGCGACCGGGCTGATGGGCCAGGCCTGGGGCGGCATCCTGGGCCGCGGACTCGGTCAGGGCCGGCCGGACCTGACCCTGTACTCGCAGAGCGACTTCATCATCTCGTCGTTCGGTGAGGAGCTCGGACTGACCGGGATCATCGCGATCATCCTGGTCTACACCCTGATCATCGAGCGCGGTCTGCGGACCGCCCTGGGCTGCCGCGACATCTTCGGCAAGCTGATGGCCACCGGCCTGGCGATGTCGTTCGCCCTGCAGGTGTTCGTGATCATCGGCGGCGTGACCGGCCTGATCCCGCTGACCGGTCTGGCCACCCCGTTCATGGCCCTGGGCGGTACGTCGCTGGTCGCCAACTGGGCGATCATCGCGCTGCTGCTCCGGATCAGTGACCAGGCCCGCCGGCCGCAGACCCCCGCGGCGCCGGTCTCCGACGAAACGATCGCGATGGCGGTGCAGAAGCAGTGAACTCAGCAATCCGGCGGCTTGCCGTCGGCGCGATCGTCCTGATGCTCGCGCTGATGGCGAACTCGACCTACCTGCAGGCCTTCCGCGCCAACGAGCTGAACGGCCGCAACGACAACACCCGGGTGCGCGACCAGCAGTTCTCGGTGAACCGCGGCCCGATCCTGATCGGCAGCACGCCGATCGCGCAGAGCAAGGAAGCCGACGACAAGTACAAGTACCAGCGCACCTACTCCAACGGTCCGCTGTACGCACCGGTGACCGGCTACTACTCGTTCCAGTTCGGCCGCGGCGGCATCGAGCTCAACCAGAACAGCGAGCTGAACGGCTCCGACCCGTCGCTGGCGTTCCGGCGCGTTGTCGACGTACTGACCAACCAGCGTCAGCAGGGCGCGAGCGTGAGCCTGACCCTGAACGCGGCGGCCCAGCAGGCGGCGTACAGCGCGCTGGGGAGCAAGAAGGGCGCGGTCGTCGCGCTCGAGCCGAAGACCGGCAAGGTGCTCGCCCTGGTCAGCAAGCCGTCGTACAACCCGAACCTGCTCGCCTCGCACGACCTGGACAAGGCCAGTGACGCCTGGAAGCAGCTGAACGCGAGCGCCGACAAGCCGATGTCCAACCGGGCGATCAAGGAGCTCTACCCGCCGGGCTCGACGTTCAAGCTGGTCACCGCGGCGGCCGCGCTGTCCAGCGGCAAGTACAAGCCGGACACCCAGGTCAACTCACCGGCCGAGCTGCCCCTGCCGCAGACCACGGTCCCGCTGGTGAACGAGAACGGCAAGAACTGCGGCGGCAGCAACAATGCGACGTTGACCATCGCCCTGCGGTACTCGTGCAACACCGCGTTCGGCACGATCGGTCTGGATCTGAAGGCGGACGCGCTGCGCGAGCAGGCCGAGAAGTTCGGCTTCGGCGAGCGGCAGCTGCCCGAGCTGGGTGCGGTCGCGAGCCAGTTCCCCGGCGACCCGAACGAGCCGCAGACCGCGCAGTCCGCGATCGGCCAGTTCGACGTCCGGGCCACCCCGCTGCAGATGGCGATGGTGGCGGCCGGGATCGCCAACAAGGGCGAAGTGATGAAGCCGTACCTGGTCCAGAGTGTCCGGACCATGGACCTGAAGACGATCTCGGAGACCAAGCCGGAGTCGCTGCACCAGGCGGTCAGCTCCGACGTCGCCGCCCAGCTGACCTCGATGATGATCGACGTCGTCAACAACGGCACCGGCAAGCCGGGCCGGATCGACGGCGTCCAGGTGGCCGGTAAGACGGGAACCGCGCAGACGTCGAAGGAGCGGCCGCCGTTCGCGTGGTTCACCGCCTTCGCGCCGGCCGACAACCCGCAGATCGCGGTGGCGGTGATGATCGAGGACGCGGGCGTCAAGCGTGACGAGATCGCCGGCGGAACCTTGGCGGCACCGGTCGCCAAGAAGGTGATGGAAGCGGTGCTCGGCCGGTGATGACGATGCGAGATCGTCCGGTGACCGAGTGTCCCGCCGACGAGGGGTCCGGAGGAGTCCGGGCTACCGTGGGCGTTTTGAGTGTGATTTGGCCGAGTTCGATCCGCGCAGGTTGGAAGGCAGAGTAATGACATCGCAGGCACGTCTCGTCGGCGGGCGCTACGAAGAGGGCGAACCGCTCGGTCGAGGGGGGATGGCAGACGTCCGCAAGGGCATCGACAACCGCCTGGGCCGAGCCGTCGCGATCAAGCGGCTGCGGGTCGACCTGGCCAGTGACTCGACCTTCCAGGCCCGGTTCCGGCGGGAGGCCCAGTCGGCCGCCTCGCTGAACCACCCGACGATCGTCTCGGTCTACGACACCGGCGAAGAGCCGGACCCGAACGGCTCCGGCATCACCATCCCGTACATCGTGATGGAGCTGGTGACCGGCAAGACGCTGCGGGACCTGATCCGCGAGGGCCGCAAGATCATGCCCGAGCGCGCGCTGGAGATCACCTCCGGCGTGCTCGAGGCGCTCGACTACAGCCACCGGGCCGGCATCGTGCACCGCGACATCAAGCCCGGCAACGTGATGCTGACCCCGCAGGGTCAGGTCAAGGTGATGGACTTCGGCATCGCCCGGGCCGTCGCGGACACCTCGTCCACGATGACCCAGACGGCGGCCGTGATCGGCACCGCGCAGTACCTGTCGCCGGAGCAGGCGCGCGGCGAGACCGTGGACGCCCGGTCCGACCTGTACTCGACCGGCTGCCTGCTGTACGAACTGCTCGTCGGCCGGCCGCCGTTCGTCGGCGAGTCGCCGGTGTCGGTGGCCTACCAGCACGTCCGGGAAGAGCCGCTGCCGCCGTCCTCGTTCGATCCGGACATCCCGCCGGAGGTCGACGCGGTCGTCCTGAAGGCGCTGACCAAGAACCGCGAGCACCGGTACCAGAGCGCCAACGAGATGCGCCAGGACATCCACCGGGTGCTGGCCGGCCAGCAGGTGACCGCACCGATGGCGGCCGTCGCCGAGACCCGGTCGATGGCACCGACCCAGGTCGCGCCGGCCGCGGCCACGGTGGCGTACCAGCCGCAGTCCAACGACCTGCTGCCGCCCGACAACGGGGACGACGAGGCCGAGACCGCGCGGGCGCGGCGCAACCGCGGGCTCGCCTACTTCCTGCTCGGCCTGGCGATCGTGGCCATCGCGGTCGGCGCCTACGCGCTGATCACGAACATGAACGACAAGGACAAGGCCAACCCGGGTGGCAACCAGACCACTACCACCACCAGCCAGCCGGCCGAGCAGGTCGTGGTGCCGACGGTCGAAGGACTAGCCCTCCAGGCAGCGACCGACCAACTGGCCGCCGAGGGGCTGACGATCAAGGCGACCTACCAGGCCAGCGACACGGTCGACCGGGGCAAGATCATCAGCCAGAGCCCGCCGTCGGGGAGCAAGGTGGCCAAGAACTCGGCCGTGACCGTGGTGGTCTCCACCGGCAAGGCCGAGCCGAGCACCTTCCCGGTACCGGACGTGCTGGGTAAGCCGGAGTCCGAGGCGAAGAAGCTGCTGCAGGACTCGCCCGGTGAGTTCAAGGTGTCGTCGAAGACCAAGGAGGTCGACAACGAGGCTCCCAAGGGCACCGTGATCGCGATCGATCCAGGGCCGGACCAGCAGTACCCGAAGGGCCAGCGGTTCACCCTGACCGTCTCGACCGGGCAGGTCGAGGTGAAGGTGCCGGACGTCGTGACGCTGAGCAGGGCCGACGCCGAGCAGCAGCTCAAGGCGGTGGGGCTGACGGTCGGCATCCTCAACGACGACAGCAACCCGGACGCTGCCGAGGGCACCGTGACGAAGCAGAGCGTCAAGGCCGAGACGAAGGTCAAGGAGGGCACCAAGGTGACGCTGTGGATCGCCATCAAGCCCACGCCGTCGAACACGCCGTCGCCGACCGACACACCGATCACGCCGCCGATCACCATCGGTGGCGGTGGCGGCGAAGGCGAGAACTGACCGGCACCCACCAAACGCCAAAGGCCGCGGGAGCAACTCCCGCGGCCTTTTCGTTTGCCTCCGACCAGGTGCCGCTGATCGGCGACCCCGCTAGCCGCCGACTGGCGGCCCGGCGGCTGCCGGCCCGGAGTGCTGCGTGGCGGGTGGTTGGGTGGTGGTGGTCAGCTGACGACGGGGGCCATGCCGGCGGAGCGGTCGACGGCGCCGAGGTCGCCGCAGATCTGCAGCCAGTTGGCCAGCATCCGGTGACCGCCCTCGGTCAGCACGGACTCGGGGTGGAACTGCACGCCCTCGACCGGCAGGTCCCGGTGCCGCGCCGCCATGATCACACCGGCCTCGGTCCGGGCAGTCACCTGCAGCACGTCCGGCACGGTGTCCTGCGCGATCGCGAGCGAGTGGTACCGGGTCGCGGTGAACGGCGAGGGCAGCCCGTCCAGGACGCCGGCGCCCTCGTGGAAAACCTGACTGGTCTTGCCGTGCAGCAACTCGTCCGCGCGGCCGACTACCCCGCCGTACGCGACTCCGATCGCCTGCAGACCGAGGCAGACGCCGAAGATCGGGACCCGGCCGCCCATTTCCTTGACGATGTCCACGCAGGCGCCCGCCTCTTCCGGCGTACCGGGGCCGGGGGAGAGCAGGACACCGTCGTACTCCGCGACCTGTTCCGGGGTGACCTCGTCGTTGCGCAGCACGGTCGTGTCGGCCTGCAACTGCTGCAGGTACTGCACGAGGTTGTAGACGAAGGAGTCGTAGTTGTCGACAACGAGGATCCGCGGCATGCGGACCATTGTCACAGACTGCCCCGAATCAGCGCGTCGCCGAGGGGCTGACGGTCGGGGTCTTCTCGAAACCCGGCACCGTCGCGCTCTGCAGCTCCAGCGTGCCCTCGTAGGCGGGCATCGCGATCGAGGACTCGTTCTTCACCTCGTAGCCGAGCTGGAACCGCACCACGTAGTCCTGGAAGTTCTCGATGTACTTCGAGTCGTCCAGCGCCCGCTGCAGCTTCTGCCGGTCGCCGATCGCGGTGATCTTGTACGGCGGCAGGTAGGGCACACCGTGCAGGACGACCGAGTTGCCGACGCACTTGATCCCGGTGGTGGAGATCACCCGGTGGTTCTGGATCGAGATCGCGTCGGCCCCGCCGACCCACAGGGCGTTCACCACCGCCTGGATGTCCTGCTGGTGGATCACCAGCCAGTCGGCGTCGACGTCCGGGTTGTCCTTGACCACCTGAGGTGGGGCGTCCTTGAGCGTGACGGTCAGGCCCGACCCGGTGACCGGCGTCGTACCGACCTGGTTGGACAGCTCCTTCAGCCGCCTTGCCAGCTTGGGCTCGATCGAGCCCTGCTGGGTCTGCAGCTTCTCGATGTCCTGGCTCAGGGCTGCGTGCTGGCGGGTCAGGCTGGCGCTGCGCCGGCTTTGTTCCTCGACGAGGCCCGCGAGCGTAGTGTTGCGACTGGGACGCAGATCGGTACCACGGGCGTTCGTCGCGCTGGTCGCGAACAGCAGCCCGGCGCACAGCAACGCCACCGGCGCGCTCGCGCGCCAGAGCGAAAAACGCCGCAGCTTGCTCACCCGTGATCCCCTTGCTCTCGTCTGCACTACGCTAACCGAGGCCAGAGCTAGCTTATGTGTCCGCTGTCCGTTACGAGGAGTCCAGTCGTGCCCGAGTCGAGCAGTCGCAAAACGAAGAAGTCCGCCACCGACAAGGTCAAGGTGGAGAAGACTCCGAAGAAGCCGCGTACCACCAGCCGGGTGTGGGTTGCTCCGCTGATGCTGGGTTGCTGGCTGCTCGGGCTGATCTGGCTGGTCGTCTTCTACGTGGCCGGCCAGGACATTCCGGTGATGCGCGACCTGAACAACTGGAACCTGCTGATCGGGATGGGCCTGATCGCCGTCGGTTTCGTCGTCTCCACCCAGTGGATCTAGTCGCCGGCTGAGCCGGGTCCGGCCGACCAGCAACCAGCACAGCGCGGTCGGCTGAATTACAGAGGTGTGGTTATCCACATGGGTATCCCCAGCTGTGCACAGTTTGCGGCGGACTTTTCCCCAGGTTTTCCCCGGCTTTGGCGTCGATTGTGGCTAAAACCGGCGAAATCTGTGGATAAAGCAGGTTTGACCACCGCCTTATCCACAGCTGGGGAGCAAATCGGCCAGCCGGGCCGCGAAGTCCTGGGGAATCTCGTGTCCGAGCCCTGGCACCCGCTCGACGGTGAAGCCCAGCTTGGTCAGCCGCTGCTCCGCGCCGTCTACAACCTCCAGCAGGTCGTCCTCCGTGCCGATCACGATGCTCGCCGGTGACAGCGGTCCCTGCGCCTGCTCAGGCAACTCCCGCAACGCAGGAGCCAGTACTACGGCTCCGCTCACCGGCACCGGGTCGGCGGACACGGCCCAGTTGACCGCAACCCGCCCACCGGCGGAGAACCCGGCCGCGATCACCGGCAGCTCACGCAACTCCGCCGGCAACTGGTCGAGCGCCCGCGCAATATCAGCCGCCGCCTCCACCGGATCCGGCCACGTCCGGTACATCGGCGACATCAACTGCGACGACTCCACCCCCACCAGCACATAACCAAGCTCGAGCACCCCAGCCCAATCCCGCATCGCATGCCCACCCCGCTGCCCAGCCCCATGCAAAGCCACCACAACTCCACCAGCCGTCGCCTGCGGGAGCTGGATCAGGGGAGGGTCGTGGCGGGTGATGCGTCGGCTGCGGGAGGTTGCGACGATCGACTGGAACGCGGGGAGGTACTGGAGAGCCGCTAGGTCGTCGTCTTCGGTGAGGATGCCTTCGTCCCACCAGCCGCCGGCGTCGCTGGCCCGTTGCAAGGTGGCCAGCGCCTCCGTGCTTTCGCCGAGCGAGCCGAGAAGGCACGCCCGGAGGTGAGCCAGCTCCGCGGCCCACGGGGCAAGGTCGGGCTCGGCGGCGTCCAGAAGATCCAGCGCGACCTGCTGCAGGCCTTCGTCGTACAGGGCAGCGATGCGGTCGGTCAGTTGGTCGTAGCGGTCCTCAGCAGTCTCCACCGGACGATCTTGGCAGGCTCCGCGGAACTTCGCCGAACATATATGTAGACGTCTACGTAGATCCATGCGTATAGTTCTACGTAGGAGGAGATGCATGCCGAACAAGACGATCTACGTGTCCGACGACGACCTGGCCCTGTACAAACGCGCCCAGGAACTCGCCGGCAACCTGTCCCAAGCGATCTCGACCGCACTACGCCGGTACGTCGAGATGGAGGAAGGCCGGCTCGAGGGCTTCGACGAGATCACCGTCCGGGTCGGCCGTGGTACGGGCCGCAAGCAACGGTTCTCCGGGGTCCTGCTCGCCGAGGGCGGCCGGTCGAACAAGAACGGCTACGAGGCGTTCAAGGTCTACCGGAGCCGGACCGGCAAGTTCGTCCTGCACGCCGACCGGCGCAACCAGTACAACTCGGTCGCCACGATCGACGGGGAGGAGACCAACCCCACCGGCTGGCGCAGCTGGATCGGCAGTTTCAGCACCAACCAGACCTGGAGCATGGCCCAGGGCGAGGCGACGCTGCACGTCGTGGAAACAGTGGAGGAGCTCCGGGAACTGATCCCGGAGGACCTCTACGCCCTGGTCGAGGAAGCGGCCGACCAGCCGGCCGTGGAGGACCTCGACATCTGATCCCCACCCGCTGACCAACTGAACAACCGATCCACCCGTACGGCGGCTCGCCCAGAGCCGGCCGGCTGGATCAGCACGCCCTCGGCACGGCCGGCCATCGCCGACGCGATCGGCTGAAGCTCCTCCCCGCATCTCCTCTCGCATCTCCTCTGAATCTCCCAAGCCACCTGGGCCGGTTCACCCTGCCCGAAAACAAGCGAGGACCCATGAACAGCTCAACCCCGGCGATCGACGTCCGTGGACTGCGGAAGTCCTACGGCGACCACCTCGTGCTCGACGGCATCGACCTGAACGTTGCCGAAGGCACCATCTTTGCCCTGCTCGGCCCGAACGGCGCCGGCAAGACCACGGCGGTCCAGATCCTGTCCACCCTGATCACCGCCGACGCCGGCGACCTTCACGTCGCCGGGCACGACCTGAGCAGCGACCCGGAAGCGGTCCGCGCCGCGATCGGCGTCACCGGCCAGTTCTCCGCGGTCGACGGCCTGCTGACCGGCCAGGAGAACCTGGTCATGATGGCCGACCTGCACCACCTCGGTCGCCAGGAGGGCCGCCGCCGGGCCGCCGAACTGCTCGAGCGGTTCGACCTGGTCGAGGCCGGCAAGAAGCTCGCAATGACGTACTCCGGTGGGATGAAGCGCCGGCTCGACCTGGCGATGACGCTGGTCGGCGATCCGCGGATCATCTTCCTCGACGAACCGACGACGGGGCTCGACCCACGCAGCCGGCACACCATGTGGCAGCTCATCCGCGAACTGGTCTCCACCGGCGTCACGGTGCTGCTGACCACGCAGTACCTGGAGGAAGCCGACCAGCTCGCCGACAGGATCGCAGTACTGGATCACGGGAAGCTGGTTGCTCAGGGCACGCCGCAGCAGCTGAAGCGGCTGGCACCTGGTGGTCATGTGCGGCTGCGGTTCACCGCGCCGGAGGAGTTCGCTCTAGCTGCGCAGGTCCTGCCGCAGGCCGCGCAGGACGAGGAGTCGCTGGTCCTCCAGGTACCGAACGACGGCAGCGTCCACTCGCTACGCGACCTGCTGTCCCGCATCGACGACGCCTCCCTCGAAGTGGACGAGCTGACCGTCCACACCCCCGACCTGGACGACGTGTTCTTCGCCGTCACCGGTCAGCCCGCCACCAACACCACCACCGACGAGAAAGTGACCAGCAAATGAGCACCGCGTCCTACCCGATGGCAGACACCGCCACGATGTTGCGCCGCAACCTGCGGCACGCCCTGCGCTACCCCGGCCTGTCGCTCGGCGCGATCGGGATGCCGGTCGTCATGCTGCTCCTGTTCGGCCTGGTCTTCGGCGACACCTTCTCGGCCGGCCTCGGCGGCGGCGGCACCGGCTTCGACTACATCGACTTCCTGACCCCGGGCATCCTGCTGATGGGCATCGCCTCCGGGACGATGTCTCCCGCGGTCGCCGCCTGCACCGACATGACCGAAGGCATCGTCGCAAGATTCCGGACAATGGCGATCTTCCGCCCGGCGGTCCTGACCGGTCACGTGATCGGCGCGACAATCCTGACCGTCGTCAGCCTGGTCCTGGTGGTCGCCTTCGCCATCCTCCTCGGCTTCCGCCCGAACGCCTCCTTCACGGACTGGCTCCTGGCAAGCGGCCTGCTGATCGCGTTAACCGTCGCCTTCACCTGGTTCGGAGTAGCCCTGGGCCTGACCAGCAAAACCCCAGAAGGCGCAAGCAACATCGTCCTCCCGATCAGCTTCGTCCTCCCATTCCTGAGCACCACCTTCATCCCCCTGGAGTCACTGCCAAGCGGCATCCGCTGGTTCGCCGAGTACCAGCCCTTCACCCCCATCATCGAAACCCTCCGCCACCTGCTCCTGGGCACACCCAACGCCACCGGCAACGGCTGGCTCTCCATCGCCTGGTGCGCCGCCATCGCCGTAGTTGGCTACTTCTGGTCCCAAAAGACCTACAACAAGGGCACAGCAGCCTGAACCAGGCTTCGCTCCGCTCGAGGGTGGTGGGGGAATCCGATGTCGGCCTGGGTGCTGGAAACCCGCGCTGCCCCGAGCGAAGCAGACGTCGTCAGTTCAAAAACGCACCGCCGGTGGCTCCTCCAGCACCGGCGGTCCGTACGCCGGCCCGCTCCACCCCCCAAACGCGCTCCGGCACCGTGGGGTTCACGCACCCGCTCCACCCCCCAACGCACCTGCTCCACCACCGCGAGTTCACGCGCGACAGCGCCAGCACTCACTGGCGATGCAGCCGGCGCAGCGCAGCGAAGCAAGCGTCGCGAGCCCACCAACCCGCGCGCCGCCCGCAAATCACCCAACGGCGCGCCTCGAACGCCGGTCCGCGCCACCCACGACGCAGCCGCTCCGCCCCCAACCCACACGCTTCACCACCGCGAGGTCACGCGCGCCAGCGCCAGTACTCGCGGGCGATGCAGCCGGCGTAGCGAAGCGGAGCAGGCGTCGCGAGCCCACCCCGGCACCCACGGGCACACTTCGCGCCTGCTTCACCACCGCGGGGCCACGCGCGTCAGCGCCAGTACTCGCAGGCGATGCAGCCGGCGTAGCGAAGCGAAGCAGGCGTCGCGAGCCCACCGCGCACCCGGCATCCGCGGCATGCATCGCACTTGCTTGGCCACCGCGGGGGTCACGCGCGTCAGCGCCAGTACTCGCAGGCGATGCAGCCGGCGTAGCGAAGCGAAGCAGGCGTCGCGAGCCCACCGCGCACCCGGCATCCGCGGCAT
>NZ_JBFAAA010000002.1:843714-1030397 GCF_040639475.1 Kribbella sp. NPDC023855
ATGCATCGCACTTGCTTGGCCACCGCGGGGTCATGCGCGACAGCGCCAGTTCTCGCAGGCGATGCAGCCGGCGTAGCGGAGCGGAGCAGGCGTCGCGAGCCCACCCCGGCACCCGCGGGCATGCATCGCACTTGCTTCGCCACCGCGGGGTCACGCGCGACAGCGCCAGTACTCACCGGCGATGCAGCCGGCGTAGCGAAGCGGAGCAGGCGTCGCGAGCCCTCCGACTGGCCGGTTGGCGCTCAGGTGTGGGTGGGTACTGCGCCTAGTTGGTTGGCTCGGGTGCGGATGTGGGCTGGGACCAGGAGGTCGCAGTCGGGGTTGGTGATCGGTTCTTCAGCGACGACCCGGAGCGGGATGACGCCGGTCCAGTACGGCAGGTCGAGGTCTGCTTCGTCGTCGTTGGCGGCACCGGCGCGGCTTTTGACCGAAGACTCGGTCAAAGGAAGCGCCAGGACGGACGTCTTGGCCAGCTCCTTGCGGCTCGGCGGCCGGACCGAGCTCGAGCGACCTGGGACCAGGTGGTCGACGATTCGGTTGAGGCCGTGGAGCTTTTCGTCCGGGTCGGTGAGGAGGGTTGGTACGCCGAAGATGACCGCCGAGCGGTAGTTGACCGAGTGGTGGAAGGCGGAGCGGGCGAGCACGAGCCCGTCGGCGTGGGTGACGGTGACGCAGATTGTCTGGTCGGGGGACGCGACCACGCTCCGGGCGGCGACCGAGCCGTGCAGGTAGAGCGTGCCGTCGTCGCCGGCGTCCAGGTCCACCCCGTACGCCGTCGGCAGCACCAGCGGGGCTCCGTCGACGACGACTCCGAGGTGGCAGAACATCCCGTCGCGGAGGACGTCGTGCAGGGCGGCGCGGTCGGTTGCGGCGCGGTCCTTTTCCCTGCGGAGTCTGGTCCGGTCGGTCGGCGAGAGCGGCGTGGTGATGGTCATGGTTCCATCGTGGCGGCTCAATGGCATGCTGGCACGGTCCATTCCCGAACGAATCAGGTAGTCCACTTGGACAGCTCGCTCCCACTCGTCCTGGCCCGCGACGGCAGCGGCCCGCTGCATCTCCAGCTGGCTGAGCAGTTCCGCGCGGCCATTCGTGACGGCCGACTGCAGGCCGGGCACCGCCTGCCGTCCACCCGCGACCTGGCCAGGGACCTGTCCGTGTCGCGCTCGGTGGCGCAAGCGGCGTACGACCAACTGCATGCCGAGGGCTGGATCGCGGGGCGGACCGGCTCGGGCACCTACGTGGCGGACGTAGTACCGCTGCAGCCGGTACTGCGGACACCCGCGCGCAGTCCCGAGCCTGCTGGGCCGCCGTTGCTGACACTGCGTCCGGGGATCCCGTACATCAGCCCCGTGGCCGATGCCGGCTGGAAGCGGGCTTGGCGGGAGGTGTCGACCCAGGCGCCGGCCAGCGGCTATGACCATCCCGCCGGCCTACCGGAGCTCCGCTCCGCGCTGGCTGAGCATGTAGGACGCGTCCGCGGCATCGCCTGCGGCCCGGAGAACCTGCTGATCACAGACGGCACCTCACACGGCCTGCGACTACTGCTGTCCGTGACCCGACAGCCGGGCGACCGCATCGCCATCGAGGACCCCGGCTTCGCTACAGCGGTCTCAGCTGCCCGCCAGCACGAGCTCAAGGTTGTGGACATCGCTGTGGATGAGGACGGCATCCTGGTCTCCGACCTCGGCCCGGACCTGTCGGCGGTCTACGTGACGCCCTCGCACCAGTACCCTCTCGGCGGCCGCCTCCCCGTCGCCAGGCGCAACGAACTGATCCGCTGGGCAAGGCGCACCGGGGCGACGCTGATCGAGGACGACTACGACAGCGAATTCCGGTACGACGTAGCGCCACTGCCCGCGCTCGCCCAACTGGATCTCGACCGGGTGGTCCACCTGGGCACACTGTCGAAGGTGCTCAGCCCTGCCCTGCGACTGGGCTGGCTGGTGGCATCACCCGACGTGGTCGACCGGCTGGCGGCGTACCGGGAGGAGGTCGGCGACTGGCCCGGCTGGCCGATGCAGGCGGCATTCCTGGCCATGCTCAGGGACGGGTACCTCGACCAGGTCATCCGCAGATCAAAACGCCTGTACTCCGAACGCCGCAACCACACCTGCGCAGCACTCGCCCCCTACGGCCAGATCGTCGGCCAGGACGCAGGGCTCCACATCACCCTGCTACTACCCGGCACAGACGACCGGGCGCTCTCAGCCGAGGCAAGAGCGGCTGGAGTCGTGGTTGCTCCACTCTCGGACTACCAGCGCTCTGTCCCCGGACCTCCGGGCCTGGTGATCGGCTACGCCACCCCTCCTGACGACGTAGCCTTCCACCAGGCCCTGGACGTGCTCTCCGAAGTGCTCAGTCGCCATTCAGCGGGTCGAGGAACCAGACCGGACCCCAGCGGAAGTTGACCGCGTCCGGGAAGCTGCCGGTGGTCTTGCCAAGGCGGTTGATGACGGTGGACGCACCGTTCGCGTGACCGACGGCGTACAGGAAGCCGGACTTGGTCTCCTTGTCGATGGCGAGCAGCAGGGTGCCGTACTGGCCACACTTGTTGGCGATCAGCTTGTCGAGGCTGCCCCAGCCGGACCCGCGGACCTTGGTCACGATCGGCTTCATCGGCGACGTCGCCGGGATCCGGATGGTGTAGAGCGCTCCGCTGCGAGTGTTCGCCAGGAAGGTGTCGTAGGTCGCCGTCTTGCTGATCAGCGCCAGCGACTTGACCGAGCTGAAGCCGGCGGCGGAACCCTTCGCGCGCCAGACGTTCCGGGCGATGTCCCACCGCAGCAGCGTCCCGTCACTGCGCAGCCCGTACGCCGAGTGGCGGGCCCGGCTCTTGTCCTCCCACGACGACGTCTCCAGCGCGACGAAGTTCGTCCAGCCGCCGCCGACCCGCTGGAAGGAGTTCGGGACGCTCTTGTCGATGCCGCCGGCGCCCGTCTGCCAGTAGGTGTGCCAGTAGAGGCTGTCCCCCTGGATGACGTAGCCGGCGACATCCATCCCCGAGATGTTCGGCTCGTGCGCGTACGTCGACGTGATGCGCGCCTTCCCCGGCTGGAACACGCCGGGGACGGTGTGCTGGTCAGTCTTGGTCGGCGGCGTAGCGGCGGTGACGATGCTGCTCGCATGGCCACCGGTAGCCGTGACCGAGCCGGGGTTCATGGAGCAGGCCGCAGTGGTGCTCTGCGCGCTCGTGGAGGCGGCATGGGCGGGTGTCACCAGCGCTGCGGCACCCAGCAGGGACGCGCCGGCCAGAGTGAGGCCGGCGCGGATGAGGTTTTGTCGTATCGAGGTCACACTTCAGGTGATGCGGCGTGGTACGGAAAAGTTAGGGCTTCTCCGGGATTTCTTTCCTCGGTGCCTGGACGACCGGGACATCGCCGTTCCAGGTGAGCTCGGACAGCCACATCGTGCGCCCGGGCGGATCGACGCCGATGAGGGACGGGTCCCAGGCGTGGTAAACGAACCAGTAGCGGTCGTCCTTCATCAGCACCATGTTGTGGCCGGGGCCGGCCGCGTCGTCCGAGGTCGTGAGGATGGGGTCGCCCGACTTCACGCACGGACCGGCCGGCGTGCCGCAGAGCGCGTGCCCGACCGCGTACTCGGCCTTGTCGTAGGCGTTGGCCGAGTAGAAGAGGTGGAACTTTCCGTTGCGTTCGACAACATACGGCGCCTCGACCAGGTTGCCCTCCCACGGCAGCGTCTGCTTGATCAGGCGGGTGGTCTCGCCGGTCAGCCTCAGCCCGTCGTCCGACAGCCGGGACACGGAGATCCAGGTGTCGGCGCCGATCGCGTTGCCGTCGTTCTTCCAGTACAGCCAGCGCTGACCGGTCGAGTCCCGGAACGGGCTGGCGTCGATCGACCCACCCTCGGCTACCTGACAGATCAGGGGATTACTCGATTTGTCGACAAAGGGACCTTGGGCCTCGGTGGCCACCGCGACACCCACGCACTGACGCCCGGACTTGTCGTCGGACGTCGTGTAGTACATGACAAAACGGTCAGGTCCGTGCACCGCGACCTCTGGCGCCCACACCTTGCCCGCTGAGGTCCATGCGGGGAGCGAGGGCAACGCGTCGCCCACTTGTTCCCACGAAACCAGGTCCGTGGACTTCAGCGTCTGGATGTTGCCGAGCGGCCCGTTGGTCGCGTAGGCGTAGTACTCCGAACCGACCGCGATCACGTGCGGGTCGGCGAAGTTGTTGTCGTACACAGGGTTCGTGAAGCCCATTTGGGTCCCTTCGGCACCGCCGGGGTTGTCGTCGCTGCTGCATGCCGAGACGGCAAGCAAACACAGCAACAACAACCCCAGCCGGCGCAGCATCACTTGCTCGTGTAGAACCGCAGGTAGTCGAACGTCGCAACCGGCGGCGGGTTGGACCCAGTCTGGTCGCCATGCGCGTACAGACCGAGCTTCGGCGTAGTACCGGCCGGCAGCACCCAGGACGCGCCCCACGTCCACTTCTTGCCGTCCACGCTCGTTCCGGCCCGGTAGACGTGCTCCCCAGCCGCATTGCGGTGGTAGGCGAGCCGTATCCACATGGTCGGCGCCGGTCGTCCGATGGCTGCCCCGCCGTAACTGGTCGCGCCGTCAGCCCGCGCCACCAACTCCCGGCCGAACTCCGTCTGCCGCGTCCGCCAGATCGCCACATCGCCGAGCCGGGCGAAGTCGTCGTCGTTCAGGTACGCGATCATCCCGGCCTGCTGGTAGTTGCGGATGTCGCCCTCACCCAGATCGAGGTGCAGCTTCGTCTCCGCGATCCAGCTGTCCAGCGCCGGCGTCTGGTGGAACAACAGGCTCGCATTGTTGCCCGAGCCAACCAGGTCGGTGTTCTGCAGCGGCCACGACAATTTGCCATCGGCAACTACTGCCCGCGAGTGCGGTCGGACCCACGACCACTGATCCCCAAGCCCGCCAGAGAACTCGTCACCAGCCAGCAACTCCCCAGCAACCGGTACTGCGGCGGCGCGGCGTACCGGCTCCGCCACGGGCCGCACCGTCAAGTTGTCCAGCTCAGCGGTCCCAAGCCACCGCACAGGTGCAGCACCGACCTTCAGCCCCGGTACTACGAGTCGCGCCTCGGCGTACAGGTCGCCGAGCCCGGCGTCGTTCACCCGAGCCGTCACGGTGTTGCCAGAGACCTGGACGATCAGGTTGTTCCACTGCGACCGGTCGAAGTCCGCAGGCAACGCGGCATTCGCAAACCGGCCGCCCGCAACGATGCTGATCTTGTTGCTGCCAACGGTCACCACCACGGCACCGCCACCCACAACGGTGGTGAAACTGCTGCCGAGCTTCACATCGGCCTCGACCCGCAGAGATCCACCGGGCGCGGACTGCCTCGTCGCAGCCACACCACGGATCGAAGCAGTCGGTCCACCAAGCGAGTCACCAGCCAGCCTGGTCGCGCCCCACAGTCCACTCGCCGGATCGGCCGAGTCGATGCCTGCACCCGAGCCAGTGGTCGGTGCGGGCTGAGGCGTGTCCGACGGACCGGCGCCGGCCCGGGTCCGCGGCCAGCCGTCGATCCAGTCGATCCGGTCGATCAGCATCGGCCGCCGGTTGATCCCGAACGGGTCGGTCAGCCACGGCGTCGCGCGGTCGATCGCGTGGTAGACGATGTGGTCCTGACCGGCCGCGTCGGTGATGAACGCGTGGTGGCCGGGCCCGATCCACTTGTTGCCGTTCTGCGTGATGACCGTGGTCCCGCCGACGCGGGACTCGTTCATCGAGGCGCCGTCGGCGTCCAGGAACGGGCCGCGGGGCGACTTGGAGCGGCCGGCGAACACGGAGTACCCGGTGGTCGGGCCCGCGCAGCAGTTCATCGACGAGCCCATCAGGTAGTACCAGCCGTCCCGGTAGACGACGTACGCGCCCTCGTAGCGGTCGCCTACGGTCACCTGGGTCGGAGTACCGACTGAGGTCAGGCCGTCGGGGGAGAGCTCTGTGACGGAGATGCCGCCGTAGAAGCCGCCGGCGTACAGGTAGCGCTTGCCGTCGGCGGCGGTGAGCATCGCGGGGTCGATGGTGCCGAAGTAGCCGCCGTTGCCGTCCGGCTTCGGTGCGACGACCGGGCCGTCCGTTGCCGTCCATGGGCCGGTCGGCGTCGGCGCGGTGGCGACACCGATCGCAGGATCGCCACCAGGGTTGGCGAGGGTGTCGGTGACGGTGAAGTACATGACGTACCGGCCACCGAAGTACCGGATGTCCGGTGCCCAGAAGAACGAGCCGGGTGCGGCCCACTTCGGTTTGGTCTCGTCGTTGAAGACCGTGCCGAGGTACTCCCAGGAGCCGAAGTCCTTGGTCCTGGCCATGTGCATGAGACCGAACGGGCCGTTGGCAACCAGTGGGTCGGAGGTGGCGTAGGCGTACCAGTAGCCGTCGCGGCCCTGGATGACCGCCGGGTCGGCGAAGGTGTCGGCGAAGGAGGACGAGATGGCGTTCTGAGTAGTGATTGTGGGCGGAGGTGAGGCGGTAGCGGCCGTAGTACCGGTGGCAACAGCGGCGACAGCGAGTGCTGCCACCAGTAGACGTCTAGGAGGCACGGGCGGGGTCCTCTCAGGGGAGTGGGTCAGCCTTTGATGCCGCTGCGCGCGACACCTTCGATGACGTAGCGCTGGACGAACACGTAGAGGATCAGGACCGGGACGGCGGCCACGGTGGCACCGGCCATGATCACCGGGTAGTCGGTCGTGTAGGCACCCTGCAGCAGGGTCAGGCCGGCCGGCAGCGTCAGCCGCTCCGGACTGAACAGCACGAACAGCGGCCAGATGAAGTCGTTCCAGTTGGTCAGGAACGACAGCACGGTCAGCGTGGCCAAGGCGGGTTTGGCGTTCGGCAGGATGATCCGGGTGAAGACGGTCCAGGCGTTCGCGCCGTCGATCATCGCGACCTCCTCGAGCTCCTTCGGGATGGCCAGGAAGAACTGCCGCATGAAGAACACCCCGAACGCACCGGCCGCGCCAGGGACGATCAACGCCAGCAGCGTGTCCAGCCAGCCGAGGTTGTCCATCAGCAGGTAGTTCGGCATCAGGAAGACGAAGCCGGGCACGAACAGGGTCAGCAGGATCACCGAGAAGATGGCGTTCTTGAACCGGAACTCCATCCGGGCCAGGGCGTAGCCGGCCATCGACGAGACCACGACCACCAGCAGCGCGTGGAACGCTGCCGCGCCGAAGCTGTTCAGCGCCCAGCGCAGTACCGGGTTCTGGCCGCCGGTGGTGAGGATCTCGCCGTACGCCCGGCCGGTCGGGTCCTGCGGGACGAGGGTCGGTGGGTCGGCCTGCGACTCACCGATCGTCTTGAAGGAGGTGATCACCATCCACAGCAGCGGGACGATCACCAGCACGGTCAGCAGGATCACCAGGACCCAGAACGCGGCAGACGGTCGGCGCCTCATGACTTGCGCTCCCTCAGCAGGGCGAAGTTGATCAGCGAGACGACCGCGAGGCAGAGCGCCAGCAGGTAGCTCATCGCGGTGGCCTGGCCCATCCGGAACTGGCTGAAGCCGGTGTCGGTGATCACCATCAGCGCGGTCGCGGTGGAGTCACCGGGTCCACCCTGGGTGATCAGCACCGACTGGCCGAACATGTTGGCACTGGCCAGCAAGGTGATCGTGATGATGAAGACGGTGACCGGCCGCAGCCCGGGCAACGTGACGTTGCGGAACTGCTGCCAGGTGTTCGCCCCGTCCAGCTCGGCCGCCTCGTACTGCTCGGCCGGGATGTCCTGCAGCCCGGCCAGGTAGATGATCGCGTTGAAACCGGCCGTCCACCACACCGTGACCGCGACCAGCGAGACGAACGCCCAGGGCTGGTCGTTCGTCCAACCGATCTCGGAGACGCCGAACAGCCCGAGGAAGGCGTTCAGCAGACCGAAGCTGGTGTCCAGGATGTAGCGGAACATCAGGCCGATCACGGCCACGCCGAGCACGAACGGCGCGAAGTACACGGCCCGGAAGAAGGTCCGGCCCGGGAACTTGCGGTTCAGCAGCACGGCCAGCCCGAGCGGCAACGCCACCAGGAACGGCACCGACGCGACCGTGAAGATCCCGGTCGCCCGCATGCCGTGCCAGAACGGCTCGGCCGTCGCCGACAGCGGGTCGAACAGGTCCTTGTAGTTCTGCAGTCCGACGAACGGCTTGCCCGGCAACTGGAAGTCCCAGTCGTGCAGACTCATCCAGAAGCCGAAGATGGCCGGCCCGATCACGAACATCAGGAACAGCAGCAGGTACGGCGCCAGGAACAGGTACGGCGTCGCGCGGCCGTACCCGCGGACGGCGGAGGAGGCGCGGGCACGGCGCTTCCGGAGCGTGCCCGCGCTGGCCTGGACCGCCATCGCTTACGCGCCGTACTTCTTGCGGTTGGCCTCCAGGATCTTGTCTGCCCGGGCGGCAGCGTCGGAAAGGGCCTTGGCGGGCTCGGCCTTGAGCAGGACGGCCTCGTTGACCGCCTTGTTCAGCTCGGTCAGCGCGTCACCGATGCCGGGGATCGGCGGCGGGAAGTGCAGGTCGTCGATCTGGGTCGCCAGTGCGGCCTGGTCGGTGAGTGCCTTGAACTCGGCCGACTCACGCACCTGCTTGCGAGCTGGGACCTGACCACCCTTGGCCCACTCCAGCGACTTCTGGCTGACGTAGTTGACGAACACGCGCGCGGCGGTGGACTTGTTCTGGTCCGGCGTCTTCAGCTTCGGCAGGCAGAACTGGTGCGAGCCGGCCCAGGCCGCCTTCTTGCCGCCGATGTTCGGCAGCGGCGCGACGCCCCACTCCAGGCCCTTCTTCTCCTTGAAGGTGTTGATGTTCCAGATGCCGTTCCAGATGAACGCGTTCTTGCCGTTCATCACCGCGATGTTGTCGGCGTCCTGGGCGACGTTCTTCGGGCTGTAGCCCTTCTTCACCAGGTCGGTGAACCAGGTCAGCGCCTTCACCCCGGCCTCGTCGGCCCAGGTCGCCTTGCTGGAGTCGTCGTTGAACAGCTCGCCACCGAACTGCCAGAGCAGCGCCTGGACAGTGAGCACGCCGGTGAACTGGAACGGAGTCGCCCAGTGGCCCATGATGCCCTTGCCCTTCAGGGCGTCCAGCGCGGCCATGTACTCGTCGGCGGTGGCCGGCGGCTTGGCCGGGTCCAGGCCGGCCTGGCTCATCAGCGTCTTGTTGTAGAAGAACCCGAGCGGGTGCACGTCCAGCGGGATGCCGTACCGCTTGCCGTTGTACTCGCCGGCCTTCCAGACCACCTCGGAGAAGTCGTCCTGCTTGAGGTCGAGCGCCTTCGCCACGTCGTCGAGCGGTTCGATCACGTTGCGTGCCGCGTTGGTGGCCAGCGAGTCGACGTGCATGATCGCGACCGCGGGACCGCGCCCGCTGCTGACCGCGGTGGGCAGCTTCGTGTAGTAGTCGGCCCACTGCATCACGGTCATCTTGATCTTGATGTTCTGGTTCTCGGAGTTGAACTGGTCGACGATCTTGCGCATGAACGGGCCGTCACCACCGGTGAAGCCGTTCCAGAAGTCGAGCTCGACGGCCGGGCCGTCGTACCCCTTCGCGCCGCCGTCGCCGGCCGCGGGGCCCGCGCCGGGCTTACCTGCCGAGCCTGAGCCGCAGCCGGCCAGCACGCCGGCCGCCCCCAGAGCGCCGAGTCCGCCCAGCACCAAACGCCGGTTGATGGTGTTCACCGTGTACCTCCAGGGGAGAGCCTGATCATGTGCCACGAAGCAGGGGGCAACGTGGCCGTACAGCTGTCGTTGCGGACCTCGGTTCCGTCGATCCGGCGAGGGACCACCCGGTCGGGATCTTCCGCGGTGTTGACCGCGCTGCGGTCGTCGTCGTACAGGGCGAGGTGCTCCACCACCCGCAGTCCGGGGCGCAGTGGGACCTCCAGGTCGACCTTGTCGGTCTCGCTTCGATTCACCACGAAGAGCACCACCTCGCCGGTGGCTTCCTCGTAGGTCGCGGTACTCCACACTGCCGGTACCCGGCCGTACTCCGCCGTGTCGATCTCGGGGCCGGCCACCTCGGTCCGCAGTACCGTCGAGCCCGCGTACTGCGCGGTCAGCGCGAACGGGTGGAAGATCGTCTGCCGCCAGGCCCGGCCGTCGGGCTCGGTGCGGATCGGGCCGATCACGTTCACCAGTTGCGCCAGGCAAGCGATCTTCACCCGGTCGGCGTGCCGGAGGAGGGTGATCAGCAGGCTGCCGACCACGACCGCGTCGTCGACGGTGTAGGTGTCCTCGATCAGCGGGCTGACCTCGCGGATGTCCAGGCCGAGCTCGCCGGGGAAGCGCTGCTGGTACCAGACGTTCCACTCGTCGAACGAGAGGGTGATCTCCTTTTCGCTGCGCTTGAGCGCCTTGACGTGGTCGGCGGTGGCGACCACCTCGGAGATCATCCGGTCCATCTGCTCGGCGGCCGCGAGGAAGCTCTGCTGGTCGCCGTTCTTCGGCTCGTAGTACGCGTGCAGGCTGATGTGGTCGACCAGGTCGTAGGTGCGCTCGAGCACCGTGCGTTCCCAGTCGCCGAAGGTCGGCATGTACCGGTTGCTCGATCCGCAGGCGACGAACTCGACCCCGGGGTCGACCCGGCGCATCGCGTTCGCGGTCTCCTCGGCCAGCCGGGCGTACTCCTCGGCGGTCTTGTGGCCGATCTGCCAGGGCCCGTCCATCTCGTTGCCCAGGCACCACACCTTGATGCCGTACGGCTCCTTGTTGCCGTTGGCCACTCGGCGGTCCGGCAGCTCGGTACCGGCGGGGAGATTGGTGTACTCGAGCAGCTCGACGGCTTCCTTGATCCCGCGGGTACCGAGGTTGACCGCCCAGATCGGCTCGACGCCGGCCTTGCGGGACCAGCTCATGAACTCGTCGGTGCCGAACTGGTTCGGCTCGATCGCCCGCCAGGCCAGGTCGAGCTTGCGCGGCCGTTGGTCCTTCGGGCCGACGCCGTCCTCCCAGTCGTAGTTGGAGACAAAGTTGCCGCCCGGGTAGCGGACCGCCGTCACGCCCAGCTCGCGGACCAGTGCCAGCACGTCCTCACGGAACCCTTCCGGGTCGGCGGTGGCATGTCCCGGCTCGTAGATGCCGGTGTAGACGCAGCGGCCCATGTGCTCGACGAACGAGCCGAACAGGCGCCGGTCCAGGGCACCGACGACAAACGCGGGATCGACCGCAAGACGCGCCACAGATCCTCCACAGGAATCTTTACAACGATTAACCTGAGTTTTTACAACGATTGACATCGGCTGTAAAGAGCTGACCATTGGATCTACTGGTCCTGTCGCCGTCTTGTGACCGCACGAAGCGCCGCACCGGCATGACAGACTGCGATCGTTCGGGTGGAGGGAGGACCGTATGGTGACCAGGCTGAGCGACGTGGCAGCTCGCGCCGGAGTATCGGTGAAGACGGTCTCCAACGTGATCAACGACTATCCGCACATCACCGCCCGGACCCGGGCCAAGGTCCAGGCCGCGATCGAGGCCCTCGACTACACACCCAACGTGAGCGCCCGGTCACTGCGCAAGGGCAGGTCGGACTTCATCGCCCTGGCCATCCCCGAGATGGCTTCGCCGTACTTCGCGGAGCTCGGCGCCGCGATCAGCCGGGCCGCGAAGAAGCGCGGCATCACCGTGCTGATCGACCAGACCGAAGGTGAGGCGGCCGCCGAGAAGCTCGTCCTCGGCGGAATGCGCGGCCAGCTGATCGACGGCATCATCTTCTCCCCGATCACCACCGCGCCCACCAAGATCGCCCGGACCGACACGGCCAAACCGCTGGTCCTGCTCGGCGAACGGCACGCGGGCGGCACCCTCGACCACGTCGCGGTCGACTCGGTCCAGGCCTCCTTCGACGCGACCACGCACCTGATCTCGATCGGCCGGCGCCGGATCGCGGCCATCGGAGTCGGCGGCGGCGCGGGCACCGGCGCAGTACGGCGGAAGGGGTATCGCAAGGCGCTGAAAGCCGCCGGGCTGCCGCACGATCCGACGCTGGAGCTGGCCGGGACGGGCTATCACCGCGAGGACGGCGCATCGTCGATGCGGGAGTTGCTCGCCTTGCCCGAGCCGCCGGATGCGGTCTTCTGCTTCAACGATCTGCTGGCGATCGGTGCGCTGCGGACGCTTGCTGAGGCAGGGCTTTCGGTGCCGCGGGATGTCGCCGTGGTTGGGTTTGATGACATCGAGGACGGGCGCTATCACTCACCGTCGCTGACGACGATCTCGCCGGACATGGAGTGGCTGGCCGAGCAGGCCGTCGGGCTGTTGCTGGACCGGATTGCCGGAACCGGTGAGGTCGACCGGCGCGACCTCACCGTCCCGTACACGTTGCAGATTCGCGAGTCTTCGGCTGGTTAGAACGCTGCCGCGCAGGTGGTGAGGTTGGCTGTGACGGATGCGCCGCGCGCCACGGTGATCTGGCGGGTTTCCAGCACCTGGCCGGTCGGGCGCTCACAGGTCAGCGTCCACGACTCGGTCCCGCCCTGCTGGACGACGATCGGCCGGGTCGACGGGTTCGCGTGGTACGTGTAGGTGCCACCCGCCGGTACGGTCATCTTGGTTTCCAGGACATCGGGGATGTTGGTGCCGTTCCACGTCTTGGTGTTGAACGACTTCTTCAGCCGCAGTACGGCGCCGGCCGGGCCCGTGCCGGTGATGACCGAGTGGCGGGCCGGGTTGATCGTGCTCTCCGCCGCGATCAGGTAGGCCTCGCGGTTTCCCTTGCCCGCGGTGCTTCCCGAGCCGAAGTAGTAGTTGGGGATGTTGGAGAAGGCGGGATGGAAGCTGCTCGCGCCGTGCTCGAAGGTGAAGCCGAGACCGCCGGTCGCGTAGTACGACCAGTCCTCGGTGGTGCCGGTGGTGTCGTAGAGCTCGTAGCCGAACTGGCTGCTGTAGCCGTTCTGCGCGGCCATCTGGTCACCGAGCGACTTGTAGAGCGGCTCGTCGGGCGTCTTGCCGGCGCTGGCGTAGCCGGGCTCCCGTAGTACGAGGTTGGAGTAGGTGTGGTTGGTGATCAAGGTGGTCGCCTGGTACGACGAGACGAGCGCCTGGATGTTGCGCGTCTCGGGCTCGCTGAACGCGCTCGGGCCGCGGTACGTCTCGGAGGTGAGGCTGGTCGAGGCACCGGGTCCGCCCCAGAAGCCGGAGTAGTTCCGGTTCGGATCGACGCCGCGCGACTGGTTGGCTGACTGCGCGCACTGGCCGGGCGTCGGGAGTTGCCCATTGGTGATCCGGCAGTTCTTCCGCTTCATCTCGTAGCCGAGGGTGCGGCTGAGGTTGAAGCCGTCGGGGTTGACGACCGGGACGATGACGATCCGCGCTTTGTCGAGGATGTTGGTGATCCGCGGTACGACGCCGTCGTTCTTCAGCAGGTCGTAGGCGAACTCCATCGTCAACTCACCGGACGGCCACTCGCGGGCGTGATGCAGGCCCATCATGATGAAGACCGGCTTGCCGTCACTGACCTCGACGTTGCGGCTGATCTCGATCCCGCGAACCGCACGGCCCTCGAGCGAAGTGTTCTTGAGGGTGATCTGCTTGACCTTGCTTGGATATTGCGACGCCAACGAAGCGAGGTCGTTGTTGTAGTCGGCCAGCTGCCGGTACGCCGTACGTCCACTCGGGAGAGTGGCCAGAATCTGCTTGTTTCGCACGGCTTTCGCGTACGCCGCGTCTGCTGCCTCGCGTTCTTTGTCGGCGCCTTTGAGGTCGTCCTCGAGGGTTGACCAGGTGAAGCCGGCGAGCTTGAGCAGGCGCTGATCTTGCTTGCCGTAAGCAACAACGTCGACGTAGCCGGGGCCGGCCGACTCGGCCAGATCGAGGTCGAGGGTGGTGAGGCGTTTGCGATCGGCCGCTGTGGGGGTGTTGATCCGGAGTAGCTGGATCAGCTCGGAATTTTCGGTGGCCTGGACTTTGCGGTCGGGTGGCGCAACAGCCTGCACCTGACTGCCGGCGCCGACCACAACCACAGCCGCCAAGGCGAGAGGAACAAGTCGGTGCCATCGGGCGGGATGGAACACGGTGACCTCCAGTAGTGAACTAGTCGCAATAGGTAACTGGAGAGTAGGGCTCCGCTGCTACTACCGGAAGCGATTCCCGTGGGAGCACGGGGAAACCCGCGCAAGAGCCTTCGAGGGGCGGGCTCGCGACGCCTGCTCCGCTCCGCTACGCCGGCTGCATCGCCGGTCGAGTGCTGCTGGCGCGCACAACCCCGCAGTGGCGGGCCGGACCGAGCGGAGCAGACGGCTCGCGACGCCTGCTCCGCTGCGCTACGCCGGCTGCATCGCCAGCGAGTACTGGCGCTGGCGCGCACAACCCCGCGGTGGTGAAGCCGAGCGCGCAACGCCAGCTCGCGCGGAGGGCTCGCGACGCCTGCTCCGCTTCGCTACGCCGCCTGCATCGCCTGCGAGTACTGGCGCTGACGCGCACAACCCCGCGGTGGTGAAGCGAGCGCGCAACGCCAGCTCGCGCGGAGGGCTCGCGACGCCTGCTCCGCTTCGCTACGCCGCCTGCCTCGCCAGCGAGAACTGGCGCTGGCGCGCACGACCCCGCGCGGTGAAGGCATGCGCAACCAGCGAGGCCGGTGAAGGAACCGGAACTGCTGGATGAACCCCGAGCGGTGCGAGCACGGCAGACGGCGCGCAACCCTGCGATGGCGAGCCATGCCCGCGGATGCCGGCTACGCGGCGGGCTCGCGACGCCTGCTCCGCTCCGCTACGCCGGCTGCATCGCCAGCGAGAACTGGCGCTAGCGCGCATGACCCCGCCGTGGTGAAGGTGTGCGCCACCGGCACCATCGCACGAGCGCGGGCGATGCGGGTATGCGGAGGGCTCGCGACTCCCGCTCGGTTCGCTACGCCGGCTTCAACGCGCGGCCGCGACGTTCTGGTTGGCCAGTTCGTCGTCGACGTCGCTGACGAGGACGCAGTGAAGTGCGAGTACCGACGTGGTCGCCAACTGGTGAAGCGACATGGGGAAGCGACGAGTCGGGCCCCGCTGGACCGAAGGTGCTGTGCCACAGTGAGGCTCATGGGCATGTTCAAGACGCCTCAGGTCGTCCTGTTCAGCAAGGATCTTCTTCGCGCCGCCGAGTTCTACAAGGGTCTCGGGTTCGAAGAGGTGTTCAGGACTCCCACGGATGGACCTCCGATCCATGTCGATCTCGCCCTCGACGGATATCGACTCGGATTGGCGAGCGAAGGTTCGACCCGTGACGACCATGGCCTCGACCCCGTCGTCGAAGGTCAGCGGGCAGCTGTGATCTTGTGGACTGACGACACGTCATCGGCGTACGAGACGATTCAGGCCCTGGGCGCGGACCCCGTCAAGGAACCGGCCCCATGGCTCGGACGGCTGCTCATCGCCTGGGTCAAGGACCTGGACGGGCACCTCATCCAGATCGTCCAGCCCACGAACTGAACCCCTCGGGTTACGCGTGCACTCGACCAGCGGCGACGCCGGCCGCGTGGTCACGCGCCAGCGCCAGCACTCACCGGCGAAGCAGCCTGCGTAGCGGCGCGGAGCAGGCGTCGCGAGCCCACCACATGCCCACACCTGCGGGTCCTCTTCACCACCGCGGGGTCGTGCGCGCCAGCGCCAGTTCTCGCTGGCGATGCAGCCGGCGTAGCGAAGCGGAGCAGGCCGTTGCGAGAGCCCACCCCGGCATCCGCAGGCACGCATCGCGCCTGCTCCACCACCGCGGGGTCACGCGCGACAGCGCCAGCTCTCGCCGGCGATGCAGCCGGCGTAGCCGAGCGGAGCAGGCGTCGCGAGCCCACCCCAGCACCACGGGCACAGTTCGCGCCTGCTCCACCACCGCGGGGTCACGCGCGACAGCGCCAGCTCTCGCCGGCGATGCAGCCGGCGTAGCGGAGCGGAGCAGGCGTCGCGAGCCCACCACCCCCCCCGCACCCGGGGTCCCCTTCACCACCGCGGGGTCGTGCGCGCCGGCGCCAGTACTCACCGGCGAAGCAGCCGGCGTAGCGGAGCGGAGCAGGCGTCGCGAGCCCACCCGGACCGGCTAGCGGTGGTCTATGGCGGCTAGTTGGTGGGCGAAGCGGCTGCGGAAGGTGGGGATGTGGGAGAGGAGGTGGAGGGCTGCGTTGCGGGCGGGGCGGAGGGGAGCGGGGACTGTGGCTAGGCGGGTTAGGCGGTGGGCTAGGGCTACTACTCGGAGGGCTTCCTCGCGACTGGTGGTGGCGTAGTTGTTCAGGTTGGTTTCGTCGCCAGTGGTCAGGGCGGTTGCTAGCGCCTCGCCCAGGGTGATGGCGTCGCGCAGGCCGAGGTTCATGCCTTGGCCGCCTGCGGGGCTGTGGGTGTGTGCTGCGTCGCCGGCCAGCACGACTCGGCCCTCGCGGTACCGGTCCGCCACCCGTTCGTGGATGCGGAACCTCGATCCCCAGATCACCTCGGTGACCCTCGCGGTGCGGCTTCTCGGGCCGCGGGCGTTCAGCAATCGCTGGGCGTAGGCGACGTCCGGGTGCTCCGGCGCCTCGTCCACCTTGGCCACCAAGCGGAAACTGCCGTCGGGCAGTGGCGCGGCGACCAGGATGCCTGCCTTCGAGAAGTACAGCAGCACCTCCTCCCTCGGCAGGCCGTCCTCCACCCTCACATCCGCCAGCGTGAAGTTCAGGGGCAGTGTGCCGTCACCGCTGAAGCCGAGTCCGGCGAGGTCGCGGATCTTGCTGTGCATCCCGTCGGCGGCCACGACGTACTGCGCCTTGATCACCTCTCCCGACTCCAGAGTGACCTCGGCCCCCTCCTCGGTCTGCCGCAGACCGGAGGCGACGTACGGGCGGTGGACCTTGCCGCCGAGCTCCTCCAGCCGCTCGAGCAGGACCTGCTCGGTGGTGCTTTGCGGAACCATCAGGACATACGGGTACGCCGTCGGCAGTTTGTCGAAGCGGACCGGGACGAGGGTGCGGTCGCCGTCGGCGATGTTGAACTGCTTGGCGTGGATGCCGAGGCCGGCCAGGCGGTCGCCGACGCCGATCTGTTCCAGCATCTCCAGGGTCCGCGGGTGGACGACCGCTGCCCGGGAGGTGTTCGCACCCACCGCCTGACGGTCGACGACGGTCACCTGACGCCCCTGACCGGCCAGCGACGCGGCGACCGCCAGCCCTACCGGTCCGGCTCCCACCACCAGTACTTCGGTCTGTTCCGGGATCATCTTCGACTCCTTGGGTCAAGGTCAACGCTTGTTGGCCAACGCCTGTTGACACGACAGTAGAGCGCCGGACTGGCCAGGTCAACACCTGTTGACCTACGGTGTGGAGATGAGTCAGACAGGCGAGCGGCGCTCCGACCGGACCCGGGCCGGCATCCTCACGGCGGCGCGGGAGCGGTTCGCCGCCGACGGCTACGAGCGCGCGACGATCCGCGCGATCGCGGCCGACGCGGCAATCGACCCGGCGATGGTGATGCGGTACTTCGGCAGCAAGGAGAAACTCTTCGCGGCAGCGGCGGAGTTCGACCTGCGGCTGCCCGACCTGAGCCGGCTCCCGCGCGAGGAGATTGGCGCGGCGCTCACCAACCACTTCCTCGACCGCTGGGAGGAGGACGACTCCCTCCAGGCGCTACTCCGCGCCAGCGTCACCAACGCGGTGGCGGCCGAGCGGATGCGCGAGCTCTTCGCCGACCAACTGGCCCCACTGATCGCCAGCTTGCACCAGCCCGCGCCGAGCGCCCCCACGACCGCTGCCCCAACAGGCACCGCACAGGGATTCCCTTCAGACGCCGCGCAGGCAGGACGCCAGACGACCGCGCAAGATGGAGAGCCGCTGGCCAGCGCAAGCATGCCCGGCAGACAGCCGGTCAGCGCGAGCATGCCGGGCGGACAACTGGCCAGGGCGAGCATGCCGTCCGAGGTCGCGACTCGAGCCGGCCTGGTCGCCACCCAAGCCCTCGGCTTCGCACTCTGCCGCTACGTACTGGCCCTGCCGCCAGTAGCAGCCCTAACCCGCCCTGAGGCAGTCGCCTGGCTAGGCCCCACCATCACCCGATACTTGACGGGCACAGCCAGCGACTGACCCCCACTGACAATGTCGAGACGTGCATCCTCACTCCGACGTCCCCGGTGAACGGGCAGCCAACCCGGCCGCCCCTCACTGAGGAGGTCCAGGATGTTCGGCAAGGTCAAGGCGTACAGCGGTTTCTCGGTCGACGACATCCCCACGGCCGAGACCTTCTACCGGGACACCCTCGGCCTCACGGTCAAGGCGGCCCACGGCATGCTCACCCTCGAACTCGCCACCGGCGGTTCGGTCCTGATCTACCCGAAGGACGATCACGTCCCGGCCGAGTTCACCGTCCTGAACTTCCCGGTGGACGACATCGAATCCACCGTGCGCACGATGGTGGCCCAAGGCATCACCTTCGAGCGCTACTTCGACCACCACGACTCCCTCGGAATCGCCCGCGGTGACGGCCCGCCCATCGCCTGGTTCAAAGACCCGGCCGGCAACATCCTCTCGGTCATCGAAGAATGACGCGACACCAGACGCAGTTGTCCTACGGCGGAACACCGTCCACCAGCAACTCCCCAGCGTGGAAAGGTGGCCCGCGACTCGTTCAACGCCAGCCGTTCACCCCTCGGCCGGCGTCACACGATTCGCGCTGGCTTCACCGCAGCCGTGTCGCGCGCGCCAGGGCCAGTACTCGCCGGCGATGCAGCCGGCGTAGCGCAGCGGAGCAGGCGTCGCGAGCCGTCCACGCACCCCGGCAGCCCCGGGCCAGTTTCCCGTCGCAGGGTCGACCGTGTCGGCTTCAGCTTTACCGGCGATGCAGCTGGCGTAGCGCAGCGGAGCAGGCGCCGCGAGCCCACCCGACACGCCAGCCCCACCCACTTGCTCCGGCCACCGCCGGAGTCGCGCGCGCCAGCGCCAGCACTCACCGGCGATGCAGCCGGCGTAGCGAAGCGGAGCAGGCGTCGCGAGCCGTTCACGTACCACCGGCAGCCGCGTGCCAGCTTGCCATCGCAGGGTTGTGCGGGTCGGCTTCAGGTTTTACTGGCGATGCAGGCGGCGTAGCGCAGCGGAGCAGGCGTCGCGAGCCCACCGGCACGCCAGCTTCACGCAATCGATCCGCCACCGCGGGGTCGCGCGCGTCAGCGCCAGTACTCGTCGGCGATGCAGCCGGCGTAGCGCAGCGGAGCAGGCGTCGCGAGCCGTCCACGCACCCAGCAGCCGCGGGTCTGCTTCGCCATCGCGGGGGTTGTGCGGGTCGGCTTCAGCTCTTACCGGCGATGCAGCCGGCGTAGCGCAGCGGAGCAGGCGTCGCGAGCCCGCCGCGGGGGCGGTCAGCGGTTGATTTTGGCGCGGCGGCGTTTGGTGTCTTGGAGGTAGATCCAGGCGATGGCCGCGCCGGTGACGAAGCCGCCGAGGTGACCCTGCCAAGAGATGTTCGGGACGATGAATGAGAGCAGCGCAGTCACCGCCACGTAACTGATGATCCAGCTGATGTCCTGCCCTTGCGCCCTGCTGATGACCAGCAGCGCGCCGACCAGACCCAGTACTGCGCCGGATGCGCCGAGGGTCGCCCCGATCGGCGACGAGAGCAGCCAGACCGCGACCCCGCCGCCGAGGCCGGAGACGAGGTAGAGCAAGGCGAACCGGAGCCGGCCGAGCATCTGCTCGAGTTGTGGGCCAAGCATCCACAACATGAACAGGTTCGAGAGGATGTGGAAGATCTGCACGTGGGTGAAGGCCGACGTGATCAGTCGCCACGGTTCGGATTCGACGAAGACCGGGACCAGTACCAGGTCCTGCAACACCCGCGGGCTGCCTGATCGGACCGCGATGAAGACCAGCACGTTCAGCACGAGCAGGGTGATCGTGACGACCTGGTTGTTCGCGCGGGCGACTCCACCCAGCGCCGTACGCTTCTGCGGGATCGACTTCACGCCCTCGTTGAAGCACGACGGGCACTGGAACCCGACCGCTGCACTGTTCATGCAGGCAGGACAGATCGGCCGGTCGCAGCGCTGGCAGCGGACTCCCGCGCGCCGATCCGGGTGCCGGTAGCAGACGGTCTCGGTCACGCCCTGGTCCTCCGCGGTCGGCCGGCAGTCTTCGAGAATGGGTACGGACCGGCCGCCGTGGAGGCAGCCGGTCCGCGGTGGATCAGACGGTCTTGCGCTCGATCTTGACGCTGTTGATCACGATCGGCTCGGTCGGCCGGTCGCCGGCCGTGGTGGGCGCGGTCGCGATCGCGTCGACGACCTTCTTCGAGTCGTCGTCGACGACCTCACCGAAGATGGTGTGCTTGCGGTTCAGGTGCGGGGTCGGGACCACGGTCACGAAGAACTGCGACCCGTTGGTCCCGTGGCCGTTCTGGATCCCCGCGTTGGCCATCGCCAGCAGGTACGGCCGGTTGAACTGCAGCTCGGCGTGGATCTCGTCGTCGAAGCTGTAGCCCGGCGAACCGGTGCCGGTACCGAGCGGGCAGCCGCCCTGGATCATGAATCCGTCGATGACCCGGTGGAAGCCGAGGCCGTCGTAGAAACGGGCGGTGCTGGGCTGACCCGTGGTCGGGTCGGTCCACTCCTTGGTTCCCTCGGCGAGGCCGACGAAGTTCTGCACCGTCTTCGGGGCGTGGTCGGGGAACAGCTTGATGACGACGTCGCCCTTCGTCGTCTGCAGCGTCGCGAACAGTTCTTCGGCCACGGGTTACTCCTCATCGGGTTACGGCTTACGGCTTCGATCCTGTCATGGGCATCAAGTTCTGGCCGCATCGACGTGCCCGGGGAGGGCTCAGGGTGATGTCGGAGTGACGGTCCGGCTCCGCCTCGGACGTTTAGCACCCGGGTACGTCGTACGATGCAGACGAAGCCGGATTTGTCCAGAGTCGATACAGCAGCGTCCATGCCGCCGATGGGCTGGAGAGCCGTCCAGCGACCGCGGGGCGGCACCGAGGAGGAACCGTGGGTTTGTTGAAGTCCAAGGGCCGGGTCGAGACCGCGAAGGACAAGGTCCGACCGCTGGCCGAATCGGCCGTGGGCAGCGCACGGGAGCGGGTGTCGCCGTACGCCGAGAAGGCGGTCGAGCGCGGCGCCGCTGTCGCCCACGCCGCAGTCGAGAAGGCAGGGCCGGTGATCGACGACGCGTTGAGCAAGGTCGGGCCGGCCACCGAGCACGCGGCCGAGAAGGCGCGCGAGCGGTTCAACGACGACCTGATGCCGAAGGTGACCGCGGCGCTGGCGACGCTGGCCGCCGCGGCCGAGCCGGTCATCGAGGAGAGCTCACGCCGGGGCAAGGCCACCGCGGCCGCGCTCAAGGGTGAGATCGACGTACCGAAGAAGAGCCACAAGCTGCGCAAGGTGGTGCTGTTCCTCGGCTTCGGGGCGCTGGCCGCCGCAGCCGTGAAGAAGCTGCTCACCCCGCCGGAGCCGGCCTGGCAGTCGACCCCGACGAGCGGCCGCGACTACAGCTCGGCACCCGCCGGTACTACGTCGCGCCCCGCCGCCGACAAGCCGGCCAGTGCCGCGCCGAAGGCCGAGTCGGCCAACGGGCAGACCGAGGACGAGAAGACCGACGCCAAGTCGGACACGTCCGGGACGTCCGGTGCCGCCGGTTCCCAGGCCGACGACGCGCCGAAGTCCGCGTCGAACGGCGCCGCCAAGAAGACCAGCACCACCCAGCGTCGCTCGACCGACAAGCCGACCGACTCCTGACGCACCACCCCGCAACGGCAAAGGCCGCGACCCCCAGGTGGAGGCCGCGGCCTTTGTTCGTTCGTACACGCCATGCGGTGGCTCAGACAGTCGTCCGCTGGTTGTTCGAACCTGCTGGATAACGCATAGCTGCCGACCCTTCCCGCAGGCCGTCCGCAGACTCCGAGTCCCACGCCTCCGCCGCGTCGATGAGGCGGACCCTCGTCGCGGTGGCTGAGGTTGTCGTCCGCCTGTGCGGGACCAGCAACTGCCTTTGCAGGTTGCGCGCGTCGGCCCGGCCGTTGTCTGGCCGCTCCGCCACCTAGCTGTTAGGCGGGCGAGGGGTCTTCGGTGGGGTGGGTGGGGCGGGTGATGGGGATTCGGCCGGCTGAGAGGAGTTGGGTGGCGTAGCGGTGGGTTATGCAGGGGTAGCTGCCGCCGCACTCGCGGCAGACGGCGTGGTTGCGGTGCAGCCAGGGCAGGACGCCGAAGCGTTTGATCCAGGTCAGCGGTTCGCGGTCCGGGGCGTGCAGTTGCATCGCCGAGCGGGCGGCGTCCTGGATCTCCGGCGCGGACCACTCGTCCGCGCTCTTGTCCATCAGGTCGCTCAGGTCGTCGTGGGGTGCCGAGCTGGACGAGGGTTGGGTCATCTCTTTCGTCTCCGGGCAGGGTGCGGGGGCGGAACCAGGGTGCGGCAGCGGCGGACGGACCGGAGCTCTCTTTCAAACGTGTGATCGAGCCGTGTCAGCTCGATCGCACACCGCGACATTAGCGCTTGATCGGCCGAGTACAACCATCGGATCCGCCGGAGCGGTGACTTCTTTACCGTTCGACCAGAACTTCTTCACGCAGGGTTCCATTCCCGCCCCGCACTGCCGTCTACAGCCAGCTGGTTTCGAGGGTGATCCGGGCCTCGAGCTCGAGCAGGTGGCGCTTCAGCGGGATGCCACCACCGAAGCCGACCATCTTGCCGCCGGCCCCGACGACGCGGTGGCAGGGCACGATCACCGGGATCGGGTTCCGGTTACACGCAGTCCCGACCGCTCGCGCGGCTCCCGGGTCACCCACCGCCTTGGCGACATCCCCATACGTCTGCATCTCGCCGTACGGGATCCGCTTGAGCTGGTCCCAGACCGCGTGCTCGAACCGCGACCCGACGCGCACCGACAGCGGCAGGTCGAACTCCTTGAGCTCACCGGCGAAGTATGCCGCCAGCTGCTCCTCGGCAGCCGTCAGCAGCGGGTCCTGGGCGCGCTCCGGACCCAGCTCGATCGCGCCGAACCGCACCCGGCACAGACCGTCGTCGTCGACGGCCACGGACAGCTCGCCGATGGGCGAATCGAGCACAGACCAGCGCATGGCTCTATCGTCCCTCACAGCACCGACACCGAATCGGGCCGCACACAAGGTTCTCGCCCGATCACTGTCTGTGTGCTATTTCTGATCTCCTCACCGTTCCCGGTCACCGTTTCCGAGGAGGTGCACATGGTCGGTCAGCCGCCGATGGACCGCTGGTTCAGCTCCGAACAGGCCATGGGCCTGGCCGCCTCGGTCCTGATCGGGGTCGTCACGGTGCTGAGCTGGGCCACCGCGTGGTCCGACTGGAACTCCTACCAGACACTCAGGCTGTACCCCGGCGACGAGGACCGTCGCGACCAGGCCGATCTGATCTCCGGGTCGCTCGGCATCGTCGCCGCACTCGCGCTGTTGGGCGCGGCGGCGGTCTTCATCGTCTGGCTCTGGCGGGTCCGCTGGAACGCGGAGATGTTCTGCCGCGGCGAGCACCGGCTGAGCCGCGGCTGGGTGCTCGGCAGCTGGATCTGCCCGGTGGTCAACCTCTGGTACCCCAAGTGGGTGGTGGACGACATCGTCGCGGCCAGCGACCCGCGCACCCCGCCGCAGACCGAGAACCTGCGTGGCATCCCCGGCACCCGGCTGGTCTGGGCCTGGTGGCTGACCTGGGTGGTCGGGCTGGTCCTCGACAACGTCGGGCAGCGCAGTGTCCTGGTGGGCGAGCCGCCACTTTCCGAACTTCGGACGAACGCTGTGATGTCCGGCATCTCGGCGCTCAGTACGACGGCCGCGGCAGTACTCGCAGTGATGTTGATCCAGCGCGTGAACGAGCTCCAGCTGCACCGGCCGTGGACGCCGTGGTGGGCCCAGGACCAGGCAGGTTTCCCGCTGGGACGCGGATTCCAACCGCCTGCCACGTAAACCAAAGCGTCACGGACGGTCGACTTGGTCGTTACAAGTGGTGATGGGCGTACGAAAAGACCGCGTTAAGTCGATACCCTCTGTGCTGGCATCGACTCCACACGAGTACTTACTTCGTGGTATCAATGTGGCTCGGTCACGCGGGGGCAGGACTCGACCGAAACGCCGAACAGACGGAGTTCCAGCAACGCGAGGGACGCACGACGTGAGCCACCCGCAACGAGCAGTTCTTTCTGCTGTTGAAGAAAAAGATGAGTGGCAGCCACACGCGGCTGAGGAGTTTCAGCAGGTCGGCACCATCGGCCGGATCGCGATCGGGCTGCTCGGCGCCTCGACCGTCACTCATCTGCTCTGCACGTGGTCCGACTGGAACACCTACGGCGTCGTCAACAGCTACCTCGGTGGCGGCCCGAACGTCGACGACGCGGATCTGAACCGCGCCGACAGCATCTCCCGGCTCACCTCGATCCCCAACGTCGTCATCTCCGTCGCCGCCGCCGTGGTCTTCGTGATCTGGCTGTGGCGGGTCCGGGTCAACTCCGAGGTCTTCTGCCAGGCCGACCATCGCCGCAGCCACGGCTGGGTGCTGGCCAGCTGGTTCTGCCCCGGCCCGAACCTGGTCTATCCCAAGCAGATCGTCGACGACATCTGGCTGGCCAGCGATCCGAAGACCCCCGTGTACGCCGACGACCTCCGCCGGCTCAGGAAGCCCCTCCTCACCTCGGTGTGGTGGGTCGCCTGGGTCGGCGCTCTGGTGTTCGACGTGGTGATCCGCCGGGCGCTGATGTGGATGGAGGCGACCGTCGGCTCCCTGCGCGGCATCGCCCTGGCCGGTACCGCCTCGATGGCGCTGACCGCCGTCTCCGCGGTGGCCGCGACGCTGATCATCCGCCGGATCAACACCATGCAGACCACCCGCGAGTGGATGCCCTGGTGGGACCAGCGCGAGCCCAAGCTGGTGGCCGTCCCGTCGTACCGGGTCGCCGCCGACGACGACACGTCCGAGCAGCCGGTGATCGCCGAGCCGATCGCGGCCCCGGCCGCGCGGCAGGAGCGTCAGCCGGCACTCCAGCTGGCCACCGCCACCCCCGCCGCCGAAGAGGCCCCGCCGAAGTGGAGCCCGTTCGCTCCCGTCGCCGACGCGCCCGCCGCCCAGTCCTGGGAGGACACCGGCCCGGCCACGGAGCAGTTCAGCCCGGTGGAGAGCTGGCGCGAGGACACCGGTCAGGTGATCGAGGCGACTCCGTCGTACCTGCAGACGGCTTCCGGACTCGAGACGCCGACCTGGTCGAGCCCGTCCAACCCGTACCCGCCCACGCCGAGCGACGACCTGCTGTCCGCGCCGCTGCCGAGCTGGCAGGCCGAGACCGTCGCACCGCCGACCCTCGCCCCGGCCCAGCCGAGCCCGTACGCGTACCAGCCGGCCGCCCGCGCATCGGAGCCGTCAGAGCCGTCCTGGACCAGCCCCTACTCCGAGCCCTACTCGTACGGCGGCAGTTCCTCCGACTACCTGACCTCCACGGAGCCGGCAGCCGCTCCCCAGCCCGCACCCGAGCCTGAGCCCGCGCCTGTTGCGCGCGCTGGTCGCAGGGCCGCTCGGGTCGCGGTCGACAGCCCGTCGACCGTCCAGGCCGCGGTGCCCGCGTCGGACAGCTACTACCAGTCGGCGCCCGCCCTCCCGGAGCAGGACGACTTCCTGACCCCGTCGAAGCCGCTGCCGACAGTCCCGTCGTACGGGCCGGAGCCGTCGTACACCCCGGCCGCCAGCTACAACAGCCCGGCGCCGACCTACGCGCCGGAGACGACCTACACCGCGTACGACGCCCCGGCTGTCCCGGCGAGCACGTCGGACTACGAGACGTCGTACACCTCGGACTACTCGCCCAACTACCAGTACTCCGAGCCGGCGACGCCCGCCGCGCCGGAGCCGACGTACACGGCGGACACCAGCTACAGCACCCCGTCGTACGACAGCTACTCGTCGGAGAGCTCGTACGAGTCGTACAGCCCGACCACGAGCTACGACTCGTACACGCCGGCCCAGGAGACCTCCTACAACGCTCCTGACTACGGCACCCCGAGCTACTCGCAGGAGAGCTACTCCAGCGACTACAGCTCGGACTACGGCACCAGCTACTCCGATCAGCCGGCAACGGACTACCAGTCGTCGCCGTACTCCTACGAGGCCCCGGCCGAGCCGGCCGCCCCGGAGAAGAAGGACGACGACTCGGAGATCACCGCACCCCGGACCCACCCCCGGCGACGCTGGGTTTGACCGACCGACCCCCCAACCAGCGTCGCGATGGCCTGATCCCTCCCCCCGGGATCAGGCCATCTTTAGTATCAAGAGATGACGCGACTTGGCTTCTCCACGCTCGGCTGTCCTGGCGCCCCGTTGGACCACGTGCTGGAACTCGCCCAAGTCAACAACTTCGCGGGCCTGGAGCTACGGACCGCAGACGACGAGTTCACTCATGTCGGCCTGACCGCCGCCGAGCGCCGGACGCTGCGGACCCGGATCGAGGACGCCGGCCTGGAGATCCTGTCGGTCAACAGCTACGTCCGGCTGTGCGCGGTCGAGGAACAGCCGCTCGAAGCACATCTCGAGCTCGCCGCCGATCTCGGTGCCCGCGGAGTCCGGGTGTTCCCGGGTGACGACCCGGCAAAGCCGGGCAAAGCGTCGGCGCAGACCGGCGCCTCGCTGACGCCCGGCGAGATCCGCGCGCTCGACCGGGTGGCCTCGGCCCCGACGGACGCCCGGATCCTGCTGGAGACCCACGACTCGCACTCGGCCGGCGCAAAGATGGCCGCGCTCTGCCGGCACCTCGACGCCGAGGTTCCGCACCACAACGCCAAGGTGATCTGGGACAGCGCGCACACCTGGAGCCACGGCGAGACGCCCGCCGAAGCCTTCGAGCTCCTCAAGCCCTGGATCGACTTCATCCAGATCAAGGACGAGGACTCCACCCAGGACTACCAGCCCGTCCCGATCGGCACCGGCGACTACCCGATCGCCGAGCTCCTGCAGACCCTGCAAGGCACGGACTACTGGCTCTCCCTCGAGTGGGAACTGAAGTGGCACCCCCACCTCCCGCCGCTGGCCGAGGCGCTCCCCGCCACGATCAACTGGCTAGCCAACTGAGTGCTTCGTCCGGCGGGGCGCGAAATCCTCGTCCTCGTGCGACAGCGGCCGGCCATCCAAGTGCCAGCTCCACGACGTGGTCGGGGTGATCCGCAGATAGACACCGGCACCGAACATCCCCGAGCGCTCGACGACCTCGGCGGTGCCGTACACCCGCAGGAAGCGCGGGGACCAGGGATCGACTGACACCAAGTCGTCGATGACGAGTGCGACCTTCTCCTGCCCGGCCCGCACGTTGAGCACTTTGCGCGTGCGTCGTGGATCCACGCCGCCGACGTAGAAGTAGCGGCCGTCGTACTCGAAGCCGACCGGTACGACGTCCGGCTGGCCGTCCGGGCCGACGGTGGCGATCCGGGCGAGTCGCTGGGTCTTCAGGTAAGCGAGTTCTTCTTCGGTGAATGCCATGATCCGAAGGTACAACGAGCGTTGTAGTTAGTACAACGGTCGTTGTAGACTCGGGCTTGTGGACAAGCGACAGGCAGTGCTCTCCGGCGGCTTGACCGTGTTCGCGCGGGATGGGTACGCCCGCGCGAGTATCGACGTGATCGCGGCGGAGGCTCAGGTTTCGTCGCGGACGATCTACAACCACTTCCAGGACAAGGCCGACTTGTTCAGGGCGGTGATCCAGGACAGTGCGCAGCGGGTGGCCGCCGCGCAGTTGGGGATCGTCGATCGATACTTCCGCAAGATCACCGACCTGGAGGCCGACCTGACCGAGTTCGGTATCGCCTGGCGGACGCCGATGCCGGACTACGCCGAGCACTCCGCGCTGGTCCGGCAGGTCAACGCCGAGGCCGGACACATCCCGCAAGCGGCGATCGACGCGTGGCAGGAGGCCGGACCCCTCGCAGTACGTCGTGCGCTGGCTGATCGCCTGGCCGCATTGGCCGAGGAAGGGCTGCTCCGCGTCGACGACCCGATGCGTGCCGCTCTGCACTTCTCGCTGCTCATCTCGGGCGCCAATCCGTCCTACCTAGGAGCACGCATGACCCCCGAAGAAATCACCGAGGCCGTCACCACGGGCGTGCATGCCTTCCTGCACGGGTACGGCCGCTGATGCGCTACCGCCTGTTCGGGCCGACCGGCCTGCGCGTTTCCGAGCTCGTCCTCGGCGCCATGCGGTTCGGCTCGGTGGACCAGGCCCGGCCGATCATCGACGCGTACGCCGAGGCCGGGGGCAACTTCATCGACACGGCGGACGCCTACCAGACCGAGCAGATCGTCGGCTCGGTGCTGGCCGAGCGCCGGGACCGGTTCGTGGTCGCGTCGAAGTACACGCTGCTCCGGGACCACACCGATGTGAATGCCGCCGGCAACCATCGGAAGAACCTCCGGCTCGCCCTCGAAGCCAGTCTGCGCCGGCTCGGCACGGAGTACCTCGACGTCTACTGGGTGCACTGCTGGGACCCACACACGCCGATCGAGGAGACGCTGCGCGCACTCGACGACGCCGTCCGGGCCGGCAAGATCCTGTACGCCGGGATCTCGGACGCGCCCGCCTGGATCGTCTCGCAGGCGAACACGCTGGCCCACTTCCGGGATTGGACTCCTTTCGCCGGGCTGCAAGTGCCGTACAGCCTTCTGCAGCGGGACATCGAGCGTGAGTTGCTCCCGATGGCCGAGGCTTTCGGGATGTCCGTCACGGCCTGGGCCCCGCTCGCGCACGGGAAGCTGGCCCGGCCGGTCGAGTCAGCAGCGGACGATCGCGAGCGGGCCGTGCTGGCCGCAGTACGGGATGTCGCCGAGGAACTGGGCGTGAGTCCGCCTCAGGTGGCGCTGGCGTGGACCCGGGTGCGGTCGCGGACCGTCCTTCCTTTGGTGGGGGCCAGCTCGGTCGAGCAGATGACCGACAACCTCGCTGCACTCGAGGTCGAGCTGCCGGTCGAGGCCGTCGCCAAGCTCGAGTCGGCGACCGGATTCGAGGTCGGGTTCCCCACCGATTTCATCCCCGCCGAGCTGTCTCATCCCGGTCAGGTGGTCGGCCGTTGAAAACCGAACCAGTTCGGGCCTAGGCCACAATTTCGCGTCGGTGCATGACGCGGGGTACCCCTGCCTCGTCAAAGGAAGTGAAGTCCCAACGGGGGACCGTGCAGGTAAGGACATTCATGATGGGCATCAACAACACACGGTGGCCGCGGTGAGTCCGCGGGCGGTCGACAAACGGGCCCGGCCCGGGAACGAAGCCGGCCCGGCGCCGATCGGACCACCAGCAGCGCTCACTCCCGCCGACTTCGACCCGGTCGAACCGGTGGAGGCCGAAGCGGAGAGCGCCGAGGTCAGCGACGCAGCAAAAGACTGACGTCACCGAACTCGTGCCACAGGTAGGAGTGTTCGAGGGCGGCGTCGTAGGCATGCTGGACGACGTCGCCCCCAACCACTGATTCGAGCAGCAACAGATGGGACGCCTCCGGCGCATGCATGCCGGTGATCAGCCCGTCCACTACAGTCGCCGGATGGTCGGGTCCCAGGACGAGGTCGGTCCACCCCTTCGACGCGGCCACTGAGCCATCAGGCTGAGCCGCCGACTCGATCGCCCGAACAGCCGTCGTCCCGACCGCGATCACTCGACCGCCATTGGCCCTCACCCAGTTGACCAGCCCCGCAGTGTGCTCCGGTACGTCGTACCGCTCGGGCAGGGGTGGCTCGTGACTCTCCAGGGACGACACCCCGCAATGCAGCAGGATCGGAGCGATCAGTACGCCGGCCGCCGCCAGCTGACTCACCAGCTCGAAGCTGAACGGCCTGCCGGCACTAGGCATCTCCGCAGAGCCCGGCTGGTTCGCGAACACCGTCTGGTAGAGCGCCAACGGCCACTGCTGGCCGACGTACTTGTAGGTGATGGGCCGCCCGTTGCGTCGCAGGTAGTCGACCACGTCGGCCACTGGCGGCTTGGCGCGCCACAGTCGGGTGCCACTCGGCTCATACGGCTCGAGCAGCGTCAGCACCCCTTCAGGCAACTCCACCTGGTCACCTGCTGAGGCATCGAACAGAGGGGAGCCGCCATTGCGCAGCTCCACCACCCAGCTGCCGTCGTCAAGAGCAGTGGAGAAGTGCACGACCACCGGAGCGACGCCTGAGCCCGTGATCCAGGAGCCGTCGACTGCGGCAGCCAGCGTGCCCGACGTGTTGACCAGCAGCAGGTCACCCGGCCGCAAGTACTCACCGATCCGGTCGAACCGAGTGTGCGTGACGGTCGACCCCTCCGCGACCAGCAGCTTCACCTGGTCGCGAGCGAGCCCGCGTGCCTCCGGTGGTTCGACAGCGTTCAGCTCGTCCGGCAGCGTGAACCTGGTCTGTGGCTGGACTTTCACGAGGTCACCGCCGGAGCGAACTCAGCGGCACGGTAGCGACCACTCGCCGGCCGGCTGTCCAGCAACTGCAGGAACGCCGGTACTACGCTCGCAGGCTCCGGCCGGTCCGAGATGTCCTCACCGGGGAACGCGGCCTGGTGCATCGCAGTACGGAGATCACCCGGGTCAACCGCGTAGACGGCGAGCCCAGGATGCTCTGCGGCCAGTACTGCGCTGGCGTGGTCCAGTGCAGCCTTGGCCGAGCCGTACCCACCCCAGCCTTCGTAGGCCTCGACTGCCGCGTCAGAGCTGATGTTGATCACTGCCCCGGAGGCAGCGGTCAGCTCGGGAAGCAGCGCCTGGGCCAGCGCGATCGGCGCGATCACGTCGACCTCGTACACGCGCCGCAGCTCGGCGAGATCGGTAGCGGCGAAGCGCTGGAGCGGGCTCGGTCCGAGGTAGCTGGCGTTGTTGACCAGCAGGTCGAGCCGCCCGAGTTCACCAACGGCGTCGACCAGGTCGGCCCGGTGCTCGGGATCGGTGACGTCACCGGCCAGCGGTACGACGTCGGTGTGGGCGGCGAGTGTGTCCGCCGCGTTCTTGAGGGCATCCGCCGCACGGGCATCGATGATCAGCGCCCAGCCGCGCTCGGCCAGCCCGTTCGCGAGGGCGAGGCCGAGCCCGGCGGAGGCACCGGTGATGAGAGCAACGGGACGGGTCAGGGATTCAGAGGTCATGCCCGTCACTCTCATACTTCAAGCAGACTTGAGGTCAAGAGTCCTGCACTGCGGCAAAGCTTTCAGGAGTGCGGGCAGGTGTCCCGGTACTCCGCGATCTGCAGGTTCGGCGCCGGGGCGGGGCAGAGGAACTGCTCGTAGCGGGTGTCGTTGTCGATGAACCGCTTGAGCCACGAAACGCTGTACTTCGCGATCGTCGTGTTCGAGCTGTTCGGCGCGAAGTGGTTCGCGTTCCGCAGCTCCAGGTACGCCTTGTCCAGGGTGGCCGGCAGGCTGGTGTAGAACGGCTCGGAGTGCGACGCCACCGGCGCCACCGAGTCGTTGTCAGCCCCGACCACCAACGTCGGCACCTGAACCTCGCCCCACGTCTTGTCGGTGTGCCACCCCGTCAACGGGATCGCCGCCTGCAGAGCCGGTCGCTGAGAGGCCGCCCGCAGGGACCCGCCGCCGCCCATCGAGTGGCCCATCACACCCAGCCGGCTGGCATCGATCCGGGTTCGGACCGTGCTGCGCTGAGTCAGGTAGTCCAGCGCCGCCAGCAACTGGGTCGCCCGGCTGTCGGGCTGGTCGTAGATCGAGTTGGTGTCGATGGTGATCACCACGAAGCCCTGCGAAGCCAGCCGCGGGCCGAGCCAGGAGATCGACGACTGCCGACCGGTGTAGCCCGGCGAGATCGCGACCGCGCCGAAGGTGCCGGCGGACGTGGTCGTCGGGTAGTAGATCGTGCCGCCGCCGAACCCGGTGACGGTCGACGGGACCGTGGTCGTGGCGGTCGCGAACGGGCCGCGGGAGGCCTCGATGCTGGAAGTGGTCGGAGCGGGCCCGCGTTCGTACGGGTTTTCGGCGGCGAGGACCGGGGGAGCCGTGACCGCGGCGCCGACCAGGGCCGCTGCCAGCGTCACTGTCGTGGCCAAGCTGCGAAACTTCACGTCGTTCACACTCTTTTCGCTCGGGACGGAATGCGCCGGTCACCCACAGTGCCTGACTGGTTACCGACTTGCTGCCATCCTGCGGGTCCGGCCCCGCACCCGCATCGGTGCAATCACCAGCCGATTGCCCCCTTCCTGGCTGGGCGCCGACAGGGATACTGGTCGGTATGGCTGCCGAGGTCGTACTCCGCGGACGGGATCGGGAGCGCGCCAGCCTGCAGGAAGTGCTCGATGCTGCTCGCGACGGGCGTGGATCCGCGTTGGTGATCACCGGTGGCGCCGGCGCCGGTAAAAGCTCGCTGCTGCAAAGCGTGCCGACGACCGGATTCCGCGTGCTGACCGCCAACGGAGTACCGGCCGAGTCCGCCCTGGAACCAGCAGGACTGCACCAGCTGCTCCAACCACTGGCCGGCGTCCCAGAATCATTGCGCCAGGCAACAGGACTGGCCACCGGTACTCCGAGCAGCGCCTTCACCCTGTACGCCGAAGTCCATCGCCTGCTCGTCGAGCTGGCGACCGAGCAGCCGGTACTCGTCCTGGTCGACGACGCCGGTTCGCTGGATCGGCCGTCGCTAGAGGCCCTGGCCTTCGTCGCCCGGCGCGCCACCGGCCACCGACTCGCCATGCTGTTCGCCGTTGAATCCGGCCGCGATCTCTTGGCTGGTCTCCCCGTTCTGCCGTTGGGTCCGTTGGACGACCCAGCAGCGATGGAGCTGCTCTCGGATCTCAACCCGCTGGGCCTGTCCGAGGACTTCGCCGAAGAGGTCCTGCATCTCGCGGGCGGCAATCCCTTGGCGCTCACCGAGCTTGCCAGGACCGGAGAGCTGCCACCGGACAGCGCGCTGCGGGCTCGCCTGCGAGCCACTTTCCTTGCCCTGTCACCCGATGCCCGACGTCTGAGCCTGCTCGCGATCGCCGACGAGGATCTGGAACTCGACACCGTCGTCCGCGCGGACCTCGACGGCGCGGCGTGGGAGGAAGCCCGTGACAGCGGGTTGCTCGTGCTGCGCGGTCAACAGGTCGAGGTGTCGACCCACCTGACCCGCTCCGTACTGCGAACCGAGATCCGGTCGGTCGAGCTCCGTCAGGCTCACGAACTCCTCGCCACACTCCTCGATCCGGAGCAGCACAGGGCACGCTGGCTGTGGCATCGAGCCGCGATGAACCGTGACGTGGTCGGGAGTCGAGCCGGTGAACTGGGTGCCGCGGCCGCCCAGGCGCGGCGTACGGGCGACTATCTGGCCGCTTCGCTGGCTTCTCAGCGAGCCGCTTCCTTGGCGGTGTCGCCACACGCCAAGGCCGCGCACCTGATCGCAGCCGCGGCCGATCAGTGGTCGACCGGGCGGCCGCGACAATCCCGCGTGATCCTCGGTGAGGCCGCCGTCCACCTGCGCGGTTCTGAGCTGCAGGGACTGGCCGACTTCGTCCGCGGTGGCATCGAACTCGGCGACAGCGTGCCCGGTACTGCGGTCCGCCGCCTGCTCAAGGCTTCCGACGAGCTGCTCGACTCACACCGTACGGCGGCCGTCACCGCGCTGGTCTTCGCGGCAGAGGCCGCCAGCATCGCGGGCGACCAGACCGTCCACGCCACCATCGCCGAACGCGCGGCCGCACTGCGTCAGCCGGACGAACCGCCGGTGACTCAGTTGATGTTCGATCACCTCGAGGGCATGGCCGCCACCTTCGCCGGCAACCATCTCGCCGCCAGGCCGGCGCTCGGTCGAGCCATGCGACTCGCGAACGAGCTGACCGATCCGCGGTCGAAACTCTGGGGGAGCCAGGCGGCGTACGTGCTGGGTCGGGCCAGCCGTTCACTCGAACTCGCCTCCCAGGCGGAGGTGACCGCCCGCGACACCGGGCTGACCTCGCTTGTGCCGTGGGCGCTGGTTTACAAGTCGCTGGCGGCGCTCCTGCTCGACCAGCACTCGATCGCGGTCGACACCTCGCTCGAGGGGGTCCGCGAGGCGACCTCGATGGGCCAGCCCAACACTGTGGTCGACCACCTGATCATCCTCGCGCTGACGGCGGCGTTGCAGGGTGACAAGGCCACCGCCCTCCACCGCGTGCGTCTCGCCGCTGCTGACGTCACCCGTCGCGGCCTCGGCCGGCCCAGCACGTTCGGTTCCTGGACGCTGGCGTGTGTCGACCTGGTCGACAACCGTCCCGCCGACGCGCTCAACCGGCTGCGGTTGCTCGCAGTCGAGACCGGCCGCGTGCATCCGGGCATCAAGGTGATGACCGCGCCGCACTTCGTGGAGGCGGCGGTGGGTTGCGGGAGGCAGGCCGCGGCCGCGAACGTGCTGCGCCAGTTCGAGGGCTGGGCGATCGGCACGGGCAGCCCGGCAAGGCTCGCGCTCGCCCATCGGTCACACGCCTTGCTCGCCGGTGCCGACCCCGCGTCCGACGAGCACTTCCGCGAGGCGATCCGGTTGCATCGGGCCGGCGGTACCCCGATGGAGCTGGCCAAGACCGAGTTGTTCTACGGCCACCGGCTGCGCCGCGATCGTCGTCCGAAGGCAGCCCGCGAGCATCTCCGCGACGCGTTGCGGATCTTCCAGCAGTACGACTCCGCCCACTTCGTCGGCCTCGTCCGTGCGGAACTGCGGGCCTCCGGCGACACCATCGAGCCCAGCCGCACGAAGGCCGTCGCCGAACTGACCCCACAGCAGTCGCAGATCGCGCACCTGGTCGCCGAGGGCGCCACCAACCGGGAGATCGCCGCCCAGCTGTTCATCAGCCATCGCACGGTCGAACACCACCTCCGCAACATCTTCGCCCGGCTGGAGGTCCGCTCCCGCGTCGAACTCTCCCGCCTGCTGGGCTGACCGGCTGCACCGGCGGCTCTGACACGATGGGCGGGTGACGGGGCTGACGGATCAATGGCATGAGCTCATCCCGGACGCAGCGCCGCTGGCCGAGGATCTGGCGGCGCGCTACACCGACCGCGACCGCACGGCATATCGCGACCGGTACCTCGAGACGATCCTCGACGCGCTCGACTCGCTCGACCAACTGAGCACCGATCCCACCGCGGTCCGGCTCGCGGTCTGGTTCCATCGCGCCGTCCACGCACCCGGCGGCCGGTCCGCTGACGACGCCGAAGCCTCCGCCGCGCTGGCCGAGGAGCTCCTGCCGTCGTACGACGTCAGCTCGGCCCGGATCGCCGAGGTCGCCCGACTCGTTCGCCTGACCGGTGGCGACGCGGCAACCGCAGCCGGCGACCCGAACGCCGACGTCTTCCTCGATGCGGTCAACGCCACCCTCGCAGCCGACCACTACGCCGACCACGCTTCCGAAGTACGCCGCGACGCGAACACTCCCGTCAAAGAACGCCACGCCGTACTGCGGGACGTCCTGGCCGCACCGATCTACCGAACCCAACTGGCGCGTGACCATTTCGACCGCGCCGCGCGAGAGAACCTCGCCGCGGAATTCGCGACCCTGGACGCCCAACTGCCCGCGCCTTGGCGTGGTTGGCAGCAGGCCGGTCTGGTCGCCCTCGCCGGCTTCGGCGCGTTCACCGCGTTCGTCTTGGCTTTCGTGGCCACCCAGGTGCCCTGGCGGATCCCGGAGTTCGGCTCGGACCAGCTCTGGCTCGCCATCGTCCTGACCGTCCTCGCCCTCGCGGCTGTTCCTCTGCTGCTCCGCTTCTCGCGTCGCAAAGGCCGCACCGCGCGGATCGTCGACGGCGGGGTGATCGGCGCCGGAGTTCTCGGGCTGGTCGCGGTCCTGGTCCTCGCGCCCGACACGAACCCGTCGGTCGGTATCGGCGAGCGGGCTCCGTTGCTGCTCACCGCCTCGATCCTGCTCATCACCGCCGGCGCTGCCTCCGTGGCTGCGTCCGCTGCGGCCGGCGCACGGATCGGCAACCGGGCTCAGTTGCTGGCGCGGATCGTCGTACCGGTGGCAGTCGTGCTGGCGATGGTCTTCATCACCCAGCCGCTCTGGCGCAGCTACTCGCTGAACGCCAACGAGTTCCTCGACGGGCCGAACGGGCCGGCCGCTCAGGAGGTGCGTTCGGAACTGACTGGCGATGTGGCCTGGTCCAGCAGGTCGAACGGGTACAACTCGGACAGCTTCGGCCGGGCCGTGTCCACCCGGTACGGGATCGCGACCACCCGCAGAACCGCGACGATCGAGATGCTCGACGCGGCAACGGGCGAATCGCGGTGGCGCTACACGCGCTCCGACGCCAGCGGCCTGCCTGATCTCTCGGTCACCGGCAACGGCGAACTCCTGCTCGCGCATTTCGACGATGTCGGCTACCTCCTGCTGGATGCCGATACCGGCAAGCGGAAGGCGGCCTGGCCGGGGCGAACCCGGGATCACGACATCCAGAACGCGGACCCCCTGCTCACCGAGGAGCGCGTCGGCAAGGGATCGAACAAGCTGCGCGGCGTCGATACCGACGGCCAGGATCGCTGGACCTTCGAGCCCGGACGCTGCACCAGCATCAACGCAGTAGCCACCGCTGACACAGCCGTCGCGTTCCTCCGCCGTAGTTGCGGTAAGGGCGCTGATGAGCTGGCCGCACTGGACCTCCGCACCGGGAAGAAGCTGTGGAGCCGGGCTGAGGAATGGGCCGGCAGGCCGTTGGTGGCCGGCGGTTTGGTCGTCGGGCTGAAGTCGGACCGGGAGCTGGTTGGCATGAATGCCCGGAGCGGAGAGTTCAAGTGGCGCTGGCCGCTCCCGTCAGCCTTGAGCTGCAAGACCCGGGTCGAGCAGGCGGGTGACAAGGTCGTCCTGATGAACTGCCCTGCGGGGTCGGACAAAACGCAGACCGTGGTCACGGTGATCGACGCCAGCACGGGTGGTGTCAGCTGGCAACGTAGCGCCCCGATCGACGTGTCCAGGCGGGTGGCGGTGACGGCCGACGCTCGAGTGGTCACGCTGAAGCGGCTGGATACCTGCAAACTCCAGGTGGTCGAGGAGTCCGGCTATCGCCAGGTCTCGGTGCCCAAGGAGATTTTCTGCAACCAGGGGGTGCGGGCCGTCGGCGACGTCGTACTGGCTCGCGGCTCGGACGGGCTCATCGCCCTTCGCTGACGGGGGGAATCAGGATGCCGGGGTTGAGGATGTTGTTCGGGTCGAGCACCTGCTTGACCGCCTGCAAGGCTTCCACCGCCAGCGGGCCGAGCTCCTGCTCGTAGGCGTCGCGGTGGTCGGTGCCGACGGCGTGGTGGTGGGTGATCGTGCCGCCGGCCGCCCCGATCGCCCGGCTGGCTTCGGTTTTCGCCTTACGCCATTGGGCTACCGGGTCATCGGTCTGGGCGGAGATGACGGTGAAGTAGAGCGAGGCGCCGGTTTCGTACACGTGCGACACGTGGCAGAGCACGATCGGCGGAGTTCCTTGCTCCGAAAGCGAACTGACCAAGGCCTCGGTGACGGCAGCCTTCAGCCCGGGGAGTTTCGACCAGAAGCCGGCTGTCTCGAGTGTCTCGACCAGCGCGCCTTCGTCGAGCAGAGGGTCGCGGAGATAAGGAGCGCGGTAGCGGCCTTGCCGCCAGGTCTCGCCCGGACCTTCGCCCACCGGCTCGCCGCCGGCCGCGGTGAGGACGTCGGCGACCTCGGCGCGGCGTACCGCAGTACGGGTGCCTTCGAAGCCGACGATTGCGAGGGCTCCGCCTGAGCCGCCGCCGAGGACGTTCGGGTCGGCGAGGTTGATCGCCGTCTCGGCTTCGTCCGACAGGCGCAGTACCGTCGGCAGCGGGCCGTCCTGCGCGAGCCGGCGGATCGCGGTCAGGCCGTGGTCGAAGGACTCGAAACGCCAGCCCTCGAAGGACCGCTCGCCCGGCCGCGGGCGGATCCGGACGACGACGCTGGTGATGATGCCGAGTGAGCCTTCGGAGCCGAGCACGAGCTGGCGCAGATCCGGGCCGGCCGCGGACATCGGGGCGCGGCCGAGTTCGATGGTTCCGCGCGGGGTGGCCAGGGTGAGACCGACGACCATCTGGTCGAAGCGGCCGTACCCCGCTGACGACTGGCCGCTCGACCGAGTCGCCGCATAGCCGCCGATGCTCGCGCCTTCGTAGGACTGGGGGAAGTGCCCGAGCGTGTAGCCGCGCTCGGCGAGCATTTTTTCGGCCGCGGTACCGCGGACTCCCGCCTCGATCGTTGCGGTCCGGGAGACCTCGTCGATGTCGACCAATCGATTCAGGCGACGCAGGTCGACGGCGATGAAGGAGGTGTTTTGAGGCGCAAGCCCACCGACCACGGACGTGCCACCGGCGTACGGGACGACGGCCACGCGCCGCTCGGAGCATGCGGTCAGCAGCGCTTGTACTTCGTCGTGCGAGCCGGGGTAGACGACGGCGGCGGGCATATCGGTGGTATCGCCGGCGCGGTAGCGGAGGAGATCGGGCGTCGAGTAGCCACGGGTGTGGCTCCATCGCGTCTCGAGATCGGTCTTCACGTGGTCGGGACCGAGCACCTTGGCCAGCAGGATGGCGATGTCATCGTCGACCGCGCCGGGGTCCGTGGGCAGAACGGCAGCCGGCGGGCGGCGTACGCCGAGGTGCTTGAGCGCCTCCAGCGCGGCGGCGGGCAGCTCGACCACTTGCGCGGGATCGCCCCAGCGGCCGGGCGTGAGGTTGACCACCGGGAGGTCGGACTCGGTCATGGAGGTTCCTCATCTGAGAGGTTCGGAGGTAGCGTCCGCGGGAGAAAGTTGGTGCGGGTTCCGGCGGGTCGCTGATACACTCTGACGTGTGATGTCTCAGCGTAGCAGCGAAACCGACAGCTCCTCCAGTACGTCCGGATCGACCCGGCCGACGCCGGCCAATGCGATCGGCGAGGAGCGGATCCTCGACGCGGCGTACGAGTTGCTGCTGGCGATCGGGATGCGCCGGATGACGATGGCCGACATCGCCCGGCACGCGGAAGTCTCCCGCGCCACGCTCTACCGGCGCTGGCCGAACGTGCAGGCAGTGGTCGCCGCGCTGATGACGCGCGAGTGGACCACGGCGCTCGTCTCGGCCTTCCAGCCGGACGCGGTCGACGGCCGGTCCCGGCTGGTCGAGGGTGTCGTCGAGGTGGTCGCGAAGACCCGGACCCATCCGCTGATGCGCAAGATCATCGAGCTCGACCCCGAGTTCCTCACGCCGTACCTGCTGGAGCGGCGTGGCAGCAGCACGGTCGCGCACCTCGCGCTGGTGAAGGCCGGGATCGAGTCGGGCCAGGCGGACGGCTCGATCCGGGCCGGTGACTCCGACTGGCTGTCCCGGCAGATCATCCTGGTCTCGCTCGCCTCCGCGGTGTCCGGGCCCGTGCTGGCCGAGCCGGCGGAGTACCCGGAGCTGGACGAGGAACTGCGTGTGATGCTCACCAGGTATCTGATGCCATGACCATGATCGCCGTGGGCAACCCGAGCCTCAACGCTGCGCGGCGGACCCGTGAACTCGACTGGCTCGACACGACCGGCCGAGTCGACGTCCTGGTGATCGGCGGCGGCGTGACCGGCGCCGGAGTCGCGCTCGACGCGGCCGCGCGCGGTCTCACGGTGGCGCTGGTCGAGAAGCACGATCTTGCCTTCGGCACCAGTCGCTGGAGCTCGAAGCTCGTTCACGGCGGCCTGCGGTACCTCGTCTCCGGGCATGTCGGGATCGCGTACGAGAGTGCTGTCGAGCGCGGCATCCTGATGAAGACCACGGCACCACATCTCGTCCACCCGGTGCCGCAGGTGGCGCCGTGGTTGCCGCAGGCTCGTCTAGCGCAGGCGGCTTTGCTGCGTGGGGCTTTCCTCGGTGGCGACGTTCTCCGCACGGTCGCCCGCACGAGTGACGACTACCTGCCGCACTCCCGTCGCGTGAGTTCTGCCGAGGTACTGCGGTACGCCCCGACCGTCCGCCCGGAGGGTCTTCGCGGCGGCTTCCTCACCTGGGACGGGCAGCTGTACGACGATGCGCGGCTGGTCGTCGCGATCGCCCGCACCGCGGCGTCGTACGGGGCTCGGGTGATCACGCACTGCGCGGCCGAACAGGTGACCGGGCGCGGCGCGGTGCTGGTCGATCAGCTGTCCGGCCGGCGGCTCGACCTCGACGCCCGGATCGTGATCAACGCGACCGGGATCTGGGCCGATCAAGTTGCCTCCGGCATCAAGTTACGGCCGAGTCGCGGCACGCATCTGGTCTTGCCGCAGTCGGCGTTCGGTGGGCTGTCCGCCGTACTGACCGTGCCGGTGCCGGCGGAGCTGCGGCGCGTGGTGATGGCGATCCCGGCGCCCGACGGCCGGGTCTACGTCGGGCTGACCGACGAGGAGGCACCGGGGCCGGTCAGTGATGTGCCGCGCGCGACCGACGCCGAGATCGACTTCCTGCTGGCCACGATCAACACCGCTGTCCGAGAGCCGCTGACCCGGGCCGACCTCCTCGGCAGCTACGCGGGCCTCCGTCCACTGCTGGACACCGGCCACCACAAAGGCCAGGACAAAACCGCCGACATCTCCCGGCGCCACGCGGTGATCACCAGCCCCGACGGCATAGTCACCATCGTCGGCGGCAAGCTGACGACGTATCGGCGCATGGCCCAGGACGCTCTCGACACCGCGCTTGCCCAGTCCGACCTCGAAACCAGACGGCCCTGCCTGACCCACCGCATCCCCTTGGTCGGAGCCGCCGATCGCGTCCAGCTAGCGGCGGTGAAGGCCCCTGCCCGCTTCGTAGCCCGCTACGGCGTCGAAGCCACCGACGTCATCGCCGTACCCCCACACCTTCTCGCCCCGATCGCCCCCGGCTTGTCCACAACCCACGCCGAACTCCTCTTCGCCATCCGCCACGAAGGCGCCCTGACCGAAGACGACCTCCTGGACCGCCGCACCCGCCTAGGCCTCTCCCCAACCGACCGAGCCCTAGCCCAACCCGCCGCCCAGGCAGCCTTCGCTTCCGTCTGATCCACTGGTTCTTGCTTGTGGATAACTGGGGGACGCTCCCGCGGGCGGGTTAACTTATTGGGTGGGGAGGTGGGGTAGGTGAGTCAGCCGTATCCGGGGCCGCCCGGGTATTTTCCGGTGCCTCCGCTGGTGCTGCCACCGGTGCGGAGGTATCGGCCGCTGCGCCGGGTCACCACCGCCTTCCTCGTCCTCGCGGTGCTCACCCTGATCCTCACCGCCGTCCAGGCCGTGCTGATGTGGCGCTCGTACGACGAGGTGAAACGGTTCGTCTACGGCCTACTGTCCGATGATGAGCTCGATCGCGCGGTGGCGTCGATCGCCGGGAGCGGCCCGCTGCTCAACCTGATGTGGATGACGTTCGCCGGCGCCGGAGCCGTGTTCCTGATTTGGCTGTGGAAAGCCCGCGAGAACACCGAGCTCCTCACCCCGTCGGTCGGTGTCACCTACCAGGGCGGCCAGCGTCTGGGCAGCGGTCGGCATCGGCTGGACACCGGGTGGGTGATCGGCAGTTGGGTCTGCCCGATCGTCCAGTTCTGGTATCCGCTGCAGGTGGTCGAGGACGTCGTTCAGGCGAGCGAGCCGACCGACGAGCCGAAGCGGGTCAAGACACTGCTCTACGCCTGGTGGGCGTGCTGGACCGCGTTCTGGGTGATCATCGTCGGCGGCGGCAGCCTCGCCTTCTTCAGCATCGCGGTCTGGATCGTGCGTGTCCTCGACCGCGCCGAGGCGGCCACCGAGAGCGGCGACTACCTGGACCTCTACGACCTGCAGAGCTTCATGGTCGGCTTGGCGCTCACGGTGAACATCGCCTTCACCATCGCGACCGTGCTGCTCGCCGCAGCCGGGGCGGCCGTGGTCATGCTGATGTACCGCACCAACGCCTGGCAGGACGCCCGCATGTCCCGCCCGACCGACCAGCCGCCGCCCGGCCCGCCGCAGTACGCGCCGCGGCCGGAGTTCCCGTCGTACGCACAGCGATCACCGTGGCAGCGGTAGGCGGCACAGTACTGCGGTCGCGTCGTCATACCGCTTGCCCAGGAACGACCCGGCAGCCGCATCACCGTCGTACCGCCTGACCTGGTCGATCAGTTCTCGCGGCCCGGCCGTCTCCAGCAGCTCGACCAGGTCCTCCCACGAGTGCCCGTACCGCTCGGAGTACCGCGAAGCGCCGTCGGTCAGCAGCGCGACCACCTCGACCGCAGCGCGTTCCGTAGTACCGGCGACTGCTTCGTACGCCGCCTTGGGTTCGGTGCTCGCGACCCAGAACCCACCTGGCTGGTTCCGCCACCGACGTACGGACTCGAGCGTGTACTCCGGCAGCAGGTCGATCCGGTTGTCGGCGAGCACCGTCACGCGCCGGTCCGGACCGCGCAGCACGATCGGCGAATCGGCCAGCACCAGATGTTCGACCACCTCGTCGGAGATCCGCACCATCGCCACGGTCGACGACGGACTGTCGGGGTTCGCCAGATCGCACGTGTCCTCATGCTCGGCCCGTACGGCGAGAATCGCGTCCGCCAGCAGCTCGGCCAGCGGCGCCCGCGAGCGCCCGAGCAGCGGGATCGCCAGCTGAGTCCCCAGCCGCGCAACCAGCCAAGCCACCGAGTGCACACACCCCGACTCGACCCCGGCCGGCGCCGTCGCCCCGTCCAGCACCACAACGAAGTCCGGCCCAGCAATCACCAGATCCTCGTTGACCCCCACTCGATCCGGCGCAGGCTCACAGACCGACCGGATATCCACAGCCCTATTCTCGGGGGCGGGCGGTCCAGGTGTCGGCGAGGGACTGGTCGAGGGGGATCTTGCTGGACCAGCCGAGGTGCTTGCCGATCAGGGTGGTGTCGGCTTGTTGCCAGGCGACCGTGTCGGCGGGGGAGCCCGCATGGCCGGCGTGCACCTCGCCCTCGACGATCTTCGTCGTGGTCCCGCTCAGCTCGACCAACTGGTGGACCGCGTCCCGCGCCAGCGTCGCCTTGCCCGAGCCGACGTTGAGCACCGGCGGCAGGTGTCCCTCAGCCGTCGCGACCGCGACCACCGCCTCCGCGACATCCCGTACGTCGACGTAGTCCCGCCACGCCTCCAGCGATCCCAGCTCGATCGTGTCGGTCGTACCGAGCTGGCGGAGCACCCGGCCGAAGAGGGTGCTCGGCGGCGATCCCGGGCCGGTGATGTTGAACGAGCGCAGCACGATCGCGTCGGCGCCGTTGCGTTGCGCCCGCAGTACGAGCTCGGAGCCGGCCAGCTTGGTGTACCCGTACGCCCCGCCCGGCCGCAGCTCGGCCTGCTCGTTCTGACTCGTGCCCCGCGGCGCACCGCCATACTCCGCGGCCGAGCCGATTTGGATGAACCGCGCGTTGCTCGCGTGCCCGTTCATCGAGGAGAGCAGCGACTGGACGGCGACGACGTTGCCCCGGGTGAGCTCGAGAACATCGCCCTGGGTCGCGGCCGCCGCGTTGACGATCACCGTCGGCTTGTAGAGCCCGAACTGGGTGTCGAGTGCGAAACAGTGCCCGGTGGCCAGGTCGAAACGCCGATGCGGATCGCCGGTACTGCGGGTGAACCCGCGGTAGTCGATGCCGCGTTCCTCCAGCAGCCGGCAGATCGCACCGCCGAGGAACCCGCCCGCGCCGAACACCATCACTCGCTCTGATCCGCTCACATCGTTCATCCTCCTGGTTCGGCCGACCTCTGTCGGTGGGACAAGGCAAACTGCGGGCTAACTGATGGGAGTGTCATGACAGAACGCACAGGTGGCCGGGCGGCACCGAAGACCGAGTCGACGATTCGCGACTGGGACGACGCCGACCCGTCCGGGCAGACGTACACCAGGGTGCTGTTCATCGACTCCGACTTCACCGAGATGAACAACCAGCGCGGCGTCTTCGAGGAGTGCGTGTTCCGCGGGGTCCGGTTCAACGCGTCGGTCCACCTGGAGGCCGCCTTCGTGAACTGCACCTTCGTCCGGTGCTCGTTCTTCGACAGCACCTTCACGCGGTGCAAGCTGATGGGGAGCATGTTCGACGATTGCACCTACAACCTGCTCAAGGTCGAGGGCGGCGACTGGTCGTTCGTGGGGCTCCCCGGAGCCGACCTGCGCGGAGCCGAACTGACCGGCACGAAGCTCCGCGAGGCAGACCTCACCGGTCTCCGCGCCGGCAAGGCCGTACTGCGCGACGTGGACCTGTCCGGAGCCTGGATGCAGCGGGCGGACTTCACCGGCGCTGACCTGCGAGGGTCCGACCTGTCGACCCTTGACCCGCTCACGGTCGAGCTCAAGAACGCCATCGTCGATCTTCCCCAGGCGATCGCGATCACCACCTCGCTGGGTTTGGAGGTGCGTCCCTGAGCGTGCCGCCTGTGGATATCTCCAGGGTGATGACCATTCATCCCCCGGTTCATCCACAACCTGTGGAAAACCATCCAGATCTCCTCACCGGGCCCTGGCGACGGGCCGGACTTCGGCCAAAGCGGGTGCCAGTTCGCCCCGGCGGTGCCTCGCGACGGGGCGTCCACGGGTCACGAGCAGTGCGCCGTGCTCCACGAAGTACCCGGGATTGGTGCTGAGGACGGGACGCGTTGCTGCTCGCAGTACGAGCTGAAGGGCGGCTGCGAGGCCGACGCCGATGAAGGCGCCGAACGTGTTCGCGACCAGGTCGTGCAGCTGGCAGGAACGGCCGAGCTGCGGGATCAGCGCCTGAACCGCCTCGACCGCGGCTGACATCCCGATCCCGGCGGCGATCGCGTCCGCGGGCCGGCCACTGGCCAGCGCCAGCAGGGCGGCGATCGGGATGAAGAGCAGCACGTTGAGCAGCCCTTGGATCGAGGTGAGGCCGCCGGTCGTGCTCAACTGCGTGCCGCAGCTCGCCGGGAACCGGTGCGCGGTCGGGCTGAGCGTCGCGGCAAGGATCAGGGTGCAGGCGGCCGGCAACAGCAGTGAGGCGATCTTGGGGATCACCTCACGCGGCCGGCGGATCGACGAGACGGCGATCGGGACGGCCATCCCGGTCAGCACGATCCAGGTGTCCAGCAGGTGCGGAATGCCGCGATAGGTCTCGAGCACGCGTCCGGAACCTCCGTAGTCGACCGGCTCACGCATCCCGCGGCGGCAGCGGTTACTACCAACCGTTGCCACCAGCCGTGGGTGCTCGCGCGATCACGTCGTCAGTGGTCTGCCCGATGTCTCTTCCTCCACAGAGACTCCGGCGTCCACTCCGTCGACCGCTAGGTCACTCAGAACATCTGCACGCACCCGCAAACAAACAGTGAGACCCCCGTGACAATATGTGCGCGAACTGTCACGCACAGTGGCTCTTCGCTCGTAATCCTGACCTCCGGGAATTCCGGTCCAATACCGGTTCAGTGACATCGCAACCATTCGCCTCCTGCGCGTATCGAGCCTTCTGAGGAAGGACAACCAAGGAGGACATTCATCGTGGTTTCCCGAAGACGACTGGCGCTCGTGCCGGTCGCAGCCCTTTCCCTGAGCATCGTCGTCGCACCCGCACACGCGACGGCGCCCGCCAAGCCCAAGCCCAAGGCTCCAACCGACCATCAGGTCACGCTGATCACCGGCGACCGCGTCCTGGTGCACGGCGACGCCCTGTCCATCCAGCCCGGTCCCGGCCGGGCCGGCATCCCCTTCGAAACCCGACGGTCCAAGGGCCGGCTGCAGGTCATCCCGGCCGACGTCACCGGCCAGCTCGCCAGCGGCCGCCTGGATCGCCGGCTCTTCGACGTCACCGGCCTGATCGAGGCCGGGTACGACGACAAGGCGGCCACCGCGATCCCGCTGGTCATGACGTACACCGGCCGGGCGAAACGCGCCGCGACCGTACCCGCCGCGACGGTGACCCGCCAACTGCCGTCCGTGAACGGTACGGCGGTCAAGGTGGCCAAAGCCAACGCCGGCTCGTTCCTGAAGCAGAACGCCTCCGGCACCAAGATCTGGCTCGACGGCAAGCGGAAGCTGACGCTCGACCAGTCGGTCCCGCAGATCGGCGCCCCGGCCGCATGGCAGGCCGGCTACACCGGCAAGGGCGTCTCGGTCGCGGTTCTGGACGGCGGCATCGACACCACCCACCCCGACCTCGCCACCCAGGTCGCCGGCGAGAAGAACTTCACCAGCGCGAGCACGCCCGACGACATGGTCGGCCACGGCACCCACGTCGCGTCGACCATCGCAGGTACGGCTGCCGCGTCCGACGGCAGGTACAAGGGCGTCGCGCCGGAAGCCACGCTCTACGACGGCAAGGTCTGCGAATACCAGTCCTGCTACGAGTCGGCGTTGCTGGCCGGGATGGAGTGGGCCGCGACCGAGGTCAAGGCCAAGATTGTCAGCATCAGCATCGGCGGCAGCGACACGCCCGAGCTCGACCCGCTCGAGGAAGCCGTCAACCGGCTGACCGCGCAGACCGGCACGCTGTTCGTGATTGCCGCCGGCAACGACGGGTCGAGCGAAGGCACGATCAACTCGCCCGGCAGCGCGGACGCCGCGCTGACGGTCGGCGCGGTCGACAAGTCCGACCAGCTGGCCTGGTTCTCCAGTCGCGGCCCGCGGGCCGGCGACGGCGCGATCAAGCCCGACGTGACCGCGCCCGGTGTGGACATCGTCGCGGCCAAGGCGAAGAACGCCTACATCGGCGAGCCGGTCGGCGACAACTACCTGAAGCTCTCGGGGACGTCGATGGCGACCCCGCACGTGGCCGGCGCCGCCGCCCTGCTCGCGCAGGCACACCCGGACTGGAAGGCTCCCCAGCTGAAAGCCGTGCTGATGTCGTCGGCGAAGTCGATCGACGGCCAGAGCCTCTTCGAGCAGGGCAGCGGCCGGGTCGACGTCGCCCAGGCGATCAAGCAGACCGTGGTCAGCGAGCCGGCCAGCGTGTCGTTCGGACTCGCGCTCTGGCCGCACGACGACGACGTACCGGTGACCAGGACGATCACCTACCGGAACCTCGGCACCGCGGCCGTCACGCTCGACCTCTCGGCCACGCTGACCGGCCCGGGCGGACCGGCACCGGAGGGCGCGATCAAGCTCAGCGCCACCTCGGTCACTGTCCCCGCGGGCGGGACGAGCTCGGTCGACGTCACCTCGGACACGCGGCACGACGGCCAGGACGGCAGGTACGCCGGCAAGGTCGTCGCGACCGGTGACGGGACGACGGTGTCGACCCCGCTGGCCCTCGAGAAGGAGGCCGGCCCACGCTACTCGGTCACGGTGCAGCAGATCGGCCTGGACGGCGGCGTCCCCGCGAGCTCGTCGGCGACACTGATGAACGTCAAGACCGGCGCGCAGTTCTACTACTCGCACCCGAGCGGTACAGCGACCGTCCGCGTGCCGCCGGGCGAGTACATCCTGGACGGCAATCAGTCGGTGTTGCTGCCGGACAACCAGACAATCGACACGTTCAAGTTCGTCCAGCCGCGGCTCGTGGTGGACAAGGACGCCAAGGTCGTGATGGACGCCCGGACCACCAAGCCGGTCAAGGTGACCGTGCCGCGGGCCGGCGCGGTCGCGGCGGTCGCGGCCGTGGGGTACACCCGGACGATGAGCTGGGGCCCGTTCGACGCGACCATGTTTGTGAGGTCGTTCGACCACCTGCGGACCGCGCAACTCGGTCCGGACGTGCCCGCGGACGTGCTGATCGGTCATGTCAGCGGTCAGTGGGCGAAGCCCGCCGGCAACGGTTTCCGGAACTCGCCGTACCTCTACTCGACCCTCGACAGCTTCCCCGGGAAGTATCCGACCGGCTTCACCCGGACGACGGCGGCAGGCGACTTCGCGGTGATCGACCAGAGCGTCAACGCGACGTCCGATCGGACCGCCGCGTTGATGGTGTACGGCCGGGACCCGGGCGTGAGCGGCTCGGCGGCCGAGATCCTGAACTACGACCTGCCGGCCCGGCGGACGGTCTACGTCGACGCGGACACGACGTGGCAGACCGAGCTGAACGAGGTCGTCGAGATGCCTGGCTGGCCGTTCCCCGACCCGGTGACGACCCTGCGGACCGTACCGCGGACCTATCAGGTCGGTCGCAGCTACCGGGAACGGCTGAACGCGGCCGTGCTCGGTCCGGCACCGGAGCACGCCACCCGGGACCAGGCGCACCTCAAGCTGAGCCTGCCCGGCCTCTCGGACGCCGACGGCCACTTCGGTGAGTCGCTGACGGACACGGCCACCGGCCAGCTGTACCGCAACGGCGAGCCGATCGGCTTCGAGTTCCCCTGGTTCGGCCGTCTCGACAACTACGAACTACCTGCGGAAAAGGCCGACTACAAGTACGTCACGTCGCTGACCCGGCCGTCATACTCGAAGCTTTCGAGCCGGATCGACTACTCGTGGTCGTTCTCCTCCTCCGCGGCGGACAAGGTGCTGCCGATGCTCGCGGTCCGGTTCCAGCCGGCCGTGGACGGCACGAACACGGCCGCTCGCCCGACCGTGACCACGCTGCCGGTCCAGGTCGTCGGGCAGCCGGGACAGCCGGTGCCGACGGTCCGGAAGGCCGAGCTCGCGGTCTCCGGTGACGGCGGCGCGACCTGGAAGAACGCCTCGCTGGTCCCGCTCGGCAGCGGGAAGTACCAGGCGGTCTTCGGTACGCCCGCCGGCTCGGCGGTCTCGCTCAAGGCGAAGATCGTCGATGCCGCCGGCAACGTCACCGAGCAGACCGTGATCGGCGCCTACCTGCTCAAGTAGCTCGAGCCGGTAGCTCAGCTCTCGGCGCGCACGCAAGTGCGCGTCGAGAGCACCGCCGGCCCCCGAGCCGAGCATCGCCACGAGCATGTTCGGGGAGAGCTTCGCATGCTCAGCCGTCCTCGCAGCCGATGCCGTCGTTGTCGCGGTCCAGGTCGTAGATGTCCGATCCGATCACGTTGACCGGCCCGGTGACGTACTCCGGGCCGTTGCCGCTGCCACTCGAGCAGTCGACATCGCTGGCGATCGGAACGCAGGCACCGCTGTAGTTCGGATCGCAGTCGCCGGCCGGCTCGGCTTCCTCCACCTTTGTGCCGATCGACGTGATCTGAGTGACCGGCGGAAGGGTGACCGTCTGGCTGACGATTCGCCGGCTCGTCTCGCGCCCGTCGGTGTAGGTCACCGCGTAGGTGACCTTCTTGCTGCCCTTCACCCCACGCGTCGACACGACGACTTCGCCCTTCGGCAACTCCGGATCCTTGACGTTCTTCTTCTTGAACGGCACCGGCCGGATCTCTACGACGTTCTTCGTCACCACACTCGGCGCAACCCGCTTGGGCACCGGCACCGACGGCTTGACCGAAGGCGTGCCCGGCGTCTCGACCGGCGTCTCGACCGACGCCGGACTCGACGGCTGGGCCGACGGCTCGACGGATGGCTCGACCGTCGGCGGCGCGCTCGAGTTCGTAGTACCGGCCTCGCCTGCCAGCGGCACAGGTGCTGCGCCCTCGGCTCCGCAGCCAGTCAGCAGTAGTCCCAGTGCGAACAGCAGTCCCCCCGCTGAACGCCTACCTCTTGCCCCCCACATACTTCAGCACCACACTTCAGTTTTCATCCACACACCATCCACCCAACCGATCCCACCCGCCAGACTTCGGAGGCTCCGAAATCATCACGCGCCTGGAGATGACGTCACCGGACCAGTTGGTCCCCGGTGCGCCCTCACCGAGCCCGATCGACCTGATCGTGGCCGGCCCGGAAGCAGCTCCCGCAGTCCGCGCCACCTACGTCCGGATCTGGTCCCCACTGAGCGCCCACGGACGGATGGAATGGAGCGACGACGAGTGGCGCGCCGAGCTGTCCCACCCCGACGCCCGCAGCTGGTTCGCCCAGGTGGACGGCGACATCGCCGGCTTCGTCGAACTCTCCCGCGGCCGCAACGGCGACGTAGGCATCGTGGTCTTCGGCCTGGTCCCGGAGTACCAGGGCAAGGGTTTCGGCGCAGCCTTCCTCACCGCCACCACCCAACTCGCCTGGACCCTGGGCGACCCCACCCGCCGCGTCTGGCTACAAACCTCCTCCGACGACCACCCCCACGCCCTCCCCAACTACCAACACCGAGGCTTCAAACCCTTCTCCACGGAGTAGCCCGCACGCCGCGAGCCGGCTGGCCTCGGGCACGAGCCGAGCGTTGCTGAGCACCTTCTATGCCGAGACGAGCGTCCCTTGGTGGTAGAGCGCCTGCCACTCACGACCGGTCCAGCGCCAGACAGTCGCGCGCCGACTCAGCCGGGCATCCTGCCGGAGCTGGTACGTCAGCAGGTACGTATCGGGCCCGAGCTGACGGCACTCGAAGTCATCCGTCTCCCAGACATCAGGCGCCTCTTCGGCGTACCGCCGTTCCAGAGTGGTCCAGATGAACTCACGGTCGTACCGTCGGCCGGAGGCGCCGACCTCCCAGTAATCAGGTGCTGTCATCGCCTCGAAGTCGGCTCGGGTAGCACCGAGTTCCGGGTGATGGAAGATCGGCTCCCGCGCGCGCAACTCCGCAACGACCTCCGCAATCGCCCGCCCGCCGTCACCAGTCACTCACGCACCCTCTCCCACCGTTGCCCTCAACACCTAGCCAATCCCGGCAGAAGCGATCTGACGGGCGAAGCCAGGGCATGATGTGGCGATGACTGAGGGCCGATCTCGCCTCCCCGATTCGATCTCGACGCGGCTCGCGGTGTTTCTTGACGAGCTCAGGGGCGAGCTGGGGGATGCTGTCTCGATCGAGGTCGAGGATCGGGATGGGTGGCGGGGCGTCGATCTGAGTCCGAAGCGGGAGGACGCGTTGGGTGTCTACTGGACGGACTTCTATCTGCTGGGTGATGGATCTCCGGGTGCTCTTCAGGTCGAGGCCGGGCATCAGGGCGGTCGGTGGGAGTTCGGACGGGACGAGGATGACCTGTTGCTCCTGATTGACCTCGTGCGGTCGGTTGTCGCTGGTCGCGTGGTCGAGGTGTTCGGTCCCGCGCGATCGCGGGTCGAGGTGACCCTGTCCGACGGGACCAAGCAGGTCGAAATCGGCGCGCTGGCTCCGGTCGGCTGCCTGCCAGTGCCGGGGTGGATGCGACTCGGCCGGCGAGTGCACTATGCGCCGTACCGGTAGAACGGACGGACCTCGAGCGACGTACGCGCTCGCCCCAGCAGGCGACATCATTGTCCGCGGGGACCTGCCTCTTCGCTAGGTTTGACCGGACTTGGCCGGAGAGGGGCTGGATGTTGTGCGGGCAATACTCCTGAGCGGCGCGCTGGCGGTCGTCTGTTCGCTGCTGGGGACCCGGGTCGCCATCGGGTGGTTCGCCCGTCACGGCTTCGGCCAGCCGATCAGACAGGACGGACCGACGACCCATCACGTCAAGCGGGGTACGCCGACGATGGGCGGCCTTGTCATCCTGCTGAGTGCCACCGCGGCGTACCTGGTGGCAACGATCCTGACCGGCGGATGGCCGAGTGCCAGCGCCTGGCTGCTGATGTTGCTGTTCTTCGGCTGCGGCGTAGTGGGCTTCCTCGACGACTTCATCAAGGTCTACACCCAGAACAACCAGGGTCTGAGTAGCCGGGGCAAGATGGCGGGGCAGACCCTGGTCGCGCTCGGCTTCGGGATCCTCGCCACGCAGTTCTTCGCCAACGAGCACGGCGTCCGGCCGGCCTCGCAGTACATCTCCACCACCCATGACTGGGGGATCAAGCTGCCGCTGGTCGTGATCCTGCTGGTGATCTGGTTCATCGTCACCGCGACCTCCAACGGCGCCAACCTCACCGATGGCGCCGACGGGCTGCTCGCCGGCTCTTCGGCGTTGATCTTCGGTGCGTACACCATCGTGAACGTCTGGCAGAACAACCAGCTGTGCGACTCCTCGCGGCCGACGGTGGTGGAGTCCCAGTGCTACCAGGTGCGCGACCCTCTCGACCTCGCGGTGTTCGCGACCGCCATCGCCGCCGCGTGCATCGGCTTCCTGTGGTGGAACGCCAAGCCCGCCCGGATCATCATGGGCGACGTCGGCTCCCTCGCCATCGGCGGAGCCTTGGCCGGGCTGGCGATCATGTCCCGCACCGAGCTCCTGATGACCGTCATCGCCGGGCTGTTCGTGCTCGAGACCCTGTCCGTAATGCTGCAGATGATCTGCTTCAAGGTGACCAAACGACTCACGGGCACGGGCCGCCGGATCTTCCGCATCGCGCCCATTCACCATCACTTCGAACACGTGGGATGGGACGAAGTCACCGTGGTGATCCGCTTCTGGATCGTCGCCGGCCTCTTCGTCGCGACCGGGCTCGGCATCTTCTACGCCTCTTGGCTGGCCTGACCGACCTTGCGATTAGCATCGTCGACGTGGCGACTCGGCTGGTACAGATCAACATGAAGGCTCACGACGACTCCGCGCTGGGCAGGTTCTGGGCGGATGCGCTCGGCTGGAGCATCTCCAGCGAGGGCCCCGGCGTGACCAACCTCGAACCCGAGGGCTTCGTCTACCCCGACCCCACCGCCATCTGCATCGACCTCGTCGCCTCCCCGGAACCCAAGACGGTGAAGAACCGCGTCCACCTCGACCTGGCCACCAAGTCGCCGGCCCATCAGGCGGAACTGGTCGCCCGCCTGAAGAATCTAGGCGCGACCCCCATCGACATAGGCCAAGGCGACGTCCCCTGGGTGGTCATGGCCGACCCAGAGGGCAACGAGTTCTGCGTACTGGACTCCCTCTACGAAGAGACCGGCCCGATCGCCACGGTAGTAGTCGACTGCGCGGACCCGCACACGATGGCCACCTTCTGGAGCCAGGCCACCGACTGGACCCTGCACAAGGTGACCGACCACAACGCAGTACTACGCTCCGCCGCCGGCGTAGGCCCGTACCTCCAGTTCCTCCGCACCCCCGACCCAAAAACCGTCTGGAACCGAGTCCACCTAGACGTCCGCCCCTACCCAACCGACAACCTGGAAACAGAAGCAACCAGACTCCAGTCCCTAGGCGCCACCGTGATCGACCTAGCCGACAGCGACATCCACTGGAAGGTCCTAACCGACCCAGAATCCAACGAATTCTGCCTCCTCACCCCAGCCTGAACCGACCGATGGTTGGCAGGTCATTCCAACGACCTCCACGATGAGCACATGCGCAGGAGAGACCGCCGCCATCAAGACGCGGCAGCGACGGCCATCGCTCACGCCGTCCACGACGCCATCCTGATGATCCGAACAATGGCTTACGTCCGCGAACGGCCGAGTGTAATTTTCCCCGAGGTCGACGACTACCAGGAGGAAATCCGCCTCCTGGCCGACATCTGCGACACCCTCATCCCAGGCCTACGACGTGACCCACCGGCCTATCGGCCCGTAGACGCCCTCCAGTACACCTGGGACTCACGAAACGACCACCAGCGCCGCTGGCTAACAGAAACCCTCGCCCAACACAACATCACCCTGACCGACTTCATCATCGACAGCCCTAGACGGCCGGCAACTTGCCGCGATGATTTGGCCGACAACGATCCGCGCTGACAGAGACGGGGCAGGTGATGGGGAGATCGCTGTGAAGCCGTTGCTCAGGCTGGCTCTTGTGGAAAGAGCACGGGCTCGATCTCAGCCAGCATCTCGCGCAGTTCGGCGCTTCCCTGCCGAACTCGCGCACTGGCGTCGCGCGACAGTGCATCGCATCGCTCCAACGCGCGATCCCTCTCCGAGGCAAACACCATGAAGACGGTCCCGACGGCATCCTGGATGTAAGCGCTCTGCTGAACATCCGCCAAGGCCAACGCTTCAACCACGATCCTGAGCCCCGCGACGTCCTGCCGCCGGAGCAATGCCTCCGCGGTCTCCAGCGTCACGTACGTGTCCTGAACATCAAGAACAAGCCGAACCAGCACCTCCCGCGCCTCAGGCACCTCAGCAAAACTCGCCAGAGCACGACCCGCATCAGCCCGATCCCGGTGGTCGTCACTGGCCGCGAGCTCGATCAACGCGGTGACGGCCGAGCGTCGTCGGTCCTGATCCACCGCAGCATCGTTTCATCTCGCCGTGCCTGATGGCGCGAAGCGCAACGAGGCGTCTGGCTTGCGGCATGATCGGATCACGGCAACCACGCCGTTCGTGGCACGGTGCGCTGATGGAGGGACTCGGGATGCCCTGGAATCCGCCGTACGCTGAACCGCCTGTGCCGCCCCGGCTAGCGACCTACGCGAATCGTGTTGCGGAGATAGTGAAGGATGGGCGACCGGCTGGCTTCATGCTGGTTGAGCCGGAGGTGTACGTCGAGCAGGTTGGCGGGGCGCTATGGTGGCGACGCTGGACGGAGTTCGGGTGGGCTGCACACGTGTGGCTCAACTTGCCCGGCCCGGGGCGGTGCGCCGATGCAACGGACACACTCATCGCGCCCGAAGACCTCGAGGCAGAGCTGGACGACTGGGATGCCAGTCGGTTCACGTTTGCTGGCCAGCTCGTAACCCTCCGGTGGCTCGGCCCGGACGAATCGGCACGAGTAGCCGAGGCCGAATGGGACAACGAGTCACCTGCCCAGACATAGCAGACCGCCACACCTACGCCGTCCCTGTGATATCCGTTCTCCGCCCAGTCCGAGCTCAATCAGCGCGCCGACAGCCGAGCATCTCGGACCTGACCCACGAGAGCACCATTCAATCGCCCGCGTAGCCGATCGCCGCGGCCGTCGCTAACCGCTGCCTTGCAAAGGCGGTTGTGCCGCTCCCGCTGATCTGAGCGGTAGATCGTCAAGCGTGGACTCGACCGGTTGCACCCCGTGAGTGACCGGCTGAGCCCGCAGGCATGTTCTCGCTAGGGCACGCGGAGGGCACGGCCCCTCGGCCGAGACTCGCCGCCAGCGTCATACTGACGCGATGGATGAGATCTCGCTATCGGTCCCGCGCTATCGCCCAGATATCGGAGTCATCGCACCGGTCGAAGGTGGAACGGTCCGCGTCGAGGTGGTCGACGGCGTTGTCCAATTCGTCGGCGACCCCGCCGGCCTTCGCGATCTGGCCCGCTGGTGCCTGTCGCTGTCCGATCCCTCAGTACCGGACGGACGCCATGTCCACCTCGATCCGGGATACGGACCTCTCAGCTCGGAGTCAGTTCCCGTCCTCATCGCCCGGCACGACAGCATCGACGGCACATCTGCTTCGTCTCCCTGAAAAGCGGAAGGTCGGCGGTTCGAGACCGCCCCTGACCACCATCTCCAAGCGTGATTCCAGCCCATCTGGGCCGACCGCCAGTACCCGTGAATCCCCCTCAGCGGCCATCCGTAGTTGCACGGATGTTGCACGCCGTGGTGACGGCGGCTACTCAACCAATCCGAAGTGGACTAGGTTCCTGCCCATGCGTGTTGGTGTTTACGTGGATGGATACAACCTGTACTACGGCGGTCGTGAGCTGTGCGGCCGAAGCCAACCGGGTTGGCGATGGCTTGACATCCGAGCGATTGCCCAGCGGGTCCTCGTCCAAGCCTCCACCTGGACAACTGCAACTATTGATCGCGTCGTCTACTGCACAGCTCGCATCGACGCCCTCACGAACCCGAGTGGCCAGGTCGACCAAGACACCTATCTCAAGGCGCTGCTAAGTAGCGGCAGCGTGGATCACATCGAGTACGGCAAGTACGTCGCCAGGCTCAAGCACGCACCTCTGGCGGTCAGAGGTAAGAACAACCGCCCCATCGTCGCGAAGGCAGCATGGCCGATCATGGTGCAAGACTCGTCGTCAAGCCCTGTGCCCGACGCTCAGTTTCTAGTCAGCGTGCTGAACACAGAGGAGAAGGGTTCCGATGTCAACGTGGCGTCGCACCTCCTGATCGACGCGCTCACGGGCGTCATCGATGCGGCGGTAGTCATCTCGAACGACAGCGATCTGCGATTCCCTATCCAGAAGGCACGGGAGCTAGTCCCCGTCGGGCTCATCAACCCGCAGAAGGGTTACCGCGCCGGCGATCTCAGAGGGTTGCCGTCTGATGGAGTAGGGAATCACTGGTGGCACCAGCTCGATCCAGCCGACTTCACCAGCTCGCAGCTCCCGCCTACGGCCGGGAAGTACACCTGTCCTGCTGGCTGGTAAGCCTCCGTAGCACGGCGGTCAAGATCTGGGTTAACAAGCTTGCTACTTTGAGGACTAAGAAGCAGACATACTTTCGGGATAACTTGTTGCAACAAGTCTGACCAGCTAGAGTTGCTTACATCATCCACCCGCCCCCTCGTGGGGCGGGTTTTTTATTGCCGGACAGAGGCTCGAAGAGACGCAGCGCACCTGCCCCGTCCCCCTGATAGCTGCCAACCCGGCGCGGCGCGGGTCAAGAGTCGGCTTGCCGATCCCGCTCATGTTCCCGTCGACCTTCAGGATCATCGTCTAACAGTTCTCCGCCGCTGCGTCATCGCAATGGCCGACGGATCGATCATCGGCACAATCCTTGGCGGCCTCCTCGGCGTAGTCCCCGAGACCGTGCTGATTCCGCTCCTGGTCGTCTTGCTGCTCGCCTCGTCGGTCAAGGTCTGGCGACACGAGTAGTCGAGCCCAACCATGAACTCCAGATCTCCCGGTCCGGTCTTCTGCGCGCTGGTACGCCATGCCAGGCCCAATCTCACGTCCGGAAAGCGGTTGGCGGCGCGACACGCCGCGCGATGCTGGGTCGTTACAGCTGTTGTGTCGATGTCCGCGCGTACAGTCAAGACGACGAAAAACCCCGGCATGGGCCGTGGTAGGGCCGTCATGCCGGGGCTGTGGTTGAAGAACCACGGTTTAGTCAACCTGACCATAGCTCGGGTAAGCATGGATGGCACGCATTTGTGCCGTTCCACACGTGCCGGCCCCGTCGCTAAAGGACGGAGTCGCCCTATGGCGAATGCATCACCGGTGGTCCCGATGACCACCTTCAGCGACTACCTGGTCGCGCCCGGAGGAAACAAGAAGATCAGCCTGGTCCGCCAGCAGATCTCCCAGTTCGGCGCCGACTACCACCCTGGCCACGACTTCTATCGCCCGATGGGTCTGGCGATTCAGGAAGCGATCCGGTTCCGCACCGGTACGGCACCGATCGAACGTGCCGTACTCAACGCGAACCCCCGCGCCGTCGACCACTTCAAAGAGGTGGGCGACAACGTGGCGAAGTACATCAAGCGCGCGCAGACCGCGAAGATCTTGGACGCGGGCCGCTGGGAGTGGAGCCAGCCGACCGTGACGGTCAAGATCAACCCTGACTTCGCACTCGTCTGGCCGGATGGTCGCGTCGAGGTCGTCAAGATCTACTTCAAAGCGCCCCCGCTCGGACGCTTTCAGGCGGACGCCATGCTGCGCCTGCTTGAGTACGCCATGCCGAGCTTGAGTGTGAAGGGCACTCCTGTGATCCTCGACGCTCGACGCGGCAAGGAGTGGCGGCCGACCGCCAAGCCGCGGGCCGGCCTCGATGACTACTTGAAGAGCGAGGCTCTGGGCTACGGCTCTCTCTGGCAGTCGCTCACCGCGTAACACCACGCCTGCCCCGTCCCCCTGATAGCTGCAAACCCAGGTCAGCACGGCGCACGTCAAATGTCGAGCTTGCTCGATCCCGTAGGGACGCGAAGCGCTCTTGACGTGGGTCGTGGTGGCCGGACAATCGAGCGGCCAGGGGGACGAGGCCAACCAGCGGCCAGACGCCTAACACGGGTCTGGCTGCTGCCTCTTTGTACGAGGTCTTCCGGTCTCAGGCCGGGTCGGTCTCCGGGGCGCGGGGTTCGGCCGGCAGGCCGCATGGGCCCGCGCCCCGGAGGGCGGTCCCGGCCTGGCGCGCCGGAGGCGCGCCCTTGATCCATAAGAGGTCGATTCGGCAGATAGGACGTCGCCCTTCACCGACTGATGTATGAGTCGCCCGCCGTGTCAGCGCGTCCGGACCTGCGGTAGGAGGCTGCCGGCGCGGGGGCACCCACCGCGACGGAGGAGCGGTACCTCGCGCGACGCAGGAGCGGGCGCTAGTGATCGGGCGGGCGGGAGCGGCCAGAGCGGCTCGCGACGGAGGAGCGTGCTGGCGGCGGCTGCGTGGGGAGAAATACTGCGGTGGAGACGAGGGGACTCGAACCCCTAACCCCTGCCTTGCAAAGGCAGTGCTCTGCCAGTTGAGCTACGCCCCCGAGGGGGTGGTGTCAGCGGCCCGGGGTGACCGGGTCGACGGCTTCGGCCCAGAGGTCCTGTTCGGCGCGGGACTGCTGGGTCTTCTTGTAGACGAAGTATCCACCGACGCTGGCCAGCAGGACCAGCATGACCTTCTTCAGCATCGGGGATCTCCTCGGATCGGGTGTCGATCTGGGTGGGCCTAACAGGACTTGAACCTGTGACCTCTGCCTTATCAGGGCAGCGCTCTAACCGTCTGAGCTATAGGCCCGCAATCGCGGGTTTCGAACCTCGGAGAGATTACCGCACTCGGTGCCCGTCTCCCAAACTGGTTCCGATCGGGCCGCGTTACGACCCGATCGAAGCCGGTTCTGCGGCCTCAGTCTTCCGAGGCCAGGGTCACTTCGAGGCCGCCCAGCAGGGTGGCCGCGATGTTGTAGAGGAACGACCCGAGCGTCGCCAGGGCCGTGATGATCAGTACGTCGGCGCAGGCGAGCAGGGTGGTGAATCCCATCACCTTGCCGGTGTTGATGTAGTCCTGGATCTGGAACTGGTTGCCCTCCTGGGTGCCCAGCACCTCCCGGACGGTGTTGTTGATGTTCTCGAAGACGCCGGCCGCGCCGATCGCCGACCAGACGATGAAGACGGCGACCCAGATGACGATGCCGAACGCGATCGAGAGCAGGAACGCGGTCTTCATCACCGACCAGGGGTCGATCCGGGACAGGCGCAGGCGGGCCTTGCGGGTCTGCGGCCGCGACGAGGCCTTCGCGACCGGCTCGGCCGCCGGCTTGAAGTCGGTGTGCTTGACGTCGGCACCCTTGACCTCAGGCTGCTGCTTCAGCTCGGCCCGCTTGTCAGCCTTGGCCGCCTTCGGCTCCGAGCTCTGTGTCGCGGACTCCTTGAGCGCCGTCGCCCGGCCCAGCACGGCCTGCTTGGCCGCGTTGAGCTTGTCCCCGAACGACTCGGTCGGGGTGTGGGTCGGCGTCGCCACCTTGCCGGTCTGCCCGTACGCCGATGCGCCGGGCTGGCCGCCGCTCGACGGCAGCCGCTGCTCCGGGCGCCCCGGAGTACTGGGTGGGGCGGCCGGGTACGAGCTCGAACCGGGTCGGACCGGAGGCTGCTGTGGCGGTCGCGACGGAGTCACCGAGGCGGGCGCCGGCCCGCCTGGGCGAGGCTGGCGCGCATCGCCGGGCCGCTGGCCGTTCGCAGTACCGGGTCTCGGCTGGCCGCTGCCGTTGGAACTGCTACGACCGTTGGAGGCCGGGTTGCCAGGTGGGGTGGACTTGCCCGTCCCGGGGCCGCTCTGCGGCCGTTGGGACTGCGGGCTGTCCGCTCCATCGGGCCAGGTCGGCCTCGCGCGGTTGGTCATCAGGTGCCCTCCTGGCCGGCTTCGTCATCCTCGACCGTAGCCGGGTCCTCAACGTCAGTCGAATGCTGGTCATCAGTGTTGACGTCCGCGGCACCCGATTCGGTTGTCGCGGTGTCCACATCCTGGGCACCGTCGACCTCGCTGCTGTCGATCACCACCCCGTCCAGGGAGCCGGCCTCGTCGACCACCACCCCATCGGTCACCACCGCGTCCGTACCCGCCGCGGCGTCCAGGTCGTCGGCCACGGCCAGATCGGTGTTGCGCGCGATCGCGACCACAGCATCCGATTCCCCGACTCCGGCGAACTTAACCCCCATCGTGTCGCGGCCCTTGACCGGAACACTGTCCACCCGGCTGCGGACGACCTGGCCGCTGTTCTTGATCGCGAGCACCTGATCGGAGTCGACCACGATCAGCGCACCGACCAGCGAGCCGCGCTCGTCGTTCAGCTTGACCGCCTTGATGCCCAGGCCGCCACGTCCCTGCTGCCGGTACTCCGAGACCCGGCTGCGCTTGGCGTAGCCGGCATCCGTCACGGTGAAGACGAACTGCGCGTCCTCCTCCGAGCCGGCCCGGATCACGGCCATCGACAGCAACTCGTCGCCGTCGCGGAACTTCATCCCGGTCACGCCGGAGGTGGCCCGGCCCATCGGGCGGAGCTGCTCGTCGTTCGCGGTGAAGCGGATCGACTGGCCCTTCTTGGAGACCAGCATCAGGTCGTCCTCGGCCGAGGCCAGCTCGGCGCCGATCAGTTCGTCGTCCTCGTCGCGGAAGTTGACCGCGATGATGCCGCTCTGCCGGGCCGAGTCGTAGTCGGCCAGGGCCGTCTTCTTCACCAGGCCGCGCTTGGTCGCCAGCAACAGGTACGGCGCCTGCTGGTAGTCGCGCAGGGTCAGGACCTGGGCGATCTCCTCGTCCGGCTGGAACGACAGCAGGCCGGCCACGTGTGAACCCTTGGCGTCCCGCGCCGACTCCGGCAGCTGCCACACCTTGGCCCGGTAGACCCGGCCCTTGGTGGTGAAGAACAGCATCCAGTGGTGGTTCGTGGTGGCGAAGAAGTGCCCGATCTCGTCCTCGGCCCGCATGGTCGCCCCGCGAACGCCCTTACCGCCACGGTTCTGGGTGCGGTACAGGTCGGTCTTGGTGCGCTTCGCGTAGCCGCCGCGGGTGATCGTGACGACCACTTCCTCGTCCGGCACCAGGTCCTGGACGGACAGGTCGCCGTCGGCCGCGATGATCTCGGTACGCCGCTCGTCGCCGTACCGGTCGACGATCTCGGCCAGCTCGTCGCGGACGATCTGCCGCTGCCGGACCGGGTCGGCCAGGATGTCCTCGAGGTCGGCGATGACGGCCTCGAGCTCGTTCAGCCGGTCGACGATCTTCTGCCGCTCGAGGGCTGCCAGCCGCCGCAGCTGCATGTCCAGGATGGCCTGGGCCTGGATCTCGTCGATCTCCAGCAGCGACATCAGGCCGCCGCGGGCTTCCTCGACGTCCGGGCTGCGGCGGATCAGCGCGATGACCTCGTCCAGCGCGTCGAGCGCCTTCACCAGACCGCGGTAGATGTGCGCCTGCTTCTCGGCCTCACGGAGCCGGTACCGGGTCCGCCGCTGGATGACCTCGATCTGGTGGTCGATCCAGTAGGTGATGAACAGGTCGAGGCTGAGCGTGCGCGGTACGCCGTCGACCAGCGCGAGCATGTTGCAGCCGAAGGTGTCCTGCAGCTGTGTGTGCTTGTAGAGGTTGTTCAGTACGACGCGCGGCTGGGCGTCCCGCTTCAGCACGATGACGAGTCGCTGGCCGGTCCGCGAGGAGGTGTCGTCGCGGATGTCGGCGATCCCGGTCATCTTGCCGGTATTGACCAGCTCGGCGATCTTCTGCGCCAGGTTGTCCGGGTTGACCATGTAAGGCAGCTGGCTGACGACCAGGCTGGTCCGGCCCTTGGCGTCCTCCTCGACGTCCACGACCGCGCGCATCGTGACCGAGCCACGACCGGTGCGGTACGCGTCGTCGATGCCCTTGTAGCCGACGATCAGCGCGCCGTTCGGGAAGTCCGGGCCCTTGATGTTCTCCATGCACGCCGCCAGGACCTCTTCCTGGGTGGCGTCGGGGTGCTCGAGGCACCACTGCGCCGCGGCGGCGACCTCGCGCAGGTTGTGCGGCGGGATCATCGTCGCCATGCCCACCGCGATACCGGCCGAGCCGTTCACCAGCAGGTTCGGGAACCGGCTGGGCAGGATCACCGGCTCCTGCGAGCGGCCGTCGTAGTTGGGGCGGAAGTCGACCGTCTCCTGGTCGATGTCGCGCACCATCTCCATCGCCAGCGGCGCCAGCCGGCACTCGGTGTACCGCATCGCGGCGGCCGGGTCGTTACCCGGCGAACCGAAGTTGCCCTGCCCCTGGATCATCGGCGCGCGCATCACCCACGGCTGCGCCAGCCGGACCAGGGTGTCGTAGATCGCCGAGTCGCCGTGCGGGTGGTACTGACCCATCACGTCACCGACGATGCGCGAGCACTTGGAGAAACCACGGTCGGGCCGGTAGCCACCGTCGTACATCGCGTAGAGGATGCGGCGGTGCACCGGCTTGAGGCCGTCGCGGACCTCGGGCAGCGCCCGGCCGACGATGACGGCCATCGCGTAGTCGAGGTACGACTGCTGCATCTCCGTCTGCAGATCGAGGGGCTCGATCCGGTCGTGTCCCGGAGAAATGGGGGTCTCGGTCATCTGGTGCTCGTCCCGTTCGTTTCAGTCCGTCGGTGAGGTCGGCGCTGCGCGAGGTGGGCCCGGGGCAGAACCCGGGCCCCGCCCTCAGATGTCAAGGAAGCGGACGTCCTTGGCATTGCGCTGGATGAAGTTGCGACGGGCCTCGATGTCGTCGCCCATCAACGTCGCGAAGGTCTCGTCGGCGCGGGCGGCGTCGTCCAGGGTGATCTGCAGCAGCACCCGGTTGGCCGGGTCCATCGTGGTCTCCCACAGCTCCTGCGCGTTCATCTCACCCAGACCCTTGTAGCGCTGGATCGCGTTGTCCTTGGGCAGCTTCTTGCCCGCCTCGACGCCGGCCTGGATCAGGCCGTCCTTCTCCCGCTCGGTGTAGGCGAGCTCGGGCGTCTGGTTGCTCCAGCGGATCTTGTACAGCGGCGGCTGCGCGGCGTACACGTGACCGCGTTCGATCAGCGGGCGCATGAAGCGGAACAGCAGCGTAAGCAGCAGCGTGCGGATGTGCTGGCCGTCGACGTCGGCGTCGGCCATGATCACGATCTTGTGGTACCGCAGCTTCTCCTCGTCGAAGTCCTCGTGGATCCCGGTGCCGAGGGCGGAGATGATCGCCTGGACCTCGTTGTTCTGCAGGACCTTGTCGATCCGGGCCTTCTCGACGTTCAGGATCTTGCCGCGGATCGGCAGGATGGCCTGGAACTTCGGGTCCCGGCCGCCCTTGGCGGAGCCACCGGCCGAGTCACCCTCGACGATGTAGACCTCGCACTCCTCCGGGTTGGTCGACTGGCAGTCGGACAACTTGCCCGGCAGGCCGCCGCCACCCAGCAGGCCCTTGCGGTTGCGGGCCAGGTCGCGCGCCTTGCGGGCGGCGATCCGGGCACTCGCGGCCGCGCTGGCCTTGCGGATGATCTCCCGGCCTTCCTGCGGGTTCTGCTCGAACCAGGCGCCGAGCCGGTCGTTCACGACCCGCTGGACGAAGCCCTTCACCTCGGTGTTGCCGAGCTTGGTCTTCGTCTGGCCCTCGAACTGCGGGTTGCCCAGCTTGACCGAGACGATCGCGGTCAGGCCCTCGCGGACGTCGTCGCCGGTGAGCCTGTCCTCTTTCTTCTTGATCATGCCCTGGTCCTCGCCGAACGAGTTGACCAGTGAGGTGAGCGCGGCCCGGAAGCCTTCTTCGTGCGTGCCGCCCTCGTGGGTGTTGATCGTGTTCGCGAAGGTGTGCACGGACTCCTGGAACGAGCCGCTCCACTGCATCGCGACCTCGAGGCTGAGGCTGTCGTCGCCCTGGGCCGCCTCGAACGCGATCACGTCGCGGTGCACGGTCTCGCGGATGCCGGTCAGGTACTTGACGTAGTCGACCAGGCCGTCGTCGTACTTGAAGGACTGCTCGACCGGCTCGCCGTCGGGGGTGTGGTCCGGGCGCTCGTCGCGGATGACGAGCTCGAGGCCCTTGTTCAGGAAGGCGTACTCCCGGAAGCGGGTGGACAGCGTCTCGTACGAGTACGTCGTGGTCTCGAACACGTCCGCGCTGGGCCAGAAGGTGATCGTGGTGCCATTGGAGTCCGACGTGCCGATCTCGGCCAGGTCCGCGTCCGGGACACCGATCGTGAAGGACTGCTGGTAGGCCTTGCCGTTCTTCCGGACGTCGACCTGGAGCCGGCTGGACAGCGCGTTCACGACGGACACACCCACGCCGTGCAGACCACCGGACACCTTGTACCCGCCGCCGCCGAACTTGCCGCCGGCGTGCAGCACGGTCAGTACGACGGTGACGGCCGGCTTGCCCTCGGACTCGACGATGTCGACCGGGATGCCACGGCCGTTGTCCACGCACCGCACGCCGCCGTCGGGCAGCAGGGTGACGACGATCTTGTCGCAGAACCCGGCCAGCGCCTCGTCGACCGCGTTGTCGACGACCTCGTAGACGAGGTGGTGCAGACCGCGCTCACCGGTGGAACCGATGTACATACCCGGACGTTTCCGGACCGCGTCGAGGCCCTCGAGGACCTGGATGGCGCTGGCGTCGTACTCCTTCTCCACCACACTGGAGGGGATGACGCTGAGCGGTGCCTCTTCTGCTGCGATACCGGTGCTGTCGGCGGACGGGGTTACGTCGATCTCGGTCGGCTCGTCGGTCACCGGCTGTTGTCCTCCTCGGACCCCGCGTGCGCGGGGCATCGATGCACAGTAGAAGCCGCCCCTACTGTGTTCATCAGCGGTGCGGCTTTCTCAACAGCTCCATCTTACCCGTCGACCGAAGCAGAACCTGCCATCAGGCGGCTAGAACTGTGGACAGGGCGTGTTTTCGGACTCCTCGCCATGTCCCCCCACGCGGGGAGGGGGATTGGATAGCGCTCACGGCGCTCAGTGCCTTCTGGCCGGATCGCCCCTGACTGTCTGGGAACCGAGACCTGATCGCGCCGGGACCGCCGCCCCCGGCGCCCCCTAAGATCGCTGCCGTGGAAAGTCTCGACGACGTCATCGATGCCATGATCGCCGACCGGGTGATCCACCGGCACCGCCGGAAGTGGCTGATCGCCATCGGCATCGTCGTCGTGCTCGCGGTGGTCATCTTCTTCACCGGCGGCTGGAAAGAGAAGAAGGGACGGACCGTCGACACGGTGGACGCCCCGGTCACCCTCGAGGCCGGCCGGTTCGAGATCGGCGTCAGCGACGCGAAGATCATCCGCACGCCGAAGACGGAGTACAGCCCGGCCAAGGCCCGGCTCGAGGTCGCCCTGCAACTGAAGAACATCGACGAGGAGGAGCACACCAGCGCCAGGTTCGGCAGCGACATGCTCAGGTGGGTCATCCCGGGCAAGGAGCCGGTCAAACCGAAGTACAACGTGAAGTGCAAGAACACGGACGCCGGCGCGGTCATTGTCTACGGGCTCCCTGCCGAGGCCTGCGTCGTCACCTTCGACACCTCGCCCAACTTCAAGACCGACAAGGTCGAGATCGGCGTACTGAAGGAGAGCTACCGTTCCGCCAGCGGCCTGCTCGGCGCGACGGAGAAGCCGTACTGGCAGGGCGAGGAAGCAGTGGCCGTGGTCCGGGTCCCCACCAAGATCGAGACGGAGACCGAAGAGTGAAGCTCTATCGGCCGGCCACTGTGCTCGTCGGCATCCTGTTCGTCCTGCTCGGCGGCCTCACCCGGCTCGCCGAACCCGACCAGGTGTACGACGACGAGTCGAACCGGGTGGTCGTGAAGGGCACCATCGGCGAGACGCTGGACTACAACGGCTCCTCCTTCACCGTGCACCGGATGAAGTTCGCCCGGGCGTACCTGACCGGCAGCGGGGACGACAAGGCGGTGCCGTCCAGCGGTATCTACGTCGCGCTCGAGTACTCCACCTCCCGCGGTACGGCGGAGGTCCCCAACCCGGGCGCCGAACTGGTCACCGACGAGGGCACGACGTACATCCCGATCGGCGAGACCTGGGGCAGCAAGATCGACTTCGGCGATCCGGGCTTCGCGGTGGACAGCGCGGTGGTCTTCGAGGTCAACCCGGCCGACGTGAAGGGGCTCACCCTGCGGGTCCGCACCAGTCCGTTCTTCAACGTGCTGACCCAGGACGTCGCGGTCGACCTCGGCGTACCGGACGACAAGGTCGCCAAACAGCTCATCGATGCCGCGACGCCGGAGTACCTGCTCCCTCGTGGGGTCAAGCGGGTGGCCGAATGAAGTCCCAGCGTCTGCTCCGGCTGACCGCCCAGGTGTCCCTGCTGGTCGCCCTCGCCTCCACCAGCGCGTTCGTGCTGGTCCGGCCGTACATCACCGACAGCGACAAGGTCTACCGCCAGGGCGCGATCACCGAGGTGGTCGAGCGTGGGCCGGTGATCGTCGACCGGGTGGAGTGGAAGCTGGACTCGCTCGACGTCTACACGCAGTTGGTGGACAAAGAGAAGAAGACGGTCACTTCACTGGATCGGCCGGCCGGCTCGGTGATCGTGCTCGCCAAGTCCACCGTCACCGCACTCGACGGCCTGAAGATGGGTGCCGACGGCTTCACCTGTACGGCGAAGCTGCGCGACGACCGCGGCAACGTGTGGGAGAGCCAGAGCGCCTACGGGCTGGCGTTCGCGATCCGTTGCAGCGACGAGGACTTCCCGTTCGTCCGGAACAAGCCGGGTGTGGTGGCACACATCTTCGTCGTACCGGAGTCGGCCGTGCCGCATCTGGTCGGCATCCAGGTCGAGAACCTGTCGGACTACCGACGGGTCCTGATCACCCGCTGAGGTCCGCCGGCCGGCCCGTTGAGGGTCGGCCGGAAGGTTCGCAGTACCGGCGGTCAGGCCGGAGTGGACTCGGTCTCGGCCTGGTCCTTCGCGGCCGCGGCCTCGGCCCGGCGCTCGGCGCCGACAGAGATGCAGAGGTCGAAAGCCGCCGCCAGCAAGGAGATCCGGAGCGTCTCGAAGATCACGTCGGTCACCAGTGCGGCGATCTCGTGGTTCATCAGGCCCCAGTCGGTGCCGACGCCATGGATGCCGATCGCCCGGACCAGCAGGTTGAAGCCCCACTCGTTGGCCAGCAGCCAGCAGGTGTAGACCATGCACACGACGCCGAGGAAGACCGGCCCGACCCGGACCAGCAGCCGGAACGCGGTCAGCGTCGGATAGAACTTCTCCCGCAATCCACCGAGCAGCAGGTTCGGTGCCTGGTTGGTGAGCGCCACGAGGCGGTTCTTCGGCGCCTCCTCCGTCACGGCCACTCGACTGCCCAGCCGCTTCTCAATCCGCGTCCCGCGGAGTACGCCGCTGCTGGTCAGCACCCGGTGGCCGAAGACCACGGTGGTGATCGCAAGCCAGGTCAGCGGCTCGGCAACACCGAGCTTGAACAGCGGCCAGAGGCTTTCCCAGAAGACGCCCCAGAGGAACTCGATCCCGGCCGGGATCGGGACGTGGATCCCGGCGAAGAAGTCCTTCAGCCCGCTCCACCAGTTGACCGAGACGTACCAGACGTTCCGGTCCTGGATCCAGTTCTTGGCGTCGCCGACGGCGTACGGCGTGACGACGACCGTGATCAGCAGGAAGAACGCCTCGGCCCAGACCTGGGCGAACTTGACCGGCCGGTTCGGCCAGCGATCGTCGATCCCCTCAAGGGCGCGGCGCAGGATCAGCAGGATCAGGATGGCCGGCAGGTAGGACTTCCAGCCGCCGTTGTTCAGCTCGAAGAAGCTGGCCCCTCCGCCGATGCCCCGCTGGACGATGTTGCTGACCGTCAGTTCGTGCACGCGGGCGTCCAGGAAGCCCCAGGCCGACCAGACCGCGACCAGCGGCAGCAGGGTGACGGCCAGCAACTCCATCAGGCCCTGCTGGGTCGGGTCGGAGGTCTCCTCCGCCTTGTTGCTGGCGGCGTCGCGCCAGCGGTACAACGAGGTGGCGCAGGTTCGGATCATGCCGACCGTGGCGGCGATCTGGATCAGTACGCCGGTCGAGAACAACCCGACGCCGAGACTCGAGTGCTGATGCTCGGACAGCCAGATGGCACCGTTGATGGAAGCCCGGAAGCCTACGTACCCGGCGAGGTACCAGGTGATCAGTGGCAGGAGGTTGCGCCACCACAGCCGAAACGTGTCGGCGATGAGGTGGACCATCTCGCGGAAGCCCTCAACGATCGTGCGCATCGCGCCTGATCCTAGAGGACTGCCAGGGTCCCACTGGCCGGTGCCGGTGGCTCACTGTTCAGCCGTAGGTGTCGCGCGGGCCGCGGCCGCCACGGACAGTGCGCGGGCCCTTGCGCCAGCTGGGGGCGTTGGGGCCTTCCACCTTGACCCGGGTGACCGTACCGTCGCCGAGCTCGGCGTTCAGGCGGCGTACCAGGTCTGGTGCGAGCAGCCGGACCTGAGTCGCCCAGGCGGTGGAGTCGGTGCGGACGGTGAGCTCTGTGTCCTGGTAGGTCTCGGGCTGGCAGTGCGAGGCCATCTCCGGGCCGACGATCGACGGCCAGCGGGCCATCACGCCGTGGACCGCGACGTCGACCTCCCAGCCCTGTTCGCGCATCAGCCGGCCGAGGGTGTTGGTCAGCAACTGCGGGTCGCGATCGTCGGCGCGCGCGCTGCTGATCTGGTTTCCGGTCGGGCGACGGCGGCGCGTCTTCTTGACAGGCTGGACCGGACCCGCCCCTTTGAGCCTGCTGGCGAGCGTCTTCGCCAGCTCGAGGCCCCGTTTGTCGTGCTCGGTGGCTTCGACGGGCTCGCTCTCGAAGCCGCTCTCAGAGGAATTCTGGCGTTCTGGCTCACTCCGCGCGGGTTCCGCGCGAGGTGCGGGCTCCGGGCGGAGGTCGTCAGGCACGGCGAACCGTGCCCTCGCCGACGTCGAAACGCACCCCACTCAACTCCGCCGGTACGTCGGCGCCGACCGCCGCGGTGACCAGGACCTGCTCGGCGGGCGCGACCAGCTCGGCCAGCCGGTCCCGGCGACTCGTGTCGAGCTCGGCGAACACGTCGTCCAGAATCAGCACCGGCTCACCCCCGTCCGTCCTGAGCAACTCGTACGACGCCAGTCGCAACGCGAGCGCGAACGACCAGGACTCACCGTGACTCGCATACCCCTTCGCAGGCAAGTCCCCGAGACCCAGTACTACGTCGTCGCGGTGCGGGCCGACCAGCGAGACACCCCGGTCGAGCTCGTCCGGCCGACGCTCGATCACCGCTGCCTTGAGCACCTCGGCCAGTTGCTCGCGGCTCGCCACGCCGGGTTCCAGCCCGACCGACGACTTGTACTCCAGCCGCGCATCTCCTTTGCCTCTGGCAACGGCATCGTAAGAGCCGGAGACCAACGGACGCAGGGATTCCAGCAGCTCGAGTCGCGCTGCGAGCAGCTCTGAGCCGACCCGGACCAGGTGGTCGTCCCACACTTCGAGGGTGCGCAGCTGGGCCTCGCCACCGGACCGATTCTGCCGGCGGGCGATCGACGCGCTCTTCAGCAACGAGTTGCGTTGCTTGAGCACCCGGTCGTAATCCTGCCGGACGCCGGCCAGCCGGGGTGTCCGCAGGGTGAGCAGCTCGTCCAGGAAACGGCGCCGTTCGGACGGATCACCCTTCACCAGGGCGAGGTCTTCGGGCGCAAAAAGCACCGTACGGAGCAATCCGAGCACTTCGCGCGGCCGGGGGACCGGCGAACGGTTCACCCGGGCCCGATTTGCCCTCCCAGGATTGATTTCCAGCTCGACGATCAGGTCTCGCTCGTGGTCGGAACGGATCTCGGTCCGCACGATCGCCCGCGGAGCGCCGGCCCGCACGAGTGGCGCGTCGTTGGCCACCCGGTGCGAACTGAGCGTCGCGGTGTAGTGGATCGCCTCGACCAGATTCGTCTTGCCCTGACCGTTCGGCCCGACAAAAGCGGTCACGCCCGCGGCGAGCTGGACCTCCACCTGCTGGTACGACCGGAAGTCGAGCAGGCCGAGAGCGGTGACAAACACTGATATTCCTCTGCTGGGCGGATCCTGAGGCTAGTGCTTGACCGGGGGCGTCGCGTACGACGGGTCTTCGGCGCCCTTGACCGCGTGGCCACCGAACTGGTTGCGCATCGCGGCGATCGCCTTCATCGCGGGGGAGTCGTCCTGGCGAGACGCGAACCGTGCGAACAGCGACGCGGCGATCGCGGGCACCGGTACTGCGTGGTCGATCGCGGCCTCGACGGTCCAGCGGCCCTCGCCCGAGTCGTCGGCGTACCCGCGGATCTTGTCCAGGTGGGAGTCTTCCTTGAGCGCGTTGACCATCAGGTCGAGCAGCCAGGACCGGATCACCGTGCCCTCGCGCCAGGAGTCGAACGCCTCCGGCACGTTTTCGACGATCTCGGCGGCCTCGAGCAGCTCGAACCCCTCGGCGTACGCCTGCATGATCGCGTACTCGATGCCGTTGTGAACCATCTTCGCGAAGTGACCGGCGCCGACCTTGCCGGCGTGCACGAAGCCGAACTCACCCTCGGGCTTGAGCGCGGTGAAAATGGGCATCAGCGTGCCGATGGTCTCAGCGTCTCCGCCGCACATCAGCGCGTAGCCGTTCTCCAGACCCCAGACGCCACCGGAGACTCCGCAGTCGACGAACTTGATGCCCTTGTGAGACAGCAGTTCGGCCCGGCGGATGTCATCGGTCCAGCGGCTGTTGCCGCCGTCGATCACGATGTCACCCTCGGACAGCAGCTCGGCCAGCTCGGTCAGCACCGGGTCGATGGCCTGTACCGGCACCATCACCCAGACGACCTTCGGCTGACCGTCCGCGGTCAGCTTGCTCACCATGTCGGCGAGATCGGTCGCGTCAGAGATGGCCGCGTTGTGGTCGAAACCGACTACGGTCAGGCCGGCTTTGCGCAACCGCTCGCGCATGTTGCCGCCCATCTTGCCGAGACCGACAAGGCCGAGCTCCATCGTGAATCCCCTTGTTCTGTTGGCTTCTTAGCTGTTCAGGCGAACCGGCATCAGCACGTAGCGGAACTCAGCAATCGGGTCGCCGTCGAAATCCCGCACACCGGTCAGTTCGGCCGGCTTCGTCGCCTGCGTGAAGGCCAGGTGCGCGACCGGAGTACCGATCGCGTTCAGACCGTCCAGCAGGTACGTCGGGTTGAAACCCACGGTAACCGGCTCGCCAACCACGCGCGCCTCGATCGACTCCGACGCCTGGGCTTCGTCGCCGCTACCGGCGTCCAGCGTCACGGTGTCCTCGGAGAACGTCAGCCGGACCGGTGCGTTCCGCTCGGCCACCAGGGCGACTCGCTTGACCGCCTCGACCAGGGTCGCGGTGTCGATCCGGACCCGGGTCGCGATCGCCGCGTCGGTCGGGATGATGCCGCGAACCTTCGGGAACTCGCCGTCGAGCAACCGGGTGGTGGCCCGCCGGTTGCCACCGGAGACCTCGCCCTCGAAACCGACGATGCCGTCACCGCTGCCAGGGGCGGCCAGCGAGACGATGATGTCGGTTCCGGTCATCGCTTTCGCGGTTTCGGAGAGCACCCGGGCCGGGATAAGGGCTGCAGCAGAGGCATCTGGGCTTTGCGGGTTCCATTCGAGCTCGCGGATCGCCAACCGGTACCGGTCGGTGGCGAGCAGCGAGATGGTGGATCCCTCGATCTCGACCCGTACGCCGGTCAGCACCGGGAGCGTGTCCTCGCGACCGGCTGCGGTCACCACTTGAGCGACCGCCTGGGCGAAAACGTCACTGCGAACGGTGCCGCTGGCCGCCGGGAGGTCCGGCAGAGCCGGATATTCCTCTGTGGGAAGCGTTTGGAGCGTGAACCGCGACGTGCCGCAGGTGACTTGCGCCTTCGCGCCGTCCACAGCGATGTCCACGGGCTGGTTCGGAAGGCTCTTGGAGATGTCGGCGACCAGCCGGCCGGAAATCAGGCACTTCCCGGTGTCCGCCACCTGGGCGGGCACGGTGACGCGCACGGAAGTCTCGTAGTCGAAACCGGACAGGGTGATTTCCCCGTCCCCGGCTTCGACAAGAAGGCCGGCAAGGATCGGAACACTCGGACGGCTGGGCAAACTGCGCGCGGCCCAGGCCACCGACTCGGCCAGGACGTCGCGCTCGACGCGGAACTTCACCGCTGGGTGCCTCCTGATTCGGCTGTGTGCCAGGCAGATCCTGCCACGGACAGATGTGATGTGCGCCAACCGGGCTTGACGTGGCGGTTCGGGCGGGTCGCGTCCGCGTCGTCGTGGTGCTGACAGGGACAGCCTGACAGAGGCATTCCGGGGGCCGGCGGGCAGGTGCGAAATCCGAGTTTTCCCCAGGTTGGGCCGCCAGAACCTTTTGTGGACTGGGAACTCCTTAGGGATTCCATAGGGTTGTTCGCACGTGTGGATACTGTGGAAAAGCCGTGAGTTCGCAGGTCAGAGGCGGTTTTGCCCTGAGGACGAGGTGTGGATGAAATCGGGGCAGTCTCTGGACGGCTGGTGATGACGAGATTTCTCCACACAGCCAATCCACAGGCGAGACGAGAGTGTCCACTGGGATACCCCCAGTTATCCACAGGACTGTCCCCAGCCTGTGTGGTTCGTGTGACCGCGTCGTAGCGCTCGGCGTACACGCTCTCTGACCCGGTCACACGACACCTCATTGCTGCTTGGCCTGGTGCTTGATCCGGTTGGTCAGCTCGGTGACCTGGTTGAAGACGGAGCGCCGTTCCGACATCAGCTGCCGGATCTTCCGCTCGGCGTGCATCACGGTGGTGTGGTCCCGGCCGCCGAACTGCTGACCGATCTTCGGCAGGGACAGATCCGTCAGCTCGCGGCACAGGTACATCGCGATCTGCCGGGCGGTCACGAGCACCCGGCTCCGGCTCGAACCACACAGGTCGTCGATCGACAGGCCGAAGTACGAGGCGGTCTGGCCCATGATCATGCTGGCCGTCACCTCGGGCTTGCTGCCTTCGGGGATCAGGTCCTTCAGCACGATCTCGGCCAGGGACAGATCGACCGGCTGGCGGTTCAGGCTGGCGAACGCGGTGACCCGGATCAGCGCGCCCTCGAGCTCACGGATGTTGGTCTGCACCTTGCTGGCGATGAACTCGAGCACCTCGGGCGGCGCGGTCAGCCGCTCGGTGGCGGCCTTCTTGCGCAGGATCGCGATCCGGGTCTCCAGGTCGGGCGGCTGGATGTCCGTGATCAGACCCCACTCGAACCGGTTCCGCAGCCGGTCCTCCAGCGCCTCGAGCCGTTTCGGCGCCCGGTCGGAGCTGATCACGATCTGCTTGTTCGCGTTGTGCAGCGTGTTGAAGGTGTGGAAGAACTCTTCCTGGGTCTGGATCTTGCCTTCCAGGAACTGGATGTCGTCGATCAGCAGCACGTCGACGTCGCGGTACCGGCGCTGGAACTGCGCGGCCTTGTCGTCGCGGATGGCGTTGATGAAGTCGTTGGTGAACTCTTCGCTGGAGACGTACCGAACCCGGGCGCCGGTGTAGAGACTGCGGACGTAGTGCCCGATCGCGTGCAGCAGGTGGGTCTTGCCCAGACCGGAGTCGCCGTAGATCAGCTGCGGGTTGTACGCCTTGCCCGGTGCTTCGGCGACCGCGACGGCCGCGGCGTGCGCGAACCGGTTCGAGCTCCCGATGACGAAGGTCTCGAACGTGTACTTCGGGTTGAGTCGCGCCTCACCCTGCGCCTCGGTGGCCGTCTGGGTCTGCGCCGAACCGTTCGGTGGCGGCGCGACCGACCCGAGCGGCGGCGGAGAGATCTGCGCGACCGGCTGGGGCTGCTGTTGCGGAATATGCGCCGGCTCCTGCAGCCCCTGGTGCATCGGCTGGCCGAACGGCTGAGTCAACGGCTGGTTCGGCGGCTGGTTCAGCGGCGAATGAATCACCGGCGCCTGCTCCCGTACTACGGGCTGCGGCGCGGGGGCCGGCTCGCGAAGCTCGGGATCGAGCGACGGGTCGACCGTGACGGCGATCCGGATGTCCCGGCCGAAGCTCTCGGTGAGGATGCGCTCCAGGTCCGGCCGGAGCCGGGTTTCCAGCTGACCGCGGGTGAAGTCGTCCGGTACGGCGACGATCGCGGTGCTCTCGTGCAGCGTCACCGGCCGGGAATTCGTCAGCCAGGCTCGCTGGTTCGGTGGCAGTCCGGCCAGCACCCTGGTCCAGGCAACGTCCAGATCATTCACTTCCGCCTTGCTTTCCGCACTGGCGGACTGGTCCTCGACCACGCGTTGCTCCCCGAATCCTCTGCTGCGGTGGCCGTGCTCCCGGGCTGGTTCCCGGTGCCGCGCGACCATTCGACCCGGCACCCCGCTCGCGCCGCCGGTCGGCCGCACGAAGCAGTGGCTTTCTCCTCAGCCGGTTTTCCTCATTGTCCACATCGTTGTCCACAGTTGTGAACGAAGCGCGGAGTTACTTGGTTACCGGTCTCGGGGTGTGGGACCTCTGGTGTGAGGGGCTGACGCTAACAAGTCCGCCCACACCGCTTCAAGCCGTCATCCACAGGCTATGGGACGCAATTTGGGGGCAACCTTCGGCGTGTCGGGTGGACGCCGGAGCGTAGTCATGGTTGCGCGACCTGCTGTTAGTCGCCGTCCGTAGCGATGGTGACCAGCCTGTGACGGGGTCTCCGCACCCTCTTCCATCCACAGGCCTGTGGAAAACTATGGGGACGGCTGGTTTGACCTGTCCACAGGCCGCCACGTACCGTGGATCAGTCGGTGTTGAGCCGGCCGTTTCGTGCTGCGCTCGCTACGGGACCGACCTTCCATGAAGGTTTCTCGAGTGGCGTGCAGGACCTGCACCAGGGACAGATCTATCAGTGGATTTGTCGACAAACGTGATCTCGAGTAACCGGAGTCATTCCAGTGAGCAAGCGGACGTTCCAGCCGAACAACCGTCGTCGGCACAAGAAGCACGGCTTCCGTCTTCGGATGCGCACCCGTGCGGGCCGCGCCATCCTCGCAACGCGTCGTGCGAAGGGTCGCCAGCGCCTCGCGGCCTGACGCCGGTGAGCTGGCGACAGTGACCACCTCGTGCTTCCCGCGTCGAACCGGCTCCGCCGGTCCGACGACTTCCGCCGCGCCGTCCGAAGTGGACGGCGGGCTGGTCGGCGTGCCGTGGTGGTCCACCATCTGTTGCCGGGGCCCGGCTCTTCGGCCGAGCCCGCTCGCGTCGGATTCGTGGTGAACAAGGCGGTGGGCAATGCGGTTCTGCGGAACCGCGTCCACCGCCGTCTGCGTGCCGTGATGGCGGCGCAGCTCCCCGGCCTGCCGGCCGGCAGCCTGACAGTGGTTCGGGCTCTGCCGCCGTCGGGCTCTTCGTCGTACGAGGAACTGGCGGCCGATGTGCAGGGCGCGCTGCAGCGGGTGCTGACCGCACCTGTGAAGCCTGCGTCTGCGCCTTTGGAGTCATCGCCTCAGCAGGCTGCACCTCAGCAGGCTGCACCTCAGCAGACTGCACCTCAGGCTGCGCCGAAGGACGGGCGATGAAGATCGCGCCCGTGAAGTACGGGATCATCGGATTTCTGAAGCTGTACCGGAAGTTCGTCAGCCCGATGTACGGACAGGTGTGCCGGTTCTACCCCAGTTGTTCTGCTTACGCCCTGGAAGCGGTCGAACGCCACGGCGCGGTGCGCGGTAGCTGGCTTGCGGCGAAGAGACTCGCCCACTGCCACCCGTGGAACCCCGGCGGCTACGACCCCGTTCCACCCACAGATGTCGACCAGCGCGGAGATGCCGTCTCCGCCAACCAGCCCGGGCCGTCAGCCGACGCCGGGCCTGTGCAGCGAGGTGCTTGAGTGATTGATCTGGCCATCCCCCAGCTCGCCTTGTGGGACGGGATCGTAGACGTTTTCAACGCCGTCATGACGCCGCTGTACTGGGCGGTCTCGGCGCTGCTGGTGGGATGGCACTGGTTGCTGTCGCAGGTCTTCGACAAGGACAGCGGCTGGGCCTGGGCGCTCTCGATCGCCGGCCTGACCATCGTCATCCGGACGCTGCTGATCCCGCTGTTCGTGCGGCAGATCCGCTCCAGCCGGAACATGCAGCTGCTGCAGCCGAAGATGAAGGAGCTGCAGAAGAAGTACGGCCACGACCGGGAGAAGCTCGGTCAGGAAATGATGAAGCTGTACAAGGAGACGGGCACCAACCCGTTCTCCTCGTGCCTGCCGCTGCTGCTGCAGTCGCCGATCTTCCTGGCGCTGTTCCGCGTCCTCGACTACGCGTCGAAGGGCAAGACGCACAGCTCGATCATGGACCCGTACGTCCAGTCCCTGCAGCACGCCAAGATCTTCGGTGCGGAGATCTCACAGACCTTCCTCAAGGCCAACGGCTCCGGCTCCGGCAACGTCAAGGTCGTCGCCGTCGTGCTGATCATCCTGATGACCGCCACGATGTTCATCACGCAGCTGCAGCTGATGCGCAAGAACATGCCGAAGGAGGCCCTCGAGGGCCAGGCGGCGCAGATGCAGAAGATCATGCTCTACGTCTTCCCGGTGTTCTTCCTGATCGGTGGCTTCAACTTCCCGATCGGTGTGCTCATCTACTGGTTCGTCTCGAACGTGTGGACGATGGGCCAGCAGTTCTACGTGATCCGCCGCAACCCGGCCCCCGGTACTCCGGCCTTCGACGCGCTGGAGGCCCGCAAGCGCGAGCACAACCTGCGCGCCGGCAAGCCCGCCGACGAGGGTCTGGGTGGCGCCGAGGAGGGTTCGGTCGCGACCGACCGGCGCCCGGCGAACAGGCAGCAGCCGAAGCGTCAGTCCCGGAGTACGCGGAAGACCGCGGCGGCCGAACCGTCGACGGTGCAGGACGCCCCGAAGGTTCAGGACAGCCCGAAGGCGTCGAGCAACGGCCAGCAGCCGGCCAAGAAGACTCCGGCCAAGCAGACCTCGGGCGGCGCGAAGCGACAGCCGGCCGCGAAGTCGCGCGCCGCTCGCCAGGCCGCCCAGAAGAAAGCCGCGCAGAAGAAGCCCGGCGGTGGCTCCGGCCGCTCCTGACGCACCCCGTCGGAACGGCCGGTTGACCCGGCACCCCGTTTTTCTCTGCTGTGTACCACCTGGGTCCCCGTGGGGCGGATCTCGAACTGTGAAGGAGTGGCCGTGAGCGACGGCATGCAGGACACCGAGGCGCCGGAGAAGTCCGCGCCGGCCGACCATGCGGGCGACCGCCTGAAGGCACTGGAGGCCGAGAGCGACATCGCGGCCGACTACCTGGAAGAGCTGCTGGACATCGCCGATCTCGACGGCGACATCGATATGGACATCGACGGCGACCGGGCGGCGGTGTCGATCGTCGGCGCCGACCTGAGCAACCTGGTCGGTGAGAACGGCAAGGTGCTCGAGGCGCTGCAGGAGCTGACCCGGCTGGCTGTCTACCGGGAGACCGGTGAGCGGTCGCGGCTTATGCTGGACGTCTCGAACTACCGGGCGAACCGAAAGGCCGAGCTGGAAGAGGTCGGCCGGAAGGCGATCGAGGAAGTGAAGGCTTCGGGTGAGGCCGTGAAGCTGCCGCCGATGACGCCGTTCGAGCGCAAGGTCGTGCACGACGTCGTCGCCGCGGCGGGCCTGACCAGCGAGTCCGAAGGCGAGGAGCCGCGTCGCCGGGTCGTCGTCCAGCCCGCGTGATCGCCGTGTCCTGCTCGTGACGGACCACGTTTCACGTGAAACACCGCCGCTCGTGGAGGAGCTCTTTCCGCGAGCGGCGGAGCGGCTTGCGGAGTTCGCGGAGCTGCTCGCCACCGAAGGAACACTGCGCGGACTGATCGGTCCGCGCGAGGTGCCGCGGCTGTGGGACCGGCACCTGCTGAACTGCGCGGTCCTGGAGCGCTTGATCCCGGAGGAGTCCACCGTCGCCGACATCGGCACCGGTGCGGGCCTGCCGGGGATCGTGCTCGCCCTCGTTCGCCCCGACCTCCAGGTGTCGCTCGTCGAGCCGTTGCTCCGGCGTACCACCTTCCTGCAGGAGGCGGTGGACCAACTCGGCTGCAGCAACGCCGAGGTGGTTCGCGCCCGTGCCGAAGACTTGATCCCCGGCCACAAGTCCGGTGCGGAAGGCGCCGCGCGTGGCAAGGCGCCGTACGACGTGGTCGCGTCGCGCGCGGTGGCACCCCTCGGCAAGCTGGCCGGCTGGTGCCTGCCACTGACGTACGAGGGTGGCCTGATGCTGGCGATGAAGGGAGCCTCCGCGGAGGAGGAACTCGCTGCGTCGGAAGCCGAACTCGAGGCTCTTGGCGCCGAGGAATGGCATGTGCACCAACTCGGTGTCGATGAACTGGCCCAGCCGACGACAGTCGTGAGTATTGTGGCCGGACGTGCTGCGCGGGGATCCCAGCACAGGAGACGCGGGAGGTGATCGGGTTCGTGAGTCGTGCCCTCGGATGGCCTGAGAAAAGTACTGGTGAACCTAGAACTTCACAAGGAATCGGCTGGCCGGCAGACCCCCCCGCCGCCACCGTCCAAGTAACCAAAAACCCACCCCCCGCCCCCACCCCGGCCCACCCAGCAACCCCCGCCCAGGCCGAGTCCGCCACGCCCAACCAGGCTGTGGGCGATGTGCCCGACCAAGCCGAGGGCGCAACGCCCAGCCACGCGGAGGATACCGAGCCCGACCAGGCCGCGCGCAATCTGCCCAGCCGAGCCGAGGGCACCACGCCCAACTCGGCTGTAGGCAACCTGCCGGACCAAGCCGAGGACGCCACACCCGACCAGGCCGTAGGCAACGCGCCCACCGAGACCGCGACCGCCACGCCCGACCAGCCAGCAATGCCCGCGCCGGACCAGCCTGCGCCCACCACCCTCGACCAGCCTGCCCCCGCCGGTCCGGCTCAGCCACCAAACCTGGCGCCGACCCACTCGACCAGCCCGGCCTCCGGCCAATCCGAGGGCGCAACACCCGACCACGCTGTGGGCAATCTGCCCAGCCAGGCCGCGGGCGCGACGGCCGACCAGCCTGACCAGCCTGCGGCAGCCATCTTCGGCCAGCCTGCGGGCGTCGTGCCGGAGCAAGCACCAAACCTTGCGCCCGACCACTCGACCAGCACGGCCATCGGTCAGGCCACGAGTGCGACGACCGAGCAGTTGGCGAACCCGTCGACTGGCCAACCGACTGAGGCCGCGACACCCGAGCCGGCTGCCTCACCGGTCGCCCATGGGCTGACCGCGGCACCGGTGTTCGCCTCACCGACCCAGGCCCAGCCGTCCGCAGCCAGCTCCTCGCCAGCGGGTCCGTCAGCACTCCGAGCCGCCGCTTCCATCGGCCTGGGAGACCACCCCAGCGAGACCTCTTCAGAACCGGTTTCACGTGAAACCGAAGAGCCCGCAACCCCGGAAACGGACGCCGCGGACCGGCCTGAGGAAGAGTTCCCAGAATCACCCCGGCCTGTGGATGACTACCCCCTGGAAACGCCTCCTCACGCGGGAATTCATCCACAGGTGCCTGTGGATGAACCTGGGGGCAAACCCGCTCCGACCCCCACGGACATCCTCTTCGGGCCAAGTACCGCACCTATCGGAATGGGCGCTATGACTGCCGCACAGATCGCCGCGCGGGCCACCTCGGACGAGCTCCAGCGGCGACTTCTCGAGACTCCGATCGCCGCCGCCACCGAACGGACCCTGCTGGTGAATGAAGGACGCACGATGGGCCGCGAGTTCCCGCTGCCCGCAGAGACCCGGGTCTTCGTGGTCGCCAACCAAAAGGGCGGCGTCGGCAAGACCACCACCACCGTCAACGTCGCCGCGGGCCTGGCCCTGTACGGCGCACGCATCCTGGTGATCGACCTCGACCCCCAGGGCAACGCGTCGACGGCGCTGGGCATCGAGCACTCGGAAGGCACCCCTGGTGTCTACGAGGCGATCATCGAGGGGGAGCCGCTGAGCAAGCTGCTCGCCCCCTGCGCCGAGCACCCCGGCATCGTGGTCGTCCCGGCCACCATCGACCTGGCCGGCGCCGAGATCGAACTGGTCAGCATCGTCGCCCGCGAAAGCCGCCTGAAGAGAGCCCTCGACGCCCACCTGGCCGAGACAGAGGCTGCAGGCGAAAAGTACGACTACGTCTTCATCGACTGCCCGCCCTCACTAGGCCTGTTGACGGTGAACGCCCTCACCGCAGCCCGCGAAGTACTCGTCCCGATCCAAAGCGAGTACTACGCCCTCGAGGGCCTCTCCCAGCTGCTCCGCCACATCGACATGGTGAAGTCGCACCTGAATCCAACTCTCGACGTATCGACAATTCTCCTCACCATGTACGACGCCCGCACCAAACTGGCCGGCGAGGTAGCAGCCGAAGTCCGAGGCCACTTCCAGGACGCCGTACTCCGCACCGCGGTCCCACGCTCGGTCCGCATCTCCGAGGCCCCCAGCCACGGCCAAACAGTCCTGGCCTACGACCCAGCCTCCGCCGGCGCCCTCTCCTACCTAGAAGCCTCCCGAGAAATAGCCATGCGCAACACCCCCTCCTGACTAACAACCCCAACCCCCAGAACGGCCCGCCAACTCCCGGCGGGCCGTTCTGCATAACCCCCCAGAGCCGCGGCCAGGCGGCGTCTACTAGAAGGCGCAGCTCTCGGACTCGATACACGCGACGCCAGGCATCGCCCTCCCACAGCCAGTTGAGAACGAGATACCAACCGGCGCCTCCGCAGCGAGGGGGGACAGCATCGCACCCTCCCATCGGCCATCAGCGCCGCTCGACCGACTCACGGCGAGTAGAAGCCAGCGCACCCCCGCGATCACCAACCGACCCAAGCACCGCCGCCGCCGCATCGACCGCCACCCGAGGTCGCCGCACCCAGGACGGCGGCCGCCCGGACGCCAGGTTCTTCGCAGCGTGCTCGGGAAGCGTCCGGCGAACGTGGATTCCAGGCTGCTCTACCAGTTCGCCGGCGCGACGACTCCGAGCGGCCGCAGTCCAGGCATCGGCAGGGCAGAGGCACTGAACCCAGATTCGCCAGTGGAGCGGACATCACGTACCGAGCCGGAGAGCTCCCGCGACGAGCGGCAGTTGCCGGACGGCCTGCTGCGAACCACCGAGCGATGCCGGCTGCTGGCCGCAAGCCCTCAGGCGCTTGCCCTTCGGACGCCCGTACGTCGGCGGCCCGTCGCCGAACCGCTCGTACGCCGGCCCGCCGGGCCGGGCGGCGCGGATAGCGGTCTGGCGGGTGCTCGGGTGAGACTCAGCCGAGGGTGCCGGCCGCGACAGGCATCCCAGGAGTTCTCCAAGACTGGCGCGGTGGTTCGTAGTACTGGGGAACCGGCTGCATGGACGCCCGGTTCTGTTCGAGGCAGCTCCGGAGCCCGGATGCCGCGCGTCAACCCGCGGGAGCGGGCGAGGGTGAGTACTAGAGGACGGGGCGGGCGTGACGGTCGAGGTGATTGCCGGAGGCGCGCGACTCTGAGGCCGGCAGCACGCAGTCCGAGATGGGTTGGAGCTTCAGCTGCGGGAAGGATGGCTCCGCCGCGCGTCCTGGCTAGTGGGCGCACCAGGCGCGGTGCATGTCGAGAGCAGCCGTCGTGGTTCCACGTGAAACGTAGCGGGACTCCTGAGCGCGCGAGTTGCAGCTGACTCCGAGAGTGGCTGACGTGTTCCACGTGAAACAGAGGTCGATCAGCGCTTAGGGGAGCAGCGGCGCGTTGTATCTACGCATCGCACGGGCGATCTCTTCCTGGCTGGTTGCCGGGCTGATTGCGTGGGCGCTGGGTCGGACTGGACGACGTTCCACGTGAAACGGAAGGGCGGGAACGCGGTCGGCGGGCGACTGCGACCGGAGGAGTAGCGGGCTGCGTGGCGCAATGAGCTGATGACTTCGGATCATCGAACTTCTTCGGCATGAGGGCGGCTCTGTGAGTTCGAAAGAACGGGGAGCGGCTCGGGACGAGGAGCAAACGTGCCGGTGCCGATGAATACATCCGGATCGGCCAAGTGGATATGCGCTGCGCCCGGCGGAATCACGGCGGACCGTGCGGGGGCGTATTGAGCGGGCCGCCCTTGGGGGGTGCGCGTGCGCGGGGTGCTGGCAGCCACCAGACGTGTTGGCCCTCTGAAACGTCGACGGCGCCGACCCCGCTTCGTCGCGTACCGCACCGCCCCACGTCGCCTCGCACCCCCACCTCGCCTCGCGCCGCATCGCTTCGACCGCGCCGCGCTGCCCCGCTCGCATCGCCCCGACCTCGCCTCGCACTGTCTCGCCCCGCACTGTCTTGCCCCGCACCGCTCCGCCCAGCCCCGTGCCGCCCTGCTCCGCGCCGTCCTGCCTCGCATGCCCCGCTCCGCCGCGCTCCGCCTCGCTCGCGCCGCATTGTCTTGCCCGCACCGTCTTGTCCCCGGCGCCCCGCACCGCACCGCTTTGCCCCGCACCGCGACGCTCCGCCCGCCCGCTCCGCGACGCTCCGCCCGCCCGCTCCGCGACGCTCCGCCCCGCACCGCCCCGCTCTGCCTGCACCGCGACGCCGGTGGCTGCCCCAGCCGACATCAGTGCCGCATCAGCAGCCGGCTGTAGGGTCTGTTCTGATCCGCGGGCCGGTCGGCGGTCTGCCCAGCGCGGGCGGCATCGCCGGCGCGATCGGTCTCGATGTCGCGAGTTGCAGGCGTCGTAGCTGAGCGCCGGGGGTCGGCCTGTTCGACGGCTGGGGCGGCGCGGGTGACGAGTTCGGTTGCCGACCCAGGCCGACTGGCACTGGGCTTGGCCAGCGTTAGCCACGCCGCCGCGATGCGACATTGAAGTTCGGGGCGAGGTCGCGGGTGGGACACCGCTACTCGACTCGGTGGCGTGATGTCGACGACAGGTGCGAGTTCGGCCCATCCTGGGCGGTCGTCGGAGAGTGCGGCGCGGGGTCGTTTTGTGGTTGGTGTGGGAGGTTGGGGTTGGGTGGAGGTTAGTGTTTCTGGGGTTGGATTGGGTGGGGAAGGGTGGTGTGGGGGGTGGTTGTGTTCCACGTGAAACGGGAGATGGGCGGGGGGCCTGGTCTGTGGGGGTGGTGGGGGACCGGATACCGTGGCGCAGTTGGGTTGTGGGGCGGGGGATGTGGATGGGTGGATTGGTGAACTTGAGACTTAGGGAGCGGCGATGAATACGCGACTCGGACGTGGGCTCGGTGCGCTGATTCCCAGCACGCCGGCTCCTGGGGCGGGGAATGCGTTGGGGAGCAAGTCGAACTCGATTCCGGGGGCGCCGCCGGTGCCGGCTGGGCCTGAGCTTGCCGTGGTGCCGGGGGCGGAGTTCGCGGAGATCGAGGTCGACAAGATCTCGCCGAACCCGAAGCAGCCGCGCAGTGTGTTCGACGAGGACGCGATGGCGGAGCTGGTCCACTCGGTGAAGGAGATCGGTCTGCTCCAGCCGATCGTGGTGCGGCGGCTGACCGACACGACGTACGAGCTGGTGATGGGTGAGCGTCGTTGGCGGGCTACCCAGGAGGCCGGGCTTACGACGATTCCGGCGATAGTTCGGGAGACTTCCGACGATGTCATGCTCCGCGATGCGCTGTTGGAGAACCTGCACCGGAGCCAGCTGAACCCGTTGGAAGAGGCGGCTGCGTATCAGCAGATGCTCGACGACTTCGGGTGTACGCAGGAGGTGCTGGCGACGCGGATCGGTCGCTCGCGTCCGCAGATCTCCAATACGCTGCGTCTGCTGAAGCTGCCCGCGTCGGTGCAGCGTCGGGTCGCGGCTGGGGTCCTTTCGGCGGGGCATGCTCGGGCGCTGCTTGGGTTGCCGAGTGGAGATGCCATTGAGCGGTTGGCGCAGCGGATCGTTGCTGAGGGGCTGTCGGTGCGCACGGTCGAGGAGATCGTGTCGATGGGGGACATGTCGGCTGATGACCCGACGCCGGCTCGGCGGCGCAACAAGCCGGTGGCTCCGAGGCTCGTCGACCTGGCGGACCGGCTGTCTGATCGGTTCGAGACTCGGGTCAAGGTGGACCTCGGTAAGACCAAGGGGCGCATCACCGTTGAGTTCGCGACGATCGACGACCTGGAGCGGATCGTCACGTTGATGGACCCGACGAAGGGCGCTTCGGAGTCCGCGGGGTCTGAGCAGTCGACGGGGGCCGGGGACTCCTGAGTCTGGGCACCTTCCTCATCCGCCCTGTGGCATCTGTGATGTCACAGGGCGTTTTCTATGGAATCAGCGCGGTGCGTCTTCAGGTCGAGCTCGCTCAGGATGGCGCTCACAGAACTATTGGGCGCCTTTTGAGAGTCAGATCAGTTCTGAGCAGCTGGGCGGGATTTGTCGACATAGAGCTTTAGAGATGAATCTCGGGCCGATGTTTCATGTGAAACATCGCTCTGCGGTTGCCCGGAGGTGGTGGTGGCGTCGCACACGGGACGCGCGAAGCATTGGAGGGCCGGGGCGAGGCGGAGTTGCAGGGCTGCCTCGAGAGGGATCTCGGCAGAGCGGTACTGCGAGGTGGTTTGGTGCGCGCCTCCACCGGATCGGCCGTCGGCCGCCTGGTCGACCGGGCGCGATCCGGCGGCGCCGCTGGAGTCGGCCAGGTGGTCGAGCGGGTGCGGCCGGAGCCGGTCAGGTGATTGGAGCGGGTGTGGCCGGGGTCGGCGACGTGGACAGAGCGGAAGGCCGCCGCGAGGACGATGCCGGCAGGGCGGAAGTGCGGGGTTGGCCCGACGGGCCGATAGGGCGGCCGGGTGCCTCACCGCCATGTAGTCGACGCGAGGCGATCAGCCGCGGAGCCGGTCAGATGATTGGAGCGGGCGCGGCCGGAGTCGGTCACGTGGATAGAGCGGGGACCGCTGGGGTCGCTCACGTCGACAGAGCGGAGGGCGCCGGGGTTGGTTGGTCGTTCGGATCGGGCGGCGCCGGAGTTCGTTGAGTGACTGCAGGGGCGCCGCGGAGTCAGGCAGGCGTGCGGCGAGGTCGGTGGGGGTGGGTTAGGAGGGGGTTAGTTCGTGGGTTACTTTGCGTTCGGCGTAGAAGGAGAGGAAGGGGATGGTGCCGGCTAGGGCTACCAGGAGGAGGCGGGGGAGGGGCCAGCGGAGGCGGCGGGCCAGGTCGAAGGCGCCGAGGAGGTAGACGACGTACAGGAAGCCGTGCATCGGGCCGACCACGTTCATTGCTGACGGGTTGTCGCCGAGGTACTTCAGCGGCATCGCGACGAACAGCAGGACCAGCAGCATGACGCCGACGATGTAGGCGATCACGCGGTACCGGGTGAGGGCGCTCTTCACCGCCGGGGTGAGCGGGCTGGCGGACGTGGCGGGGTCTGCAGGGGAGGTCACGCTGAAACGGTACCGCTTGGCTCCAGGTCGTCCTCAAGCTGGTCGGAGCGGTGTGCGTCGAGCACCATCCGGCCCCACATCCACAGCGTGAACGCCGCGAAGATCCACCACTGGAAGGCGTAGGCCACGTTGCGCAACCCGGCATGATCGGTCGGCGGCGCGGGCGCCGGGACGATCGCGGGCGCCTCGCCGGCAGGCGCGCCAGCAGAGATAGATGACAGTACGACGAACGCGTCGTAGATCCGGTAGTCGACCAGGTGCACGATCGTCGGGATCCGCAGCGACTGCAGCGTCCGGCCCTTCGCGGCGTCACCCGAGGCGTCCTGAGCCTCCGACTGCGCGATAGCCCCACTCAGCGAGACCCGTCCACTCGGCGGTCGCGCGGCCGGATCCGAGACCGACGGCACCCAGCCGCGGACCACCATGACCGCGCCCTTCGAGTCATCCGTGCTGCCGGTCGAGTCCAGTACGACGGGAGTCACGACCCAGAAGCCGTCCCGATCACCCAGCCGGCGGTCCGTGATGAACAACTGGTCGACAGCCGGCCCCCACTCGCCCTCGACCGTCACCCGGCGCCCGACAGCCTTCGACGGCAGTCCCTCGTCGATCGTGAAGAGCGTGTGCAGCGGCACCGGCGCACCCTCGGCCCGCTTCGCCGTCGCAGCGGCGGTCTTCGACTGGTAGACGTCCAGTTGCCACACACCAAGCATCGACATCACCGAAGCGATCGCCAACGCGAGCAGCAGCAGGCCGGTCCAGCGCGGCGTGAGCACAGTTCGCCAAAGCGGTCGCACCGAGGGCACAGGCGAGGTGGTCGGCGCGACGGGCATCAGGACCTCAACGAGCAGCGGCCGCGGCCAGCAGGTCGCGGCACAGCACACCAAGCTCGATCCCGGCGGCCTCGGCGGCCAGCGGCACCAGCGACGTCTCGGTCATCCCCGGCGCCACGTTGACCTCGAGGAACCAAACCAGCCCGTCCGCGTCGACAACGAGATCCGAGCGCGACAGGTCCCGCAGCCCCAGCGCCCGATGCGCCGTCACGGCAGCCTCAGCACAAGCAAGAGCGACAGCGGCATTCAACCGAGCCGGTACGACGAACTGCGTCGCCCCCGCCGTATACCGAGCCTCGTAGTCGTAGAACCCAGAGTCAGGCTGGATCTCCACAGCCGGCAGCGCCCGCGGCCCATCGCCGGTGTCCACCACCGTGACAGCAACCTCGACACCGTCGATGTACCGCTCGATCAGCGCGACCGGTCCATACGCGTAGGAGTTCACCATCGCCGCTGGGAGCTCATCGGCCGAGCGCACGATCGAGGCGCCGAGCGCGGATCCACCCCGAGCGGGCTTGACCACGAGCGGCAGGCCGATCTGGCCGACCACGGCCTCCATCAGCGCGGCGGCGCCCAGTTCGCGGAAGGTGTCGTGCCCCAGTACGACGGACTGCGGCGTGTGCAGCCCGGCCGCACCGACCATCGTCGCCGCAACCGGCTTGTCGAAGGCAGTCCGGCAGGCCGCAGCATCGGCGCCGACGTACGGCACGCCGTACAGGTCGAGGACCTGGCGGAGTGCGCCGTCCTCACCGGTGACGCCGTGCAGGACCGGGAAGACCGCATCGGGCGGGTCGTTGCGCAGCCGCTCGACCAGGCTGGCGTCGACATCACGCTGCTCCACCTCGACGCCGACACTGCGCAGCGCGTCCGCGACGCGGCGCCCGGAGCGCAACGAGACGTCCCGCTCGTGCGAGAGTCCACCAGCCAGTACCAGCACTCGACCCAGATCACTCATAAGAAACTTTCCCGATCGCTCGTGGGCGACTCCGGCGGCCGCCGGTCCCGAGGCCCATTTGAACGGTACCGCTACCCGCGGGCCGATCCCTCGGGAGCCCGGTAAACCTTTAGCTAAGCTCCGGACCCGGAGCGTCGTAGTCGCGGCCGGCGCCAGGCTTCAGCGGGCCGAAGGTCTGCCGGAGCTCGAGCTCCTCGTTGATCACCGCGGCGAGCCGGGCGACCCCTTCGGTGATCCGCTCCGGTGTCGGATGACAGTAGGACAGCCGCATGCACTGCGAGCCGAAGCCGTCCGAGAAGAACGCCGTCCCGGGCACATACGCGACTCGCGCAGTCACCGCTCGTGGCAGCATCGCCTTCGCGTCCAGCCCACCGGGCAGCGTCAGCCAGACGTAGAACCCACCACCAGGCCGGGTCCACGTCGTTGCCGCGGGCATCTTGTCGGCGAGTGCCGCGAGCATCGCGTCCCGCCGCTCGCGGTACATCTCCTGGAACTGCTTCACCTGACCGAGCCAGTCGTGCCGGCTCAGGTACGACGAAATCGCGAGCTGGCTGAACACCGGCGGACACAAGGTCGCCGACTCCTGCGCCAGCACCAGCTTCTCCCGTACTGCGTGCGGCGCCACGGCCCAGCCGACCCGGAAACCCGGAGCGAACGTCTTGGAGAACGACCCGAGGTAGATGACCCCTTCGCGATCGTCGGCCCGCAGCGCGCGCTTCGGCCCGCCGTCGAACCCGAGCAGCCCGTACGGGTTGTCCTCGAGGATCAGCAGATCGGCCCGCTGGCAGATCTCCAGCACCTTGCGGCGGCGCGAGTCGGCCAGCGAGACACCGGCCGGGTTGTGGAAGTTCGGGATCGTGTAGAAGAACTTGATCTTCTTGCCGGCCGCCCGGACGGTGGCGATTGCCTGCTCCAGCGCCTCCGGTACGACGCCGTCGTCGTCCATCGCGACGTGAACGACCTCACACTGATAAGCCCGGAAAACCCCCAGTGCACCCACGTACGACGGGGCTTCGCAGATCACCACGTCGCCCGGATCACAGAACACCCGGGTGACCAGGTCGACCGCCTGCTGACTCCCGACGGTCACCACGACGTCGTCGGGATGGGCGTCGATCCCCTCGATCCGCATCACGTCGCAGATCTGGTCGCGCAGCGTCGGGTCGCCCTGGCCGGAGCCGTACTGCATCGCGACCGAGCCGTGGTCGACCACCAGGTCGCGGACCGCGCCGCCCACCACATCGAGCGGAAGCCCTGCAATATTGGGCATTCCGCCCGCGAGCGAGACCACCTCGGGGCGGCTGGCTACCGAGAAGAGCGCCCGGATCTCGGACGCCGTCATGCCCTTGGTCCGTGCCGCGTACCGGTCGACGTAGTTGTCGAGACGGGTCTGCCGGACGTCGGGCAGGTCAGCACTCACGGAGCAACTCCAAGAACAGGCGACGAGGGGCATGCCGGGGAAGGCACCAAGGCTACGCCGAACCGGCCGAGCGCGCGCCCGGGCTGTGGATCGGTGCAACCTCTCACTACCATGCCTTATAGGGGCAGCTTCGACCATGGTGCCGACTGGTGGCTGAGACGGTCACCGGCCCTCGGCGCCACCTGGAGTGCTGCGGAAGGCAGGATCGGATGAGCGTGGGCAAGGCGTTCGGATGGACGCTCGGCGGACTACTGCTCGGCGTACTCGCCGGGTTCGCGGGTGAACTCTTCAGACGGCAACCCGCGGCCAAGGTGCAACAGCGCTACGTCGCCCCCGAGGCGGCCGAGACCCCCGGCGCCCGGACGCCGGCGCCGGCCGCCCGGTGAGCCAACGGATCTCCTGATGGCACGACGGCTGGAACCGCTCACGCTCGCGAATCTCGACGAGCTGCCGGTGCCCTGCCGCTCCTGCGTGTTCTGGGAGCTCGATCCGGTCGCGGCACGGCAGGCGAGCCGCAACGGCGGCACCCAGCTGGAGAAGGAGGCCTGGCTCTCCCAGCTGCTGCTCGACTGGGGCACTGCCGGAGTCGTCCTGTACGTCGACGACTCCCCGGCCGGCTATGCGGTCTACGCGCCCGCTGCGTACCTGCCCAGGACCCAGGCCTTCCCGACCGCTCCCGTCAGCCCAGACGCCGTAGTACTGGCGACTGGGCGGATTCTGCCGCGGTACCTCGGGATGGGGCTCGGCAAGATCCTGGTCCAGGCCGTGGCGAAGGATGTGCTCAAGCGTGGCTTCAAGGCTGTCGAGGCGTTCGGCGACAACCGGTGGGACGGGCCGGGGTGCGTCTGGCCGACCGACTTCCTGCAGGCGGTCGGGTTCGCCGTAGTACGGGATCATCCGCGCAATCCACGCCTGCGGCTGGATCTCCGCTCGGCCGTCACCTGGCGCAGCGAGATGGAGGCCGCGCTCGAACGCCTGATGGGCGCGATCCGGCCCGAACCAGCCCGGCCGGCACCCGCCGCTGTCCGTGACACGGTCAAGCGCGGGACGGACCTGCCATGATCTACCGGCTGCTGGCCGACGGGATGATGATCCTGCACGGCGCCTTCCTGCTGTTCTTCGTGATCGGCGGCTTCCTGGCCTGGAAGTGGCGGCGAGTGATCTGGGCCCATCTGGCCGTCGGCCTGTGGAACATCACCATCGTTCTGCTCGACTTCGAGTGCCCGGTGACCGGCGTGGAGAAGCACTGGATGCGCAAGGGCGGCGAGGAGCCGTACGCCGGCGGCTACATCAAGCACTACCTCGACGGCACCATCTGGCCGGCCGGCTACACCTGGCTGGCCGAGATCGTCGGCTTCGCGCTGTTGGTGATCTCCTACATCGGCCTGTACTTCGTCAGTCGGCACAGCCGGCGAACCAGGGAGGACTCAGTGGAGTCCCGGACGTGATTCCGGGTTGAAGTCCCCATACTGGTAGCCGTGTCCAGCCACGGAACCCTCGTCCAGGACCCGGTCGAGCAGTACCTGACCGGACTGAGTCGCGCCCTGGTGGGACCGCGCCGCCGCAAGGCTGACCTGCTGGCCGAGGCGCGGGACAGCCTGGTCGACGCCACGGAGGCCTACGAAGCGGATGGGTTCGGTCCCCGCGAAGCGGCCGAGCGGGCGGTGGCCGACTTCGGCGACCTGGCCGAGGTCGTCCCGGGCTACCGCTCGGAGCTCGGGATCGCACAGGGACGCCGTACTGCGGTCCTGCTGGTCCTCGTGATGCTCGCTCAGCCGATCGTGTGGCTGGAGGGTGTCTGGAGCTGGAACCAGCAGCCTGTCTCGGACAATCCGCTCGTCCTCTTCCTGAACGACCTGGTGCAGCTGGTCGGAATGGTGGCGATGGCCGGCAGCGTTCTCGCCCTGGTCGCCACCGGGATCGGGCTGCGTGTTCCCCTGGTCCGCGATCGGGCGACCAAGCTGACGGCACGGTTCGCCTTGTCGAGCTGTGCCGCGGTAAGCCTCATCGGGCTGCTGCTTGCGATCACCAGCGCGACAGTGCACGGCAACGGCGCGGCAGGGCTCGGCGCGGTCAGTGGTTTCGTCATCGCACCGCTGCTGCTTGTCAGCCGCTCAGCCCACCGCTGCCTACGGCTGGCCTGAACCTGCTCAGACCTAGGCCTGCTCGGGCCTAGGCTGCTCCGGCCGGGGCTGCAGGACGCCTTCGACGACAGCGCGGAACGTCGCCCACTCGGACTTGCCGGTGGCGAGCATCTTCTCGCCGGCTGACGTCAGCTGGTACGTACGCCGCTTGCGTCCGCCCACAGTGCTCCATTCGCTGGCCAGGTAGCCGGCCCGCTCCAGTCGCCGCAGCGCCGGGTAGAGCGTGCCGGTCGGCAGGTCCAGCTCGCCGCCGCTGCGCTCGAGCAGCGCCTCCATGATCGCGTAACCGTGCAGCGGCTCCGACTCGACCACGGCCAGGATCATCGGGTCCAGGTGCCCGCGCAGCGCATCCGCCTTCATGTAGGCAGTCTACTCATAAGCGTGTTACCGTCGCTAGACGACATGTAGATGAGCTACATGTAGACGCGCACGAAAGGATCCGAGATGTTGCATCGGGTGGCGGGCTGGGCGATGCGCCGGGCGGGCTTGGCTGTCGCGCTGTGGGTGGTGGCCCTGGTCGCGGTGACGGCGGGGTCGGCGCTGATCGGCAATGCCTACAAGAACGACAACTCGCTGCCGGGGACGGACTCGCAGCGGGTGATCGACACCTTCGCCGAGCACCAGCCGCAGGGTGCGACCGAGTCGGTCCAGATCGTGGTGCACGACGAGAGTGGGCTGGCCGCGGAGAAGAGCCGGATCGGCGGGATGCTGACGGAGGTCGGCAAGCTGCCGCACGTGAGTGGCGTCGCCGACCCCTTCACCGCGAATGGCTCTTTGTCGACAGACGGCAAGACGGCGTACGCGACCGTCCAGCTCGACGTCCCCGCGGCGGACATGCCGGCCGAGGACGTCCGGTCGATCATCCACAAGGCACAGGAGATCGCCGGCGACGGGCTGCAGGTCGAGCTGGGCGGTGACCTGGTCCGGGAGGCTCAGGAGAGCGGCGGTGGAGCGTCGGAGGGCGCGGGAATCCTTGCTGCGTTGGTGATTCTGGTCTTCCTCTTCGGTTCCCTGCTCGCCGCCAGCCTTCCACTGCTGACCGCCGTCTTCGCCGTCGGCAGCACGCTAGGCCTGCTGGTGCTGGCTTCTCACGTCTTCACGATCCCCGACTACACGGCTCCGGTGATGATGCTGGTCGGTCTCGGTGTCGGCATCGACTATGCGCTGCTGATCTTCTCCCGGTACCGCAGCGAGCTGCTCAAGGGAGCCGAACGCCCGCAGGCAAGCCGGATAGCACTCGACACCGCCGGCCGTTCCGTCCTGTTCGCAGGTTGCACCGTGGTGATCGCCCTGCTGGGTCTACTGGCTCTCGGACTCGGTTCGCTGCAAGGTCTCGCGCTCGGTGTGACCGTCACGGTGCTGATGACCATGCTGGCGGCCGTGAGTCTGTTGCCCGCGTTGCTCACCTTGTTCGGCAAGCGGATCGAGCGCAGTGTTCGCAAGCACGCGGCCAAGTCGCGGCGGCACCCCGGCGACGGCTGGCGCAAGCTCGCGACGATCGTTCAGCGTGGTCCGTGGATCCCGTTGGTGCTCGGAACCGCCGCCCTGGTTGCGCTCTGCCTGCCGGCGCTCGACCTGCGGCTCGGCTTCGCGGACGCCGGTACCGACGACCCGGCCAAGACCAGCCGCAAGGCCTATGACCTGCTGGCGAAGGGATTCGGGCCCGGCTTCAACGGTCCGCTGATCGTCGTCGCGGACGGGTCGCCGGCGGCGGCGCAGGCCCTGAACGCCAAGCTGGCAACGGATCCGGGTATCGCCGCAGTGACGCCTCCGCAACAACTTGCCGATGGCAAGGTTTCCACTGTGCTGGTGTTCCCGAAGTCGGCACCGCAGGACGCGGCGACGAGTGATCTGGTCCAGCGCCTTCGCAAAGAGACGCTGCCGCATCTGGCCGGCCAGACCAACGCGACGTACCTGGTCGGTGGGTCGACCGCGGCCGCTGACGACTTCGCCGGTGCGGTGAGCAACCGGCTGCCGTACTTCGTCCTCATCGTGGTCGGGCTGTCCGCCCTGCTGCTGACGGCGGTGTTCCGGTCAGTACTGATTCCGCTCAAGGCCGCCGTCCTCAACCTGCTCAGCATCGGCGCCTCGCTCGGCGTCATCACGCTGGTCTTCCAGCAGGGCTGGTTCGGCGCGCAGGAAGGGCCGATCGAGGCGTTCGTCCCGGTGATGATCTTCGCCATCGTGTTCGGCCTGTCGATGGACTACGAGGTGTTCCTGATCTCCCGGGTGCACGAGGAGTGGCGGCGGACCGGCGATGCCCGGGAGGCTGTCAAGGAAGGGCTCGCGAACACCGGCAGCGTGATCACCGCCGCGGCCGCGATCATGATCGTCGTCTTCGGCGCCTTCCTGCTCAGCCCCGACCGGATGCTGAAGCAATTCGGTCTTGGCCTCGCGGTCGCCGTCCTGCTCGACGCGTTGCTGATCCGCTGCGTGATCGTGCCCGCCGTACTGCGCCTGATGGGCCCCAGCGCCTGGTGGCTCCCGGGCTGGCTCGACCGCCTGCTCCCGTCCATCGCCCTCGAGCGCGAGGAGCCGGCGGACGTAGTACCGGTTGAGCAGGAGCGGCAGACCGTCTGAGTTCGAGGGCGGGTCGGACAGTCCGATCCGCCCTGAACGTCAGACCGTGAGTTGGCCCAGGCGCAGCATGCCGGTGGCCGCGTCCTGCTCCGGCGGGAGGTAGACGCGCTGGATCGCGACCACGATCGCCTCGGCGATCACGTCCCGGAAGGCCGGGTCGGCCAGTCGCGAGGCGTCGTGCGGGTTGGTCACGTAGCCGATCTCCAGCCGGACCGCGGGCATCTTGGTGCGGCGCAGCAGGTCCCAGGTCTTCTGGTGGGTGCGGCAGTTCAGCAGGTCGGTCCGCGCGACGATCTCGCGCTGCACCAGGCCGGCGAACTGCTCGCCGACGCTGGACGAGGCGCCGTGCAGGTCGGTGCCGTAGTAGTACGTCGCGACGCCCTGCGCCTCCGGGTTCATCGAACCGTCGGTGTGCAGCGAGACGCACAGGTTGGCGTCCGTCTCGTTGGCGAACGCGGCCCGGGCCAACTCGTCCGGCCCCTGGTCCCGCCCCCGCGACAGATAAGCCCGTACGCCGGTAGCGCCCAGCCGGCCCTCGATCCGGGAAGCCAGGTCGTAGGCCACGTCGGACTCGCGCAGCCCGAACCCTTCCCAGCCGTAGTCGAAGCCACCGTGCCCGGGGTCGATCACGACGGTCTTGCCCGACAGTCGCGGACCGGCCGCCCGAACAGCCTCGGACGCCCGCAACGCGTCGGGCCTGCCACCGGTCGCCATCGGGCGGATCCGCTGCAGCGCCTTGAAGGTGGAGGGGCCGCAGGTGCCGTCGGCAGGCAGGCCCATGTTGCGCTGGAACTCGGTCACCGCGCGCTGGGTGTCCGCTCCGAAGATGCCGTCGACGCGGGCGACCGCGAAGCCCAGCTCCTGCAGTTTCGCCTGCAGCGCCTGGACGTCGTCGCCGGTGAGCGGATGCGAGACGACGTACGTCAGCAGCCGGTCGCCCAGCCGCCAACGTGCGTCGTCGATCGCACGGTACGTCTGCGGACCGACGATGCCGTCGATCATCAGTCCGCGTTGCTGCTGGAACCCCCGCACGGCATTGGCGGTCGCCTCGTCGTAGACGGAGTGACCACCTGGCTCCAGCAGCCCGAGCCGCTGAAGCTTTCCGATGATCTCGGCAACGGCCTCACCGCTGTCGCCGATTCGGTAGATGCCCTGGGAGGCTGCCATCAATGCTCCTTGCCGTGCGGCGGAAGTACGTTCGTTACCGAACGTCAAAGCAGTATCTCAGCCGGTGAAGTCACCCGGTACTGCGTCAGCTTGTAAACGCGGCCAGCTCCTTGAGCAGCGCGGCCTTCGGCTTGGCGCCGACGATGGACTTGGCCAGCTCGCCGTTCACGTAGACGTTGATGGTGGGGATGGAGACCACCCGGTAGTTGCTCGGGGTGACCGGGTTCTCGTCCACGTTCATCTTCAGGAACGTCAGCTTGTCGCTGTGGTCGCCGGCCAGCTCCTCCAGGATCGGCGAGACCTGACGGCACGGACCGCACCACTCTGCCCAGAAGTCGACCAGGACCGGCTTGTCGCTCTTCAGCACGGTCGCGTCGAACTCGGCGTCGGTCACTGCGTTCATCTTCTCGCCCACGGCGATCTCCTTAAGGGGTTGTTGCTCGAAGTGGTGGTGGTCGGAACTCAGACGGTGACGGGCTCGGTGGCCTCGGCGGCCGCGGCGGTCGCCTCGAACTCCAGCGTGGCCAGGAACCGCTCGGCGTCCAGGGCTGCGGCACAACCGGTGCCGGCGGCCGTGATGGCCTGGCGGTAGGTGTGGTCGACCAGGTCGCCCGCGGCGAACACACCGGGCAGGTTGGTCCGGGTGCTGTCGTTCTGGACCAGGACGTAACCCTCCTCGTCCAGGCGCACCTGGCCCCTGACCAGCTCGGAGCGCGGGTCGTGACCGATCGCGATGAACAGTCCGGTGATCGGCAGTTCACGGGTCTCGCCGGTGACGGTGTCCCGGATGACGATCCCGGTCAGCTTGTCGTCGCCCTTGATCTCGGCGACCTCGGAGTTCCAGGCGAACTCGATCTTGTCGTTGCTGAACGCGCGCTCGGCCATGATCTTCGACGCCCGCAGCTCGTCGCGGCGGTGCACGATGGTGACCTTGTCGGCGAACCGGGTCAGGAAGGTGGCCTCCTCGATCGCGGTGTCGCCACCGCCGATCACGGCGATCTCCTGCTGGCGGAAGAAGAAGCCGTCGCAGGTCGCACACCAGGACACACCGTGGCCGGACAGCCGCTCCTCGTCCGGCAGGCCGAGCTTGCGGTAGCCCGAGCCCATCGCCAGGATGACGGCCTTGGCGCGGTGCACGGTCCCGGCGGAGTCGGTGACGGCCTTGATCTCACCGGTCAGGTCGACGGCGACGATGTCGTCGGCGACCAGCTCGGCGCCGAAGCGCTCCGCCTGGGTCCGCATCTCGTCCATCAGCGCCGGGCCCATGATGCCCTCGGCGAAGCCCGGGTAGTTCTCCACCTCGGTGGTGGTCATCAGCGCGCCACCGGCCGTGACGGAGCCCTCGAAGACGAGCGGCGCCAGCTGGGCACGGGCGGCATAGACCGCGGCCGTGTAGCCGGCCGGGCCGGAGCCGATGATGATGACGTTGCGGACTGCTGCCTCGCTCATACAGGCGTTCCTCGGTGTCGTCGAGACGGTCATTACGTCGTACTCAACGGATCCTAGAGGCCGACCATTCCCACGGTACCCATAGGCCACTGAGGGCATGCCGCCGCCTCACCGAGTGGACGCGGCCCGCCTCACCGCACGGGGTCACCGCTTACGCAACGTCACCGAGGTCTCGTAGAACGGCGCCGCGACGCCGGCCACACCGCTACATCCGGTCACCACGGTGACCTGGATGTCCCGTTGCGAGCCGCCCTGCAGACCGATCACCGTCGCGCGCTTGCCGTCGACCTTGGCCTGCTGGACCAGCCGCAGCGCACCACCGGACCGGTCAGTGGCGAACTTCCGGGCGCACTCGACCTCAGCCTGGCCGGCGTGCAGCACGGGACCGTTGGCGTTCTCCAGCCAGCGTTGGACGTTGGGGCCGACCTGATCGCTGGTCAGTGCCGGGACCGAATCGGTCGGCACGGTCGGGTTGATCCCGGCCACGCCCTTCTTGCCCTGGTCGCCCGTAGCGATCACGACTCCCACGCCGATCGCCGCGACCACGATCACGCCGGCGGCGGCGAGGACCAGCTTCGGCAGATGCCGGCGCGGCTCCTCCCGCAGCTGGACCAGCGAGTGCACACCGACGGTGGAGGCTCGTAGTACGGACTCGGAGACCAGGACGGCGTCCAGGTGCTCGGCGACGTGGGTCGGCATCGGGATGTCCGCGCGGCCCTCGTCGGCGAGGTCTTCGGTCAGTTGGACCAAGGCGTCGTACGTCTGCTGGCAGTCCGGGCAAGCCTTCACATGCTCACGAGCCCGATGGGCCTCGGGGGCTGGTAGCAGGTTCTCGATCAGGTCGGCGATGGTGTCCGTGTCCAGGTGCTCGAGGTGCTCACTGGTCGGCAGACCTGATTCGGTCATCGGGTTCTCGCCTCCTCACGGGAGGTGCGCAGTGTGGTCATCGGTGAAATGCTCCGGTCGGCGATCACGGGGTCGCAGGGTGGCGACTCCGCTTCGACGAGACGCCGCCTCATTCGGTTCCCACCGATCCTGTCGCGGTCTTGTCCAGTACGCCGGACCCGCCGCGGGTGGTCTGCCAGTGCCGGAGCAGCGGCAGCAACCGGGCCCGCCCGCGGGCGCACCGGCTCTTCACCGTGCCCGGAGCGCAGCCGAGAATCGCCGCGGCCTCCTCGATCGAGTAGCCCTCCATGTCGACCAGGACGAGTGCGCTGCGCTGGTCGACGTTGATCTGCTTCAAGGCGTTCAGTACGTCGAGCCGGCGCTCGCGGACCTCGGCGGCGTCCTCCTCGACCGGCCCGGCCAGCTCGGCCGCGCGGTCCTCGTCCTCCGGCAGCGGATCGGCCTGGCGGACCTGCCGGCGGCGGATCCGGTCCAGACACGCGTTCACCACGATCCGGTGCAGCCAGGTGGTCACCTTGGCGTCGCCGCGGAAAGAGTCGGCCCGCCGGAACGCCGAGATGAAGGCCTCCTGCAAGGCGTCGGCCGCCTCCTCGGGCTCGCCGAGGGTGCGGATCGCCACCGCCCACATCCGGTCCCGGTGCCGCTTGACCAGGATGCCGAAGGTGTCCGGGTTGCCGGACACGTGCAGCCGGAGCAGTTCGTGGTCGTCCATCGAGTCGTACCCGGGTGGCGGCGCCATCGGACCGCCCACCGGGTCGGGCTGGCCGATCCGCGGGATGTCCGCCCCGGGTGGCGGGGACAAGCGGCTCGAATCTGTTTCGGAGGTCATTTCTGAACCGTGACCTCCGAGATCTCGCCGCGGTACCCGCTGCCTTCCTTCGGCAGCTTGGTCAGCCAGACCAGCACGTACCGGGTCTTGACCGGCGCCGCCGGCGTCAGCACTGCCTGCTCACCCTGGTCCTCGAGCGAGGCGGCGGCCTTCCAGCCGCTGACGTCCGGCGCCGACGCGCTCGGATCCGACTTGGGCACCATCAGCGAGAGGCTGGTGCCCTCGCCGACCAGGCCGACCGTCACCTTGGAGACGTCGGTGACCGCACCGAGGTCGTAGATGATGCCGACCCCGTCCTTGAGGCCGCCGAAGTCCGGGCGCTTCTTGTACGACATCGTCGTCCAGGTCGTGCTGGCCTTGCCGTCGTAGGTGTTCTCGACGTCCTCGGGGTGCTCTTTCTTGTCGCCGTCCGGATCGAAGTCCTTGGCGGCGGCGATCTTCGCCGGTCCGCCGGCGGCCTGCGAAGGCGTCGAGGCGACCGGCGGCTTGCTGGTCTTGGTGTCGTTGCCCTGGTCCTTGTTGATCGCGCCCTTCACCAGGAACTGTGCCATCGCGACCACGGACAGCAGTGCCAGGACGGCGAGCAGGATCAGGATCCGGCCACCCCAGCTGCCGCGCGGCTTCGGCTCGTCAGGCGGCGGCTTGCGCCGGCCGTGGCCGTTCTGTCCCGACGAGGGCTGCTGGGGCACCGGACGGGTCTCTGCCGCGGTCGCGTACGCCGGTTGTGGCGCGACGCGACCGTTGTTCTCGGCGTACGCGCTCTGCTGGTACTCCGGTATCGCGGGTGTCGGGTCGATGGCAGGCGGAGCCTGGATGGCCGGTGCGATCTGCGTCGCGTCGTCGACACTGCCGTTCTGCCGGGCCACCGCGACGGTCTCGTCCATCTGGGCCGGCGGCTCGTGGGAGCTGCCGATGACCCCGGAGAGCGCAGCCGACAGGCCGGCGGCACTCGTGATCGGTACGGAGTGGTGGCGCGGCGGGTCGCCGAGCAGCCGGTCAGTGATGTCGTCCAGGGACCGCGGTACGCCGGCACGCACCTGGCGGGGGCTCAGGAGCCGGCCGTGCTCCACCGGAGCGGGCTGCAGACCCCACGCGGGAGCAGGTCCAGGCCAGCGCCCGGTCAGAGAGGCGTACAGCAGCTCCCCGAGCGCACGGACGTCCTCCTCCGGGGAGCCAGGGCCGGTCGAGCGCAGCGCGGCTTCGGTGGCGAGGCCGACGACCTTGATGGCTCCGGCATCCGTCACGACGACAGTGGAAGGGCTGATCGAGCCGTGCGAATGGCCGGTGCGGTGCAGGTTCTCCAGAGCCTCGGAGACCTCGCGGGCCAGCCACCCGGCCTGCTGGCCGGTCAGCGGTCCCGCACTGAGCATCCGCTCCAGTGGCCGTCCACCGGCCCACTCGCGGACGCAGTACGTGACGCCTTCGTGCATGTCGCAGTCGAGCACGCGCAGGAAGCGCGGATCCGCGGCCGCGGCCGCGCGCCGGGCGGCGTCGAAGAGCAGGTTGGTCCGCGGGTCGCCAACCGGCAGGACATCCACCACAACGGCTCGGCTGAGCACCTCGTCCACTGCTCGCCAGACCCGCGCACCGTCGATCTCCGCGAGCAACTCGGCGATCCGGTAGCGGCCGGCGAGCAGGGCACCAGGACTGACGGTCTGGTTCGACACGGTGTCTCTCGCCCTCCTCGATGCACTGGTCGTCCTGCGGCTCCGCTCCGGATCCGGTCGGGCGGCCCGAACCGGCGGTACAGCGGTTGCGAGCGGCTTGGCGGTCCGATCGCAGCCCCATGCTAATGCCCCACTGACCGGACAAGGGGTGCACGAGTGCACAAGCGAGCCGATCAGGACCTCTTGGGCCGCCCCGGCAGCTTGGATGTGACCATGGCCACCACGTCGGTGACCTCATGGATACGCAGTACCCGCGCCACCCCGACGTACACCGGAAGCATCACGATTCCGGCGATCGCGAGCTCCAGTACGGCGGCCAGCGGGCCGGACCAGTCGGTGGCAGCGCGGATCACCGACAGCACCACCCGGGCGAGGCCCGCCCCGGCCACGGCGGCGATCACCATGGCGAGCAGCGGTAGACCAATTCCCGCACCGGTCACCCGCGGCACCTTGCGGGCGAGCACCCGCCGCGACATCAGGACGGCGACGAGGTAAGCCAGCGCGTAGGCAGCACCCAGCACGACACCGCTGAACCGCAGGTGGTCCTCGTCGAGCAGGACCCGCACCCCGATCACGGCGGCCGCGATGTTCGTCGCGGCGATCACGCACTGCAGGAAGAACGGCGTCCGGGTGTCCTCGAACGCGTAGAAGGTGCGCAACTGGAAGTACTGCACGGTGAACGGCACCAGCCCGAGCGCCAGCGCCATCAGCGTGTAGGCCATCAGTTGCAGGTTGTTCTTACCGGCGCCGTAACCGGCGATCAGCGTCACGATCGGATAGGCGAACGCGATCATCGCGGCAGCCGCCGGTACGACGATGGCCAGCGTCTGCCGGATCGACCGGGCCGACAGGCGGGCCACCTCGGTCACGTCGCCCTCGGCCGCCAGCGACGACATCTGCGGCAGTGCCGCTGTCGCGAGGGAGACGGTGACGATGCCGTGTGGCACCAGGATGATCAGCATCGCGGTGCTGTACGCGAACAGGCCGGCCTTCGCGCCCGGAGCATCCGAGGCGCTACCGGCGATGGCCAGCTTGGTGACCACGACCAAGGTCACCTGGTTCACCGCGACGAACAGCACGGTCCAGATCCCGAGCTTGGCGGTCTGCCCGAGGCCGGTCCCGCGCAACCCGAACTTCGGGGCATAGCTGTGACCGCTGGCCTTCAGGTACGGCAGCAGGACGAGGAGCTGGATCGCGATCCCGAAGGTGTGGCCGAGCCCGAGGAGCAGCACCTCGCGGTCGGAGTATGTCGGCGGGGTGTCGCCGGCCCGGTAGATCAGCAGGAAGACCACGATCGACGCGCAGGCGACGATGTTGTTCGCGATCGGCGCCCACATCATCGGGCCGAAGCGACGGCGCGCGTTCAGCACCTGGCCGACCAGGACGAACGCGCCGTAGAAGAAGATCTGCGGCAGGCACAGCTGGACGAACATGATCATCGACGCGCGCTCGGAGGCCCGCGACGGGTCGTGCAGTTCCTCGGGCAGGTAGAGCCCGGCGATCTGCGGTGCCAGCAGCACGCAGCCGACGGTAACCACCGCGAGGACGACGAAGCCGAAGGTGAGCAGCCGGTTGGTGAAGTCCCGGCCACCGTCCTCGTGGTTCTTGATCGCGCGCACCAGCTGCGGGACCAGCACGGTGTTGAAGATGCCGCCGGCCAGCAGGATGTACAGGCTGTTCGGGATCGTGTTGGCGGCGGTGAAGATGTCGCCGCGCAGCGCGGTGCCGACGGCGGCCGCGAGCAGGGCGATCCGGACGAATCCGAGCAGGCGTGACAGAACCGTTCCGGCTGCCATCACCGCCGCGGAGCGCAGGGTGCGGTCAGCCATCCTTCGTACCGACTCCTTCTTTCAGGCTTTCCAGCTCGCTCCGATCGGAAGCCGCCGGTGCTGGTACTTCGGGGGTCTCGTCGCCCTCCGGACCCGGGGTGAGGTCCTCGGTGGGCAGCGGTTCGGGGTGCAGCGCGTCCGCCTCGGGCTCGGGCTCCGTCGGGTTGCGCCGCTCGGAACGCACCCGCCGGTAGATCCGGACGATCGACGTACCGAACAGCAGCGCGACCGCGGCGCCGACCAGGATCCAGCCCACGCTGCCGTACTGCGCGGCCTCGATCAGCAGCGGCTGGGGATCGCCGACCGGATCGCCACCGGCCGTCACCAGTTGCGCCTTGGCGTTGATCAGGCCGTTCTGCTCCGCGCTCGCCTTGACCTGGAAGGTGCCCTTCTGGCCGGCCGGCAGGATCTTCGTGCTCAGCGTCTCGATCCGCAGGTCGTTCCGGTTGCCGGTGGAGGTGACCACCAGCTTGACCCGGATCGACACGTCCAGCCCGTTCTCGACGGTCAGCGGGAAACTGCCCTTGCTGCCGGACAGGTTCACCTTGATGGCCTCTTGATGACCCTTGGTGTTGTTCCTGACCAGCCGGACCTGCTTGAGCAGGGTGGAGACGGCCTTGCGCTGGTAGTCGACGAAGCGCCCCGCGTCCTCGGGGGATGCCTCCCACTGCCGGGAGGTGCTCCGGACCAGGGCCTGCTTCATGTCCGCCGGGATCTCGCCGGCCGTGCTGAGCAGTTCCTGGTAGGTCTTCGCGGACTGGTTCAGGTCCTTGATCTTGTCCAGCTGATCGTCGCTCAGGCCAGGGGCGTCGGCCGGCGCGGCCGGGGCAGCGACCGGTCGCGGATTGCTGTCAGTGATCTGGTTGATCCCCACCGCGGTGATCCACGGAGCGGTCATCGCCTGCTGCACGGCGGCGATCGGCCGCGGATCGTCCTTCCAGCTGTCGGGCGGTACGACGACGACACTCGCCGGACCCCTGCCGGCGCCGGCCAGCAACGAGGTCTGGGCGACGAACCGCTGCCGCAACTGCAGTGGCTGAGTCGCCGTCGCAGGGTCGGGGCCCCCGGCCAGCAGGTCGGAGTCCGCGATCACTGCCCGGACGGACTTCGGTGGGCCGGCCGGGGTCAGCACGTGAACCACCGGGCTGGTCAGCAGCTTCGACCGCTCGCTCGGTGCCCAGCCCGAGCTGGACAGGAGGTTCACCTCGTCGCCGCGCTGGCCGGCGAAGCCGAAGGCTCCACCGGTCAGGGTCTTCGCGCTGACCTCACCGCCCTCGAGCCAGAGCCCGGACGGGTTCGCCGGCTCCGGAAGGCCCAGCGGGTACTGCGCGCTCATCGACCGCGCGTTGTTGACCAGCCCCTCGGCCGCCTTCCCGGCCGCGACCAGGCTGGCGATGTCCGCATCGGCGTACGGGAGCAGGACGACGGGGTTGCGCTTGCGGGTCTCGTTGAAGGCGTCGAGCCAGGCCTTGACCACGGCCCGGCCGGTACCGGGCTTGCTGCGGCCGGTCCCGGTGGCGATCTTGTAGTCGGAGCCGGCGATCGTGACGGCCTCGTCGATCATCCCCGGGTCGACCAGCCAGGTGACGGTCTGCTTCTTGCCGAGCTCGAGCAACTTGCCGAGCTGACCGGTCGGGGCCATCGACTCGGCCAGCGAGTCGTTCAGGAAGAGGTGGTCGGCCAGCAGCGTCGGGCGGTGCCGCAACGGAATGGCCAAGGCGGTGTTCACCCGGCGCGGCATGGCGGTCTTGCTGATCACCGGCATCAGCGTCCGCGCCTGGCCGGCGGTGGCCCGCTCGCTCTGGCGGTCGCTGGGATTGCCGCGGAAGGCGACGCCGACGACGTACACGCCGGGTTGTTCGGTAAGGCCCCACTCCTGCCAGTGGACGACGAGCTTGAAGGGCACCGACGCCTGCGGTGCCAGTGGGTCACCGAGCGGCAGGTAGGCGGTCGACTCGGAGATGACCTTGCGGCGGACGCAGGACGAGTTGTCGTCGGCCGCCTCGTCCTCTTCGGGCGAGATGGCGGCAAGCTGCTCAGGGGTGGTCAGCCGCTTGCTGTCGATACAGGCGATCGCCTGCGGGTTGTCGAAGGTGACCGCACTCTTGTTGATGACCTTGCCGGTGATCGTCACCGAGTCGCCCGGCTTGGGCATCGCCGGGGTGAACGAGTCGATCGTCACCTGCACCGAGTCGTCCGCGACCGGCGCCGCCGTCGCTTGGGTCGGGGCGGTCACCGCAGCCGACGCAGCGATCAACAGGCTCGCACCCGCGGCCACAGGCAGCCTCAGTCGCCGTCTCAACACGCCGTCACCGTAACGCAGTGCACCCCTGAGGGGACTACTCGGCGCCGGGGGCGCCCAGGACGGCACCTCGCGGCGGCGGCGAAGCGGCCACGATGAACCCCGCATCGCGGCCGCTTCGCCGCCTTGCGATGCACCATCCTGGACACCCCCGTCACTCGAGCATTCCCCTCAGCGGCACACTTGTTCCCCGTGTCCTCTACTCCCGACCGCTCAGCCTCTGCCGGATCGTTGTCCGCTGTCCAGCGGCAAGGTGTGCAGTCACTGCTGCGGATCGCGCCGGTCGTCGACGAGCTCGGTAGCCGGTTCGCCGACGCCGGGCACGAAATCGCCCTGGTGGGCGGCCCGGTGCGGGACATTCTGCTCGGCCGCGGGAGCAAGGATCTCGACTTCGCCACCTCGGCCCGGCCGGACGTGGTCGAGCGGCTGCTGGCCGGCTGGGCTGACCACGTCTGGGACATCGGCAAGGCCTTCGGCACGATCGGTTGTCGGAAGGGTGACTGGGTGCTCGAGATCACCACGTACAGGTCCGAGTCCTACGATCCCACCTCGCGCAAGCCTGAGGTTGCCTACGGCGACAACCTGCAGGGCGACCTGGCCCGCCGCGACTTCGCCATGAACGCGATGGCGGTGCTGCTCCCGTCCCACCAGTTCGTCGACCCGTACGGCGGGATCGAGGACGTCGCCAACAAGGTGATCCGCACCCCGGGATCGCCCGAGGACTCGTTCTCCGACGACCCGCTGCGGATGATGCGCGCGGCCCGGTTCGCCGCCCAGCTCGGCTTCACGCCGGATCCGGCCGTGGTCGCCGCGATGACCGCGATGGCCGAGCGGATCACCATCGTGTCGGCCGAGCGGGTCCGCGACGAGCTGATCAAGCTGGTCTGCTCGCCGTACCCGCGGATCGGTCTCGACCTGCTGGTCTCCACCGGGCTGGCCGACCACGTGCTGCCCGAGCTGCCCGCGCTGCGGCTCGAGCTCGACGAGCACCACCGGCACAAGGACGTCTACCAGCACTCGCTGATCGTGCTCGAGCAGGCGATCGACCTGGAGTCCCGGATCGGTACCGACGAACCGGACTTCGTGCTCCGGTTCGCCGCGCTGATCCACGACATCGGCAAGCCGAAGACCCGGCGCTTCGAGGGCGACGGCAAGGTGACCTTCCACCACCACGACGTGGTCGGCGCCAAACTGGCCAAGAAGCGGATGAAGGCGCTCCGGTTCAGCAACGAGCAGATCGAGCAGGTCGGCAAGCTGGTCGAGCTGCACCTGCGGTTCCACGGTTACGGCACCGGCGAGTGGACCGACTCCGCCGTACGCCGGTACGTCCGCGACGCCGGCGAGCTGCTCAGCCGGCTACACGTCCTGACCCGGGCCGACTGCACCACGCGCAACAAGCGCAAGGCCGACGCGTTGCGCGCGGCGTACGACGACCTGGAGCAGCGGATCGAGCACCTGCAGGAACAAGAGGAGCTCGACTCGATCCGTCCCGACCTCGACGGCAACCAGATCATGGAGATCCTCGGCATCGGACCCGGTCGCGAGGTCGGCCAGGCCTACAAGTACCTGATGGAACTCCGGATGGACGAGGGCCCGCTCGGCGAGGAAGCAGCCCGGGCGAAGCTCCTCGAGTGGTGGAACGCCCGCTCCTAGATCTTCTGCGGCGGGATCGCCTCGTAGGCAGCACTGATCAGTGCTGCCGATTGACTGTCCGGCTCGTACTGCGTAGTCCCGGCCGGCGTGGTGATCGACGCGACCGGTAGGGCCGGGTCGATCGAGTTGGTCAGGTAGGCGGCTCGGTAGCCGGCCAGGTCGGTCAGGGAAATGTCGACAGTTTCACGTGCAACGGTGATGGCGTCGAGGCCGGCCTGGAGCGTGAGCATGGTGATGCCGGGCAGGACGTCGGCGGCCGGCCAGACGATGCGGTCGTCGACAGCGAAGCAGATGTTCCAGACAGATGCCTCGGAGACGTGGCCGTGGCGGTCGTAGAAGAGGGCGTTGTCGTAGCCGGCCAGGCGGGCGCGGCGGATCGCGTGGGTGAGTGAGAACGTCCCGGTGTGCTTGACGTGTGGCGTCGTGCGCTCGTGCTCAACGGCCAGCAGCCGCGGCGGTTCGCTGGTGGGTTCGATCGGGTCTGTTGCCGCGATCAGGAGGTCAGGCTCGACCGGAGTACCGTCCAGGACCGCCCGGTCCCGGGTGAACGCGGTGACGCGAAGCGACAAGTCTCCCGACGCCGACCGGGCGAGCGCAGTACGGAGGTAGCTGAGGACGCGGTCGGCCGAGATGCCGTGGCCGAAGAGTTCGCGGGAGCTGCGGTCCAGGCGTTCCAGATGGAGGTCGAGGCCGCGGACCTGGCCGTCACGGACCTGCACCGAGGTGAAGTGCCCGTAGCTGGTTGCGGTGAGCAACAGAGGGTCGACGAGCTCGAGCGGGGAGTCGTTCAGCAGCACGAGGTGGGTCACACGCCCAGTCTGCGTCAACCAGTCCACCCGTCCGGCTGGTCTAGTCTCACGCCGTGGACCTCTTGAGCATCATCGGGTGGGGCGGATCGGCGCTGGTCGTCGTGTCGTTGCTGCAGACCCGAATCCTTCGGCTTCGCGTACTGAACCTGATCGGCTGCGTCATCCTGGTCGGCTTCAACCTCGCCATCCCGGTCTGGCCGATGGTCGGGATGAACGCCGTCCTGGCCGTCATCAACGTGATCCAGCTCTGGCGCCTGCTCCGGCACCGGCACGACGAACTGGAGTACGCCGTGCTCGAGGTGAACAGCTCCGACGCGTACCTCGGCCATGTGCTGACCGCCCACCACAAGGACATCACCAAGTTCAACCCGGGCTTCACGTCGGCAACGAGCCCCTACGCGTTCCTGGTCCAGCGCGGCGAACGCACCGTCGGCGTCGTCCTGGCCCACGACGCCGGCTCCGGCCGCGCGCAGATCGACCTCGACTACGTCCTCCCCGAGTACCGCGACTTCACCCCCGGCGAGTTCGTCTACCGACGCAGCGACGTCTTCACCGACCACGGCTTCCACCAGGTCCTCGCTCCACCCCGCATGCGCGACTCGGCCAACTACCTCAAGAAACTCGGCTTCCACCGCGACGGCGAAAACCTGGTCCTCGACCTGCCCGACTAGTCGAGGGTCTTGGCGAAGCAGAGGGAGGCTGGTTCGTTCTCGAAGGGTGGGTACGGCGGGATCGGGTGGTAGCCGTTGTGGGTGTAGAGGGCGATGGCTTCGTGTTGCTGGGTGCCGGTCTCCAGGCGGAGGGTGGTCAGGCCGCGGGTGCGGGCGTGTGACTCGATCTCCGCAAGGAGCCGGCGGGACAGGCCCCACCCGCGGGAGGACGGTTCGACGTACATGCGCTTGATCTCGCCGAGCCCAGGGCTGATCGGTTGCAGGCCGACGCAGCCGACCGGGGTCTCGTCGAGAGTCAGCAGGATGAACTCGATGTCCGGGTGCAGGGTGACCAGCGGTTGGTCGTCGCCGTAGATGGCGGCGAGTTCGGCCTGTTGCGCGGTCGTCAGGGAGAGGATGGCCGGGTCGGTGCGGTCGGCTCGGCGTACGGCGACGCCCTCCATCAGTTCCATCTCCCGGACGGTAGCAATCGGGGGTGACGCTCCTGTTTCGCTTTCCTCACTGGCCGGACGGCAGTCAGTGAGGTCTACGGGCTGTCACTGATCGGTCGCGCTGAGGTCTTCCCAGATTCATTATTACCTCTCAGTATTTTCTCCATGGCTGACCTCACCCGCAGAACCGTCCTCGGCGCGATCGGCGTCGCAGGTGTCGCCGCAACAGCTCCGGCCACCGCCTGGAGCACCGGTACTCCGACGCTCCGCACTGCCGCCGACGCGTCCCCGACGCTGGTCCGTGGCGCCACTTTCCCGGAGGGGATCATGGCCGGCGTCCCGCGCACGGACGGCGCGACGCTGTGGACCCGGGTGCCGCGCGGACTCTTCGACGGCGACGCAGAGTTGGCCGTCGTGGTGTCGAAGCAGCGCGACCTGAGCCGGCCGGAGATCGTCGCGACCGTGATCGCGGAGAAGCAGTGGGACGGCTGCGTGCACTTCCCGGCGACCGGGCTCACCGCCGGAGCGGAGTACTTCTACCAGTTCCGCGGGCAGGACACCGTGTCGCCGGTCGGCCGGTTCCAGACCTTGCGCCCGGCCGACTCGAACCAGCCGGTCCGGATCGGCTTCTTCACCTGCCAGGGCTTCACCGAGGGGTACTACGCGACGCATCGCCACCTCGCCGCCGAGGACCTCGACCTGGTCGTCTGCCTCGGCGACTATGTCTACGAAGCGACCGTGCCCGGCGTACGGGGGATCGATCTCAACCTTTATCCACAGGTGCTGTCGAGCATGCGGGCGAAGTACACGCTGTATCGCAGTGACCCGAACCTGCGCGCGATGCACGCGCAGCACGCGTTCCTGCCGCTGTGGGACGACCACGAGTTCCGCAACAACTACAGCAAGGACAACTGGACGCTGCCGGAACTGTTCTTCCAGGAGAAGAAGAGCGCGGCCTGGCACGCGTGGTTCGAGCGGATGCCGGTACCGCGGTACGGCGGCGACCTGACCCGGACCTATCGCTCGCTCAAGCTCGGCCGGACCGTCGAGTTGTTCGCCATCGACAATCGTCAGTACAAGGACGACCAGCCCTGCGACGACGGCGGCAGCATCGTCTGCGCGGCCGCCGACGCGCCGGGGCGCAGCATGCTCGGGCCGGCGCAGAAGGCCTGGCTGAAGGACGGTCTGCGCTCCTCGGGTGCTCGCTGGAAGGTGCTGGCCAACCCGAACATGATGATGGGCATGGTCACCGGCGCCGCGGGCGAGCGCGCCTTCATGGACACCTGGGACGGGTACGGCGCCGAGCGCACCGAGTTGCTGTCGCTCGCGGCCGAGCGGGTCTCCGATCTGGTGGTGGTGACCGGCGACGACCACGACACGTTCTCCGGCGAGCTCTGGGACACCGGCTTCGCGCCTGGCGCACCCGGCGCGGGCAACTCGGGTGGGACGCGGCGGGCCGGCGTCGAGTTCGTCGTACCGTCCGTGTCGTCGACCAACACCGGCGACACCAAGGGCGCCACCGGGGCGAAGGCCGAGGAGCAGAAGCGGCTGCAGTACAACCCGCATCTCAAGCTGATCGACATGCGCCAGCACGGGTACGGCGTACTCGAGGTGACGCAGGACGAGGCCAAGCTTGCCTACCGAGCCGTCAACAGGCTGCAGGCCAATGCAGGCGTCAGCACCAGCTACCAGGCTCGTACTGCACGCGGCAGCTCGACCGTGGAGGTGATCTGATTGACGAGTGACTTCACTGCAGAGGACCGCGGCCGCTGTCCGGGCAGGTGAACTCGACCCGGTCGCCCTGGTCGAGCAGGCTCTGCAGCGAGCGGCCGATGCCGAGCAGCTGAACGCCATCGTCCACCTGGACGTTGAGGGCGCGCTGACAGCGGCCAAGCGGGCAACACGAGGCCCGCTGGCCGGGATCCCGGTCCTGGTCAAGGAGATCGTCGAGGTCGAAGGCCTGCCCTACCGCTGCGGCTCCGCCTCCATGACGGGTGTCGCGACAAAGGACGCAGACGTCGTACGCCGGTTGCGCGCAGCCGGTGCAGTCATCATCGGGCTCAGCCACTCGCACGAGTTCGCCTACGGCTGCACCGGTACGTCGAACCGCGTCGGGCCTTGCCGCAATCCGCGTGACCTCGCCCGGATGACCGGCGGCTCCAGTTCGGGCGCGGGCGCGGCTGTGGCGGCAGGAGTGGTACCACTGGCGATCGGCACCGACACTGCCGGTTCAGTACGCATGCCGGCTGCCCTGTGTGGAGTGGTGGGCTACAAGCCGGCCCGGGACACGCTGCCGGCCGATGGAGTCTTCCCACTCGCCCAGAGCCTCGACACCGTTGGCGTGCTGACGACAACCGTCGCTGACGCGGTCTATGCGATGGCTGCGCTCTCGGGCCAACCAACAGCAAGCGAGGTGGGCACTCCGCGACTAGGGATCGCCACCAACCCGGAGTACGGAGACTGCGACGCGGAAGTCGCTGCGGCGTGGTCCCACGCCATGGCGAAGCTGGAGACGGTCGAGGTCGAGCTGCCCGACTGGAACACGACCCAGCAAACAGGAGTGGACATGCAAGGCCCGGAAGCAGTCGCCAACCACCTGGGCCGCTCCACGGAGACCTACCAACCTGATGTCCAGCAGCGACTACGTGAAGCAGCAGAAGTCCCAGCCTGGCGCTACATCCAAGCCCGCGCCGCCGCTACCGACCTAACCAACCAACTGTCCGCTCTACTGCAGCAAGTAGACGCAGTACTCCTACCTACTGTCCCGATCGTCGCGCCCCTACTCGACGCTGATGACGTCCGCGCAAGTCTCATGCGCCACGTCCGCCTACCCAACATCACCGGCCACCCCGCAATCAGCATTCCCTTGAAGACCCCCGGCCTCCCGGTAGGCCTCCAGCTCATCGCCAGAGACAACCAAACTGCCGGCACCGTCGCCAGCTGGATCGAGCGGGCCCTTGACTTCGAGCGAGCTTGAGCTCCGAGGATCTCCGGTATGGAGCTGAGTCTGCGGATCGAGGTGTTCGCTGCTGACCCCGAGACGTCTGGTGAGTTCTACCGGCGCGTGCTGGGGTTCGAGGAACTGTCCAGGCAGCAGGTCGACGGGCAGGTGCATTACCTGTGGATGGGCCGCGGCACTGCGCGGATCGGGATCGGTGTCCACCGCGAACGCGTGGATCCGGCGGCCAGGCGGGTGCCGAGCGGGACCGAGATCGTGCTGGAAGTGGATGACATCGACAGCGAGTTCAGCCGGATCGAAGCGACCGGATGGCCACTGGAGGCCGGGCTGAAGGAGCAGCCGTGGGGTCTGCGGGACTTTCGTCTGCACGACCCCGACGGCTACTACCTGCGGCTGACGTCGCGTCAGTTGTAAAGGCGGACGTCGGCGAGGGACCACCAGTGGTCGCTGGTGCTGGTGGAGGTGATGCGGACGTAGCGGGCGCGGGTGGGCGGCACGTCTACGTTGGTGAGTTGGCCGGAGGCTGTGCCTGATGCCAGTGGGTGCCAGGTGGTCCCGTCGAAGCTGGTGGAGAGCTGCCAGCCGCGGGCGTAGTCGTCGGTGTTGCCGCCGCTGTCGAGCGCGATCCGTCGGAACTGCTTCGCCGTACCGAGGTCTACCTGCACGTACTGCCCCGCCGCCTGTGCTGCCTTCGACTGCCAGACAGTGGAGCCGTCAGCGTCGAACGCCAGTGCAGCATCAGCAGCCGGTACTGCGCTCGCCGTCGCCCCCGCCAGCGAGACAGGTGTCAGCACCGGCTTCGGCGTGCGCTCCCAAACGAACGTCCCGATCGCACCACCAGGCAGCGTGTACTCGAAGGACTGGTCGCCAACGGCAACTGCAAAGCTCCGCGGCTCGTCGTTCTCGTTGTGCACCAGCAGCGCGGTCGAGCCGTCCGGGTTGCGGAAGGCCGACGACATGAGCTGCCCATTCCACCCGGTCGTCCCGTACGACGTACTGGCGATCCGCACCGCCCCACTGCGCACGAACTTCGACAGGTGCCCGATCGTGTAGTACTCCGCGTCAGTGGTGACGCTGCCGTCCGGCTGGACCGTGACGAGCCCGGTGCAAGTGGTGCAGCCGCCGTTGTACGGGCCGCCCTTGTCGTCCAGCGCGATGTTCCAGTTGACGACCGACTTGGCCCAGTTGCGCGTAGTACCGAGCATCAGCGTGCGGGCGTGCCAGGTGAGGGTGCCGCGGAAGATCTGCGCCGGAGTGTCGTTCGGCCCGTGCGACCCGGAACACTCGGTGAACCAGATGCCCTTGTCCGGGAAGGTCTGCTGCATCGCGGTCTGCGCACTGGGGTTGCCGGAGTAGCAGTGGTACGCCGTACCGGCCAGCCACTTGCCGGCTGGACTGTTCAGCAGTTGGTACGGGTAGTCGGTCTCGGGGTCCTCACCGGGCGGGGTGCTGGCGACGTCCCCGGGATGGGTCGACCAGTTGTGGTCGTAGCCGAGGATCTTCGTCCGTGGGCTGGCCGCGCGCAGTAGCGGGCCGAGCTGGGAGATCACTGCGGCCTGCTGCCGCACAGGCATGTCCGTGCCCGGGTAGCCGCTCGGCTTGCGGTTCTGCGGCTCGTTCTGCACGGAGATGAAGTCCACCGGTACGCCGGCCGCTTCGTACGCCTTCACGAACTTCACCAGGTAGCGCGCGTAGGCGTTGTAGATCGCCGGGTCGTCCTTGAGCCGGCCACCGACCAGCGAGTCGCCGGTCTTCATCCAGGCCGGCGGGCTCCACGGTGTGGCCATCACCTTGAGCGACGGATTGAGCTGCTTGGCCCGGCGTAGCAGCGGAAGGATCTGCGCCTGGTCGTGGGCGATACTGAAGTGCCGCAACGGGAAGTCGGTCTGCCCGGCCGGTACGTCGTCGTACGTGTAGTGCTGCGGCGATGCGGTGAAGTCCGACGAGCCGACCACCTGACGCAGGAAGCTGACCGCGATGCCCTGCTCGCGGTCGAACAGCGAGCGCATCGTCTGCTCCCGCACGGCAGGGCTCAGCCGGTAGAGCACGCTCGCCGACGAGTCGGTGATCGAGGCGCCGAACCCGTCCATCGTCTGGTACTGCGTCCCGGGGTCGACCGTGATGGTCGTCCGCGCGCTCTGCCCCTTGCCAAAGGCAACGGACGGCCGCTCGTGCAACAGCTCGGCCCGTTCCGGGGTGGTCACCCAGACGCGTGCGGTGGTCTTCGCGGCGGGCCGCTCGACGGCTTGGGTGCCGACGGCTTGGGCGCCGGCTGAAAGGCCGCTGAGCAGGAGGGCGGAGCCGGCCACGACAGCACCGATCGCTGGTCTTTTCATCGTTCTCCTCAGGTCAACCCCGATGTAACAAATGAAACAAACACGCAACATTCGGCCTTCAGGAAACGCTGGTAGACCCGGGCTGTCAAGGTGATCTAGAGTGCGAATCGTGAAACAAGGCGATGTAACAAATGCCCGCTAGAGCCACTGTGCGGGAGATCGCGGCAGAGACCGGTGTCTCTATCGCGACGGTCTCCCGCGTGCTCAACCAGCAGGGCAACGTCGCGCCCCAGACGCGTGAACTGGTCGAGCGGGCCGTCGAACGGCTCGGCGTACGGGCGCCGAGTCCGCGCGGCGGATCACCGAAGCCTGTCGGGGGAGCCGTCTACGTGCGCTGCCCGTACTTGCTCACCGACTACTTCGGCCTGATCGTCTCGTCGATCGCAGAGACACTCGATCGCCACGACCGCCAGCTGGTCCTCAACGCGGGCGAGGCGACCCAGCACGACGCCGTGCTGGCCAAGCTGCCCGGGCAACGCGACCTGGCCGGCGGGATCCTCATCCTGCCGCCGGAGTCGGGCGACGAGCTGATCCAACTCCGCGCCCGCCGCTTCTCGTTCGTCGTCGTCGACCCCCGTACTCCGCTGCCGCGTGACATCGCCGCCGTCTCGGCAGCGCATTTCGCCGGCGCGCGGCAGGTGACCTCGCACCTGGTTCGCTTGGGGCACACGCGGATCGGCGTCATCGGCGGCCCGAGCGAATGGCTGGCCAGCGACGCCCGCCTCGGAGGCCACGCCGCGGCCCTCGCCGACGCCGGAATCCTCCCCGACCCGGCCCTCGTCCGCCCGATCCAGCCCACCACCGACCACGGCTACCGAGCCGCAGCCGAACTCCTCGACCTCCCAGAACGCCCCACCGCGCTGGTCGCCTTCAATGACAAGGCCGCGGTCGGAGCCCTCCAAGCCGCCGCCGACCGCGGTCTCGCAGTACCGGACGACCTCTCGGTCGCAGGCTTCGACGACATAGACGTCAGCCGCGCCACCACCCCCCGCCTCACCACAGTCCGCCAACCCCTTCAGGAAATGGGCCGCATGGCCGTCAGCCTCCTGATCCGCCTCCTCAACCACCACGAGGTGGAGGCCCTGCACGTTGAGCTCGCCACCGAACTGGTGGTTCGTGACTCCACTGGGCCGGCTAGGCGTCCCGCTTGAGGAAGGTTGCCGCCGACACCACATGTGCGACGGCCAGCCATCCGACGAGTACCGCAGAGCCCTGGAGCACGGTGAGACTGTCGTCCGCGCCCTGGTAAAGCCGCATTCCGGCGCTGTCGGGGAGGTAGGAAGCGGCCGTGGTGATGCTGCGCAACAACGGGGACACGATCAACACCAACGCGGTCATGCCGATGACCGCAGCGAGCAGGTTGCGAGTCAGGGTCGCGATGGCGGCTGCCAGGAGCCCGATGAGGACGAGGTACGCGACCGCGCCGAGAAGGGCGCCTAAATCACCGGCAGGCTGGTCGCTGGACAGTCGGGACGCTACGAACGCAGCAGTGACGGTGAGCACCGCGGCGACGAGAGCCGTCATGCCGTAGGCGGTCGCTTTGCCCGCCAGCAGGGCCAGCCGGTTCGGCATGCTCAGCAGCGTGGTGTGGATCTGGCTGCCGGCGTACTCGCTGCCGATGGTGAGGACGCCCAGCACGATGAAGCCGACTTGGGCGTACTGGATGGTCTGCAGGGGTGTCTCGTCGCTGGTGGCGAGGAGGACCGAAAGGCCGGTGGTGCAGACCAGGGTCACGGCGAGCGTGATGGCCACGGCCGGAAGGCTGCGCAGCTTGAGCAGTTCCGCTGCGCAGACGGCACGGAAGTCGTTCGTCACCTCAGGCATCCCGCCTGGCGAAGATCCAGCCCGCCGCCACCAGCAGCAGTGCCGTCCAGCCGGCCATCACCAGCGCACCGGTGGCCGGACTGAGCATGTCGTCGGCGGGGTAGCGCGTGGTGAAGCTCTGCGCCCCCGCGACGTCGGGCAAGTACTTCGCCAGCGGCGTGACCTTGGTGAGCAGGAACGACACGGACACCATCGACGAGTTGACGATCAGCACGACCAGCGGGATTACACCGCTGCGCGTGACGACCGTGACGGCCAGCGCGATCAGTGCGGAGAACACCCAGAAGGCGACCGCGCCGGCGATCCGCCAGCCGGACTTGTCCAGCACGGTGCCGAAGGAGTGGCCGTGATCGCCCAGCACAGCTTGAGTCACCGCGAGCCCACTGAGGATGCTGATCATCGCGATCAGCGTGGTGAGGACGGCGACCACCAGTGCCTTCGCTGCCAGCAGGAGACTGCGCCGCGGAACGCTGGTCAGGCTCACCAGGATCTGCCGGCCCGCCCCGGCGTCCTTCCGGTTCGGCGTGTACTCGCTGCTCATGATGACGACGGCGAGCACCGCCACCCCGATGACGCCGGGCCCGACGATCTCGAAGCCGGCGTCGAGCGGCGAGGAGTTCCGGAAGGCGTTCGTGTCACCCCGGTCCATGGCCGCGCGGCGCGAGCTCGCTGCCAGCGCTGAGAGACCGACGGTCCCCACTGTGGCGAGTGCGATACCGACGTAGGCCGAGGGCAGCGAGAACGCCTTGCGCAGTTCCGCGACAGTCAGGTTCAGCATGCCTGCCCCGTTTCGCTGGCCGGAGCGGCGGTCCGCGGATCGGTGAGGGCGAAGAAGGCTTCCTCCAGCGACGCGTGGCCGGCGGTGACCTCGGCGAGCGGTCCGGCCGCGACCACCCGGCCGGCCATGATGACGACCAGGTCGGTGGCCGTTTCCGCCATCTCGCTCATCAGATGACTGGAGACCAGGACGGTGCGCCCGCCGGCGGCGTACTCGGTCAGGAAGCGGCGGATCCAGCGGATGCCTTCAGGGTCAAGGCCGTTGACCGGCTCGTCCAGCACCAGGACCTCGGGCTCACCGAGCAAGGCGGTGGCGATGCCGAGGCGCTGACCCATGCCCAGTGAGTACTTGCCGACTCGCTTGCCGGCCACGTCGGACAGCTCGGTCAGGTCGAGCACCTCGTCGACCCGGGACCGGGAAATACCGTTGCTGCGGGCAACCCAGGACAGATGCGCCCGGGCAGTCCGGGAGCGGTGGGCGCCGCTGCCGTCCAGCAACGAGCCGACGGTGCGCAGCGGATTGCGCAGCTCCCGGTACGGACGCCCGCCGATCAAGGCACTGCCTGCGTCGGCGGAGTCGAGCCCGAGCAGGATCCGCAGCGTGGAGGACTTCCCGGCGCCGTTGGGACCGAGGAACCCGGTCACCCGGCCGGCCGCGGCGGTGAAACTTATGTTGTCGACGGCAACCTTCTTGCCATGGCGTTTGGTCAGCGTGGTGATGTCGATCATGGCGATCAAGATGCCGTGCCGGCGGCGGCCGGCGCATCGGCCAAAGGTTGACAGTCAGCGGCCGGCGAAACCCGATTCGTAGGCCAGGATGACGAGTTGGGTCCGGTCCCGGACGCCCAGCTTGACGAACAGCCGGCTCAGGTAGGTCTTCACTGTCGCCTTGCTGAGGAACAAGTCGTCGGCGATCTCCTCGTTCGACAGCCCGCGCACGATCGCGCCGACCACGTCGCGCTCCCGTTCGGTCAGCGCCGCGAACGGGTGCGGTCGCGGCCGGCGGGCGGCAAAGCCGGCGATCATCCGCCGGGTCACCTCCGGCGCCAGCATCGCGTTGCCTTCGTGCACGGTGTGGATCGCCCGGAGGATCTCGGTGGCCGGCGCGTTCTTGAGCAGGAAGCCGGAAGCGCCGGCGTGCAGCGCCTCGTAGACGTACTCGTCGAGATCGAAGGTGGTCAGCATGATCACCTTGGTCCGCGGATGCCGCGCGCAGATCGACTTGGTCGCCGCCAGGCCGTCGAGCACCGGCATCCGGATGTCCATCAGGACCACCGCGGGCCGCAGCCGGTTCGCCGCTTCGATGGCCTGCTGACCATTGGCCGCCTCGCCGACCGCGGACAGCAGCGGATCGTCGTCGATCAGCTCGCACAGCGAGGTACGAAGCAGTTCCTGGTCCTCTGCCACCAGAACCGGGACGGATTCAGCCATCGGTCACCTCCTGCCGCCCAACCGGAAGCGTCGCCCGCACCCGAAACCCGCCGTCGGACCGGCGCCCGGCGGCGAACGTACCGCCCAGCAGCTCCACCCGCTCCCGCAACCCCACCAACCCAAAACCGACTTCCCCCGACAGCATTCCGGTTTGGACCGGCCGCCCTTTCGACGACAGCAATCCGCCTTGGCCTCGGCTGTCCGCCGGCCGCGCTCCGGCGCCGTCATCGTCGATCTCGATCAGGACGTCGCCGTCCATGCCGGTGACGGCTACGCGGCAGTGCGAACCGGGCGCGTGCCGGGCGGAGTTCGTGAGGCACTCCTGCGTGATCCGGTAGACGGCCAGTCCGATCGCCGGCGGTACCTCGTCCACACCGGTCACCCTCAACGTCACCTCCGTCCCGGCACCGCGAACCCGCTCAACCAAGCCGGCGAGCTGACCCAACCCCGGCAAAGGCTCCCGCTGAGCCGTCTCGCCTCCGTCCCGGATCGCACCCAGCGCGACCCGCAACTCGTCGAGCGCCTCCCTGCTGGTCTGCTCGATCCGTTGCAGCTTGCCGCGCAGCCGAACAGGGTCGTCCGCGTCGACGCGCGCCGCGACTCCAGCCGCCACCGAGATCGAGCCGAGAGAGTGCGAGACGACATCGTGCACCTCGCGCGCCACCCGGAGCCGCTCGGCCGCAACCGCCCGATCCTTCTCAGCGGAGACCCTGCGCTCGACCTCCAGCAGCCGCCGTCCGGTCGCAGTACCGAGTGCCCAGGCGCCGGCCAGCGCCACCAGGCTCAGCGTCACATAGCGGGCGGCGTCCTGCCCCTCCGGACTGCCGACCATGGAGACCGCCGCGACCACGGCCGCGAAGATCGCGGAGGCGACCGACGGGAACCGGCCGGTGCTCTTGCGGATTGCGACAGGGTAGAGAGTCCAGGCGGCCGCGATGAACGGGTCCTGGGTGAGGTGGAGTGCGGCACCCCCGAAGGTCGCGGTCCCGACCAGCGCCAACGCGGCTGACGGCGCCCAGGAGCGGAGCAGCATGCCGATCGTCAGCACGGCGATCAGCGCCAGGTGGACGGTCAGGGACCAGCCGGACCGGTCGTCCAGTGGAAGCCAGAACAGCGCGACGCAGAGGGCGGTCATCCCCAGCTGCAAGCCGAGCCGCGCGAACCGGGTCATCGCCCCACTCTAGTAACGCTGCGGAGTGGGTCAGAGGGCACGGAGTGCGTGGAGCGCGGCGGTCGCCTGGTCCACGAGTTGCTCGGCCGACGTCGGCCGGTCGGCTTCGGGGAGACCCGACCACTCGATGGCCAGGTCCTCGACGTACGCGAGCCACGCGTGCACGGTCATCCGGTCGCGGGAGGCCGGGCGGTCGGCTTCGGCTGCCGAGTCGAGGAGTTCCAGCACTCGGGTGGTGAGGCCGGCTCGGGTAGTGGCGTAGACCTGAACGACGAAGTTGTCGCCGCCGGCGGCGCCGCGGACGAAGGAGATGTAGGAGTCCCGGCGCCGGGTTACGAAGGCGACGAAGGAGAGCAGCATCTGGCGGAGCTGCTCGTCGGCGGGCAACGACGGGTCCGGCTTGGTGACCCGGAGCAGGCGGCGGCCGGCGGCGCTCATCACCTCGACGTAGAAGTCGCGCTTGGTCGGGAAGTAGTGGAACAGCAGTCCGCGGGAGATTCCCGCCTCGGCCGCGACCGCGTCGATCGACAGTTCGTGGATCGGCTGGGTCCGCAACATCATCAGTCCGATGCCGACCAGCTGCTTGCGGCGATCCTCCGCGCTCAGCCGTCGGCGCCGCCCGTCCACCGACTTATCCACAGGGCTGTCCACAGGCTGCGGATGCGCTGGGTGGCCCGGTTTCACGCTATTGAGCATTGCTCAGTAAGTGCGCTACCGTCAAGAACAGCCGACCGAGGAGACGTGATGGGGTTCGAACCGTCCGCGAGGGCGCAGGAGTTGATCGGGCAGGTCGCCGAGTTCATCCGGACCGAGATCGAGCCGGTCGAGCCCGAGCTGCACGCCGCGACCAAGGCGGCGGCCGATCCGTGGCAACCACAGCCCGCCTTCAAAGAACTCCAGGCGAAGGCGCGCAAGCAGGGTCTGTGGAACCTCTTCCTCCCGCCGGCGGAACCCGGCACCGCGCAGTACGGGGAAGGTCTGAGCAACCTCGACTATGCGCCGATCGCGGAGCTGACCGGCCGGTCGTTCATCGCGCCGTACGTGTTCAACTGCAACGCCCCCGACACCGGCAACATGGAGGTACTGCTCCGCTACGGCAGCGACGAGCAGAAGAAGCGGTGGCTGGAGCCGCTGCTGGACGGCGCGATCCGGTCCGCGTTCTGCATGACCGAGCCCGACGTCGCCTCGTCCGACGCGACCAACATGGCCGCCACCGCGATCGTCGACGGCGACGAGGTCGTGCTCAACGGGCGCAAGTGGTGGAGCACCGGCGTCGGCCACCCGGACTGCGAACTCCTCATCTTCATGGGCCTCACCGCCCCGGACGCCCATCGGTACGCGCGCCACACCATGGTGCTCGTCCCGCGTGACACCCCCGGCGTGAAGGTCGAGCGGCTGCTCCCCGCCATGGGCCGGTACGACGAACCGCACGGCCACGGCGAGGTTTCGTTCACCGATGTCCGGGTGCCGGTGGCCAATATCCTGGTCGGACCCGGTCGTGCGTTCGAGATCGCCCAGGGACGGCTCGGCCCGGGTCGCGTGCATCACTGCATGCGGCTGATCGGGCTGGCCGAGAAGTCGCTCGAGCTGGCACTGCGGCGTGGGACGAGTCGGACCGCGTTCGGCAAGCCGCTGGTCAACCTCGGCGGCAACCGCGAGCGGATCGCCGACGCGCGGATCGCGATCAACCAGGCGCGGCTGCTGGTGTTGCAGACGGCGTACCTGCTGGACACGAAGGGCCTGGCCGGTGCGTTGAGCGAGGTCAGCCAGATCAAGGTCGCCGTACCGCGGATGGCGCAGGACGTGATCGACATGGCGATCCAGTTGCACGGTGGTGGCGGGCTGTCCGACGACTTCCCGCTCGCCGGGGCGTGGACGAGTGCGCGGGCACTGCGGCTGGCCGACGGGCCGGACGAGGTGCATCGTGGAGTGATCGCGAAGCTCGAACTGGCGAAGTACAAGGAGTCCGAATGAGCAGGGTTCTCGTCACCGGTGGCGCGAGTGGGCTGGGTGAGGCGCTGGTCGCCCGATTTGTTGCCGATGGCCACCAAGTGCTCTGTACCGATGTCGCGGCGGAGTCGCGGGTGCCGGACGGAGCGCAGTACCGGCAGCTGAACGTGCGCGACGCGGACGACTGGGACAAGGCGGTCGCGTGGTGTGAGGAGAACTGGGGTGGGCTCGACATCCTGGTGAACAACGCCGGGATCGCCACCGGCGGCCGGATCGACGTCGAGTCGCTGGACGAGTGGGACCGGGTCGTCGACATCAACCTGATGGGCGTCGTCCGCGGCTGCCGCGCCTTCACGCCGCTGTTCAAACGGCAACGCTCGGGGCACATCGTCAACACGGCCTCGGCGGCCGGGCTGGTGCATCCGCCGATGATGAGCTCGTACAACACGGTCAAGGCCGGCGTGGTCGCGCTGTCGGAGACGCTCTCACACGAACTCCACCCGTACGGCGTGACCGTGTCCGTCGTCTGCCCGTCCTTCTTCCGCACCAACCTGGCGGACTCGATCCAGGGCGCCGACACCGAGATGAACGTCACCGCCCGCAAACTCATCGAGAAGTCACCCCGTACTGCTGACGAGATCGCCGCCAACGTGATCACCGGCATCAAGAAGCACCAGTTCCTGATCATCCCCGACCGCCCCGCCCTCCTCGCCTGGCGCACCAAACGCTTCGCCCGCCCGCTGTACGACCGCCAGATGCGCAAAATCGCCGCCCGAGCCAGAACCCGCACCGAGGCAGCCACCGGAGACCGGTAAATGCCCAACCCACCAACCGACGCCCGCCCAGTCCGCCCCGAAGACACCTTCGACGTCCCCGCTGTGGACACCTGGCTTCGACAGCAGACAACTCTGCCGGCCGGGCTGCCTGAGGTGCGGCAGTTCTCTGGCGGGGCTTCGAACCTGACCTATCTACTGCGGTATCGCGAGCATGACCTGATTCTGCGTCGGCCGCCGGTGGGTACCAAAGCCAGGGGTGCGCACGATATGGGGCGGGAGTTTCGGATTCAGGAGAAGCTCAAGCCGGTGTTTCCGTTGGTGCCGGGGATGGTTGCTTACTGCAACGACAGCAGTGTGATCGGGTCCGAGTTCTATGTGATGGAGCGGGTTGAGGGGATCATTCCGCGGCGGTCGGAGCTTGGGGTTGAGCTCGCGCCTGAGCAAGCGCGGCAGTTGGGGTTCACGTTGGTGGACACGCTGCTGGATCTGCATCGGGTGGATCCGGCCACGGCTGGGCTTGCCGATCTTGGCAAAGGGGAGGGGTATGTCGAGCGGCAGGTGAGTGGGTGGAGTGGGCGGTATCGCAAGGCGAAGACCTGGAACGTGCCGAGTTTTGAGAAGGTGATGGCGTGGCTGGAGGAGAATCGGCCGGCGGACACCAGGATTTGTGTGATTCACAACGACTTCCGGCTCGACAACGTGGTGCTGGCACCCGATGACCCGCTGAAGATCGTCGGGGTGCTCGACTGGGAGCTCGCCACGCTCGGGGATCCGTTGATGGATCTCGGCAGCGCGCTCGCCTACTGGGTTCAGGCCGACGACGACTGGGCTTTCCGGCGATTCAAGATGCAACCGTCCGACGTACCGGGGATGATCAGCCGGGACGAGATCGTGCGCTACTACTGCGATAAGTCCGGGCTCGACGCGTCCAACTGGGCGTTCTATGAAGTGTTCGGGTTGTTCCGGCTCGCCGTGATCGCGCAGCAGATCTACTACCGCTACCACCACAAGCAGACCCGCAATCCCCGGTTCAGGAATCTCTGGCTGCCGGTCAACCTCCTAGAGCGGCGCTGCCGCAAGATCATGAGTCGCTGAATGCCCACCATTTACCTCATCCGGCACGCGCAGGCGTCCTTCGGCCGCAGTGACTACGACCGGCTCTCGCCCCAGGGCGAGCAGCAGGCCGCAGTACTGGGCGAAGCGCTCGCCGAACGCGGTCTCAAGCCGTCCCTCGTCGTCAGGGGCGCGATGCGCCGGCACGCGCAGACGGCCGGGATCGCGCTGAGGGCAGCGGGTCTCGACGTACCGGTCGAGGTCGACGAAGGGCTCAACGAGTTCGACCACGACCAGGTGATCGTCGCGTACAAGCCCGCCTACAAACGCCGCGCGGTACTGCTTGCCGACCTCGCCCGCTCCGGCCATCCGGCGCGGGCGTTCCAGGAGATGTTCAGCGCCGCCACCCAGCGCTGGGTCGACGGCGAGGGCTATCCGGAGTCCTTCGCCGCCTTCTGCCAACGCTCGGAAGACGCAGTACGCCGTACTGCGAACCGCGTCGGCAAAGGCGAGACCGCTTTCGTCTTCACCTCCGGTGGCCCGATCGCGGCCGTCACGAGCAGGCTCCTCGCCGGGACCGACGACCTGTGGCTCAAGCTCAACCCGGTCACCATCAACACCGCGATCACCAAGCTCACCTCCGGGCGCAGCGGCCTGACCCTGGTCAGCTACAACGACCACGGCCACCTCGACGGCACCGAACTGCTCTCCTACCGATAGGGCCAGCTGATGCGACGCAACATCCTGATCACCGGGGCGAGCTCGGGACTCGGCGAGGAGATGGCCCGGCAGTTCGCCGCCAAGGGACACAACCTCGCGCTGACCGCCCGCCGCGAGGACCGGCTGAAGGCACTGCAAGCCGAGCTGACCGCGGCCTACCCCGACGCCACCGTGCTGATCCATCCGCTCGACGTGAACGACCATGACGCGGTGTTCGAGACGTTCCGCACCATCGACGCCGAGCTGCCGCTGGACCGGATCATCGTGAACGCCGGCATCGGGAAGGGCGCGCCCCTCGGCACCGGCCGGTTCGACGCGAACCTGATCACCGCCCAGACCAACTTCACCGCCGTCCTCGCCCAAGCGGAAGCCGCCCTCGAGCTGTTCCGGGCCAAGAACAACGGCCACCTCGTCTTCATCTCGTCAGTGGCCGCGGTGCGCGGGATGCCGAAGTCGGTCACCACGTACGCCGCGACCAAGGCCGCCGTCGCGACGCTCGCCGAAGGGCTCCGGCTGGAGCTGCTCGGCAAGCCGATCAAGGTGAGCACGATCTTCCCCGGCTACATCAGGTCCGAGCTGAACGAGCACGTGGCGAAGACCCCGCTGATCGTCGACACCGTGCCCGGCGTGCGCGCGATGGTCGCGGCGATCGAGGCGGAGAAGGCCAAGGCGTTCGTTCCGTTCTGGCCATGGGTGCCGATGGCGAGGATTCTTGAGTACGCTCCGCTGCCGCTGCTGAAGAGGATGATCTGAATGCGCTGGGGTCTCACCGTTCCGCTGACCGGCGTCCCGCTTCGGGACCACAAGCCGCTGATCACCGAGCTGGCTTCGCTGGGTTACACCGATCTCTGGTCTGCCGAGGTCGCGGGTGCCGACGCGTTCACGCCGTTGGTGCTGGCATCGGAGTGGGACGAGCGACTCCGGCTCGGCACGGCCGTCGTACCGGTTCACACCAGGGGGCCGGCGGCGCTGGCGATGAGTGCGGCCGCGTTGGCCGACCTCGCGCCCGGACGGTTCGTGCTGGGGATCGGGGCCTCGTCGGAGACCATCGTGACCGGCTGGAACGGGATCGCGTACGACCCGCCGCTGGCCCGCACTCGCGACGTACTGCGCTTCCTGCGGTCGGCGTTCGCGGGCGAGAAGGTCGACGGGGAGTTCGACAGCTTCACGATCAAGCGGTTCCGGCTGGAGAAGGCGCCGGACGTTCCGCCCGCGATCATGCTCGCCGCGCTGCGGCCGCAGATGCTGCGACTGGCCGCCCGGGAGGCGGACGGCGCGATCACCAACTGGCTGTCGGCCGATGACGTGCGCCAGGTCCGGGCCGAGCTGGGTGACGGCAAGGAGCTCGCGGCGCGGATCTTCGTCTGTGTCACCGAGGATGCCGAGATGGCCCGCAACATCGGCCGGTTCCTGATCGCGACCTACCTGACCGTGCCCGGCTACGCCGCGTTCCACGACTGGCTCGGCCGCGGCGAGGCGATGAAGCCGATGCGCGACGCCTGGGCCGCCGGTGATCGCAACGCCGCGATGGCCGCAGTACCGCTCGACGTGATCGACGACCTGGTCGTCCACGGCTCGGCCGCGGACTGCCGCGCGCAGATCAACGAGTACGTCGTCAACGGCCTCGACACCCCGATCCTCGCCACCCTGCCGACCGGCGACAACCTGCTGGAGACGGCACGCGCGCTGGCCCTCAACTGATCAGCGCGACCACCGTAGTACCGGCGGCGAAGGCTCCTCGGCGTACCTGGTCGAACAACGCGTACATCATCTTCGCCTCGTAGACCCAGTCGAGCCGGAGACCGTGCCGCGCCTCGAAGTCGTCCACAAACCCATCCAGCTCAGGCGTGCGCTTCGCGTACCCACCGAAGTGATAGCCGCCTTCGAGCCGCCAGGTCCCGACCCGTTGCCCGTACGCCGCCCGCTGCAACCCGGCAACGTCAGCTTCGAGCGACGCCTTCAGCACCGGTACGCCGATCGCCACCTGCCGCGGCTCGAGTCCTGCGGCGACCCCGGCCAACGTCCCACCCGTACCAACCGCGCAGACCAGTACGTCGAACGGCTCCGCGATCTCCGCCGGCAACTCAGCACACCCGAGCAACGCAGGCGTGTTACTGCCTCCTTCAGGGATCAGGTAGAAGTCCCCGAACTCCCTGCGCAGCCGGTCGATCACCTCATCCGAGGTCTTCGCCCGGTACGACGTTCTGTCGAGATAGGTGAGCCGCATGCCGCGCTCCACCGCGTAGGCGAGCGAGGGATTGAGCGGCAGATGCTCCTCGCCGCGAACCACGCCGATCGTCGCGAAGCCGCCGTGATGGCCGACCGCAGCAGTCGCGCGGAGGTGATTCGAGTAGGCGCCGCCAAAGGTGAGCAGCGTGCGAGCCCCAAGGTCGCGAGCAGCAGCCACGTTGTACTTCAGCTTGCGCCACTTGTTGCCCGGGACCTCCGGATGGATCAGATCGTCACGCTTCAGCAGCACCCGCACGCCACCCAGCCGCTCGTCGTGCAGCTCGGCCACTGGCGAGGGCAGTCGAAGCTCGATCAACGGACCGCTCCGTGGTCAGGAAGGTGACAGGTTGAAGGCCCGGATACAGCTGTCCTGGACGATCACGATGCCGCCCATCTTCTTGCCCTCGACGGTGCCGGTGATCGGGACGAGGTAGGGGTTCTGACCGATCGCCACGTCGGAGATGGCGAGCTTCGTCGGTGGCTTGATCCAGGTCTCGATCAGGATGGGAATGATCTGCTTGGTGTCCTCACAAGCCAGCGCGGTCGCCGCCTGGGTGTTGCCGGCGTTCAGCCGACTCACGAAGGTGTAGGCCAGGTTCACCGCACCGGCCGCGTTGGTGACCTTGCCTCCCGGCTTGGTCGGTGCCGGCTTGGTCGGTTTGGTCGTCGCCGCTGTGGGCGGTGGGGTCGGGGCTTTCGACGGCATCTTGGAGGGCACCATCGACGGGACGGTCCGTTGCGGCAGCGTCGGGGTCGCCGCGCTGGCCGGCGAGCTGACCGGGGGAGCCGCGGGATCGGGGTCACCGCCGCTCTCACCGGACGTCAGGCGATACGCCACGAAACCACCGATCCCGAGGATGACGGCCACCAGCATCATGATGACGACGATGATCAGTCCGGCCCGGTCCTTGCGCGGCGGTCCGCCGTACTGCGGAGCTGCCCAGTTCCCGCCCTGCGGCTGGTACGGCTGCGACTGCCAGCCCGGGTTCTGACCGGGCCGATCCTGAGGCCTCGGATCCGAGGAGCCGGGCGGCGGTGGGTAGCTCACAGGTCCAAGTGTGGCAGCGAGAGGTCCACTCCGGGGCGTGCCGGAGGCTGCGGTGCGCCCCGCAGTACAGCAGACTTGATCCGGTGACCGATCGTTCACGGGTAGTCAGGGCCTTTGTCGTCGCCCTGGTGGCCGGCCTTGCGCTGGGTTTCGCGACCCAGGACCTGCAGGCCAAGCTGCCGGGCAACTGGAACACCTTGGCCAACTCGGGCGTCGTCTGGGTCGTCTTCGCCTTCACAGTCACCGCCGTACTGCGCCTGGCGGCGGGCTGGTCCGCAGTACTCGGCTTCATCACCTTGGTCGGTGCTTTGGCTGGGTACTACGCATCGGCTCGCTTCATCGACGACGTCACCAGTTCGGGATCGACCATGGCGGTTTGGTTGTTCGCCGCGCTCGTTGGCGGGCCGGTCTTCGGGGTCGCGGGGAGCTGGTGGAGTGCGGGCGGCGCGGTGCGTAGTACGGGCAGCTGGTGGAGTGCCGGTGGTGGAAGGTTGCGCAGCGAAGGACGGTTGTGGCAGCTCAGCCGGCCGGTCGTTGCGGTGGCGCTGCTCAGTGGAGCTTTCCTTGCTGAGGGCATCTATTTCCTCGGGCAGGTGGAGAACAAGCAGGCCTCCGGCTTGGTGGAGATCGTGCTCGCGGTGCTGGCGCCGATGATGCTCGCGCGGACCAACCGCGACCGGCTGACCGGATTGCTTCTACTGCTCCCGCTCGGCCTGCTGGGAATGGCCTTCTACCGTCTGCTCAACGCCCTGCTGGCCGCCTAGGCCAGGCGGTGCTCCTCCAGCCAGGTGGTGGCTCGGCGTTTGGAGGCTCGGGAGAGCCAGGCGTCCTGGATGACCTCGGTGAGTTCCTGCAGGGTGAGTTCGCCCAGCCGGCTGGCGCGGACCAGGACGGACAAATGTCCGTCGAAGTGCGGCGTGGTGAAGAACGGGTTGCTCTCGTCCGAGACCAGCGCGAGCTTGTCCTCCTCGCTCGGCACCCAGAACACGATCACGTCGTCGTAGCGCTCGCCCGTCTCCGGATCGAACGCGTCCGGCCGGCGCGTCCGGAAGAACACGAACGACTTGCCGCCGACCTGGTAGACCGGGTTCTCCCCGCCACCATGCTCAACCGTCACGTGCGGCATCCCCAACGCCACCGCATGCACGTCGGCCACCCGAGCTTTCCGGCTTCGCTTGGCTGCCATCCCGGCAGTCTATTTACTTCGCGGGCAGGTAGATGGTGAAACTCGAACCGTGCCCCAACCGGCTGGTCGCTGAGATCGTGCCGCGATGCGCCTCGACCAGATGCTTGGTGATGGCCAGTCCGAGTCCGCTGCCACCCGTAGTACGGCTGCGGGAGTGTTCGGCGCGGTAGAACCGGTCGAACAGGTATGGCAGGTGTTCCTCCGCGATGCCCGCGCCGTTGTCCGTGACCGTCAGGTTGTAGCCGTCACCGACGCGGCGTACGCCGACCAGCACCGTGCCGTCGGCCGGGGTGAAGCGGATCGCGTTGGAGACCAGGTTGCCGAGGGCCTGCCGGACTCGTGCGTTGTCCACGATGGCAGGCGCCGGTCCAGTCACCTCCGCGACCAGGCTCACGCCGGCCGCCTCTGCCGCGGGCCGGTGCGCTGACACCACCTGCTGGGCGAGTTCGGACAGATCCTTCAGTTCCGGGTGGATGCGGAGCTTGCCCGCATCGGCCAGCGCGAGGTCCTGCAGGTCCGCCACCAGCCGCTCGAGCAGCCCGGCCTCCTCCAGCAGCGAGGTCACCAGCTCCCGATCGAGCGGTACGACGCCGTCCTCGGAGGCGACCAGATATCCCTTGATGTTCGCCAACGGCGTCCGCAGCTCGTGCGCCACGTCGCTGACCATCGCCTTGCGCTGGTGGTCGTGGTGCTGGATCGATTCCGCCATCGCATTGAACGCATGCCCGAGCCGCGCCACCTCGTCACGCCCCGTCACCGGGACCCGGGCGGCGTGGTCGCCGTTCGTCATCCGCTGAGCCGCTCCGGTGAGGGCCAGGATCGGCCGGACCAGCCGGCGTCCGGCGAACACCATCACGAGTGCCGCGATCAGGAGTACGCCGAGCGCGGTGGCCGCAGTACGGGCCAGGCCTTCGCCGGAGAAGACGTTGAACGAGCTCTTCGCGCCGAGGTAGAGCTTGGCCTCCGGTGCGACGTACGGCGTGAGGGCCGCGACGTGCGCGGTGTTCACGCAGTCGATGAAGGTCTCGGACATCTGCCCGGTGTCGCCGTTGCGGGGAGCGACCGCCTGCAGCATGTTGGGGGAGTCGCCGAGCAGGTCGTACTGCTCGCCGGCCGCGGTGAGGCACTCGGTCGCCCGGCGGATCTCGTCCTTGTTGACCGCGGCCGCCTTGGCGCTGGGAGCGTAGAGAGCGGCCGGCACACACGGATCGTCGTCGCGGCCGACCGTCGGGAACTTCATCACGTTGACGCCGTCAGCCGCGGGGGCCTGCCAGGTCAGTACTGGTACGCCGTCGGGGCGGCTGATCGCCTGCCCTTGCTTGCCCTGCGCCTGCCAGCAGGCGATCGCCTGGTTGGCCAGGTCGGTCCGCTGCCGCTTCTCCGCCTCGGTCAGACCCCACTCCGGCGAGCCGACCATCCGTGAGCTGACGAACTGACCGCCGCCACCCGCCGAGAGCATCGCCCGGGTCGTCGCGACCGATTCGGCGCGGCCGGCGACCGTGCTGGGAGACGAGGTGACGAAGAGCCCATTGGCTCCGGCCCGGGCATCGACCGTCGCCGCCGGCAGCGAAGGGAGTTCAGGGCCGGCGCCGAGCGTCCGGGCCGAGTCGGCGATCACGGTGCCGTCGCTCTCGGTGAGCGCGATCCGCCGGCCGGTCTGGTCGGACAGGCTGTTGACGAGCTTGTCCACCCCGGCCCAGGTCGGGTGGTCGGCGGCGTACGCGGTCAGCTTGCCGTAGATGTCGCCATCGGCCTGCAGCTGGGACGTGTTCTGGTCGATCTCGCCCTGCAGCTTCTCCGACGTGCTGTAGGTGGCGATCACCGCGGTCGCGATGACAGCGCCGAGCGCCACCGCGAGGGAAAGCCCGAGGAATCTGATCAGGACGCTACGACGCATCAGGAGCCACCACCTTGTCGGCCAGCTTGTAGCCCACGCCGTACACGGTTTTCAGGTACGCCGGGGTCGCGGGCGCCGGCTCGATCTTCTTGCGCAGGTTCATCACGTGGACGTCGATCGTCCGGTCGAACACGTAGTGGTCGAAGCCGAACGCGTGCTCCAGCAACTGCTGCCGGGAGAAGGCGCGACCCGGCGATGCGGCCAGGCAGGCCAGGATCTTGAACTCGGCCGGCGTCACCTCGACCAGTGCGCCGTCCAGCCGCACCTCGTGCCTGACCGGGTCGATCTCCAGCCCGCCGACCCGGTACACCTCACCCTCGGCGCGGCCGCGCGTGCGGCGCAGTACGGTCCGGACGCGGGCCACCAGTTCGCGCGGGTTGTACGGCTTGGTCAGGTAGTCGTCGGCACCCAGGTCGAGCCCGAGCAGCAGGTCGTCCTCGGTGGATCGGGCGGTCAGCATGATGATCGGTACGCCGCCGTCGGCGCCCTGGCTGGCCCGCAGGACCCGGCAGACGTCCAGGCCGTCGACCTTCGGCATCATCACGTCGAGCACGAGCAGGTCGGGGCTGCGCCGGCGCGCCTCGTCGATCGCGGCCCGCCCGTCGTGAACCACGACTGTCAGATGGCCCTCTCGCTCCAGGTAGCGCCGGATCAGTTCCGCCTGCTTCCGGTCGTCTTCGGCGACGAGGATCCGGGCTGGCATGGTTCGAGAGTGACTGATCTTCATGAGATTTCGATGAAGATCGGCTGAGAGCATCGGGTGCTGATCGGTCCTTCACAGGTTCTTCACAGCCCGGGAGTCACGCTCCACGGCATGAAGAACAACTCACGCATTGCGCTTTCGCTGGTCGCTGTACTGGCCCTCGCCGGCTGTGGCGCGGATGGCTCGGCCGCGGACAAGGAACCGGCCAAGAGCGACGACAAGAGTCCGCTCGCGGAGTACATGGGCGAAGGATTCACCAGCTTCGGTGGCGGCGGGATGATGCGCGCCGTGCGGATCGGCGGTGGTGAGGAGTCGTCGGAGGAACAGCTGGCCAAGCAGCGCAAGGTCGAGGACGCCACCGTCGCCTGTATGAAGGCGGCCGGTTTCGAGTACGTCGCGGTGCCGCCGGAGTCGCAGGGCAAGTCGAAGTTCGACGAGGCGTTCAAGTTGCCGCCGGACAAGTTCGCCGAGCAGTACGGCTACGGCATCAGCACGATCGACTGGTCCAAGGCGGGGGAGGCCGACGACAACAACCCGAACACGAAGATCCGCAAGGCGCTGTCGCCGAAGGCGCAGAAGGCCTACGACAAGGCGCTCAACGGTCAGTTCGCGCAGGGGAACGTGGCCATCGCCAAGGGGGACTCCACCAGCTCGACCGCGAAGCCCGACACCGGCTGCCGCGGCAAGGCCGCCGAAGAGGTCTTCGGCAAGCGCGACGAGAAGCTGGCCGACTTCAAGAAGTTCGACTCGCTGTTCAAGGACATCGAGGCGCTGCGCAAGCGGATCGAGGCCGACCAGCGGGTGGTGGACGCGACGGCCGCCTGGTCGGACTGTCTCGCCGATGCGGGACACAGCGGCTTCAAGAAGCCTGACGAGCCCCGCGAGAAGATCAGCAAGAAGCTGGACGAGCTGACCGGTGCGACCAAGGGCGGTCCCAGCAAGGGAGGCCCTGCGGTGGTGACCGGGCCGCCGTCGTTCGACAAGGTCGATGCGGCCAAGCTGGCCGACCTGCGCAAGGAGGAGATCGAGCTCGCCAAGGCCGACCAGACCTGTAAGAAGAAGTTCGAGGAGCCGTTCAAGAAGGCGCAGTACGAGCTGGAGAAGGAGTTCGTCGAGGCGAACAAGACCCAGCTCGAGCAGTACCGCGACACGGTGTCGGAGCGGTGACCGCCTCACCCAAGTCCCGCCGCCGGGTCCTGGTCGGGGTCTCCGCGGTCGCGACGCTCTCGCTCGGGGTGGGTGTCGCGGCCGGCAGCCGGCTGATGTCGCCGGAGGACGCGGCGGCCAAGACCGCTCCGCCGAAGGCCTCGCAGATCACCGTGCCGGTGGAGAAGAAGGCGCTGTCCAGCAAGGTCGTGGGCCGGGGAGACACCTCGTTCGACGGCGCGGTGAACATCCGGGTCGAGACGAGCGGGCTGAAGACACCGGCCGTGGTGACGGGCAAGGTGCCGAAGGTCGGCTCCACCATCGAGGCGGGCAGGGCGCTGCTGGAGATCGCGGGCCGTCCGGTGATCGGGCTGCCCGGCGTACTGCCGATGTACCGCTCGCTCGCGCCCGGCTCCAAAGGCCCGGACGTGCTGCAGCTGGAGCAGACCCTGGAGAAGCTCGGCTACGACCCGGGCACCGTCGACTCGAAGTACGACAGCAGTACTGCGCGGGCGGTCGAGGAGCTCTACGAGGCTGCCGGGTACGACGCACCGGAGCCGGACGAGCAGCTCAAGCAGGCGGTCGAAGGCGCGGACAAGAGCGTCGACGCGGCGAAGAACGCGTTGCGCCAGGCGAAGGCGGCGCTCAAGCAGGCCAAGGCCGGCCCGGGCAAGGCGGACACCTCGGTCCAGCAGGGCGCGGTCGACGACGCGGAGGAGAACCTGGCCGACGCCCAGGAGGCGAAGAACGAGGCCGAGTTCAAGGCCGGTACGCCGCTGCCGGTGTCGGAGATCGTCTACGTGAAGACGCTCCCGCGCCGGGTGGACGAGGTGAAGGTCGAGCGCGGCGGCACCGTCAACGGCGTGGTGATGTCGGCCAGCGGTGCGTCGCTGGTGGTCTCGATCAAGGTCGACTCGGCCACCAAGGAGCGGCTCAAGGTCGGGATGCCGGCCAGCTTCGACCTGGGCGACGGGACGATCGTGCAGGCCACCATCCGCCGGATCACCGGCAGTGGGGACGAGTACACCGTGGTGATCGCGCCGAAGTCGCTGACGCCGGCCCAGCTCGAGCGGCTGCGCGAGGCGAACGTCCGGGTCACCATCCCGGTCAAGAGCACCAACGGCAAGGTTCTCGCCGTACCGGTGGCCGCGCTGTCGGCGGGGTCGGACGGTGGCTCGCGGGTCGAAGTACTGCGGAACGGCAAGGTCGAGCTGGTCGCGGTCAAGGTCGGGCTGACCGCCGACGGTTATGCGCAGGTGACGGCAGCGGGCGACGGCAAGCTGACCGAGGGCGACCAAGTGGTGGTCGGCAAATGACCGCGACAGCTGTGGCGCTACCGGCGCCGGTGGTGGAGATGATCGGAGTACGGCGGTTCTTCCCCGGACCGCCCGAGGTACAGGCGATCCGCGAGGTCGACCTGACGATCCGCGAGGGGGAGTACCTGTCGATCGTGGGGCCGTCCGGGTCGGGCAAGTCGACGCTGCTGCACCTGCTCGGGCTGCTCGACAACCCGACCGGCGGGGTCTACCGGCTGGACGGTGTGGACACGATGAGCCTGCGGGAGCGTCGTCGGGCGGTACTGCGCGGTGAGCGGATCGGGTTCGTCTTCCAGTCGTTCCATCTGCTCGATCACCGGACAGTGCTGGAGAACGTCGCACTGTCGATGGTGTACGTCGGGGTGCCGCGCAAGGAACGGATGGCGCGGGCGCGGGTCGCATTGGAGCGGGTCGGGCTGGCACATCGGATGGAGTTCGGACCGAGCACGTTGTCGGGCGGTGAGCGGCAACGGGTCGCGATCGCGCGAGCGCTGGTGGCCGAACCGAGCCTGCTGCTGGCCGACGAACCGACGGGCAACTTGGACAGTGCGAATGCGGAGGCGATCCTCGAAGTCTTCGACGAACTGCACCACGAAGGCATGACGCTGGCCGTCATCACCCACGACAACCACGTCAGCGAACGAGCCCAACGCCAAGTCCGCATCATCGACGGGACCCTCCAATGGTGACCTGGCGCCGCAACCGCTCATCCCCCGACAGCTCCCCGCCAAAGCGGCAACCCAGTGGGTCGTCGCCCGAGGGGCAGCCCGGCGGCTCCGCGCCGGAGCGGCGACCCAGTGGGTCGTCGCCCGAGCGGCAGCCCGGCGGCTCCGCGCCGGAGCGGCAGCCTGGCGAGCCGTTCGTGCATCCTCAAGCAGGCCCCCCGGATCCCGCCGGCGGGCCGTCCACTTCCTCGCCCGGCCCGGCCCGGCCTCAGCGCGGATCGCCTCCGCGCCCGCGCAGGCGGGTCCGGCTTGCCGTGGCGGGCGTCGTACGGCGGATTGCTGGGCCTCGGCGGTTGACGGGTGGGCCGGCGGTGCGTGATCTCCTCGACGAGGCGCTGGCCGGGGTTGCTGCTCGGCCGACTCGGTTGATCCTGACCACGCTCGGCACGGTGCTCGGCATCGCGGCGCTGGTCGGGACGGTCGGGCTCGGGCAGACCGCGGCCGGGCAGATCACCCAGCGGTTCGACCTCGCCGCCGCGACGCGAGTGGTCGTCTCACCAGACGACGGCGGGCAGGAAGGCGAGGCGGCGACCGAGCTGCCGTGGGACGCGCCGCTGCGGCTCTCCCGGCTGAACGGCGTCGAGGCGGCCGGTACGGTCAGCGAGGTCGACGTCGGTGACGAGCTGGTCCGCAGCGTGGCCGGGCTTGGTCAGAAGGACGGCTACAAACTGCAGGTCATGGCCGCCTCAGGTGGGCTCTTCGACGCCGTCCGCTCCGTGTTGAAGACCGGCCGGTTCTTCGACTCCGGCCATGACCAGCGCGGCGACCAGGTCGTCGTACTGGGCAAGAACGCGGCGAAGCGGCTCGGTATCAACCGGGTCGACTCGCAGCCGGCCATCTTCCTCGGCGACCAGGCCTACACCGTGATCGGCATCCTCGACTCGGTCAACGGCAAGGCCGAGCTGCTCGACGCCGTGATCATGCCGAACGGCACAGCCAAGAAGGCCTACGACCTGACGGCACCGGATTCAGTCGAGATCCGTACGGCGGTGGGCGCGGCGCAGCTGATCGCCAAGCAGGCGCCGGTCGCGATCGACCCGAACAACCCGAGCGCGATCAAGGTCGACGCCCCGCCGCAGCAAGGCGGAGTACGCAAGGGCGTCGAGTCCGACCTGAACGCGTTGTTCCTGTTGCTCGGTGCGGTCGCACTGCTGGTCGGCGGCCTCGGGATCGCCAACGTGACGCTGCTGTCGGTCCTGGAACGCGTCTCGGAGATCGGCCTGCGCCGCGCACTGGGCGCCGCGCGAAGACACGTGGCCGGACAGTTCCTGGTGGAGAGCGTGATCGTGGGGTTCCTGGGTGGCCTGCTCGGGACGGCCGTCGGAGTGCTGCTGACGGTCGGCGTCTCGCTGCTGCGGGACTGGACCCCGATCCTCGACAACAAGCTGACCTTCGGCGCTCCGTTGCTCGGGGCAGCGATCGGGCTGATCGCGGGCACCTACCCGGCGTGGAAGGCTTCCGCCATCCAGCCGATCACCGCACTGCGGGGGACCTGAGCTCCGAAGACCAGCGGGAGTACACGAAAGCGGTCAGCAGGAAGCCGAGCACCACGAAGGCGAGGACCGGGTACGACTTCCCGTCGTCGGGCAGGATGACGGCGCCGAGCGCGGCGGCCGACACCTGCCCGACGTTGAAGATCATGTCGTAGAGCGAGAAGACGCGACCACGGTAGACATCGTCGACACCCGTCTGGACGAGGGTGTCGACGCTGATCTTCACGCCCTGCGCGCAGAACCCGGTGAGGAAACCGGCCACTAGCATCGCGGGCTGGGTGTAGAGCCCGCCAGGAAAGGCAGTCACCACCGCCGCCGCGACGAAGAGCACGGTGATCCAGCGACGCAGGGTCAGGACCCGCGTGGCCCACGGGGTCACCAGAGCGGCGACGAACAGGCCGGCGCCGATCGCTCCGGTCGCGATCGCCAGCGCGCCGAACGCCTCGTCCAACTGGTCGGGACCGTAGAACCTGTTGCGGTACAGCAGGATCATCGCGACCGTGACGAGGCCGAAGAAGAACCGCAGCGAACCGATCGCGGCCAGCCCGAGCGCCGCCTGCCGCCGCTCCTTGAGATGCCGGCCACCGTCGATCAACCCGGCGACGATGCCCCGGATCGCTTCCACCACACCGGGTTCCTCACCGGTCAGGTCCGGGCCGAGCTGGTTCCGCCGCAGCCGCAACGCGAGCAGGGCAGCCACGACGTACACGGCGGCCGTAGTACCGAGGACTGCGATGTCGGAGTCGGAGACGAGTTTGATCCCGGCTCCGAATCCACCGCCGATCAGGAACGACGCAGTACCGGAGGTCGGCGTGACCGCGTTGGCCATCACCAACTCGTCGGTCTCGACCACGTGCGGCAACCCGGCCGACAATCCGGACAACAGGAAGCGGTTGACCCCGAGCGTCAGGAGTACGGCGAGATAGAACGGCACCCCTGCGTTGCCGAGAGCAACAATCCCGGCAACCACCAGCACCAGCCCGGCACGGGTCAGATTCGCCCCGAACAGAATCTGCCGCCGCGACCACCGATCCAGCAACACCCCGGTGAACGGTCCGAGCACCGAGAACGGCAACAACGCGACCGCGAACAACCCCGCAATCGCCGCGGCATCCGGCGCCCGCTCCGGCGAGAACAACACGTACGACGCCAACGCGACCTGAAAAACCCCGTCCCCGAACTGCGAGCTCAACCGAACAGCAAACAGCCGCCGAAAATCCCCCCGCCGCAGCAACCTGCCCAAATCCCGGATGAACTGCACGCCTGCACTGTAACTACCCCCGGCTCAACCTCTCCGCGGCAGTGCGGCCGCGCTGGTTGACCGGTACTACGCCGGCGACCCTGCCGAGGCCGATCAGCGGCATGTTGCCGTAGATGGTTTCGGTGTGGCCGGCGGGAACGACGTAGGTCTCGTGCCAGATGCCGACGGCGTTGCTCTTGTAGGCGTACTTGAAGAAGTTGGTCCACGCCGGCCGATGAGTTCGCCCGGGGTCGTTGGCGAAGGCCTGCAGTTTCTCGGCGGACTCCCAGTACTGGATCATCGTCACGCCGCGGAAGGTCGGGAAGGTGCGAAAACCGAGCAGCCCGCTGTCTGGATCGGCGCTCAGCTCCCGCAGCATCGGGCCCATCGCCTTCGACACCGGAAGCCAGTGCCGCCACGCGCGGAGCTTGTTCACCCGGAAGCCGATCAGGAAGACCACCAGCTCCTGGTCGTACGCCGCGGTCTGACGTCCCTCGATCATCGCTCTCCCCTTAGATAGTTCAACTCCCCAATATTGGACAGTGATACTCTCCAAACGTCAAGAGGGAGACGACGAATGTGGATCGCTGAACTGTCCCGGCGTACCGAGGTGCCGGTCGCGACGATCAAGTACTACCTGCGCGAAGGCTTGCTAGCGCCCGGCGAGGCGGTCGGCGCGACGCGATCCCGGTACGACGAATCGCACGTGCGCCGGTTGCGGTTGATCCGGGCGTTGGCGGAGTCAGGTGGTCTGTCGCTGGCCCGCGTGCGGAGCGTGCTCGCCGAGGTGGACGAGGAGTCGCGTGACCTGCACGAAGTACTGGGCTCGGCCCATGGCGCGCTGATTCCGGACGATCTCACGGCGAGCGTCGAGTCACGCCTTCGCGTCGACGAGTTGATCGCTGACCAGGGCTGGTCGGTGTACTTCGAGGCTGCGGACCGCGTCTTGCTGGCCGGCGCACTCGATGCGCTGGAGAAGGTCGGATATCACCTCGACGACGAACTGCTGGCGACCTATGCGTCCGCGGCGACGCAGGTGGCGGACGCCGAGATAGCCCATCTCCCGACTGGCGACCGCCAGCAGACCGTCGAAGCCACCGTGCTCCTGACGGCGCTGGGCGGCCCGGTGCTCCTCGCTCTCCGGAGGCTGGCCCAGCAAAGCGCCTCAGCCCACCGCCTCGGCTCCGCGCACCAACCCAGCTGAGCGACCGCCGGCCGTGCGCACGCAGTACGGGCTAGTTGGCGCGGGCTGCTTGGCGTTCCAGGAGGCGGGTGCGTTGGTCTACGAAGCGGGTTGCCTGGGCGTCGAGGGCGGTCATGAACTCGGCGAGTTCGTCGCGGGCCTTGGCGCCGTCGCCGGTCAGGTCCTCGCGCTCGAAGACCTTCCACATCCGCAGGATCGGCGCGACCACCTCGTCGTGGTGCAGGCGGAGGTCGTAGATGCCGGCCTTGGCGATCGTCACCGAGTTGCGGGCGAAGCCTTCCATCGTGGCGCCGGGCATGGAGAAGTCGCGGACCTCGTTGACGACCGCGCGCATCGTCTCGTTCGGCGCCGACTCGAACGCGGCGGCGACCAGGTTGCGGTAGAAGATCATGTGCAGGTTCTCGTCGGTCGCGATCCGGGCCAGTAGCTGGTCGGCGATCGGGCAGCCGGTGGCCTTGCCGGTGTTGCGGTGCGAGACGCGGGTGGCCAGCTCCTGGAAGCTGACGTAGGCGATCGCCTCGAGCATGTTCTTGTCGACCTGGTGCCCGGCGGTCATGTGCGCCATCCGGGCCACTTCGAGCTCGACCGGGTCGACGCCGCGGGTGACCACCAGGTAGTCACGCAGCGCGATCCCGTGTCGGCCCTCCTCCGCGGTCCAGCGGCCGACCCAGGTGCCCCACGGCCCGCCGAGCCCGAACTGGGTGGCGATCTCCCGGTGGTACGACGGCAGGTTGTCCTCGGTCAGCAGGTTGGTGATCATCGCGACCTTGGCGACCGGGTCCAGCCGGGACTGCTCCGGCGCCCAGTCCTCACCACCCAGGAACGCGAAGTCGCGACCCTCGCTCCACGGCACGTAGTCGTGCGGGTTCCAGTTCTTGGTGATCGCCAGATGCCGCTCGAGGTTCTCCTCGACGACAGGCTCCAGCTCGTGCAGCAGGTTCGTCACCAGCTTCTCGTTCACCGGGATCTCCTTCGTCGTCGCCTCATGAGTCGGCAGAGCCTCTACCCTACGGCACCGTAAGTTACGCAAGCGTAGGTTTGGCGCGCCGCCACCGCTCCAGCAACTCGGCCAACGCGCTGGCCTGACCGAGCATCGGGAAGTGGCCACCGGGGAGTTCATGTGGGGCAAACCCGAGCCGGTCGACGGTCAGCTTGCGCAGATAGTCGGCAGGGAACAGCAGGTCCTCGGTGGCGATCACCGCCTGCGTGGGTACGGACGGCCAGCGCTCGAACAGCGCGGGCTCGCCCATCGGCCGCCCAGCCTGCGGCCTGAGCTGCCGTCTCGCCTCCGCGGCCAGTTCCGCCGGGAGGTCCTGGAAGAAGTAGTCCGACTCGGGGTCGCCCTTCCAGTCGTACGACGTGTTGCTCCAGTACTCGTTGACCGTCTCACCCGGTCGCGGGATCATCCCGGCCACGAACACGAGCAGCTCGACCGGCAGCCGTTCGCAGACCGCGGCCGCGGTGAAGCCGCCGAGTGAGTGCGCGACGACGACCAGGTCGGTGCGCTGACCGACCGCGGCCACCACCGCATCGCAGTACTGGCTGAGCCCCGCGGACTCGTCGTCGCAAGGGAGGTCGACGGCGATCACCTCCTGACCGCGTGCCTGGAGCTCGGCGGTCAGTGGGTGCCAGTGCCAGGGCGTGCAGCCGGCGCCGGGGATCAGTACATAGGTCACCCCGCCACCTTAGGGTGGGTGGATGGATCGGAGTGGGTATCCGCATTTCCTCGCGATCAGTACGCGGTGGAAGGACAACGACGTCTACGGGCACGTGAACAACGTCGAGTACTACAGCTTCTTCGACACCGTGATCAACGACTTCCTGATCCGGGCCGGTGGGCTCGACATCCATCGCGGCGACGTGATCGGGTTGTGCGTGGAGTCGCAGTGCACCTTCCAGCAGTCGCTCGCGTTTCCGGATCCGGTCGACGCGGGGTTGCGGGTGGCGAAGGTGGGCAACTCCAGCGTGACGTACGAGATCGGCTTGTTCCGTGGCGGTTCCACCGAGCCCGCGGCGACCGGCCGGTTCGTGCATGTGTTCGTGGGTCGCTCCGATCGCCGGCCGGTCCCGATCCCGCCGGGGATCCGCACCGCTCTGGAAGGGATCGCCGGATGATCGTGCGAGGCGCAGTACTGCGGGAGATGGGACTGCCGAGCCCGTACGCCGAATCGCGCCCGCTCGCGATCGAGGAGGTCGAGCTCGCGCCACCCGGGCCGGGCGAACTGCTGGTCAGGATCCGGGCGGCCGGGTTGTGTCACTCGGACCTCTCGGTGATCAACGGGTCGCGACCGCGGGTGATGCCGATGCTGCTCGGCCACGAGGCGACCGGCGAGGTGGTGCGGTCGGAGGCATCTGGGTTCGCCGTTGGCGACACGGTCGCGTTCGCCTTCGTACCGGCCTGCGGCACCTGCGGCCCTTGCGCAGAAGGCAGAGCCGCCCTCTGCGAACCAGGAGCAGCCGCCAACACCGCCGGCACCTTACTCTCAGGCACCCGCCGCTTAACCACCATCACCCCCACGCCCGGCTCCACCTCCACCGCCGGCCCGGCCAGCTCCCCCTTCGCCTCCACCGGCTCGGCCGGTTCCGGGTTCACCTCCGGGGTGCTTAACCATCACCTCGGGGTGTCCGGATTCGCTGACCATGCGGTTGTCTCGGCGCGATCCGCGGTGAAGATCGACCCCGAGCTGCCACCGGAGATCGCCGCTCTCTTCGGTTGTGCGGTGATGACCGGTGTCGGCGCGGTCGTCAACACCGCCCGCGTGCAGGCCGGTCAAAGCGCCGTCGTCTTCGGTCTCGGCGGCGTCGGTCTGTCCGCACTCCTCGGCGCGGCTCTCGTCGGCGCCCACCCGCTCGTCGCCGTCGACGTCGTGCCCGAGAAGCTCGCACTAGCCCGCGAACTAGGCGCCACCCACACAATCGATGCCCGAAGCAACGATGTCGTCGAGCAGGTGCGCGCCGCGACCAGCGGCGGCGCGCAGTACGCGATCGAGACCGTCGGCAGCGCCGCCGTCCTGGCCCAGGCCTACGCGGCGACCAGCCGCGGCGGCACGACGGTGACCGTCGGCCTGCCGGATCCTTCGCAACAGTTGAGCATCCCGGCGGTCAGCCTGGTCGCCGAGGAGCGCACGCTCAAGGGTTCGTACCTCGGCTCGGCGGTCCCGAGCCGAGACATTCCGCGGTACATCGCGCTCTACCAGGCGGGCCGTCTGCCGGTCGACCGCTTGCTGACCTCCACGGTCCGCCTGGAAAACCTCAACGAGGCGTTCGACACCCTGGCCGCCGGTACGGCGATCCGCCAGGTGCTGCTCCTTTAGTCAGGAGTCGACCGAGAAGGACGAGGAGCCGTCCTCCATCACAGCAGTGCCGGTCTGGAACGGCGTCGGCGTCAGTGCGGAGTACGTCGCTCCGGTGCTGGTGACCCGGCTCTCGACCAGCTTGAAGCCCGTCGCCGGCGCGTCCTCGGTGAAGAGCCGCTTGCCGGTGCCGACCGCGACCGGGAAGGTCAGCAGGCGGTACTCGTCGATGAGGCCGGCCTGGTGCAGCGAGCGGGCCAGCGCGGCCGAGCCGTGGATCTGGAGCTCGCCGCCAGCCTGCGCCTTCAGCTCCTCGACCTGCTTGATGACGTCACCCGTGAGCGCGGTGCTGTTGTTCCAGGCCGGCTCGAGCGGCGTGGAGGTGGCGACGTACTTCGGCAGGTTGTTCAGCCCGGTGGCGGTGTTGCTGCCGTCGTCGATCTGCGACCAGTAGGCCTGCATCATCGTGTACGTCGTCCGGCCGAGCAGGATGGCGTCCGCCTTGGCGAACCAGCCCTCGACGATCTCGCCCATCACCTCGTCGCCGTACGGGATCAGCCAGCCGCCGCGGTCGAAGCCGCCGCTGCGGTCCTCCTCGAAGCCGCCGGGGCCCTGCATGACGCCGTCGATGCTGAGGAAGGTGTGGAGGGTGAGCTTCATGGTTCTCTCCGTTTTTCGTCGCGGTGGTTTGTGCTTTCGACGACGCGTCGGGCGGGACCCGGGCCGATCGACATTCTGCCGAATGTGATCCACATCACAGCAAACCACTGCGGTGTCAAGGAGTCTGAACGGCCCTGGGGCAGCCTCTGGAGAACGTAAATTCGCCGGAAAAATATATACAGACCGGCAACCGATGGGGCACTCTACGCAGAGTGCGCGGCTGCGCACCACAAGTGAGGCAACGACGGTTCCGCCCCCGCCGGCGTCATCGCCACGGAACCGTCAGGAGTCCCTGAGGAGGGCCCCAGATGCATAGCAGGTTCCGCCGATCCGGTGCGCTGGTCGGCACCGGTGCCGTTCTGTTCGGAGCGCTGGCCGTCGTGGCCGGCAACCAGGCAGACGCCCAGCAAGGTCCGGCTCCGCTCGACACGCTGCTCGGGCAACCGCTTCAGGGTAAAGCCGCCCTCGGCAAGGTCCAGCCGCGACTCGCCGAACTGGCTGAGCGCAACGGCCTGGGCGAGCAGCAGTTGCAGCGGATCCTGGCCACCGACAAGACCAGTTGGCTGGACAAGGACGGCAAGCTCTTCTACGCCGAGCCGATGGCCAGCGCCAAGCAGCGGTCCGCCTCGGCCACCGCCAAGTCGCCGAAGTGGGCCACCACCGCGGTCGCCGCCGCGACCGGGCCGGCCTTCGAGCTGCACAGCAAGCCCGGCTCGAACCGGGTGATCTACCTGGACTTCGACGGCCACACCATCACCGGCACCGCCTGGAACACGAACGGCAAACCGTCGACGGTCAACGTCACGGCGTACGACACCGACGGCAACACCGCCAACTGGAGCACCACCGAGCAGAACGTCGTACGGGAGGTGTGGGCCCGGATTGCCGAGGACTACGCGCCGTTCGACGTCGATGTGACGACGCAGGCGCCGGCTGAGTCGGCCATCACGCGGTCGGGCTCGACAGATCAGCAGTACGGCACGCGGGTCCTGATCGACCCGACCAGCTGGTACCAGTCCGGTTGTGGGTGTGGTGGTGTCGCGTACGTCGGCGTCTACGACGACCCGTCGCGGCACTCGTACTACCAGCCCGCACTCGTGTTCACGAAGGGCGTCGGTACGGGCGCGAAGAACATCGCCGAGGCCGCCTCGCACGAGGCCGGTCACAACCTCGGGCTCAGCCACGACGGCACCTCGTCGGTCGGGTACTACTCCGGCCACGGCGCTTGGGCGCCGATCATGGGTGTCGGCTACTCCAAGGCGATCAGCCAGTGGAGCAAGGGCGAGTATTCCGGTGCCAACAACAAGGAAGACGACTTCGCGGTGGTCGGCCAGAACGGCCTGGCACTGCGCGGCGACGACCACGGCAACGGCACCGCCGACGCGACTGCCCTCACGCTTGGCACGGCCGTCAAGGGTGTCTACGCCAACGACTCGGACGTCGACACCTTCCGGGTCGACCTGTCGGCCGGCACCTTCACGTTCGCGGCCAGCGCCGCGGCGTCCGGCGCCAACCTGGACATCAGGCTCCAGCTGCTCAACTCCGCCGGTACGGTCGTCGCCACCGCTGACCCGGCGTCCGGCCAGAGCAACTCCGGTACGCCGACCGGCCTGAGCGCCAGCATCAACCGCCAGGTCACCGCCGGCCGGTACTACCTCCGCATCGAGAACACCGGCTACGGCAACCCGCTCAACACCGGCTACTCCACCTATGGAAGCCGAGGCGCGTACTCGGTGAAGGTCACCGCCGGCTAGCCAGCCGTGCCCCGGGACATGTGACCGCTCGCCCCGGCCACATGTCCCGGCCGCACCTACGGGAGTCGAGGCGCCTGCAGCCTCATCGTGTCCTGACCAGTTGTGTCATACGCCGACGCCGTGGTCGGCGAGGAGAGCGATGAGGGTCTCGTGCCCTTGGGTCAGCTCCCATTGCTCGGCAGCAAGCCCAGCAATCCTCGCCGCCGCCACGTTGTCGGCCCTGTCGTCGATGAAGAGGATGCTGGCGGGGTCAGCCGCGATCCGTCGCGCGGCTTCGGTGAAGAAGGCCGGGTCCGGCTTGGCGACGCCGAGATCGTAGGAGTAGCAACTGACGTCGAAGAGGTCGTCGTACCCGAGGGTGGTCCGCATGTGCCCGCCCCGGTACTGCTCCTGATTCGTCCCCAGGTGCACGCCGTACCCGTTCCGCCGAAGCTTCTCGACGATCGCGAACGACTCCTCACTCCGCACGATCCGGTGCCACACATCCCGGTACACCACCTCGACAGGCACCACAACGCCGTACTCCGCAAGCGTCGCCGCCAGCAACGGCAGGTAGTCGTCCTGCCCGGCCAGCGCCGGCAGCTCGTCCTTCCAAGTCCGGCGCAGAAACTCTTCCGTCCGTTCGCCGAGATACGGCTCCATCGCGGCAGCCCACCCGCCAGGAATGTCCTGCAACACCCCGTCGGCATCGAACAGAACATGCCGGATCCCCGAACCGGCAACCTGCCGCTCGGAACCTGCACTGGTCGGCGCAAGCGCTTGTACACGTCGGTAGGTGCCGGTCACTGGCCCATGATCATCGACAGAGGTGGGGCGACTCCACGCAATATCAACTCGCGGGCAGAGGGTGCGGAAGAGCTACCCGCCGCGAGAGACGCCGAGGGTTGCGATGAGGTCTTCGTGGAGTTCGAACCAGACGGAGTGGCAGGAGTCGGCGTCTGTGCGGTCGATCCAGGTCGGATCTCCGTCCCGGGCGCGGTCGAGGGCTGTTGCGAACCTGCGGTCGTAGTCGCCGAGGCGGGCGAGGACGGCGCCGATTCGCTCGGACAGCGGGCGAAGCGCCTGCTCGATCGTTCTCAGTTGCTCGATGACCTGGCCGTCCCACTGCGGGTCGTCGTGGTCGTTGAAGGCCAGCAGGTCGGCGGGTGTCGGCTTGAGCTGCCAGTCGGTACAGGCCTGCTGCAGTTTTCCGTTGAGTGGCAGAAACTCCCGGTACGCCGCGTGGATCGTCTCGCGTCCGGTCGCTTGATCGAGTTCGGTCGCGAGTTGGCGCTCGTTCTCCGCGCGCCCTCGGTCGGTGAGGGACCAGCCGCCCGTTCCGGCGAATTCGCTCCAGGTGATCCAGCCGTAGGCCTGGTGGTCGAGCAACAGTTCCGACGTCCTCGCCTGGTCGAGGCCGAACCTGCCGGCGACAGTGACGTCGTCCGCGACGCCCTTGAGCCGTACGGCGTGCAGCGTCAGCAACTCCGGAGTGGAGGTCGTGGTCACGGCGTCCCATCCGAGAGCCGGCTGGTCCGCGTGGTGAGCCGATCGAGACGTTGCTGGCAGGCCTGAGGTGAGTTCAATCCCAGCGCGGCGGCCATCTGCGCCCAGGTGAGTCCGAGCCCCCGCGCCGCGAACAACAGCCCGGTCTCGAGCTGATCGATCTCAGCCCGCGCGGCGGGCAACAGTTGGAGCGCCGCTACCACCGCATCGGTCATCTCCTGATCCGCCGCCTCACCGAACGGCGCCGAACTCGACCGCCACAGAAAGAACTGGATCAGGTCAACCGCCGACGGCGGCATCGCCCCAACCTGCCACGGCCGCTGCTCAAGCTGATCCGCACCAGCCGCCAGCAACCGCTCCCGAGCCTCCCGCTCCCGCTGCGCCTGCCCCTGATCACTCATGCCCTCGTTGCCTTCCACCCGGAAACAGTCCATCATCAACAAAGTGTTGTCAACATTCTGTTGAAACCGATGGTGGCCGCCTGCTCGTGAGGAGTGCTCGTTGATCATCCGACTCACCGAGGCGACGCTGGAGAACGCCGGCGCCAAGGCCGCGGTCCTCGGCCGTCTCGCCCGCGCCGGCTTCCCGGTCCCACCGGGTTTCGTGATCCCCGTCGACGCCTACCGAGCCGTCACCGCCGGGCTGAACCTGACGGAGGCCGCGTCCAGCGCCCCCGACGAAGTACGCCGCCTGGTCGCGGCCCAGCCGGTGCCACCGTGGCTACTCGCCGAACTGGCCGAGGCACTGACCGACCTGGGTGACCACCCCGTCGCAGTACGGTCGTCCGCTACTACCGAGGACACCCCGACCGCCTCAGCGGCAGGCCAACATGACACCTTTCTCGGAGTCGACGCCCTCCCCGAGGCCGTCGCCGCCAAGATCCAGGCGATCTGGGGATCCCTTTGGAGTCTCCGCGCCGTCGCCTACCGCCAGTCCAATCCCACCGCCCACCCATCACCCGCGGACCCCGGCATAGCAGTCATCGTCCAACGCCACGTAGACGCCCAGGTCGCCGGAGTCCTCTTCACATCGGCCTCCCGCACCCCCGACGACACCGCAGTAGCGGAGGGCACCGCAGTGCTGGACGACACCGCGATGCTGGGTGGCGCCGCGTTAGTGGAAAGCACCGCAGCACCGGACGGCTCCGCAGTGCTGGACGAGACCGCAGTGCTGGGCGGCTCCGCAGTGCTGGACGAGACCGCAGTGCTGGGCGGCTCCGCAGTGCTGGACGAGACCGCAGTGCTGGGCGGCGCCGCGTTAGTGGAAGGCACCGCAGCACCGGACGGCTCCGCAGTGCTGGACGAGACCGCAGTGCTGGGCGACACCGCATCGCTCGACACCGCAGTAGTGGAGGGCACCGCAGTACTTGACGACACCGCGGTGCTGGCTGGCGGCGGGTTGGTGGAGGGCACCGCAGTGCTGGAAGCGTCTTGGGGGCTGGGGGAGAGCGTCGTTCAGGGCTTGGTGAACCCGGATACCTACACGCTCACCACCACCTCCGGCCGGCGTCTTCTCACCCGTCGGCTCGGCACCAAGCTCGTCCGGACGGACCGCAATATCTCCGCCGGTCTTGCCGATGGTTCTGGGATCGTGGCGAGTGAAGTCGCGGCTGTTCAGCAGCGAGAGTTCTGCCTCAGCGAGTGCCAGGTGGAACGACTCATGGAGCTTGGGCAGGAGGTTGCCGACTACCTCGGCGGTCAACAAGACATCGAGTTCGCCGTGGAGGGCGACCATGTCTGGCTGCTCCAAGCCCGCCCGGTAACAGTTCCCCTGCTGCCCCACGAAACAGCGGCGAGCGCGGTCGGCGTACTGCGGGGAGTTGGTGGGGGTGCTGGGGTCGCGTCCGGGCCGGCTCGGTTGGTGGACAGCGTTGCGGACTTCGCTCGGGTTCAACCGGGGGACATCTTGGTCTGCCGGTTCACCGATCCTGCGTGGACTCCCTTGTTCGGTGTGGTCGCCGGTGTCATCACTGAGGTCGGCGGCCGGCTCTCGCACGCGGCCATCGTGGCTCGTGAACGTCGAATCCCCGCCGTGCTCGGTGTCCCCGACGTCATGACCACCCTGGCGGACGGGCAGCCGATCACGATCGAGGGAAGCACCGGAGTGGTTACGCCGGGTCCGGTCGGCCGGCGCGGTTAGTGCCGTGTTCCAGCCGGGATCTGCCGAGCCAGTGAAGGGCGAGGATGCCGAGGCTCAGGTGTAGGAGGCTGGCGACGAGGGCGGTGATGTGGAGGCCGGTGACAAAGGCGGATTTGGCGTTCAGCACCGTTGCGGCGGCGAGGCCCGGGAGTTGGAGGGTCTCGGCGAGTGTGGGGGCGACGTCGGGGCCTTGGAGTCTGAAGACCAAGGCGGCGAGTGAGCCGAGCAGTGCGATGCCGAGCGCGTTGCCGATCTCGTTGCTGGTCTCCGCGATCGCTCCTGCTGCGCCTGCTCGGTCCGTCGGTACTGCGCCGACTGCGGTGTCGGCGACCACGGCGAAGGAGATGCCGTAGCCGATGCCGGCGATGGCCGTGGAGGCGATGTACCAGCCGACGCCGCCGGTGATCGTTGTCGGGAGAAGTAGGAGCAGGCCGGCGGCGATGGAGAAGTGGCAAACGATCAGGATGGCTCGCTTGCCGATCCGATCGACCACCATCGGGGTGACGACGCAGGTGGTGGTCAGCAAGGCGGCGCCGGGAAGGGCGAGGAGTGCGGTCTGCAGGACGGGCAGTCCTAGGACGGACTGGAGGTAAATGCCTGCCAGGTAGGCAGTTGCCGACCACGCGGCCAGTGGCAGCAGACCGGTGATGACCGCGATGGTGAAGATGCGGTCGCGGAAGAGTGAGAAGTCCATCAGCGGGTGTTCCAACGCCCGCTGTCGTCGGCCGAACCAGATGAGCAGCGCGACTCCTGCCACGCCGGTCAGTACGGCCGTGAATGAAAGACCCTCGGCCGCCATGTGCTTGAGGCCATAGATGAAGAGCAGAAGGCCCGCTGCGGACGTCACCACGCTGAGGATGTCCACGCGTCCAGGTCGAGTCGTGCGTACCTCGCCGAGCAGTGCTGGTGCGAAGAGCAGGAACAGCGCGATGACGGGCAGGTTGATCAGGAAGACCGATCCCCACCAGAACCGCTCGAGCAGCAGGCCGCCGACGATCGGACCGATCGCGAACCCAGCTGCGAACACCGCCGCGAAGATGCCGATGGCCTGCGCCCGGCGACGGGCATCGGAGAACAGCTCACTTAGCACCGCCAAGGCTGATGGCAGCAACGTCGCACCGGCGATACCCATCAGTGCGCGGGCGGCGATGAGCAGCTCGGCGTTGGGTGCGAAGGCAGCCATCACCGAACCAGCACCGAACGCCGCCGCGCCGATCATCAGCAGGCGCCGGCGTCCGTACCGGTCACCGATGTTGCCAAAGGCAATGAGAAGTGATCCGACGGCGAACCCGTACACATCAAGAATCCACAGGGTCTGATCCGCGCCGGGTGTCAGGGCTTGGCTGATCCTGGGCATCGCCAGGAACAGGATCGACCCGTCCATGGACACCAACACCACAGGCCCAAGCACCACCAACAACCCAAGCCACGCGCGCGAGCCAGCTCCGCGGTTGGTGCGGGCGTGAGTTCGGGGACGGTTCGGTTCTGGGTGGGAGGTCGGGACCTGGGGTTTCTCAGGGTGGGTGGTCATGGTGTCGAGGTTCGGGGATGGCGTGAGGGACAGCCAGGCTCCTGGTGTGGGTATACCCGGCAGGTGCACCCACGGGGGTGATTGGCGACCTAGGCTCGTGGTGTGGAGACGCTCGGAGGATTTTTGAAGAGTCGGCGGGACCGGATCACGCCGGCTGACATCGGGTTGCAGACCTACGGGACTCCGCGACGAGTACCAGGGCTGCGTCGCGAGGAGCTCGCACAGTTGGCGGGTGTTAGTGCGGGGTACTACACGCGACTTGAACAGGGGCAGGCGGATGCTGCGTCTGATCAGGTCCTTGACGCTCTGGCTCGGGTGCTGCAGCTCGACGAGATCGAGGCGGTTCATCTGCACAACCTTGCGCGGCGGCCCGCCGCGTCTGGACTCTCCGAACCACCCCACGAGACACCACATCCTCGTGTCCTCAGCCTGCTGAAGTCGCTCGACGCTGCCACGCCCGGCGCTGGTCTTGGGGCGACGGGGAGATGTTTTGGCCTGGAACCGACTCGGGCACGCGCTGTTCGCGGAGCACGTTGACTTCGAGGCGCCTCAGGACAGCCAGCGCCGGCCGTCTATTCCGCGGATGTTCTTCCTTGACCCGCTCACTCGTGACCTGCACCGGAACTGGGACGAACTCGCACGTATCCACGTTGCGTACCTCCGATTGACTGCTGGTCGTTTTCCTACCGATGCCCGTTTGGCTGAACTGATCGGCGAACTCGCGATGGGGAGCGATGAGTTCGCCACCTTGTGGGCAGGAGGTGAAGTTGCGGATTGCACTGTGGGGGACATGCAGCTGCAGCACCCGACCATCGGAGCAGCCAGCGTTGCCTATCAGGTCTGGCTTCAGCCGGACAGTCCGGATCACCGGCTTGAGATCTACACACCCAATGACGCGAGCTCGGCCGATGCTCTGCGGATCCTCACGCAGGATCGTGGATAGCTAGTCGGTCAGTTGACGGTCCTGTCGTTGGGGCTCTAGTTGGCGCGCGGTCGTGGTGGCTGCGGGGGTGGAGTGGGGCATTGGCAGGTGCTGGAGCGTGGGCGGTTGGTGGCGTGATGCCGGCGAAGGCGTGATGGATTGCGGCGGCTTGGGATGAGGGGGTTGGCGCTGCGTGCTGCCGGTGGACGGGGGCGGGGGACGGGGCGGTGGCTGGGGAGGTACGGGCAAGGCCGAGGACGTTGGGCTGTGCGTCGGCTACGGCTACTCGCGGCGGTGCAGGCGACATAGCTGTGGTTGAGGTCGGCGAGGCCGACATGGCTGTGGTTGGGGTGAGGGGTGTTGCACTCTCCGGGGCGATGGCCAGCGGGATCTGGGTGGTGGTTCGCGACTTGGTGGGGGTGGTGGGTGTGGGGCGGCGTCTGGGTGGGGTGAGGTGGAGGTGGGTGCGGTGTGGGGGTGGGGTGTGGTGGTGTTCGAGGGTGGTGAGGGATTGGTGGAGGGTGGTTAGGAGTCTGGTGGTGGCGGCGTGGGAGCGGGAGGCGGCGAAGCCTCGGGGGAAGGGTTCGTAGAGTTCCAGGCCTTTGAAGGAGTTGCGGAGGGCTTCTTCCAGTTGCAGGCGGACGGCGGGCGCGTCGTCGGGTGGGACCAACTGTGGGAGGCGGCTGGAGTTGTAGATGAGGGCTACGGCCTGTGGCCATTGGCCTTCTGCGGTTTGGCGGTTCAGGAGGTTGAGGGTTTCGCCGGGCTGTGAGCCGGTCCGGCGGTCGAGGTCGGTGGTGAAGAGGCGAACGGCTGGGACGAAGGCGGCGTACGACGGTTCGGTGCGGATGTCGAGGATGCCGGGGGCAACCTTGTCGATCTCGAGCTCGCGGAGGTAGTCGTTCAGATGGTCATGCGCCCAGGCTTCGGCGACTCCTTCTTCCAAGGCTCGACCGCCGGGAAGTTTGAAGGCGGCGTGGGCTGCCTCCTGCGTGGCACCGGCCGGTCCGAGGAAGTGGGATTGCTCGTGCAGCAGCGTCAGCAACGCATCGCGGCATCGGGCTAGCTCAGCGTCGGTCCGTAGCTCGCCCGGACGCCGGTAGAGATCCTGCAGTGGGTCGAGGATGAAGTCCCGGTCCAGATGCAGCGTCCCGTCCCAGTGCGCCAGACCGAGGACTCCGTCCTCGGCCTCGATGATCTGGCCGTTCCACCCGGACTGATCCGCGCCGCTGATGCGCAACGCCGCCCAGGCATGCTGCTCCAGCAGGCTTTCGAGTGAGTCGATCATGATCGACGCGCCGTCGCCAGGCGGACCAGGGAGTCCACAGATCGTCTGAGGTTGGCCTTCTCGCGGGGATCCTGGCAGGCCTCCGCGCGCCGGCGCAGGTCGGCGATCAGCAGTTGGGTGCGGGTCTCTCGGTCGTCGGTGGATTCCATGGCTGTCCTCCCGGAAAGTTGGTCTCGCCGGAGAACATATGGAGATTCACCGCCGGCCCAGCCGCGGATTTACCAGCTGTGGACAACCCTCAGAAAAGCGTCGGCGGCTCGGCCGGCATCGGCTCGGGCAGCGGGCCGAGCTCAGGCACGCGGGCGCGCACGTCGTCGTAGAAGCGCCGCGCGAGCGCGAGCGACTCGACGTTGTCGGGCGTGTGCAGGAAGACGGTCGGCGACCGCCCTTCCGACAGCCAGGAGGCAGTCTGGTCCGCGAGGTACTGCCAGCCCTCGATGGTCACGGAGACGTCGTCGCGCCCGATGTAGCGGACGATCGGGTACTGCGTGAGCGCTCGCGTTCGCCGAGGTACTCGCGGCTTGCTCAGCCACGCCTCGCGTTCGCCGTAGCTCGAAGCAGGTGTTTCGAAGAGGGTGACCGTGTCGAACGGGACCCACTCGGCTCCGGCGCGACCGAGCACTTGTTCCAGTTGCTGGGTCGCTCGATCGTCGGTGAAGAAGGCCGGGTGCCGCACTTCGACGGCGTACCGGAAGGCCGACGGTGCTCTGTGCAGGAACGATGCCAGGGAGCCGAGCTCGGAGGGGCTGAACGAAGGCGGCAGCTGGATCCACAGAGCATGGGCTCGCGGGCCGAGGGGCTGCATGGCGTTGAGGAAGGTGCGCATTTCCGCATCGGCGGCGTCATGCAAACGCAGGTCATGCGTGATCACCTTCGGCAGCTTCAGCACGAAGCGGAAATCAGGCGAGACCTGCGCAGCCCACATCTCGACGGTCGCCCGAGCCGGAGTCGCGTAGAAGGTCGTGTTGCCCTCGACCGCGTTGCACCAGGTCGCATAGGCCTCGAGCCGTTCACTCGCAGGCAGCGGATGCGGCAGGAACCGCCCGTTCCAGGGCGCGTGCGTCCACATCGCGCACCCCACATGCAGCCGCATTGCCGGGACGTTACCGAAGAACACCGACAAGAAAACGCAGGGCCCCGCGACCGGTGAGGGTCGCGGGGCCCGTAGTACAAGGGGAGCGGGTCAGCGCTCGACCTCGCCCTTGATGAACTTCTCCACCAGGTCGCGGCAGACGTCGTCGGCGTACTGCTCCGGCGGCGACTTCATGAAGTACGACGAGGCGGACAGGATCGGGCCGCCGATGCCGCGGTCCTTGGCGATCTTCACCGCGCGGATCGCGTCGATGATGATGCCGGCCGAGTTCGGCGAGTCCCAGACCTCGAGCTTGTACTCCAGCGACAGCGGGACGTCACCGAAGTTGCGGCCCTCGAGCCGGATGAAGGCCCACTTGCGGTCGTCCAGCCAGGCCACGTAGTCCGACGGGCCGATGTGCACGTTGCGCGGGTCGATGTCGTCGACCAGCTGCGAGGTGACGGACTGGGTCTTGGAGATCTTCTTGGACTCCAGCCGGTCGCGCTCCAGCATGTTCTTGAAGTCCATGTTGCCGCCGACGTTGAGCTGGTAGGTCCGGTCGACGGTGACGCCGCGGTCCTCGAACAGCTTGGCCAGCACGCGGTGCGTGATGGTGGCGCCGATCTGCGACTTGATGTCGTCGCCGACGATCGGCACGCCCGCCGCGGTGAACTTGTCCGCCCACTCCTTGGTGCCGGCGATGAACACGGGCAGCGCGTTCACGAAGGCGACCTTGGCGTCGATGGCGCACTGGGCGTAGAACTTCGCCGCCTGCTCCGATCCGACCGGCAGGTAGCAGACCAGCACGTCGACCTGCGCCTCACGCAGCGCGGCGACCACGTCGACCGGCGAAGCGTCGGACTCGGTGATGGTCTCGCGGTAGTACTTGCCGAGACCGTCCAGGGTGTGACCGCGCTGCACGGTGACGCCGGTCGGCGGCACGTCGCAGATCTTGATCGTGTTGTTCTCGCTGGCACCGATCGCGTCGGCGAGGTCGAGGCCGACCTTCTTGCCGTCCACGTCGAACGCGGCGACGAACTCGACGTCGCGGACGTGGTACTCACCGAACTGGACGTGCATCAGACCGGGGACGCGCTCGTCGGGCTTCGCGTCGCGGTAGTAGTGCACGCCTTGGACGAGCGAGCTGGCGCAGTTGCCGACACCGACGATCGCTACGCGGATCGAAGTCATCTGGAACTCCTTAGTTGGGGGGTGGAACAGGCGGTTGGTGCTCTTCAGGGGGCCGCTGCCGGCTGCGTTCGCCGTCGATCAGCTCGTTCAGCCAGCGGACCTCGCGCTCGGCCGACTCCAGGCCGTGCCGTTGCAGCTCGAGGGTGTACGCGTCGACCCGCTCCGCGGTCCGGCTCATCGCGGCCCGGAAGTTGGCCAGCCGCTCCTCCATCCGGGCCCGGCGGCCCTCGAGGATGCGCAACCGGGTGGCCGGATCGGTCCGGCCGAAGAACGAGAACCGGACGCCGAACGTGTCGTCCTCCCACGCCGACGGACCGGCCTCACTCATCGCCTGAGCGAAGTGGTCCTTGCCGTCGGCAGTGATCGTGTAGACGATCTTCGGTCTCCGCCCGGCGTCCGGCGTACCGGTGTCGGCGGAGATCAGTCCGTTGCGGAGCATCGCCTTCAGGCACGGGTAGAGCGATCCGAACGACAGCACGCGTCCCCAGCCGAACTGGGCGTTGACGCGCTTACGGAGCTCGTAACCGTGCATCGGCGCTTCGTGCAACAGGCCGAGTACGGCGAGTTCCAGGACTCCGCTGCGGTTTCCCATGACCCACCTCCCTCGACCTATTTTGTCATGCTTTGTCATGACGTGATGTATCGAGTTGATACATCGCACCGCCACTGTAAGCACCGCGATCGGCTGTGGACAACTCCTGACAAAGACGGACTTTGTCAGCTACATCACGACGCGCAGCCAGAAAACCTGTTACGTCAGGCGCTGAGCTGCGTTAATCAGCTGACACAGAGTCGTGGTCCAGGAGCGGAGGGTCATGGCGGACAGCCATGGGAAGCACGCGAAGCACGGCGCCGAGGGCGAGGGCCCGCTGGCCCGGACCGCTCTGCGCTTCACCGCCTTCACCGAGAAGTGGTTGCCGGACGCGTTCGGGTTCGTACTGGTCGGCACCTTCGTGGTGCTCCTGTTCGGCCTGGTCACCGGCGAGCCGCTGCTGAAGCGGCCGGACGATCCGGCGGCGATCAAGGGCTACGGCCTGGTCGACGCGTGGGGCCTGGGGTTCTGGAGCCTGATCACCTTCACGCTCCAGATGGCCATGATCATCATCGGCGGGTACGCCGTGGCCACCAGCCGGCCGGTCGCCCGAGTGATCACCAGGCTGGCCCGCATCCCCAAGTCACCCCGTACTGCGGTCGCCTTCGTCGCGGCGATCGCGATGCTGGCGTCGTACCTGAACTGGGCCTTCAGCCTGATCTTCGCCGCCATCCTGGCGCGCGAGGTCGCCCGCAACGTGCCGAAGGCCGACTATCGCGCGCTCGGCGCCATGGCGTTCCTGGGGCTCGGCACGGTCTGGGCGCAGGGCCTGTCCGGCTCGGCCGCTCTGCAGGTGGCTAGCGCGAGTAGTAGTCCCGCTCCGGTGCAGGAGGTGATCCGGGAGGGCGGCCACCCCAGTGGGATCATCCCGTTGAGCGACACGATCTTCACCTGGCAGGCGATCGCCGCCACGCTCCTGGTGTACGTCGTGGGCGTGGCGATGGCGTGGTTCATCGCACCGGGCGAGGGCAATGCCCGCACGGCCGAGGAGATCGGCATCGAGCTGCGGCCGCTGATCGGCAGGGGCTCTGTCTACAACGGGCAGCGGGTCGATGGGGCCGAGGACGAGAAGCGCAGGCCGGGGGACTGGCTCGAGCACTCGCCACTGTTCAGCCTGCTGGTCGTCGCACTCGGTGCGATCTACCTGGTCCGGTACTTCGACGGCAAGAACTTCTTCAGCGCGCTGGACCTCAACACGGTCAACCTCATCCTCTTCCTGCTCGCCATGCTGCTGCACTGGCGTCCATGGCGGATGGCCCGCGCGGTGCGGGACGGCGCACCGGCAGCGGCCGGCGTACTGCTCCAGTTCCCCTTGTACGGCGGCATCTTCGGCATGATCGCCTACACGGGGATCTCCGCCCGGTTGGCCGGGTGGTTGGTGCAGGCAAGCAACCAGGTGATCTTCCCGCCGCTGGTGGCGATCTACTCGTGCATCCTGGGGATCTTCGTGCCCAGTGGTGGCAGCAAGTGGGTGATCGAGGCGCCGTACGTGCTGGACGCTGCGAACCAGCTCAACGTGGACGCGGGCTGGATGGTGGTCGTGTACGACCTCGGGGAGGCCAGCGCCAACCTGCTGCAACCGTTCTGGATGCTGCCGACGCTGGCCATCCTCGGACTCAAGGCCCGCGACATCATGGGCTACACGTTCACGATGTTCCTCGCCTGCTTCCCCGCGGCGCTGATCGCGGTGACGCTCCTGGCACCCCACATCACCGGCTGAGCCGAGTAGTGATCAGCGTCTTACCGTAAGTGGCCGACGGACCGCTACGATCCAGGGCGGAATAGGGAGCGTTACCACATCCGCCGTACGCTGGGACGCAATGACTTCAGCGAGATCGTCGAGGATTGCACTGTGAGTGAAGCTCGTAGGAAGGCCCCTACCCGTACGCGCGCCAAGAGACACTGGGCGCTGAGGGCGTTGGGCTGGCTGCTGGCACTCTGCTTCCTCGGGGTGATCGGTGCCGTCGCCACCTTCTTCATCGGCTACCAGACCACCGAGATCCCGGACCCGAACAAGGAGTTCGCGACCAACACCACACAGGTCACGTACGCCGACGGCAAACAGCAGCTGGGCTCGTTCTTCGAGCAGAACCGGCGCTCGGTGCCCCTGGAGCAGATCCCGAAGTACGTCCAGGACGCGGTCATCGCCGCCGAGGACCGGACCTTCTGGACCAACCCCGGCATCTCGCCGTCGGGTATGGCCCGGGCGGCGTACAACATCGTCCGGGGCAGGCAGCTGCAGGGCGGTTCCACGATCACCCAGCAGTACGTGAAGATCATGTACCTGACTCAGGAGCGGACCTTCTCGCGGAAGTTCTCCGAACTCTTCATCGCGACCAAGCTGAGCCGGTCGCAGGACAAGAAGGAGATCCTCGAGGGGTACCTGAACACCATCTACTTCGGTGAGGGCGCGTACGGCATCGCGGCCGCGGGCGAGGCGTACTTCGGGGTGAAGGACCCGAATCAGCTCAGCATTCCGCAGGCTGCCTTCCTGGCAACCGTCCTGAACAACCCGACCCGCTTCGACCCGGACAACCCGGCGGCGAAGAAGCGGATCCTGGAGCGGTACCAGTACGTCATCGACGGGATGCGGCAGAGCGGATCGATCTCGGACGCGAAGGCAGCGAAGTACAGCGCGCGCGTCCCTCCGACCGCGAAGAAGCAGAAGAGCAGCAGGTACAAGGGCTGGCAGGGCTTCCTCCTGGACATGGCCCGCAAAGAGCTGGTCAAGGAAGGGTTCACCGACGAGCAGATCGACGGTGGTGGTCTGAAGGTGCGGACGACCTTCGACTACAAGCTGCAGAGGGACGCGGTGGCCGCTGTCTTCAGCGACAAGCAACCAGGCAAGCCGGACAAGCTCCATGTGGGCCTCGCCTCCGTGCGGCCAGGCACCGGCGAACTGGTGGCGATGGTCGGTGGTCCCGACTTCCTGAAGAGCCAGCTCAACTGGGCGACCGCCAAAGCCAGACCAGGGTCGTCGTTCAAGCCGTTCGCGGTGGCCGCGGCACTCAAGGCCGGCAAGACGCTCGAGGACACCTTCGAGGGTGATGGTCCGATCGAGATCCGGGGCGGCGAGTACGACAACGAGCTCGGCGAGGACTACGGCCGGGTCAGCTTGCTGAAGGCCACCGAGATGTCGGTCAACACGGCGTTCTACGACCTGGTCGACCGGCAGATGGACGGCGGCCCCGGGAAGGTCGCCGAGATGGCCGAGGCCGCCGGCGTACCGAAGATCCCGGCTTCCGACCGGGAGGCACCCGCGCTGGTGCTCGGTCCGAATGCCTACGCGTCACCGGTGGACATGGCCGGGGCCTACTCGACCTTCGCCGCGGACGGCAAGCGCGTCCCGGTGCATGTGATCAGCGAGGTCCGGGATCTGGCCGGCAAGGTGATCTGGTCGGCCAAGGCGAAGCCCAAGTACAAGCCGGTCCAGACGATCGACGCCGAGATCGCCAAGACGACCAGCTACGCCTTGCAGCAGGTCGTCGAGGACAAGGACGGGACCGGTCGGCGCGCGAAGGAACTCGACCGGCCCGCGGCGGGCAAGACCGGAACCGCCGGTGGTATCTCGATCGACCACCGCCGGGCGAATGCCAAGTGCAAGTGCAAGGAATTCAAGGACGGCTCCGACACGCTGACCTCCTGGTGGGTCGGCTACACGCCGCAGTTGTCGACGGCTGTGCTCTACCGCGCAGGCAAGGAGGGCGAGTCGGACCTCGACCCCTACAGCGACGACCCCGCGTTCTTCGGTGGCAACTACCCCACGAAGACCTGGCTCGACTTCATGAAGCCGGCGATGGAGAACCTGCCGGAGGAGGAGTTCTCGGAGCCGTCGGAGGAAATCATGGGCACGCCGACGCCGACCTACACGCCGAAGCCGAGCACGCCGACGCCGACGAACACGCCGCCTCCGTCGAGCACTCCGCCGCCGTCAAGCCCGCCGCCGTCGAACACGCCGCCCCCGTCGTCGAACACGCCGAAGCCGCCCAAGCCGTCGGATACCCCGACGAGGACGAAGCCGACAAAGCCGACCTTCCCGACAATCCCCACCGGCCCACCGGGCACGGGCACGGGCACGACACCTCCACCTGAACAACAGAACAACCCGTAGTCCCAGCCGACGGCACCCCGCTCCGGGGTGCCGTCGGCTTCTACGAGGCGGAGTCGAGTGGCTGAGGTGACGGGGAGGCGAGCCATGGTGTCGCGGCGTCGTCGGGTGGCGGCGACGGTGGCGGGGGTGATCGGGATGGTGTCGGGGGCAACAACCGTGATTCCGGTCGGGCTGGTCGTCGGTGGTCTGGCATCCGCGGGTGTGGGTGGGATCGCGTTCTGGCGGACGCGCGCGCGGGCAGCCGATCGTTGATGAGGCACCATGGTCGGGTGAGATCGGGTCGGCGGGTCGTGGCGTGGTGGCCGGAGTCTGCGCGGGAACGGGCGTCTGGTGGTTGTTGAGCGGGCGGCTGAGGACGAGTCGCCGCAGCGGGCGGGTCTGGAGCAGCCGGAGCGGGCGGGGGTGGAGCAGCCCCAGCGGCCGCGTGTGGAGGAGTCGCAGGAGGCTCGGCGGGCCAGCGGCGGGGGTGTGCTGGGGGTTCGGTGGCGGCCGGATGGGGTGGTGCGGGAGACGCTTGGGTGGTGGTTGGTCAGCCGGATCGGGATCTTTCTGCTGTCCGTGTCGGCGCCGCTGCTGTTCAACTCGGGGAAGAACTATCCCGACGTCTGGCGCGCCTGGCTGCAGTGGGACGTCGCGCACTTCAAGGCGATAGCGGAGTTCGGCTACAACCGCGGTGAGCCGTCCGGTGCTCCACTGGCAGCGTTCTTCCCAGGACTGCCGTACCTGATGCGTCTAGTCGGCTGGACCGGCATAGGCCCGGTCGCTGGTGGCGTAGTGATCTCCCTGGTCGCCAGTGCCGTCGCAGGCGTCTACCTGGCCCGGCTGGCGCAGTACGAGTTCCCGCAGCTGACCAACTTCGGGCCGAAGGCGGCGCTGATCTGGTTCACCGCGCCGGTCGGAGTGTTCCTCGCCGCGCCGTACACGGAGGCGTTGTTCTGCGCCTTGGCCTTCCCCGGCTGGCTCGCGGCGCGGCAGGGGAAGTGGGGCAAGGCGGCGCTGTTCGTGGCGCTCGCGTGCACCGTCCGGGTCTCCGGCATCTTCCTCGCCGCCGCGCTCGTGGTCGAGTTCCTCACCTCGAAGAAGAGAGACTGGTACTCCGTACCGTGGCTGGCGCTGCCGGCCATCCCGGTGCTCGGCTTCATGGCCTACCTGAAGCAGATCCACGGCTCCTGGTTCGCCTGGCAGGAAGCGCAGGAGAAGGGCTGGGCCCGTGAGTTCACCAAGCCGTGGACCTCGCTGGCCAACACCATCGACGCCGCGACCGAGGGCCACTTCTCGGGCGAGCGCAGCGACTGGACCTGGATGTTCCGGGCCGAGCTGGTCACTCTCGCTGTCGGCCTGATCCTCCTGGCCTGGTTACTCTGGCGTCACTCGTGGGGTGAGGCCGCCTGGGTGGCCGCCACGATCGCTGCGTTCGTCACCTCGTTCTGGATCTACTCGCTGACCCGCGCCACCCTGCTCTGGTGGCCGCTGTGGATCGGCCTGGCGGTGCTGGCCGAGCGAAGACCCTGGTTGGGCCGCCTCTACCTGGCGGTGGCGATACCCCTGGCAGCCATCTGGGCAGCCGCCTTCTTCACCGGCCACTGGAGCGGCTGACGCCGGAGCACAAACTGAGTAGTAGTGCTCACGTGGCTGATCGCGTGCCTCACCTACCGTCATCGGTATGACCGAGACAGCGAGTGGCGACAAGCGACTGAGGTTCCAGTTCTTCTCGCTGCTGCTGGCGCTCGCCACCGGGGCGGGGGTGGGACTGCTGGCCGGGTTCATCGGTGCCTCGGTGTACGAGAGGCAGTGCCTCCCGGATGAGGAGTGCTGGGCCCTGCTGGCCGGCCTCAGTGTCGGCCTGATCGCCGCGGGCGTCACCGCCGCGATCACCGTCATCGCGCTGGCCGTGGTCACCGGAGCCGGAGTGGCGTTCGGTGTGGGAGCGGCCATCGCGTTCGTGCTCGCAGCCGCCGCGGGCCTCGCCTGGTTCGAGGGGTGGGTTCCACTCCTGTGCCTGGGGGCCGCTCTCGCCCTGGTCGGCGCGTTCACCCTTGGGACCGGGAAGCGGCCGAAGCCGCTAGCGATCCTGCTGGCGGTCGCCGTGCTCGCCATCGCCGCCTACCCCGCGGGCAAGCGGTTCTACGAGGTCCGCCAGGTGCAGCACAGCATCGAGAGCCTGATCGAGCGGCCGCTCCAGCCGGACCTGGCAGACGCGGATCTCTGGAGTGTCAACTACGGAACCAAAGGGGGTCGGGTACCTCGTCCAGGAGCCCGAGCGCACAACCGGCAAGCGGCCCACCGATGTCGAGGTCGAAGTCCGGGTACTGCGCCCCGCCCCGTCGCCCTGCACAGGTTTCGCCGACCTGGCCCCGGCCGCCACCAAGGACTGCGCTGAGCTCCAGCCCGGCGTCTGGCGTGGCCGCGACGCCCACAAGGCCCACTTCTGGGTCCGCGGCGACGGCGACCAGTGGGCCCACGTGGTGGCCGGCCACCACCTCGACGACAGCTCCCTGCAGGGAGCTCATGACGCCCGGGCTGAGCAGGTCGCCCGGTCCCTGAAGCCGGGATCGGCCTGGCCGCTCGCCGCAGCCGCGACGGACTGCAAGTTCTGCGCCTGGCCCGCTTGATTGTCCGCGATGTGGACACTTTGCGCTCAAGGCAACCTAACCGGAGCCTCGCTCGTCAGTAAAAGTGTTGGGGTGGCAGGCCGGGCGGGGTCGCCACCCCTCCATACTTCCCCGCCGACAGGCGCGGACGTCCGGCGGAACCTCTCAGGGGCAGGTTCCGCCGGAAGTTTTTGCCCGGGAGGTCGTGGCGGCCGATCAGCCGCCACGACCCCAGGGTCAGCCCGCCAACGAGCCCAGGGGATCAGCCGTAGTTCCGGTTGATCGACTGTGACGGTGTCGGGCTCGGCTTGGTCTCGGCAACCCGCTTCTCGCTCGGGTGGACGCCCGCCTCGATCCCCTTCAGCGTCCCGAGCAGTTCGAGCTCGGCCAGCGTCACCCCGTCAGCCCCGGCCGCCGGAGTCATCACCAGCCGGTACTGCGTAAACGCCCGCGGCCCGGCGACGCTGAACGACCTCGTGTACGCCGGGAACGCCCACGCCTGGCCACTCCGCTTGTCCACCTCGGTCCACGTCGTCCCGTCGTTCGACCCTTCGAGCGTCCACGCCGACGGCGCGGTACCGGTCGTTCCGCTGGTCAGCGTGTACATCGTGACCGGCCGTCCCTGTTGCAGCTGAACCGTCACGGTCGGCTTCGCGCCGGCCAGCGTGACCTGCGTCTTCGAGTCGTTGTCGGTCAGTGCGGTGACGTCCACTCCGCCCGCCGAGACCACGGCGCCGGAGTCCTCGGTCGAGTCGCGCCACGTCTTCGGGTCCTCGCCCGGGGTCGTGATCGACGGGGGAGCGTCGTTGCGGCCGGTGCCCCAGGTCGACGGCTGGTCGGTCATGTCGAACTCGATCTTGCCGCCGGAAGCGATCAGGTCGTGCGGCAACGCGGTCGAGGTCCACTTCTTGCCGTTGACCCTGACGCCCTTCACGTACTTGTTCGTTGCGCTGTTGTTCGGCGCGCTGACGGTCAGCTTCTTGCCACCGCCCAGCCGCACCGTCGCCTTGGTGAACAGCGGCGCACCGATCGCGTACGACGGCGAGCCCACCTGCAGCGGGTAGAAGCCGAGCATGCTGAACAGGTACCACGCGGACATCTCGCCGTTGTCCTCGTCGCCCGGGTAGCCCTGGCCGATCTCCGACCCCAGGTACAGCCGCTCGAGCACCTCGCGCACTTTTTCTTGCGTCTTCGACGGCTGGCCCACGAAGTTGTACATGTACGCGATGTGGTGCGACGGCTGGTTGCTGTGGCCGTACTGGCCCATCCGCACGTCCCGCGCTTCGAGCATCTCGTGGATCGTGCCGCCGTACCCGCCGGTGTGCAACGCGTCTTCCGGCGTACTGAAGAACTCGTCGAGCTTCTTGGCCAGACCTTCGCGGCCGCCGTACAGGGCAGCCAGGCCGGCACCGTCCTGTGGGGTCGAGAAGGCCATGTTCCAGGCGTTCGTCTCGGTGTAGTCGTGACCCCAGTCGCGCGGGTCGAAGGTGCTCGGCGAGTGGCCCCAGACGCCGTCCGGTCCCTTGCCCTGGAAGAAGTTCAGCGCCGGGTCGAACAGCGTCACGTAGTTGCGCGCGCGGTTCAGGTAGTAGTCGTAGTTGTCGAGGTACTCCTGCCTGAGCGGGTCGCTCTTCTTCGCGGCGTCGTACAGCGCCTTCGACATGTTCGCGATGCCGAAGTCGTTGATGTAGCCGTCCATCGACCAGCTGAAGCCCTCGCCGGTGGTGTTCGCGGTGTAGCCGTTGAACACCGAGCGGTCCAGGCCCTTGCGGCCGACGTTGTCAGACGGCGGACGGGCCGACGCGTTCTTGAGTGCCGCGTCGTACGCCGCCTGGACGTCGATGCCCTTGATCCCCTTGAGATAGGCATCGGCGAAGGCGACGTCCGAGCTGGTACCGACCATCAGGTTGGCGTAGCCCGGCGACGACCAGCGCGAGATCCAGCCGCCGTCCTTGTACTGCTGGACGAATCCGTTGACCAGGTCGTCCGCGGTGTCCTGCGAAAACAGGCTGTACGCCGGCCAGACGGTTCGGTAGGTGTCCCAGAACCCGTTGTTCACATAGGTCTGGCCGGACACGATCTTCGAGCCGGTCGTGGTGGGGGTGTCGGGCCCGACCTTGGGTGAGGTCGGCGACGCGTAGGTGATCACCGGGTTCTTCGCCGTACCGGTGTTCTCCGAGCCGTTGTTCGGGTAGAGGAACAGCCGGTAGAGGTTCGAGTAGAGCGTCGTGAGCTGGTCGGCCGTCGCGTCCTCGACCTGGATCGTGCTGAGCTTGGCGTCCCAGGCTTCCTGCGCCGCGTTGCGGACCTTCTCGAACCGGCTGCCCTCGGGCAGTTCGAGCTCGAGGTTCTTCTTCGCCTGCGCCGTACCGATCAACGAGGTCGCCATCCGCAGTTGGACCTGCTTCACCTTCGGGTCGAAGGAGAAGTAGCCGCCGACGTTGGCGCCTCCACCGTTGGTGAGCTTGCCGCTGGCAACTACCTTCTGGTCGACCACGCCGTACACGAACAGCCGGCCGGCACCGGTGGACAGACCGCTCTTCACGTCGCTGTAGCCGGTGACGACACCCGTCTCCGGGTCGAGGGTCAGGCCGCCGAGGTTGCTGGTGTTGTCGAACACCAGCGAGGCCTTGCCCGCCGGGAACGAGAACCGCAGCATCGCCGCGTGGTCGGTCGGGCTCAGCTCGACCGCGTTGCCGTTGTCGAAGGTGACGCCGTAGTAGTACGGCCGGGCGGTCTCGTTGTCGTGGCTGAACGCCCAGGCCCGCGCCTTGCGGTTCGCGGTCGGCGTCTCGGCAGTGGACGGCATCACCTGGAAGGTCTGCCGGTCACCCATCCACGGGCTCGGCTCGTGGCTGATCGAGAACGCCTGGATCTCCGGCTTGTTCTGGTCGTTGTTGCCCTTGGCGTAGTCGTACAGCCAGGAGATCGAGCCGGCGTTCGTCACCGGCGTCCAGAAGTTGAAGCCGTGCGGTACGGCGGTCGCCGGGAAGTTGTTGCCCCGGGAGAAGCCGCCGGTGGAGTTCGTCCCGCGGGTGGTGATGGCCAGGTCCGAGGGGTGATGCCGGGCGATCTTCTGCGCGGCGGCGTCCGAGTGGGTCGCCTTGCTGATCCGGATGTCGTCGATCCAGCCGCGGAAGTCGGCCGGCCCGGACGGCTTGTCGTACCCGACCAGGATCCGGGTGACCGTCTTGCCCGCCGCCACCTTGCCCAGGTCGGCCTCGATGTTGTTCCACTGGTTCGTGGACAGACCCTTGGCGTCGCCCTGGCCGCGCGGGCTGAGCTCGAAGCCGTGGTGGTCCTTGGCCTTCAGATCGCTCAGGTAGGTGCCGTCGGAGAAGGCCAGGTCCACCGCCGCGAACGTGCTCGGGTAGCTGAGGTCACCCTCGATGTGCTCGGGGAAGATCTTGTATCCGAGCCGGGTGTCCGGGCCGATCGTCAGGTCCACGTCGGCGATCTTGTTCCAGGTGTAGCCGCGGCCCTCGGCGGTCTGGTGGCCGGCGTACCGGAAGCTCTTGACGCCGGTGAAGCCGGTCCGGGCGCGCGCGTTGTAGGCGCTGGTCGGCCCGGAGTCGAGGCGCGACTCGGCGTTCTCACCGGGCGGCGGCAGCGGGGCGCCGTTGGACAGGTACCAGTCGGCGAGCTGGACGATGTTCTCACCGTGGTTCAGCGTGACGTCGAACTTGAAGAACTTGTACGCCGTCTCGTTGCCGAACGTGTACTCCTTGGTCTGGAACCGGGTGGCGAAGTCCTCGCCGGTCCGGGTGTCCAGCGCCGTCCAGGTGGTGCCGTCGTTCGAGCCGGACACGGTCCAGTTCTTCGGGTCGCGGCCGGGCGCGTCGTTGGCCGAGGTGAGCGCGTACTTGCGGATCACCACCGGCGCCGACGTCTCGTAGATCAGCCAGCCGGTCGGCTGGAACACCAGCCACTTGGTGAACTTGTCGCCGTCGGCCGCGTTGGTCGCGATCTCACCGCCACCGGTGTTCTCGCCGTTCGCGGTCACCTTGACGACCTTGTCCATCTCGCTGCCGCCGATCCCGGTCGGCGTCGGTCCGCGGACACCGTCGGCCCGCGGCTTCCCGTCCGGGCCGGTCTCGACCGCGTCGGTGTACCCGGGCTGAGGCTGGCCCGGCTCGAAGGAGGTGAAGAAGCTGGAACCGGCGACGGCCGGCTGCGCCTCGGCGGCCGGATTCGCGTCGGAGGCGGCGTTGGCTGACGTCGATGAGGACATAGCAGTCATTGTCACAACAAGACCGAGGGACGTGACGAGCCCCAGTGGGCGGCGGAGTGGGCGGCGGAGATCCATCTACGCTCCTTGCACGACAAGCCCGGCGTACGGCGGCCGCCGTGTACCGGAGGTTTTACGCGGCCCCGATGACAAGGTTGTCAGCCCGCGTCGGGGTGATCCTGCCCATCCGATCACCGATGGTCAAGAGTTCGTCGCACACCGTTCCCGACCGGCCGCCCGATCAGACGTCTTTGGCGAGACGCCTGGTGCCCCGGCGGTAGGTTGCTGGGTATGGACGGATTCGGGGACAGGGTGCTCGTGACCGGCGCGGCCGGCTTCATCGGACGGGCCGTGGTGGCGGCCTTGCGGGCGCGGGACCTGCCGGTGACGGCGGTGGATCGTGAGCCGCCGGACGCTGCCTGGTCCACCGACGAGGGTGTCACCGCGATCACCGGTGACCTGGCCGACCAAGAGATCTGTATCCGGGCTTTCGAGACCCGCCCGCGAGCAGTGGTCCACCTGGCGGCACTGACGTCGGTACTGCGCTCCGTCGACGCCCCGATGCGAACCTTCGCCGAGAACGTCACCATCACCCAGGTGCTGCTCGAACTGTCCCGGGGCAGCGGCGTGGACAGCTTCGTGCTGGCCTCGACCAACGCGGTGGTCGGCGATGTCGGCACCGACACGATCACTGCCGACCGTCCGTTGCGCCCGCTCACGCCGTACGGCGCGACAAAGGCCGCGGGCGAGATGCTGCTCTCGGCGTACTCCGGGAGCTACGGGCTGGCGACGGCCGCACTGCGGTTCACCAACGTGTACGGCCCGGGCATGGCGCACAAGGACAGCTTCGTGCCGCGGATGATGCGCGCCGCGCTGGCCGGCACGGGTGTCCAGGTCTACGGCGACGGCAAGCAGCGCCGGGACCTCGTGTACGTCGATGACGCGGTCGGCGCGGTCATCCTGGCCCTCGACACTCGTTTTGACGGCCGGGCCATCATCGGCTCGGGCAACTCGGTCTCCGTGCTCGACCTGGTCGAGGCAGTGCGAGCGGTGACGGGTGCCGCAGTACCGGCTGAGCATGTGGAGGCGCCGGCTGGGGAGATGCCGGCAGTAGTGGTCGATGTGTCCGCCAGCGCGGAGACGCTCGGCTACCGGCCCACGGTTTCGCTGGAGGACGGCCTGGCTCGGACGTGGCAGTACTTCCGGGCTCAGTAAGGCGGACCCTCCGGTCCCACTGGCTGCTCGCCATCTTCCTGGTGGCGGGCCTGGTACTGCGTGTGCTGGCGACGGTCGCGTACCGCCCGGCCATCCTCTACACCGACTCGGTGCAGTACCTGAACAACATGGAGGACCTGAGGCCGGACCAGCTCAACCCGATCGGCTACGACTTCGTCCTCAAGCCACTGGTCGACCTTGGCGGCCTCACTGCCGTGGTGATCGTCCAGCACCTCGCAGGGCTGGCTCTGGGCGTTGCCATCTACGCGCTGGCTCGCAGGCTCACTGTCTACAGGTGGCTGGCGGCTCTGGCGGCTGCACCGATCCTGCTCGACGCCTACCAGGTGCAGATCGAGCAGAACATCATGGCCGAGACCACCTTCGACGTACTGCTCGTGGCAGCCCTCTGGACGCTGCTGGGCTGGGGCAAGCCAGGCTGGAAGCGGGCGCTCGCGGCCGGCCTCCTCCTGGGTGCTGCCTTCGCAGTACGCACGATCGGCATCACTCTGATAGCTGCAGTGGTCCTGTACCTGATCGTGGCTTTCCGCGACCGCCGGCTCGTACTGCGAATCGCTGCCGCACTAGCCGGCTTCGCAGTCGTGTTCGGCGCATACGTCGGCTACATGCACGGCGAGACGGGTAAGTGGGCCATCTCCGGTGCCGACAACCAGGTCCTGTACGGCCGGACCGCAGTGGTCGCCGACTGCGCCAAGCTGCCGCTCAACGACGGCACCAAGCTCTTCTGCCCCAAGGAGCCGCTCGGCCAGCGTCTCGGCGTCGACAACTATGCCCACAACCACTACGGCGACCCGAACTGGCCCGGCCCACTCCCACCCGGTACTACGAAGCAGCAGTTGGCCCAGGAGTTCAGTGCCCTGGTGATCCGGCATCAGCCGCTCGACGTCGCAGTCGCCGTCGTGAAGGACTTCCTCAAGGGTTTCGCCCCCACGAGAACCTCTCTGCCAGAAGACGTGCCCCTGGACCGCTGGCAGTTCCAGCTGACCTACCCGTACCTGGACCAGCCCAACACGACGAAGGCCTCGCAGCTGTGGGGTGGGATGGCCCCACACGTCAACCACGACCCAGCCGCAGTACTGCGGGCCTACCAGCTCAATGGCGGCTACACGTCGGGTCTGGCGCTCGGGATCGCAGTACTGATCGCACTGGCTGCTGTAGCCGGCTTGGGGCGGGCAAAGGAGTCAGGGCTTCGCTCAGCAGCTCTGCTGCCGGCTGCTGGCGGAGTGATCCTGCTACTGGGCTCTGCAGCGTTTGAGTTCTCCTGGCGCTATCAGTTGCCGGGGCTTGTGCTGTTCCCGCTGGCTGGGGCTATCGGGTTGCGGGCCATGCTGGGCAAGGATCAGGCGCGAGCGCCGCTGGCGAGCTACCCGGATGAGACTGATTCCGGGGCGCTGGCCGACTTCCGGGCCAGACACGGCGATGTGGCTTTTGCGCCGGTCGTTGTGGTGATTGCCGCCTACAACGAAGCCGGCGGCATCGGGGCCGTCCTGGCTGACATGCCTAAGACCTGTGCCGGGTTGCCGGTCGACGTACTGGTTGTGGTGGATGGCGCCGAGGACAACACGGCAGAGATCGCCGCAGCGCATGGTGCCTTCGTTTGTGTTGCCCCGCGCAACCGTGGGCAGGGCGCCGCGCTTCGGCTCGGCTATCACCTCGCAGGAGAGGGCGGAGCGGAGTACGTCGCCACGACGGATGCGGACGGTCAGTACGACAACAGCGAGCTCGAGGTGCTGTTGCAGCCGATCCTGGACGGCAAGGCGGACTTCGTCACGGGCTCACGCCGACTGGGTGAGGAGGACGCGGACAGCAGGTTGCGATGGCTCGGTGTGCGCGTATTCGCTGCCCTGGCGTCGATTCTGACCCGCCGGCGGCTGACCGACACGTCATTCGGGTTCCGCGCCATGCGGGCAGCGCTTGCCTGCCAGGTGACGCTGCGCGAGCCGCAGTACCAGTCGTCGGAGCTGCTGCTCGGAGTACTGGCCAGTGGTGCTCGCGTTGTCGAGTTGCCGATGACCATGCGGCGCCGCGGTGACGGAACGAGCAAGAAGGGGCCGGGACTCGTCTACGGCGCCAACTACGCGCGGGTGATGCTCACTACTTGGTGGCGGGAGTACGTGCCACGCACAGTACGGTTTGGCCGAAAGGAACGCGCACCCGGCGCTCCACCGCCCGCGTGACCGGTACTACGAACCTGTCGTAGATGGCGACCAGTCTGGGATTGGGTGCGGTGCTCCCGCCGCGCCGAACCGCTGCCCACCAAGCGATCCCACCCAACAGGTTGACCGGCTTCGCCACCTCGACCTCGAGCCCGGCTCTCCGCACCGCGGCGCTCACGGTGGCCGGCGTGTAGCGGCGAAAGTGCCCGACCCGGCGGTCGAACTCGCCGTACAGCTGCTGGTAGCCGGGAACCCACAAGACGATGCTGCCTCCCGGTACGACGAGTTTCGCCAACGAGGCAAGGGCGGCCGCATCGTCCTCGAGGTGTTCCAGCACGTTGATCGCGATCACCGATTCGACCGGCTCGGCCAGCGAGAACTCCTTGCCCAGAGCAAACTGTCGCGCCTCGACCTCGGGCCGGTCGCCGAAACGCTTGGCCAGCAAGGCGACCGCGCCAGGATCCGCGTCGGTGACGACCAAGCGGTCCAGTCCACTCAGCCCGGCGGCGAACTCGCCGAGGCCGGCGCCGACCTCGAGCACCGAGCGTCCGCAGTACGGGAGGATCAGTTCGCGCTGGTAGCGGCGATAGCGCGGCTGATCGGCGCCGCCTTGCTCGAGGGCGCGTCCGGTGGCGCTGCTGAAGGCTCCGGAATGTTCTTGCATCCAGCCCATTCTGCACCGTCCGCCCCAGCCGTTCCGGGTGCGCGTCGATTCACAGGAGATTGCCAGGGTTCGGTCAGGTGATTCCCGTCTGAGCTGGGTACACAAGGAGAGATCGGCAACATTTCCGTCTGGAAGGTGGTTGGTCCGTGCGCGTACTCGTCCTGGGTGGTGACGGCTATCTGGGGTGGCCGACCGCGCTGCATCTGTCCGACAGTGGGCATCAGACGGCGGTGCTCGACAACTTCGCCCGGCGCGGGTACGACCGCGAGCTCGGAGTCGACAGTCTCGTCCCGATCGAGGACCTGGACACCCGGGTGGCCGCGTGGCAGGAGGTGTCGGGGCAACAGATCACGGCGTACACGGGTGATCTGTGCGATGCCGAGTTCGTCGATCGGGTCCTGCACGAGTTCCGGCCGGAGGCGATCGTGCACTTCGCCGAGCAGCGCGCCGCGCCGTACTCGATGATCGACCGGGCGCACGCCGTCTACACCCAGCAGAACAACGTGATCGGCACACTCAACCTGATGTACGCCGTCGCCGAGCTCGATCCGGACATCCACCTGGTCAAGCTGGGCACGATGGGCGAGTACGGCACGCCCAACATCGACATCGAAGAAGGCTGGCTGGACGTCGAGCACAACGGCCGCACGGACCGGATGCTCTATCCGAAGAAGCCTGGCTCGATCTACCACCTGAGCAAGGTGCACGACTCGCACAACCTGGAGTTCGGCTGCCGGGTCTGGGGCCTGCGGGTCACCGATCTCAACCAGGGGGTGGTCTACGGGCAGCAGACGCCGCAGACCGCGCGGGATCCACGGCTGGCCACCCGGCTGGACTACGACGCGGTGTTCGGCACGGTGCTGAACCGCTTCGTCATCCAGGCCGTGCTGGGTGAGCCGTTGACCGTCTACGGCACCGGCGGGCAGACCCGCGGCCTGCTGGATATCCGGGACACCGTCGAGTGCATCCGGCTCGCCGTCGAGAACCCGGCCAACGCGGGGGAGTTCCGGGTCTTCAACCAGATGACGGAGAGCTACTCGGTCCGCGAGATCGCCGCCCTGGTCGCCGAGTGCTTCCCCGGTCCGGTCCAGATCGAGCATCTGGAGAACCCACGCGTCGAGCAGCCGGAGCACTACTACAACGTCAAGCACACCGGTCTGGTCGGCCTGGGCCTGCAGCCGCACCTGCTGTCGGAGACCCTGATCGAGTCGATGTTCGACATCGTCGCCGAACACAAGGACCGGGTGAACCTGGCCGCCCTGCTCCCCACCGTCCGCTGGCGCACCTGACCTGAGCGTGGGGGGTGTCGGCGAAGTTGAGGGATCACCCCTCATGCGTCACAGCACCGATGCGAACAGGCTGATACCAGCAGCCGAGCCGCGATCCAGCGGCCCCTACTGGAGGTACAGCCCATGTTCCGCAGGACCAGCATCGCCCTGGCTACCGCCGCGGTGGCCGCCACAGCCACGGTCGCCGCACCCGGTACCGCGAACGCCGAGATCGGCATCCCGGTGCCGTGCGTCGAGAGCCACGACCTGGCCGGCGCCAACTTCAACGTCAAGCTCTGCGGCGTCAGCGACGTCGACCAGGACCGGATCGGACTCGACGGCCTCGGCCTCTACTACTGCGGGCCCGCTTCACTGCTCAACGTCATGTACTACTTCAACCGGCACGACGGCGCTCCGCTGGGCTACGGCACCGACAAGGTCGCCGACCTGGACCCCAAGGATCCGGCCGACTTCGCGAAGACCACCTCGTTCCTGTACCGGATCGGCGTCGACGCGCAGTACAAGCCGCCGGGTACGAGCACGAAGAACCTGCGCCACGCCTTCGACGTCGCGGCCACGCCGGCCGTCCAGGCGAACTGGGCTGTCAAGAGCGGCTACGTCGACTCGAAGAGCACCGACAACTTCTCCGGCGAGCTGGCCGCGCGGCTCTCGGACGGCCCGGTGCAGATGGTGATCGGCTTCTACAAGACCCAGTACGGCGGAGTCGAGCGGGAGAGCGGCCATCTGGTCACCGTCACGTCGGCGAAGGGGCTCTTCGGGGACGACGAGCTGACCATCACGTACGCCGACCCGTCACTGGCCAGTGACAAGAACATCGGTGACTTCTTCAAGACCCAGTCGGCGTACCGGTCGGAGACGGCCACGCTGAAGAAGACCCTGATCCACGAGTACCTGCGTCCGGAGGACGACCCGGCGACGGTCGTGGACGAGAGCACCAAGCTCGGCACCTGGCGCTGGGTCAACCGGTGGAAGCTCAGCGGGGTCGACTACAACTCCAATCTGACTCCGATGGTCGAGGGCTTCAACTGGTTCGACATGGACAAGCAGGGCTACCAGGGCCACTGAGTTTCACCGGGTGCCGGCGACCAGCAGGATCGGGAGTACGGCTAGGAAGCGGTCGCGGTGGCCGCGGTCGGCTTGTTCGGCCAGCCAGCCGTCGGCGTCCTCCCGGGTGATCAGCGCCTTGGAGACCGCCGCCGACGCCGCACCCTCCAACTGCTTGGCCAGCTGCCGGTACTCCGTGACTACCTCGGTGTGGACGACGACCTCGACGTCCTGGAAGCCGGTGTCGAGCAGCAGATTGCGGAACCCACGGGCAGCCCGGGGCGAGACCGATCGTGACTCCAGCCCGAGTTCGATCACGTCAGTCAGGTCCTGGTCGTCGCTGTCGAGCATGAGAAAGCCGTAGTCCTGCCCGACGAGCACGATCCGGCTGCCTGGTCGCAGTACCCGCCAGGCCTCGGCCAGCGTGGGCTGGGGGTCCTCGAGCAGGTGGAAGAGCCGGGCCGCGCGGTAGCCGTCGACCGACTCGTCTTCGAGCGGTAGCTGGTCGGAAGAGGCCACGTGGAACACCGCGTCCGGCGTACGGGAGCGGGCGGTGGCGATCGCGGCGGGATCGGAGTCCACGCCGATCGTCTTGACTTGCGCGCGGCTCAGCTCATCGACCGCGTGCCCGGCACCGCAGGCCACGTCCACGCAGGTGTCGCCGGGTCCGAGGCGGAGCAGCCGGTACGACTCGGCCCGCAGCGCGAGCGCGCCGGGCGTCTGTTCGATCCGGTCCAGAAATGTCGTTTCACCCATGGAACCAACGCTGCAACTTCAGGTGCACCTGAAGTCAAGACCGGCGGTCACCCGGCACGAGCGACCGCCGGACCCAGCTCAGTCCATCGAGACCTTGTCGAAGATCGTGGTGGTGAAGCGGACGTCCACGCCGACCTCGTCGCCGACGGCGGGCGGGGCCACCGATGACGGCAGGAAGAGCATGCTGGCCTGCATGTGCGGTGGCTCGGCGAACCAGCGCTGCTTGCCCTCTATCGTGAACGGCGACAGCGCCATCCCGGCCGCGTCCAGGCTACCCTTCGCCATCGCGATCGCGCGCTGCCGGACGGTTGCTGCCGCGGTGGGAGCCTCCAGACCGACGCCGTGCGCAGTACCGCCGGAGACCACCAGGATGTGGCCGTCGCCGGCGACTCGGCGCTGCCGGTAGCCGACGCGCTCGCCGCGGCGTACGGAGTGGACGTCGAGGACCGTCGCGCGCACGGTGAAGGCGCCGCGGTCACCGAGCCACAGGCCGGTGCCCATCCGGAGCTTCACGTTCTCGCCGATGTCCGCGAGCTTCTGCTGCGGGACGTGCGACACCCACAACGGTCCGTTGCGGACCGCCCGGGCGGCGCGGCCGAGCTCCTGAGCCTCCCGGATGTTCGCGGACGTACCGCCCGCGCCCATCGGGAAGTGCAGCGACCAGCCTTCGAACTTGATCCGGTCCAGCGCGTTCAGCAGCATCGTGTGCCGCAGTTCGCGGGCGCCGATGCCGTGCCGGCGCATCGAGGTCTGCACCTCGATCAGGACCCGGCTGCCGGCCGGGATCGAGACCAGGTCGGCCAGCCGGCTGACCGTGTGGATGACGTTCTTGCCCTGCGGGATCTCCAGGAACGGGCGCCAGGGCGAGAGCACCACGACGTCGTCCTTGAAGTCGGGCGGGACCTCGGTGTAGGTGCCGACCGCGACCGTCTTCGCGCCGAACGCGCGGGACTCGGCCAGCAGCCGGGTGTTGCCGACGCCGTACCCGTTGCCCTTGGCGACCGGGATGATGTCGGGGTTCCACGTGGAACGAAGATGGTCGCGCCATCGATCGGAATCGATGTGCAGGATCAGGGGCATGTTGTCATCGCCGTCTCATGTAGAGGTCGAATGCGGTGTAGAGCGCCTTGTTCAACGGCAGATCCCACTCACCGACGTACTCGACGGCTTCGCCGCCGGTGCCGACCTTGAACTGGATCAACCCGACATGCGGGTCGTTCGGGTCCAAGGTGTCGGTGATGCCCCGTAGGTCGTACACGGACGCGCCCGCGGCGAGCGCGTCCGACATCATCCGCCACTGGATCGCGTTCGATCCACGGACGTCTCGCTTGGCGGTCGAGCTGGCACCGTAGGAGTACCAGGAGTGACCGCCCACCCGGACCCAGATCGTCGACGCGACCAGATCGCCCTCGTGGTGGGCGTTGTAGACCCGGAAGTCACAGCAGTCGGCGGGCTGGTGGGCCATCGCCTCGTACATCTTCACGAAGTACGGCAGCGGCCGCGGCGTGAAGTGGTCCCGCTCGGCCGTCTCGACGTACAGGGCGTGGAAGGCCTTGAGGTCCTCGATATTGCCCTGGCTGACCTCGACGCCCAGCTTGTCGGCCTTCTTGATGTTGCGGCGCCAGAGCTGGTTCATGCCCTTGAGCAGGTCGTCCTCGGACCTGCCGGCCAGCGGCACCTGGAACACGTACTGCGGCTGGCCCGCGGCGAAGCCCTCGCCGACCCGCGGCGGCTTCCAGCCGAGCGCGCGCAACTGCGCCGACACGGTCGCGCCGGACGGCTCGATCACGTCCGGCCGGACATCGCCGAGCTTGGGCTGCTGCCCGCCGGCGATCGCGTCCTTGATCGTCTTCGCGCTCCACCGCCGGGTCGCCACCGGCGGTCCCATCCGCAGCCCGAACGCACCCTCTTTCTGGGTGTGTGCGGCGAGCGGGCGCAGGTAGCGCCCCAGGTCGATCGCGTCCCAGTCGATCACCGGGCCCTCGGGCAGGTAGGCGAGGTAGCGCTTGACCTTCGGCATCTGCCGGTAGAGCACCAGCGCGACACCGACGAGCTGCTCCGGAGCGGCCGGATCGAACCAGCCCAGCGACTCGAATTGCCACTCGTTCTTCACCGCCGCCCACCCGGGGGTCTGCAGGAAGCTCGCCGACGGCTGCGCCGCGATGTAGGCGGCGTGCTGCTCGGCGGAGATGGGCCGGATGCTCAAGTCACTCACGGTCGGTCAGGTTACCGGCCCGAGGCGCCAGACCGTAGCCGAGCCGGAGAGCCTGACCGCTGAGCGCGATCGAAGGACGCTCCCGCCACCGGCGATCCAGGTCGGCTAGGTTCGTGGTTTACCCGGGGAGAGGGGGAACAAATGGGTGCGCCAGGTGACCGTCCGCTGCGCGCGGACGCCCAGCGCAACCGCGAGCTGCTGCTCGACGCCGCGGCCCGGGCCTTCGTGAACTGTGGCTCCGAGGCGACGCTGGAGGGGATCGCCAAGAACGCCGGTGTCGGGATCGGCACGCTCTACCGGCACTTCCCGACCCGCGAAGCGCTGGTCGAGGCGGTCTACCGCAACGAGCTCGCGGCGGTCTGTGCCGCCGCCCCCGAACTGCTCACCGCCATGTCCCCGGTCGAGGCGACCCGGGCCTGGATGGACCGCTTCGTCGACTTCATGACCCGCAAGATCGGGATGGCCGACGCGCTGCGAGCCCTGATCGCCTCCGGAGCCGATCCGTACGCGCACAGCTTCGAGCTGTTGGTGGGCGCGATCCAGCCGCTGCTGGAGGCTGCCGCCGCGGCCGGCGAGATCCGCGAGGATTTCGCTGCCGAGGACGTGCTGGCGAGCCTGAGCGGAGTCGCGCTGGCCGTCGGCTCCAACCGCGAGCAGGCCGGCCGCCTGCTCGACCTGCTCCTGGACGGCCTGCGCTACCGCGCCTGAAGCCGGGCCCGGATCCGGAACCGATGGTTCCGTACGACGAACGGCCCGGTGGCCCGGATCTGCTGGTCGAGCGCCCGCAGCGCCGGCTCGTACTTGTCCACGTCGAAGTCCGGCACCTGCCACGGGATCGCCTTGAGGTGGTAGACCAGCGCGCCGACGTCGGCGAAGGCGAACTCCGGGTACTCCTCAGCGACCTCCAGCATCTCGAAGCCCTGGGCGACAAGGGTCCGCACGAGGGCTTCCGCAGTACCGGCTTCGGGAGAGCCTGGCGGGACGGCGCTGGCCGGAGCGCCGAGTGCTTCGTTGATGCCGCGGTCGTTGTGGCCGCCGACTTGCTGGGTCAGCAGGATGCCGCCGGGGCGTAGTACCCGGGCCACCTCGGAGGGGGTCAGCCGGCCGTGGCGGTTCAGGACCAGGTCGACGGAGTCGTCATCCACCGGCAGTGGGTCCGTGCCGGCGTGCATGCGGACGTCGACGCCGAGCGGGCCCAGCCGGTCGCGGGCGATCGGCAGGTTCGGGAGGTGCCCCTCGGTCGCGATGGTTGCCTCCGGCAAGGGAGCGAACGAGGCCAGGAGTTCGCCGCCGCCGGTGTCCAGGTCGAGGAGCCGGGTCGCCCGCTGGAGCTCGGCCCGCGCCAGGTCGTCGTACGACCAGGACAGGGGGCGACTGGTCGCCCGGTCGCCGAGCCATCCGAAGTCCCAGCCTTGGAAGGAGGCGGAGAGAGCCTGGTCGACGAGCTCGGCGTAGGGAAGCATGCGCTCCACCGTACGGACGGTGCTGGGCCCGCGCACGGCGTTTTCTAGGGTGGGGCCATGGACAAGGTGGCGTTGGTGACTGGGTCGACCTCTGGGATCGGGGAGGCGACTGCTAGGCGGTTCGCCGCTGACGGGCTGACAGTGGTGGTGCACTCGCGCAGTAGCCGGGAGGCGGGGGAGGCGCTGGCTGCGGAGCTCGGGGGGAGCTACCTGCAGGCTGACCTCGAGCAGGAGGATGAAGCGGCCGGGCTGGTGCCACAGGTGCTTGCCGCGCACGGGCGTCTCGACGTATTGGTGAACAACGCCGGCATCAGCTGGCCTGTGCCGCACGCTGAGCTTGATGCGCTGACTGCCGCGGACTGGCGCCGGCTGCTCGAGGTCAACCTGATCGCACCCTGGTTGCTCTGTACTGCTGCCCTGCCGGCGCTCCGCGAGTCGCGAGGCGCCATCGTGAACGTCACCAGCCATGCCGGCGTCCGCCCGAAGGGCAGCTCGATCGCGTACGCCGCAAGCAAGGCGGCGCTGAACCACGTGACCAAGCTGCTCGCCGCGGCGCTCGGCCCCGAAGTACGGGTGAATGCCGTCGCGCCCGGGCTGGTCGACACTCCGATGACCGCTGACTGGACCGCCGCCCAGGAGCTGTGGAAAACCGTGAGCCCGATGCGGCGAGCAGCGCAGCCATCCGACGTCGCCGACCTGATCGCAACGCTCGCTGGACACGACTACCTGACCGGTGAAGTCATCCTTCTCGACGGCGGCCTCAACCTCGTCCGTTGATGAGTCAGGACTTCCGGCGGTTGTGGGCCGCTTTTGCGATCAGCGCGATCGGGAGTGGGATCGGGTACGGCGCGTTGCCGCTGGTCGCGGTGCTTGTCCTCGACGTGAGCACCTTCCAGGTCTCGCTGCTGGCTGCCCTGTCGGCGGTGGCAGGGGCAGTGCTGGCCCTGCCGATGGGCGACTTCATCGAGCAGCACCGCAAGCGGCCGGTGATGATCGCGGCGGACCTGGTGCGGTTCGGAGCGCTGCTGAGCGTGCCGGTCGCCGCATGGCTCGGCGTGCTCACCTACAGCCAGCTCTGTGTGGTCGGCGTCGTCCAGGGCGCTGCGCTGATCGCGTTCACGGCCGCGAGTGGCGCGCACCTGAAGGCGCTGGTGTCGGCCGAGAGCCGAGCTGAGGCGAACAGCCGCTTCGAGTCGACCACCTGGACCACGCTGAGCGTCGGCCCGCCGATCGGCGGCGCACTGGTCACCCTGGTCGGAGCGCCGCTCACGCTGGCGATCGACGCCTTCTCGTACCTGCTGTCAGCTCTCGGCGTCCGCCGCATCCGGCGGCCCGAGCCTGCACCGGTACGCCGCCAGACCCGTCGCGACCTCACCGCCGGCTGGCGCTACATCTGGCGTGACCGCGGCCTGCGCTCCCTGTTCTGGAACTCCCAGCTCTTCGGCGGCCCGCTGATGATGACCGCCCCGCTCCTCCCGGTGCTGATGCTTCGCGACCTGCACATGCAGCCGTGGCAGTACGGCTTCGTGGCCGGCGTGCCGTGTCTCGGTGGCGTGCTCGGCGCCTGGCTCGCACCTCGCCTCACCCGTTGGCTGGGGCTGCACCGCATGCTGCTGGTCTTCGGCGTACTGCGCACGCCGTGGATGCTGTTGTTGCCCTTGGCAACTTCAGGCGTCGACGGCTTCGTGCTCCTGATCGTCGCCGAGACGTGTCTGCTGGTTGCCGCCGGCGCGTTCAACCCGTCGTTCGCGACGTACCGGATGGAGGTGACCGACGACGGGTTCATGGCGCGAGTGCTCACGTCGTGGTCGATCACCTCGCGATCCGTCCAGCCCGCGTTCATGGCAGCGGGCGGCGTACTGGCTGGGCTGACCAGCCTGCGTACTGCGATGGTGGTCGCCGGTGCGTTGTGCCTGGTCAGCGCCTTCGTGCTGCCGTGGCGGTCGGTCAGACGAGCCGCATCGCCTGTGCCAGCCTGACCAGGTTGCCCATCACGCCGTCGTTGTCCTCCCTCGCGTCGAGATACTCGATCGCCTCGTCCGGCGGGAGGACCAGGACCTCGGTGATCTGCTCGCCGTCCGGGGGATTGGTCGGCTTGGCATCGACCACGACGTCGACCACGTAGTTGGCCCAGTACGAGACCGGATGCGGCAGATGCGGCCGGTACGGCGCCGGGCGGCGATGGTCGGCCCGATGCCCGCCCAGCCAGATCAGCGGGCCGGTCACTCGGGCGCCGGCTTCCTCGAGGAGTTCGCGTTCCACCAGTTGGTCGACCGTCTCGTCCGGCTCGCGGGTGCCGCCGGGCAGGAAGCGCCAACCCAGGTCGTTCGCGCAGACCACGATGCCGCCGTCGGTCCGGCCGACGACATGGGCGTTGCTGATCAGCTCGTCGGGCGGCTGCTCGGTACCGAACTGAACGTCGAGTTCACCCCAGGGCCAGTGGCCGGGTGCATACAAGTCGGGAAACCGATCCGCCCAGGTCTGCATCGGGTCATTCTCGCCTGGTGCGGGTCCGCTGCCGGTCTGCGGTAGCGTCCCGCGCATGGCTGCTGCCGAACCGAATCCCGAGCGCGCCCAGCGCACCACCCTCCGCGTCCTGTGGGTCTGCGCCGCGCTCACCGTGTTCGTCGGCGTGTTCCTGGTCGCCGACATCACCAAGTCGGCCGACAGCTACGGCACCGGGGCCTGGGTCGGTGTCGCGCTGGCCGCACTCTCAGTCCTCGCCCTGATCACTCTGTACGTCGCGTGCGCGCTCGGCCGGGTGACGCTGGGCACCCAGGTCGGCCGGACGAACCTGTTCCAGCTGTCAGCCGTCTGCCTGGTCATCGCGGTGGGCGCCGACATCCTGATCCCCGGCCGCGAGACCGGCGGCCTCGCGCTCCTGCTGCCGTGGGGCATCACCTACTGGCTGCACAACCTGAACCGCCCTGCTGCCTAGGTGAGGTGGGTCCGCAGGTAGTCGAGGTCGGCCTTCTGGCCCTGTTCGCCGTTCGGCGTCTCGACCACCACTGGAGCGTCGGCGGCCTTGACCACCGCGACGATCTCGGCCGGGTCGATCTCGCCCTCCTCGAAGTTGCTGTGCCGGTCAGCGCCTGAGCCGAACGCGTCGCGCGACCCGTTCGCGTGCACCAGGTCGATCCGGCCGGTGATCGCCTTGACCTTCTTGACCACGGTCGGCAGCTCCTCGCCGGCCGCGTGGAAGTGACAGGTGTCCAGGCAGAAGCCGACCCGGTCGACGTTCTCGTTGCCGGACTTCTGCACCGCGTCCCACAGCCGGGCGATCCGGTCCAGCTTGCGGGCCATCGCGTTCTCGCCGCCCGCGGTGTTCTCGATCAGCAGCGGGACCGGCAGGTCGGCGCGCTCGATGCACTTGCGCCAGTTGTCGAAGCCCGCCTCGGGGTCGTCCTCCTCGCCGACGTGCCCGCCGTGCACGATGACGCCCTTGGCGCCGATCTCGGCCGCCTTGTCGAGCGTCTGCTGCAGCAGCTTGCGGCTCGGGATCCGGATCCGGTTGTTCAGGGTCGCCACGTTCAGCCGGTACGGCGCGTGCACGTACAGGTCGACGCCGGCGGCTTCGGCGCGAGACTTCAGCGCCTCCGCGCCGTCGGCGTACGCGACCTTCGGCGCCTTGTAGTCCTGCGGGTTGCCGAGGAAGAACTGGACCAGCTCGGCTCCCCGATCGGCGGCCTCGGCCAACGGGTCGATCTGCTCGACGTGCGCCCCTAGCTTCAAGCTCATGCCAGTCACCCTATGACCGGCCGCCGACAGTTCCTGGCGACCCCCAGCCCTCGGAGCGGGTGACCGGCCTGGCGTCCTCCACCGGCGGCTGGACCGGACGGCCCTCGAACTCCGTGGAGAGCACCACATGAGTGTTGATCTCCCCATGCTCGCCGAGCCGTTCGAAGAGCCCCTCCAGATGCCGCATGGAGGCCACCCGGACCCGCAGCATCGTGCAGGAGTTGCCGCTGAGCTTGTGGATCTCCAGTACTTCGGGGAAGTCCTGGGCGCGTGTCGTCTTCAACAGGCAGCGCCCGGTGGTGCACCGCATCTGCACGAAGGCGGACAGCGGCTGACCCGCGCGCGCCGGATCGACCTGCGCCTTGTAGCCGACGATCACGCCGGACTCCTCCAACCGGCGTACCCGGTCCGCAACAGCCGGTGGCGACAGGTTCACCCGCTTGCCCAGCTGGTTGTAGGACAGTCGCCCGTCAGCCTGCAGCTCCGCCAGGATCTGCCAGTCAGTGGCGTCCAGGTTTCGCTCCTGAAAGGTCATCTGTCCAGAACACCTTCGATATCGCGGCTTCGCAAGACCTGATGCCTTGTTTCGCGCATTCTGTGGACCGATCAGCCTTTCTAGCGTTGAGACATGCTGATTCCCGTCATTCTGGCCGCCGCCCTGATGAACGCCGCGATGGTCGCCGCGAGCGCCGTGAGCACGATCCTGATCGCTGAAGACCTGTCGCCGGGGCTGGCCGGATTGCCGAACACGGCCGGCGTACTGGGCACGGCAGCGGGCGCAGTAGCCGTCGGCAGATGGACTGCCCGGTTCGGCCGGGCCCAAGCTCTCAGGGCGGGGTACTGCGTGGCTGTGGCGGGCGGTGCCTTGACAGTGCTCGCCGCTGTGGGCGCACCCGTCGCACTGCTCTTCGTAGGAATGCTCCTGCTCGGCGCCGGCAACGCGGCAAGCCTCCTGTCCCGGTACGCCGCCGCTGACGCGGTAGACCCCCGGCGCCGAGCCGCAGCCATGAGCACAGTCGTCTGGGCCAGTACTGCGGGCGCGGCCGGCGGGCCGTTCCTTCTGCAGCCGGCCCAGTCGGTGGCGACCTCGCTTGGGCTGCCGCCTCTGGCAGGGCCGTTCGTGCTCGCCGTAGCGGCCACCTTTGCGGCACTACTCGCAGCCAGCCGGATTTGCCCGCCCCAGCAGCCGCAGTACGAGTTGTCGGAGCCGCAGCACGGCGAGGTGCCTGTTCGCTTGGATGCGACGGTGGTTGTGGCTGCTGGGGTGATGTTGATCGGTCAGCTGGTGATGGTCGCCATGATGACCTCGGTGCCGGTCCACGTGCATCACCACGGACAGGGGCTCGGGGCGCTCGGCCTGATGCTGTCCGTCCACACGCTGGGGATGTTCGCCTTCGCTCCGATTACCGGCTGGTGGATCGACCGGGCTGGACCGCGGCCGGTCGTGATCGCGGGACTCGCAACTGTCATCGTCTCGGCACTGACAGTGGCCGGGCCGAGCAGATCGACCTTCACTCTGGCCCTGTTCCTGCTCGGATACGGCTGGAACCTCTGCTATCTGGGCGGCAGCGCCATGCTCGCCGGTGGGTCACGCCTCGAGAGTCGCGTCGAGGCTGGGGTCTGGGCAGTCTCCGCGCTTGCCACGGCCGCGTCGACCTGGCTCTTCTCGGCCGGCGGGTTCCTGTTGCTGGCGGTAGTCTCCGTAGTACTGGGTCTTCCGCTGCTCGTGGTTGTCGCCTGGCGCCGTCGGCCGGATGCGCCGGTACCGGCTGGAACCCTCGTGGGTTCGGGTGCCCCGGAACAGGCCTGTGGATAGTGGTCAAGAGCACGTCCAGGCGCTGGTATTCTGTTGGTGTGGGCCCGGTCCTTCGACCGGGCTTACTGCTTGACCCAAGTTCTACCCAGTTCGACGCCGGCGGCGATTGCCGGCGCCGGGCACGCATCGCCCTCCTGCCACGGAAAGACCGTGGCCGCCAAAGTCCGAAGGAGGTGGAGTTCGCGCATGCGTCGTTATGAAGTCATGGTGATCCTCGACCCTGAGCTCGAAGAGCGCACCGTGGAACCGTCCCTCGACACGTACCTGAACATCGTCCGCAAGGAAGGTGGCACGGTCGAGAAGCTCGACATCTGGGGCCGTCGCAAGCTGGCCTACGACGTCAAGAAGAAGTCCGAGGGCATTTACGCCATCATCGACCTGACCGCCACGCCGGCGGTCGTGAAGGAACTCGACCGTCAGCTCACGCTGAACGAGTCGATCCTGCGCACCAAGGTCATCCGTCCGGACCAGCACTGATCCCTGGGGTCGTCAGCAGCTCCAGTGTCGGTGCCATCCGCTACTGATAGCTGTAGACACAGCCACACCCGAAAGCAGGAGGAACGGCAATGGCAGGCGAAACCGTCGTCACACTGGTCGGCAATCTTGTCGACGACCCTGAACTCCGGTTCACCCCGTCCGGTGCGGCCGTCGCGAACTTCCGCGTCGCGTCGACCCCGCGGACGTACGACCGGCAGTCAGGTGAATGGAAGGACGGCGAGTCGCTGTTCCTGAGTTGTTCCGTCTGGCGGCAGGCCGCGGAGAACGTGGCCGAGTCGCTGCAGCGCGGCATGCGCGTGATCGTGCAGGGCCGGCTGAAGTCGCGCTCGTACGACGACCGTGAGGGCAACAAGCGCACGGTCTTCGAGATCGACGTCGACGAGGTGGGCCCGAGCCTGCGCAGCGCCACCGCCAAGGTGACCAAGGCGATGCGCTCGGGTCCCGGCGGCGACGGCGGCGGCTTCGGTGGTGGCGGCGGCAACCAGGGTGGTGGTTTCGGCGGTGGGCAGGGTGCTGCCCCGCAGAACGACCCCTGGGCGACGCCGGCCGGTGGCGGTGGCGGTGGCGGCCAGTCCGCTCCGCAGAACGACCCCTGGGCGGGCCAGAGCGGCGGCGGCTCGATGGAAGAGCCTCCGTTCTGATCCGGTCGGAACCCATGTTTAACCGAGTGACCATTCCGGCAGTAGCCGGGCTCTAGTAGTAGGAAGAGAGCACCACAATGGCCAAGATCATTCGGAAGCCGAAGAAGAAGGTCTGCGGCTTCTGCAAGGACAAGGCAACGTACGTCGATTACAAGGACACCGGCTTGCTGCGCAAGTTCATCTCCGACCGCGGCAAGATCCGCGCGCGTCGGGTGACGGGCAACTGCGTGCAGCACCAGCGCGATGTGGCCACCGCAATCAAGAACGCTCGCGAGGTGGCTCTGCTGCCTTACACGAGCACCGCTCGCTGAGGGAGGTCTGAGACATGAAGCTCATCCTGGCGCAGGAGGTCGAGGGCCTCGGAGCCCCCGGCGACATCGTCGAGGTCAAGGACGGTTACGGCCGCAACTACCTCGTACCGCGTGGTCTGGCCATCGGCTGGACCCGTGGCGCGGAGAAGCAGATCCAGTCGATCAAGCGGGCGCGTGACGCCCGGGCGATCCAGGGCAAGGAGCACGCGAGCGAGGTCAAGAACCAGCTCGAGCAGCTCGGCGTCAAGCTGGACGTGAAGGCCGGCGAGACCGGTCGCCTGTTCGGCTCGGTCACCCCGGCGGACATCGCCGGCGCGATCAAGTCCGCCGGCGGCCCGCTGGTCGAGAAGCGTGCGATCGCGATCGGTTCGCCGATCAAGACCACCGGCAAGCACCAGGTCTCGGTGCAGCTGCACCCCGACGTGGCCGCCACCGTACGTCTCGAGGTCGTAGCCGTCTGACGGCCACACCTCAAAGCAACACCCCGAAGGCCCGCCTCTCTAACCCAGAGGCGGGCCTTCGCATTTGCGTGGGAACTGCCGACGCAGGAGCCGAGAGGGCGGGTGCCTACGGCAACCAGCTTCGGCTGGGATGTTCAGGTTTGCAGGGGGGCGGGCCACTCGACTGGTTTGGGGTCGCTGGCTGTGCCGGTGGCGGGTTTGGTGATGTCGGGCCAGTCGACCGGGCTGGGGTCGTCTGCTGTGCCGCCGCCGATGCTGTTTGGTTGGACTTTTGGCCACTCGGGCGGGTCCGGGTCATCGGCCGCGGCCGCGGTGATAGCGGGTGTCAGCAGTATCAGTGTGCCGAGGAGGCCGGCCAGCAGGCGGTTCCTCACAGCTTGTCCAGTGCGTACAGGACCGAGTTGTGGACGACGATCGCGTGCGGACCGGCCACACCCCACGGCCGGGCCGTCTCCTTGGGCAGTTGGTGGAACTTGCCGGTCGGCGTACCGGCGTACGGGTTGCTGGCGAGGGTGCCGTAGACCGTCGTGCCGGTGATCGACTGGGGCTGGAAGTTCTCGAAGAGCGAGGTCGTGTTGGTGGTGTAGTTGATCATGCACTCACCCCAGGCCGCGACCTTCCGGCCCTCGTCCGGCACCCAACGCCAGCCACCTACCTGGCTCATGGTCACGCTCGGGCAGGTGGCGACGACAGCGCCGTTCACGGTGGAGTTCACCGTGGGGATCACCTTTTCGGGGGACTTGGTGTTCCAGATCACCAACACCTGACCGGGGCTCGCGGCAACGATGTGGTGGATGCTGGTCGCGCCTTTCGGCCGCGCGGGCTCCAGCGTGACTGTTTCCTTGCCGGGCTGCTGCCAGTACAGCGGACCGGCGTACCGCGCCAGCAGGGCCTTTTCGCCCTCGGCCAGCAGCAGAGTGGCCGACCGGGGCGGGGTCGGGAGCGGCTTGAGTTCGCCGCCCGAGACAACGCTCGCGCCGGCATCGCTCCTCAGCACGACCAGCGGCGACGTACCGAAGAAGCGGACTCGCGCCGAGTCCGGCAGGTTCAGTTCGGTGGCTTGTGCACCGTCACCGGCCCAGTAGAACAAGGATTCCGGCGCCGCGACCGCGACAACCCGCTTGGAGTCGATCGTGGTGTAGACGGGGCTCAATGCGCTGCGCGGCACCTTGTCCTGCCACAGCACCTTGCCGGAGCTGTCGAAGACGGCGATCTTGTCGTCCTTGGTGATGATCGCGACCTCGCTGCCGTCGGGCGAGACGGCCGGCTCGGTGCCCCGCTTGAGGTCCACGGTCCAGCTGGCGTTGGTCGACCAGCCGGGCGGGGCCGGCCGGGCGAACTGATCCGGCCCGACGCTCGGAGTGGGCAGAGCCGGCAGCTTCGGCGAGACGGTCGGTTTGGGGGCGGCGTCGGGCGGGCGCAGCACGACCAGGTAGATGACGGTCGCCGCGATCAGCAGCCCGGCCACGACGGTTGCCACGATGATCGGCCAGATCGGCTTGTTCTTCTTGGTGTCCACCTCGACGGATTCGACCTGGCCGTCCGGGTGGATGATCAGCGGCCAGGAAGCGCCGTCGGACTCCACCGCGGTCGCCTTGACCGCGCGGCCGAGCTGGGCCGCCCGCTCGCTGACGAGCTGGATCGCCGCCTGCCGGGGGTCGTGGTGGTTGACCGGATGACTGCGCCCGGCGATCTTCACCTCGGCGTTGTGGTCGTCGTACAGCCGGATCGTCACCTTCGGCCAGGATGGGATGCCCTTCTCAGCCACCGTGACCTCTCATTCCAGCCACAAAACTCCCTCGTTGGTCCGTCTCCGACCACGCCGTTCTAGCATGTCGTGGCCCGTAACTCATGCTTCGGCCCGATGGCATGCCAGAACACGAGCCGGCCGGCTCGTCTGACCCCGACAAGGGGGTAGAAACATCCTCGCCTGTGGATGGGTCACGCCAGCGCACCCGGATAGCGAGAGAATACTGTGGGCGACAGCCTGTGACGCACCGCGAGAGGAGGGGCCATGACGCAACCACAGCAGAATCCGTGGACTCGGCAACTACCGCCGGAGCCGGGTCCGTTGCAGCAGCAAGGCCCACCCCAGCCCGCGGATCTGACGCCGCGAGGGCCGGTCGCGCCACAGCACGGCGTACCGGCGCCGGCGGAGGACCAGCGGTTGCCCAAGTTCGCCATTCCCGCCGCGGACACCTTGTGGTGGGTGGGCGTGCACGGCGGATCCGGCGAGACGACGATGTCGCTGCTGCTGCCCGGCACGCGCGCGGCCGGCCACCGCTGGCCGATCCCGCCGCCGCCGGTGCCGACGCCTGTGGTCCTGGTCGCCAGGACCCACGGCTCGGGTCTGCGGGCGGCTCAGCGCGCCGCGATCGAGTGGGCGTCCGGTGTGGTGCAGGGAGTCGCGGTGCTCGGCCTCGTGCTGATCGCCGACGCTCCTGGCCGGTTGCCCAGGGTTCTGGACGACTTCGCCGACATCGTCGGCGGCGGCGTCCCCAGGGTCTGGGACATTCCCTGGATCGAGGAGTGGCGAAGGGGGGAAGATCCCACACCCGACAACACCCCGGACGAGGTTTTCGAAGTTCTTGAATCCATCTACGCTCTTCGCGCGTCGAATCAAGCGGGTTACCCCGCCCCCTACTGAAAGGCCACACCCCGATGATGCTGGTACAAATGATCCCCGACTTGATCATGGGCGGTCCCGGCGCCGAGCCGCCTGGCGCGGACAAACTGCTCAAGATCGTCGACTGGGTGCGCTGGATCGCGTTCACCGTCTGCATTCTCGGCATCCTGATCGCCGGCGCCATGATGGCCGTCGGCCAGCGCCGCGGTGAAGGTGGCGAGCACGCCGCCCGCCTCGGCTGGGTGATGGCAGCGTGCGTCGTGATCGCGTCGTCGACGTTGCTCGTGGAAGCGCTCAAGTGAGGCAGGCCACCCGGCAGCAGCTGGTCGCCGGAGGCTGAGCGGGAGTGGGACTGTTCAGCAGGGACCCGGACGCCGATTCCGGGGACGCGGACACCGGGAGCGACGGATCCGCCATCTGGCAGGAGCGTGGGTTCGTCGCCTCGGCGATCGTCATCGGCGCGGTTCTGGTGTGTCTCCTGGTCTGGATCTTCGCCGGTGGCGACGAGACCCCGGCCGGCCAGTCGTCGCCGAACCCGACCGCGACGGCCCTTCCCACCGAGCAGCCCACTGGTGAGCCGACCGACCCGGCGGCGACTCCGACCGACGAACCGACCACGGAGCCGACCGGTACGCCGACCACGCGCCCGACCACCCGGCCGAAGCCGGGCGTGGGCGGTTGCAAGAACAAGAACCCGGATCAGCGCAGGCCCAAGACGGCGCCCACTGCCGTGACGTGGGAGTTCGAGGCGGACATGCTGATCCCGCTGCAGCAGGAGGGGGGACCGGCGGTGATGAACAGTGCCGGCGTCCGCTCCTGTTTCGCCCACTCGCCGACCGGCGCGGTGCTGGCCGCGATGGTGACGCTCGGGCAGATCCGCAACCCCGACCTGACGATGGCCGTGCTGCAGGAGCGGTTCGTCGCCAACCAGGGCCGCAGGGTGGCCTTGACCGAAGGCAGCGCGACGCCACCCACCCAGAGTCCCGAGACGCCCCGGATGGCGCAGTTCACCGGGTTCAAGGTGATCGACTATCTGCCGGATCGCGCGATCATCGCGATCGCGGTCCAGCTCGACGACGCCAAGGTGGCCTCTCTGCCGGTCACCATGGCCTGGGCGGACGGTGACTGGAAGGGCGTGCTGCAGACCGACGGCAGCTTCAACGGTGAGGCCGAGCCCGACGTGTTGCAGACCCTGGACGGCTACGTCCGCTTCGGAGGCGCCTGATGATCCCGCTGATCAACTGCATGTGGCCGCCGAACTGGGGCGAGTGTGTCAGCCGGTTCCTGGAGAAGGCGGTCGAGGTGGGGATCGGCGGACTCTTCTCGCTGATTCTCGACGCCATCAAGTTCCTGGTGGTGCAGGCCGTCACCGAGGTGATGAAGGCGGTCGGCTTCCTGTGGATCAAGATCGACTCCCCGGACGTGCAGAACCACGAGACGGTCGGGTTCGTGATGAGCCACACGCAGTACATCTTGGTGGCGGCCGCGTCGATCGCGGTGATCGCCGGTGCGATCAAGATGGCGGTCTCCCAGCGCGGTGAACCGCTGCGCGACATCATGAAGAGCCTGATCACGATGGCGATGGTGTCGGCCGGGATCACCGCCTTCGCCTCGTTGCTGATCCAGGCCTCGGACGAGTTCTCCGAGTGGGTGATCAACCGGGCACTGGGCGGGGGCACGCAGTTCTCCGACCAGCTCACGAAGAAGATGGTCAATCCGCTCGAGGACGCCGGGCTCAGTCTGGCCCTGGTGATCCTGGTCGGCATCCTGATGGTGATCAGCGCGCTGATCCAGCTCGCCCTGATGGTCATCCGCTACGGGATGCTGATCATGCTGGTCGGCGTCCTGCCCCTGACCGCCTCGGCGACGAACACCGAGATGGGAATGATGTGGTTCAAGCGGTCGATCGCCTGGCTGGTCGCCTTCGTGATCTACAAACCGGTGGCGGCGTTGATCTACGCCACCGCGATCAAGCTGATGTCGTCGCCGACCGACAGCACCGTCAAGGTGATCACCGGGGCGACGATGATGGTGATGGGGATCGTCGCACTGCCCGCCCTGCTCCGCTTCGTGTCGCCGAAGGCGGCCTGACATGAAGCTGATGCTGATCACACTCTGCTCCGGCGACTGGCTCGATTGCCTGATCGCGGCCGTCAAGAGGGTCCTTGGAACCGCCGTCGGAAAGTTGATCGACTTCATGTTCGAACCGATTCTCAAGATCATCGCCGAGGCCGTCGGCACCATGTTCACCACCATCGGCACCTTCTGGGTCTTCGTGAAGACCCCCGGGGTGGGCAACGAGGACACCGGGGCGCCGGCCAGCGAGACGGTCGGCTGGATCTGGACCCACACGCAGTACATCGGCATCGCCGTCGCCGTCCTCGGAGTGATGGTGGCGGCCATCCAGATGGCGATCAGCCATCGCGGCGAGCCGCTGCGGGACCTGCTCCGCTCGCTGATCACCTTCGCCATCGTGTCGGCTTTCGCCATCGGGGCGGTCCAGCTCCTGATCCTGTTCGGTGACCAGTTCGCCAACTGCATCGTCACCACGGCGATGCAGAACGACGGCTCCGGCTGGCACTGCACCAAGGACGGCGATCTGCCCAAGTCGGGCACCGCCTTCGGTCAGGCGATGATCGCGGTGATGGGCTTCAGCGCCGCGGGCGGCGGGGCCGGGATCGGACTGCTGATCACGATCGGCATCCTCACCCTGCTCGCCTCGGTGATCCAGGTCGTGCTGATGATTGTCCGGACCGGGATGCTGATCCTGCTGCTCGGCGTACTGCCGATCGCGGCGGCGGCGACCAACACCGAGATGGGCAAGGGCTGGCTCAAGCGCATCCTGTCCTGGCTGCTCGCCTTCGTCCTCTACAAACCGGTCGCGGCGCTGGTCTACGCGACCGCGCTGCGGCTGGCGTCCAACAACGGCCGCGGGCTGAAGTTCACCGGCGAGCCGATCGGCGCCCAGGTGATGAACATGGTCGTCGGAATGACGATGCTGGTCCTCGCCCTGTTCGCGCTGCCCGCGCTGATGCGCTTCATCGCGCCGATGGTCGCGGCGACCGCCGGTTCGGCCGGCGCCGGGATGCTCGCGGCCAAGATGATCGGTGCGGACAAGATCGCCGACAAGGCGAGCGAGTCCGCCAAGAGCGAGAGCGACGGGCCCAGTGGCGCCCGCAACGTCGGCCGGTCGAGTCAGCAACCCTCAGGCCCGAGTGGCTCCCAGAACCGATCGTCTCAGCCCAGTGGTAGCAGTGGCGGTTCGTCCGGAGGCGGCGGTGGCGGTGGCGGCGGGGGCGGCGGTGCTGGAGGCGGCGGTGCTGGAGGTGGCGCAGGCGGCGGTGCCGGCGGTGGCGCAGGCGGTGGAGCTGCTGGTGGCGGTGCGGCCGGTGGTGGCGCGGCCGGTGGTGCATGGTAGAAGCTGCGGAACCGCGTCGCGTTGTGCAGCGCGTTCGCGATCACCAGGGCCAGCAGCAGCATCGGCACGGTCGAGATCACCCAGA